>AAZW01000074.1 GCA_000169995.1 Vibrionales bacterium SWAT-3 | reverse complement strand
TTTATGACGCACACAGCAAAAATAACCCTCAGTTATAATCAACATGCCATTCTTTAGATCTTAGGCTAGTTTTCTTTGATTTGAACGGTGTTTTTTATTAAGCTTTAAAGAAGGTTTATTGTGGTTTGTAGCGGCATAGCGCATACTCAAAGCACTAAAAAGTAAATGTTTTATCGGAGAAAAACATGGCTGAAGAAACCATCTTTAGTAAGATTATTAACAAAGAAATTCCAGCAGACCTGCTATACCAAGACGATTTAGTGACAGCGTTTCGTGACATCAACCCACGTGCGCCTAGCCACATCCTAATTATCCCTAATAAGCTTATTCCAACGACCAACGATGTTGAAGTGGAAGACGAAGCAATGATGGGGCGCATGTTTACAGTTGCTCGTAAGCTAGCAAAAGAAGAGGGTATCGCAGAGGATGGTTACCGTCTTATCGTGAACTGTAACTCTCATGGTGGCCAAGAGGTTTACCACATCCACATGCACTTAGTTGGTGGCCGTCCGCTTGGCCCTTTACTGATGAGCTAATCAAATAAGTTAACGAATTAACAAAATAGTCAATGAACGAACTAGAAAGTTAATGAGTTAATTAACACAAACAACAAGTTGGAAAATTTGTTGTTTGTATGCCAACTTTAATTGTTATCTGTTGTCTGAATATCGGCTTTGCTTAGCCAGAGCCCGATGAAGCAAGCATTTACTTGCTTGAGATCCTTTTTACAGCACGTTTCGTTTTGATAAATGAGACTAGAGTCTGTTGAGCTTTCGAGCTGACTTAACCACGAAAGGTCAGCAGACCATAATAAAGTTGGCATTTTAAACATGCACGGAGACGATAAGTGAAGCAACAGTTTAGATTCGCTTCCATTGCCCTACTATCGGCGCTGACCGCGGGATGCGCGAGTATGTCTGCAGGTAACCTGTTCAGTCATTACAGCGCACAAAATAAAAGTATCTACCAAGCTGTTAAATCTGGAGATTATTCAGAGGCTCAACAAGAGTTACCAGATTACGCAGCAGGCGATATTCTCGATAATTTTGAGAGAGGCAGAATCAATCTGTTGGATCAAAAGTACCCAGAGAGTAAGTCTTCGTTTGAAGCGGCGGATCAGGCTGTTACCGAGCAGCAGAGAAAAGCCGTCATCTCTATCTCAGACAGTGCAACCAGTGTGGGTGCATTGGCAGTGAATGACAACATTACCGAGTATGTGCCGCCGGATTACGAGTTAGGCTTTCTTCACCTTTATCTCGGCTTAAACTATTTAAAGAAAAACGATTTAGAA
This sequence comes from Vibrionales bacterium SWAT-3, assembly GCA_000169995.1. Taxonomy (GTDB): domain Bacteria; phylum Pseudomonadota; class Gammaproteobacteria; order Enterobacterales; family Vibrionaceae; genus Vibrio. The sequence goes on along the minus strand of AAZW01000074.1, from coordinate 19,744 downwards.
GGTGCGGTGATTGAAATGCGTCGCGCCAATCAAGTTCAAGAGCAAGCGAAAAAGCAGCGTGAGGCCGAGCTAGAAAGAGCCGCCAACGATGCGAAGAAGCAGGGGCTATCTGCCAATGTTGGCAGTATTCTCGCGAATTACCCAGATGCGGGTAAAAAGTTGCAGTCAGTACAAAATGCTTATCTGATGTTTTTATCGGGTCTGCTTTACGAAGCTTCAAACGACCTCAACAGTGCTTATGTCGATTATCGACGCGCATTGGCGGTGATGCCCGATAACCAAGAGATTATCGACAGAACCATGGCAACGGCCGCACGCTTAGGTATGCGACAAGACTTAGCCACACTGGAGAAGCGTTACAAGCAGTCGTCTAAGCTAAGTAGCGGTCAAGGGCGAGTGATTGTTCTTCAAGAGCAGAGTGCTGTTCAAGCAATGGACAGTTGGCGATTAGATTTACCTGTTTATGACAGTCGAGATCAGGGAGCAATATACTCTCTTGCGCTGCCATATTACCCAAGTCAGAACGTAGAGCGTTTTTCTCCGTTGCGAATCAGTGGGCAGCCGCTACAAGAGCATTTGATCACTGACGTCAACGCCATGGCTCAGAACGATCTGTCTGAGCGTATGACGAGCATTGTTATTCGCCAAGCGCTACGTGTGGTCGCAAAAGACCGCATTCGTAAAGAGGCAACAAAGGGTGATGATGTTGGAAACATTTTGTTCAATGTGTGGAACACGCTGACAGAGCAACCAGACACTCGCAGTTGGCAATCATTACCAGCTGAGATTAAGAGCAGTACGTTTGTAGCAAACAGCGGTCAATATACTTTGGAAGCGGGTGCTAAAACCTACGATTTTGATATTCGAGAAGGGCAGACCACTTTGGTATGGATCTCTCGACAAGGAAACAACGCAACAATGTGGCATAAACAGCTAGGGAGGCTGTAATGAAAAAGTGGTTAGTGAGCTTAGCAGCGGTTATGGCTCTGGCTGGTTGTGCTGATAATACAGCTGGCGTAAGGGTTGATAGTCTGACTCAGAACGTGTTCTTTGGCGACAATGTATTGGGCAGCCGTTTACAAGTTGAAGATATCCGTACCGATCAGATTGATGGTCACACTCGAGGTATTGTCCGCTTAAACAGTACTATAAAGGTGACCATCACATCTTTATCGTTCTATGTACGACGATGCTGACTTGAGGTCAACTTGAAACAAGGACCTTGGAAGCAAGCGATGTACGTGGCTTGAAAGCATTTCGTGTCGGAAGTATCGGTAAACCCGAAAGCGACTCAGTTCCGAGTTCAGTTCCGAGAGCAGTAGTAACAGATTCAGTTAGAACTGGCGCGGTTAATATCGACTAGCGCTGAAAAGCGAATTGATTCGCACAGATAAAATTTAAGAGTGTGGGTAACCCCACTCAATGATAAGTTGAGGAAACATCATGAAAAAGAGTGTCATTGCGCTACTAGGCTTAGCGGTTATTTTAGGCGGTTGTTCGAACAAGGTAAGCTACGGTGATGCACAAGCAGTAGAAACCACGACAATCGATTTCGGTTCAACTGACCTTCAAACTATTGCTGGTGAGATGGTTGATAGCATGATGGCTTCTGGTTCAGTGTCTTACATTACTCGTGATCAGCGTCCAATCGTGTTCGTAGAGCGAATCAAGAACAAAACAAGTGAGCACATCGATACTGAGTCAATCACTGACACAATCAGTACCAAAATGCTGAACTCTGGTAAGTTCCGTTTCGTTGATATGGACCGTGTAGAGTCTGTTCGTGACCAACTAAACTTCCAAAACAACGATGAGCTAGTGAACCAAAGCTCTGCGATTCAGTTCGGTAAGATGGTTGGTGCTCAGTACATGTTGTACGGCAACCTATCAAGCATCGTTAAGAAAGCGGGTAGCGACGAAGACGTGTACTACAAAATGACCATGCGTCTGATGGACCTTGAGTCTGGCTTGATCGAGTGGGCTGACGAGACTGAAATCCGTAAGCAGCAATCTAAGAGCCTACTAGGTCTTTAATTTCGCTTAACTGCCAACTATGACACTTACTATTGAAAGTGAATAGCTTGGTCACACGCCAATTCAGTACATGATGTGCTGATATTTGAAGACACTGGCTTTTGGTCAGTGTCTTTTTTGTAGGGAAACGAAGACGTTTATAGGGAACGAGCAATGGCAATTTTTTCTTGGTCTGAGGCTAAGCTTCTTGATATCAGTTTGAGCTCGCTTGATGGTTATTTTTCACAGCCACCAGTGAAGGCACAGACGCTTACCGGTGGTCTGACTAACCGGTGTTGGAAGCTGGTTTCTGCTGATGGCGCTGAATACGTGTGGCGTCCGATTACACCGATTACCAACGCCTTCTTTATTTCTCGTCATGAAGAGTACCAAGTGTTGTCTGCCATTGAGCGTCTCGGTATTGGACCAAGCCCGGTAGTGGTGAATGAGCAGGGCTTATTGGTTGAATGGGTTGCCGGGGATACGCTCTATGAAGGTTTAGATATTGATGACCTATTGAAAACGCTTATCTCTGTGCATTTGGTGAACACCGCACGATTACCACTTAAGCCGTTTAGCTTTACAGCGCGGGTAGACCATTATTGGCTTCAGCTTGATGAGGTTCATAAGACCGAAGCCTACAGCACTATTTACAAAGAGTGGCGCACAACGCCAAGTATCCCTAATGTTGAGCTTTCCTTATGTCACTTTGATCTGGGCGGTTACAACCTAGTGAAGAACAGCGGTGGGATTAAAATCATTGATTGGGAATACGCGGCAATTGCTGACCCTAGATTAGATCTAACCTTAACCATTTCAGTCGCAGATGCCCCGGTGCAAGAAACGGTTGAAAAGTATTGTCAGCTGCGCGGTATTCACGATGTTCAGCCTTGGCTAGATGGTGTAGAAGCGTGGTTACCACGAAGTCGAATGATGGCAATGTTGTGGTATTTGCTCGCTCATCAACTGTGGGGAGATGAAAGTTATCTGCGTGAAGCAGAGGCTCTGAGTCACACTTTCTGTAGCTAGGATCACGTTTAGGAAGTGAAAAATATAATTTCGATGGTCTTCCCTTTAAAACCTTGTTTTTCGTGTTAGATTGATCAAAACGTACCAATATTCAATGGGGGAGGTACAATGATTATCTATCTTCACGGCTTCGACTCAACAAGCCCGGGCAATCACGAAAAAATACTGCAGTTGCAATTCATTGATGATGACGTTCGTTTCATCAACTACAGTACTTTGCATCCAAAGCACGACATGCAGCACCTGCTAAAAGAGGTGCACAAAGTGATAGAGCAATCAGACGACCCACATCCAATTATCTGTGGTGTTGGTTTAGGTGGTTTTTGGTCTGAGCGTATTGGCTTCTTGTGTGGTATCAAACAGGTTATTTTCAATCCAAATCTTCAACCTGAGAACAACATGGTAGGCCGTATTGATCGTCCTGAAGAGTACGAAGATATTGCGACTAAGTGTGTTGAACAGTACCGCATGAAAAACAAAGGTCGTTGTCTTGTGGTGCTTTCTCGCGAAGATGAAATTCACGACAATAGCAAAACCGCTGCTGCACTCGAAGATTACTACGATGTGATTTGGGATGAGAAAGAGAGTCACAAGTTCAAAAAAATCTCTCAACATCTCCAAGCGATGAAAGACTTTAAAAACGCTTAATCATCCCACTATTTTTATAAAAGCAGTACTCATTGAGTGCTGCTTTTTTGTATCTGGAAAGCAAAGGTTATTATTGATGATGCTGTCGTAGCGGCTATGTTGACAAGTTTGCGCAAACGTTAACTATTTAGCTTCGAATCCTCATTGTGGGTAAGGATTTTAGTTGCGGTCATCTTTTTGCTATATATAATGTTCCAAAGCAAAATATTTTGATAAATATCAAAAAAAATTGAGAGCGAGTGATAAAACTTGCCCATTATTTGTGTACTACCTCTAAGGTTGTCACCTTTTTTATCCATGTGAGTAAGGCGATAAACGGATGTTTGTTGCTTGTAGCCCCTCTAACTACTCGGTGAGCTGTCGTTCTTCTTTTTCGCGGTTATCCAATATGTCACAGCCTTATTTAAAGGCCGAGTAGATACATAGAATTTATCGGTTGGAGTAATCGAGCCGAACCCTATTTATTCATTTTGTAGAGGATTGTCATTGTGACAAAAATTATCGTAGTAGGCGGCGGTGCTGGTGGTTTAGAATTAGCAACTAAGCTAGGCCGCACTTTAGGTCGTAAAAAGCGTGCCCAGATCACTCTGGTAGACCGTAAAGCAAGCCACCTATGGAAGCCATTGCTTCATGAAGTAGCAACTGGTTCTCTAGATGAAGGCGTTGATGCATTGAGCTACCGCGCACACGCAAAAAACCATTACTTCGATTTCCAAATGGGCAGCCTGAACGACATCGATCGTGAGCGTAAAGTGATTGCACTTAGCGAACTGAAAGATGAGCACGGTGAGCTGTTAATGCCAAGCCGCGAGCTTGAATACGATATTCTGGTTATGGCACTAGGGTCAACGTCTAATGATTTCAACACTCCAGGCGTTCGTGATAACTGTATTTTCCTTGATAGCCCAGAACAAGCTCACCGTTTCCGTACTGAAATGAACAACCAGTTCTTAAAGCTGCACGCTAAGAATGGTCAAGGTACGGTAGACATCGCGATTGTTGGTGCGGGTGCTACTGGTGTTGAACTGTCTGCTGAGCTTCACAACGCTGTGAAAGAGCTTCGTACATACGGTTTTGGTGACCTAGATTCAAGCAAGCTAAACGTAAACCTAGTGGAAGCGGGCGAGCGTATTCTTCCTGCTCTTCCTCCTCGTATTTCAAGCGCAGCGCACTCTGAGCTAACTAAGCTTGGTGTGAACGTTCGTACCAATACTATGGTAACGCAAGCCGATGCTGATGGCCTAACAACGAAAGATGGCGACAAAATCCCAGCTCAAATCATGGTATGGGCAGCAGGTATTAAAGCGCCGGATTTCATGAAAGATATTGGTGGTATTGAAACTAACCGTATCAACCAACTGGTTGTGAAAAACACGCTGCAAACGACACTTGATGACAACATCTTTGCTATCGGTGACTTGGCGCAATGTACACAAGCGGATGGTTCTTTTGTTCCACCTCGTGCTCAAGCGGCTCACCAAATGGCAAGCTGCGCATTCAGCAACATCATTGCTAAGCTGAACGGTCGTGACCTGAAAGATTACATCTACAAAGATAAAGGCTCACTAGTATCACTAAGCCGTTTCTCTACGGTAGGTAGCTTGATGGGTAACCTGACTAAAGGTTCGATGATGGTTGAAGGTCGTATTGCTCGCGTGGTTTACATCTCTTTGTACCGCATGCACCAGATGGCGCTTCACGGAATCATCAAGACATCTCTAATGATGTTGGTTGGCCGTATCAACCGTGTTCTTCGTCCAAACCTAAAGCTTCACTAATTAGCTAGGTTGTTCAAGATTTAGTTAAGCTCTTCAAAGAGTATGACGCAGATAATAAAAAGAGCTCTTCGGAGCTCTTTTTTGATCGTGTCAGTTAAGTGGCTGCCTTGTTGATGATTGCTAAGCCACCGGTGGCAGTACCGAGTAAACGACCCCATCTTTTGGCTTGCCGTTGAAGATAAAGCGATTCTTGGCAATGGTTTCTCGCTCTGCGCCGCACTTCTCTATGAGCTTTTGGCTCGGTAGGTTTTCGGTATCACAAACAATCTCTAAACGCGTTAGCTTGAGCTGAGCAAAGCAAAACTCAAACAGAGCCAACATCGCTTCTTTTGCAATGCCTTTTCTCTGAAATTGGTCGCCAACCCAATACCCTAAACTCGCCATGTTAAAGGTGTGGTAAAGCTCATTGATGGCCACCATGCCGACCAGCTTATCGCTTTTTCGCTCAAAAATACCAAAGCCAAACGCATCGGCTTTCACCCAGTTTAGGCGAGTTGCCAGAATGAATTTCTCTGCCTCTACGATAGAGAACTGATCGTGACACCAATCGACCCAAGGCAGTAAGCTAGGGGAAGACTTGATCAGTTGAGAAAACTCTTGTGCGTCAGAAGGCTCAATAATTCTTAGGCTAAGGTTTTGAGTATTGATCTGGAAGTCGGGGCTCATAGGGCGTACCAATTAAATTTGTAAGTACCTGCTGAAAGTAGCCAGCACTTAATAAAACGCCCTCACAATGGAGGGCGTTTTGAGTGATTAATATGAGTATAGCGAGATCGCGAGTAGAGTAACCAGCTTAGTCGCTATATCACTAGAACCGCTTATTGAGCAACACGACGGACTTGAATCACCATGCCAAGAAGCGGGTGGTCAAGGTAGTGAGTTTCTGTACTACGCATACGACGTTTTTGGTCCATACGGTAGCTCTTAAGGAACTCTTCTACTTCAACGGTCGGTGAAATCTCGGTTAGGTTGCCCACCTGAACATTGCTTTCTGCACCGCTTACTGGAGAATCGAGTTCAATTTGCTGTTCTTGCAGCGTGACTTCACGAACGCTTGGCGCTTTTAAATCTAGAGTGGTTTCAGCGTATAGGTAGTGCTGAACATAGATTTGTAGCTTGCCGTCTAGTTCATAAAGCGGTTTGTCGATGGTCTCTTCTTGGAAGCCATCAGCACTTGCGGTAACCGCGCCTTTTTCAGAGCCGTCAGCATTGAACTGTTTAGAGAAGTCTTTACCTGCTTGAATGTGGAAAACAGGTGCTGAGCTCTTGCCTTGATCGCCTTGACGCCAAGCCGTGTGCATCAGAACTTCAAAGCCTGCATGTTTACGTAGCTTATCTTTCTGAGGTGTTAATTTGTATTCCGAGTAAGGAAGCATTTTCACACCTTTGCTTGCTCGGTATTGGGTATCTTGAAATGAGCCAACGCGCTCAAGTGAAATCTTTGGCTGGGTGTTAGGCCAAGACTCGTTCACCTTCTCTGCATCAACTGCGCGTTTGAAAATGATCACTTCTATATCAAATTGTCTCTGCGCCAAACTTGGCAGTGAGACGAACAATAGTAGCAGTGGGATCAGTCTTTTCATTTTTACTCCGTTTTCCAGCCGCACTACCGGCTGGATAAATTATATGTGCAAGTGGGTTGGGCTTTAAGCTGAAGGCAGCAAGTTCTGTCTGAATTCGCCCAATAAATCACTAACAAATTGAATTCGTTTCCGTCTGTCGACCAATGGTATCGTAAACTTGAACTTAGTTGGTCCTTCCATTGAAAACTTTTGCGGTTGAGATTGCAAAAGTTTAACAAGGTAGTTCGGGTTTATGTCAGCATCCGGGTAGAATTCGATAAATCCGCCTTTATCGTGCGCTTCAATTTTCTTCGCTTTGATAGATGCAGCCGCTAACTTAAGCTCGGAAACCGATAATAAGTTCTTGGTTGCATCAGGAAGAATACCGAAGCGGTCGATAAGCTCGACTTTTAGCTCTGCAAGTTCATCCGTGTCACTCACGCTCGCAATACGTTTGTATGTTGATAAGCGCGTGTTGATGTCTGGAATGTAGTCATCTGGTAATAGTGCTGGGATGCGCATCTCAATCTCAGTTTGCTCACGTAACAGGTCATCAAGTGACGGCTCTCGACCTTCTTTTAAGGCTTCAACCGCTTGCTCTAGCATTTCCATGTATAGAGTGAAGCCGACGGATTGGATCTGACCACTCTGTTCATCACCCAACAGCTCACCGGCACCACGAATCTCTAAATCGTGTGTTGCGAGAGTGAAGCCTGCGCCCAAGTCTTCCAGGGAGGCAATCGCGTCTAAGCGTTTAATTGCGTCTTTGGTCATCGCCTTCGGATGTGGTGTTAGCAGGTAAGCATAAGCTTGGTGGTGAGAACGACCCACACGACCACGTAACTGGTGAAGCTGCGCTAGACCAAGGTTGTCGGCTCGGTCCATCAAGATGGTATTGGCTGTCGGAACATCGATACCGGTTTCGATGATGGTTGTACACACCAATAAGTTAAAGCGTTGGTGGTAGAAGTCGTTCATGATGCGTTCTAGTTCGCGCTCTCGCATTTGACCGTGAGCGACGGTTACACGCGCTTCTGGAATCAGCTTTTGCAATGATTCTGCGGTTTTCTCAATCGTATCGACTTGATTGTGCAGGAAGTAAACCTGACCACCACGCATGATTTCACGAAGTACTGCTTCTCTCACTACGGCATCGTCACTTTGACGAACAAAGGTTTTGATAGCCAAGCGTCGTGCTGGTGGCGTTGCAATGATCGATAGGTCACGCATCCCACTCATCGCCATGTTGAGCGTTCTTGGGATTGGCGTTGCAGTGAGCGTTAGGATGTCGACATCGGCACGCATCGCTTTTACTTTCTCTTTCTGGCGGACACCAAAGCGGTGCTCTTCATCGACGATCAGTAAGCCAAGGTCTTTGAATTTGATGTCACTAGAGAGCAGTTTGTGAGTACCGACTAGGATATCCACCTTACCGTCCGCGACATCTTGCATGATCGCTTTTTGCTCTTTCGCGGACTTGAATCGAGAAAGTACTTCAACACGAATTGGTAAATTTGCGAAACGGTCTCGGAAGTTTTCGAAATGTTGCTGAGCAAGTAGGGTTGTCGGAACCAGAACCGCCACTTGTTTGCTGTTATCCGTACAAACGAATGCCGCGCGCATTGCGACTTCTGTTTTACCAAAACCAACATCACCACACACTAAGCGGTCCATGGCTTTTGCTTGGCACATGTCAGACATCACTGCATTGATTGCCATCGCTTGGTCATCAGTTTCTTCAAATGGGAAGCCAGATTTGAAGGTTGCGTATTGCCCGCGATCTAAAACAAATTTATAGCCAGGTTTAAGTTCGCGCTTGGCGTAAACATCCAGCAGCTCTGCAGCAACGTCACGTACTTTTTCAGCGGCACGCTTACGCGCTTTTTGCCACGCCTCACCACCTAGTTTGTGTAGGGGGGCGGATTCTTCGGCGCCACCAGAGTAGCGTCCGATGAGATTCAAAGAAGCTACTGGCACGTATAACTTGGCATCGTTTTGGTACTCAAGCGTCACGTATTCGGTTTTCATGCCGCCGGCTTCGAGGGTTTGCAGGCCGATGTAACGACCAATACCGTGGTCAATGTGCACAACTGGTTGACCTGGTTTTAGCTCCGCCAGGTGGCGGATAACCGTGTCGCTATTAACGCTTTTCTTATCTTTCTTACGGCGTTGAACGACTCGATCGCCAAGTAAGTCGCTTTCGCAGATAAGCGCGATGTTTTTCTCTTCGTGAACAAAACCGTGTTCAGCAGAACCTAGGATCAGACTGAACTTGTCTTTAGCCTTAACGGCTACATCGAGGTTTTCAACTTCGTTTGGTCGTACTTTGATACCGCGAAGTAGTTCGCTCAATGCTTCACGACGACCTTCTGACTCAACCGAAAAAACAACCTTGCCATCGAAGGCTTCAGTGAATTTTCTTAGGTTCGCTAAAGGCTCTTTGTTTTGGTGTTGAACACTGAGGTCAGGTAATGATACGACAGGCAAATTAGTGCGGCCTGCTTTCTCTTCAATCGAATCTAGACTCAGGTTGACCTGTGGCTTCTGTTTGAAGTGAGCGAAGAGTTCGTCTTTTTTCAACCAAAGTTGTTCAGGTGTTAGGAGTGGTCGCAACGGATCAACGCCACGTTGCTCGTATCGGTGAGCTACATCAGCAAGGAATGAATCAACAGCGGTTTCTACGTCACCAAGAACCAATAGTTGCGCTTCATCGGCAACATAGTCAAACAGTGTTTCTGTATGATCGAAGAACAGAGGTTGCCAATACTCAATACCAGCAGGCCAAGTCCCTTTTGATACCTGCATGTAAACCGATTCTGGTTCACGTCGTGCATCGAATTGTTGACGCCAACGAATACGGAAATCTTCAATCGCTGTTTCCGAAGTTGGGAACTCGTGCGCGGGTAATAGTCGAATTTCAGAGATGTCTTCGATAGAACGTTGGTTCTCTGGATCGAAAGTTCGGATGGTGTCGATCTCGTCATCAAAGAAGTCGATACGATAAGGGTCTTTACTGCCCATCGGGAACAGGTCAAGAATAGAGCCACGGCTCGCGTACTCACCTGGGCCAAATACTTGATCAACGTAACGATAGCCAGATTTTTCAAGCTGCAGGCGCAGTTTCTCTAGTGAGTAAAGATCACCAGTTTTCACCATTAGAGTGTGCTGTAGCAAGAAGTCACGCGGTGATTGGCGCTGAAGTAGGGTGCTGATCGGCACGATCGTGATGCCGTCTTTCAAGGTCGGCAAGGCATAAAGGCGCGCGATACGATCTGATATGATCTCTTGGTGTGGTGAGAAACTGTCGTAAGGCAGGGTTTCCCAGTCTGGGAATAGCGCTACTTCGCTCGCCGTAAACTGTTCAATTTCAGATTGCAGCTTGAGTGCGATTTGTGGATCTGGCACAGCAAGTACAGTATGACTGTTGTGTTGCTCTGCGAGTTTAGCAATAGCAAGAGCGAGAGACGAACCCACAAGGTTACCAATGTGCTTTTTGTCACCGGCTCCTTTGAGGGTAGGTAGGGTAAAAATAGATTGTTTGGTCATGTTAATTTACTTGTTATCTCGATCTAGAGAGCGTTGACGCAAAAGTTTCTGTTGTTGATGAAGTGCCGCTTTGATCAGCAGGTCTTGGTCGGTATCGCGAAGATGAGCGTATTTGAAGTTGATTTCGAAACCTGAATCTTTAGGTTGGCTTGCAAACACTTCCGCATAGCAGTAAATCGCTGCGGCAGGGTGTTCCAAGAACAGCTTCGCCTTTACCAAGCGACCTGGTTCGATGTCTGTCTTCGAAAAGCAGGAAAATTGGCTCGCACCGAAGGAGTAAGTGTGAGTTCGAAACTTCTCATCATCTTGCTGCGATAACATAAAGCTCAACAGCAGGTTTAATTTAGAGTTCTGTGCATCCAATAAACTGGTGACATTCTTCAAGTCGCTGTTTTTCAGTTCAGCGCGAGCACTGTCGGCTAAAAGGTCCAACTGGCTAAATTCACTCGCCACAACAAAAGGGGCAGGGATCTCGGATTCGAACTGAATTTGAGAGGGTAAAGTGAAGTTACTTTCCATCGGTTCTATATTAGCGGTAAGACTGTGGTGAACAGTGAAAAACTCTTGTTCTGTCATGCGTTAGTTCCTTGAAGTAATCTATTGATTATCGCTATGTGGCGGCAGTAATCAAGGTCAGTTAATTGAAAGTATCAAATAGTTGTTTGAAATTTGGCGTTTTGACAGGGTTCTGTTTTTCAGGCCTAACTAATTGAGTTAATTCACTCTATATTTTCAATTAACCCCTACACAGTAACAGCAATACCCGTTACATTAACCCGCATCCCTTTTTGATGGTTCAAAGTATGTTTCATCCTATTTCAATGTTTGTTGGCCTGCGTTATTTGAAAGGCCGTTCAGGTGATCGCTTTAGCCGTTTTGTTTCTTATATGTCGACAGCGGGTATCACCATTGGTGTGCTGTCTTTGATTACTGTTTTGTCGGTAATGAATGGATTCGAAGCGCAATTAAAAGACCGAATTCTCGGCGTTCTTCCTCAGGCGGTGGTTTATGAGCAAGGTGGTAAGACGCTACTCTCTGAACAGGCTCCGGGTTTTGCTAAGCAAATTTCGCTTAATGGTCATGTTGAACCGATTGTTCGCAGTGAGGCGGTGATTCAGAGCCCAGCTCAGCTGTCTGCTGGCCTTTTAATTGGCATCCAACCCAATTCTGATGATCCACTTCAAGACCACCTCATTGCGGGTAGACTGTCTTCACTAAAAGCTGGGCAATATCAGCTGTTCCTTGGTCATACACTGGCGAGAAACCTAAAGGTATCGATGGGCGACAAGGTTCGTCTAATGGTGACTAGCGCAAGCCAATACACACCACTTGGCCGTATTCCTAGCCAACGTAATTTCACCGTAGCCGGTATCTTTAATACGGGCTCGGACATTGATGCTCAACTTATGGTGACGGATATCCAAGATGCAGGGCGTTTGATGCGCTACAAGTCGGACACTATTTCAGGTTGGCGACTGTTTTTTGAAGACCCATTTGAAGTCGCGGAGCTATCGAGTCAACCCTTACCAGATGGATGGTTGTGGAGCGATTGGCGTGACCAACGTGGCGAGCTGTTCCAAGCGGTTCGTATGGAGAAAAACATGATGGGTCTCATGCTTGGGCTGATCATCGGGGTTGCCGCATTTAATATTATCTCTGCGCTGATTATGGTGGTGATGGAGAAGCAATCTGAGGTCGCGATACTTAAAACTCAAGGCATGAGCGATGGTCAAGTGATGGGCATCTTTATGGTTCAAGGTGCAAGTAGTGGCGTGATTGGCGCACTATCCGGCGGCGCATTAGGCGTTGTTCTGGCAATGAACCTTAACCCGATTTTAGAAGCGATGGGTGTTGCTCTATTTTCGTTTGGTGGTCAGTTACCTATTTTGATTAACCCAATTCAAATCGCGGTTGTGGTGGTGCTTGCTATTGCACTTAGCTTGATTGCCACTGTTTTCCCTTCTTACCGTGCATCTTCTGTGAAACCTGCTGAGGCCCTTCGTTATGAGTAATTTTCTTCAATGTAATGATATCCGTAAAACGTACCGTGAAGGCTCGTTGGATACTGAGGTCCTTAAAGGGGTGAGCTTTGAGATCGAAAAAGGTGAACTGGTTTCTATCATAGGTACTTCTGGTTCAGGTAAGAGTACGTTACTGCATATTTTAGGAGCGCTTGATGATGCTTCTGCGGGGAGCGTGAGCTTTCTTGGTCAAGACTTAGCTAAACTGAGCTCGAACAAGCAGGCTAAGCTTCGTAATCAGCATCTTGGTTTTGTGTATCAGTTCCATCACTTACTATCCGACTTTTCTGCACTAGAAAACGTCGCTATGCCGCTGTTGATAGGTGGTGAAAAGCCTGCGAAAGCAAAACAAGAAGCACAGTTGCTACTTGATAAGGTGGGGTTAAGCCATCGAGTTGATCACCGACCTTCTGAGCTTTCCGGTGGTGAAAGACAGCGTGTGGCGATCGCCCGTGCGTTAGTCAACAAGCCAGCTCTTGTACTGGCGGATGAGCCGACGGGTAACCTTGACCACAATACTGCGCTTTCTATTTATGACTTAATGCGAGAGTTAAACCGAGAATACGATACAGCCTTTTTAGTCGTGACCCATGATGGCGAACTCGCAGCCAAAATGGACCGCCAACTGCACATGCAAGATGGCTTGTTGGTTAACGTAGAAAAAGAGGAGAGCTAAGTGTTTTCTTCTTTATCTCTATTGATAGGTGGCCGCTTCAGCCGTGCTAAACAGCGAGATAAGATGGTGTCTTTCATCTCCTTGTCTTCGACGATTGGTATTGCAGTTGGTGTAGCGGTGATCATTATTGGTTTGTCAGCCATGAATGGTTTTGAGCGTGAGCTAGAATCTCGCGTGCTGTCTGTGATTCCCCATGGTGAGTTTGAAGGGGTCAATGAACCCGTAACTCGCTGGGAGCATGTGGTAGAGCAGTCTGAAAAAAATGACAAAGTCGTTGCCGCTGCACCTTATGTGAAAATCACAGCGCTGGCTGAAAAGGGCAAAGAACTTAAAGCGATTGAAGTACGTGGTGTTGACCCACTGCTTGAGCAACAGGTATCGAGTCTATCAAGCTTTATTGATAAGCAAGTGTGGAGCGATTTCAAAGCAGGACAGCAGCAGATCATCTTAGGCTCTGGTGTAGCGAATGTGCTTGGTGCGCAAGTGGGTGACTACATGACCTTGATGATCCCAACAGTCAACGGATCGGTTAAGGTTCAGGCACCCAAGCGGGTACGAGTAAAAGTTGCCGGCTTACTGACGCTGAATGGACAAATTGACCATAGCTTAGCGCTCATTCCGATTGGTGATGCTCAGGTATATGCGAACTTGGGGGAGGCTGTGACAGGTGTCTCTTTGAAAGTGACCGATGTACTGAACGCGAACGAGATTGTACGTGAGGTTGGCAACCAGCTTGATGTGTATGTTTACCTGCGCAGTTGGCAACAGAAGTTCGGCTTCCTATATCGAGATATTCAATTGGTTCGCACCATTATGTACTTAGTCATGGTACTGGTGATTGGTGTTGCCTGTTTCAATATTGTCTCTACCTTGATGATGGCAGTAAAAGATAGGGCTTCGGAGATCGCAATCTTAAGAACCATGGGCGCTTCCGACGGGTTAGTTAAGCGTATCTTTGTTTGGCAGGGCGTGTTCTCAGGCGTATTAGGTAGCTTAGTCGGCAGTGCGATAGGTGTTTTGGTTGCACTCAATCTGACTACTCTTATTAAGGGGCTTGAGAAGCTGATCGATCACCAATTCCTGTCTGGTGATATCTACTTTGTCGACTTCTTGCCATCACAGCTGAATATGATGGATGTCGTTGTAGTATCAGGTACTGCAATCGCTTTAAGTTTGCTGGCGACATGGTACCCAGCATCTCGAGCAGCGAAGTTAAATCCAGCTTCTGTGTTGAGCTCCAAATAACAAATCTCCTGTTTCGATAGATACAAAAAAGGATCCCATGTGGGATCCTTTTTTATTGAATTCAAACTGTATTATCTAAGACTTTCATTACATGCCTATCATCTAATGGCTTATAACTCGTCTTATTTCCACAGCTATCTCTTAAAAGTGGAGAACGCGTCAGTATAGATTCACTATCTTGCTTGTCGTTTCTTCCAGCTTCTTACCACTGAGTAGCGCCATAAGCCACGAATACCGAAATAACCAATCATTGCTGAAATCACACCACAAATCATGCAGCCCAATAGGAACGGAGGTCCGATGGTGCTCATTTGCGCCAAGATAAAGTCCCAAGAAAGCTCGAAGTGAAAGGCTTGCGGCGGAACATGCATTACGAATGCACCTACTTTATAAGCAAAGTAGAACAAGACTGGCATGGTTACGGGGTTACTGATCCAAACGAGAGCGACAGCCAGCGGTAAGTTAACACCACATACGACGGCTAGGCCTGCAGACATAATCATTTGGCTTGGTAGAGGGACAAACGCCATGAATAACCCAACAGCGAACGCGCCGGCCGCGGAGCGACGATTAAGGCACCATAAGTTGGGGTTGTACAAAACATTGCCAAAAACTTTTAATGCTTTCTGACGCTTGATGAGCTCATGGTCAGGCATAAATCGTTTGATAAACTTTCTTGGCATAGGAGGAAGCTACTCTCTTGTTTAACACTTGGTTCTTGATTTCATTTGCTGCGACAGTTGTGTCTGCCAGCTTCTGGCCTGTGATGCCACATTGGGTCTTGGCACCATTGATGCTGTTATTACTTATCGCATCAATAAAGTATAGCGTTTTCCGACGTACAAGAGGTCTAGCTACTGCGTTGACACTCGTTGCATGCCTAGGGAATGCGATTGAAATCCAAACAAGTCGCTTATTTCAATCAGGGCAGAATACTACCATAAATGCCTCAGTAGTTAGTCTTTTTAGTGAAAATAGCCATGGTTTTGAAAGCGTAGTAGTAGTTAGATCAATTGACGGTGAAAAATTAATCTTTCCTCAATTGATAAAATTGCGATTGTTTACGCCTTTCAAGCTCACTTTGGGTGATGACGTTCATTTGTCGGTCAGTATCAAGCCTGTTTTTGGGAAGCTTAATGAAGCGGGCTTTGATTTGGAAAAGCACCTGTTTAGCACTGGGGTTACGGCAAATGCGAATTACCGAACGAATACTAAATATAGAATCCACTCTAGCAACCATCTACGTGCTCGGTGGTTCGAGCGCAGTCTTGATAATCTTAGCCAGCTAAAAAATAACGATTTAATAGTCGCTTTGAGTTTCGGTTATCGAGATCTCATTCCTTCTTTACGTTGGGATTTACTAAAGAGCAGTGGCTTGATTCATTTGATGGCGATTTCTGGGCTTCACATTGGTATTGCCTTTGGTATTGGCTATCAGCTGGGGAAGTTGGCACGTTTGTTGTCTCCTCGGTTGTTATGGCTTCCGACACTATTTGGTTTAGGTTTCGCTTATTTCTATAGCTGGTTTGCTGGGTTCACCCTGCCGACCCTAAGAGCGCTAGTGATGTGTGTTGTGGCGAGTTATTTTCTGTGGCGTGGACAAAGTATCGGTGTGGTTCGCTATGTTCTAGTCAGCTTGTGTATCGTTCTCGTTATTTGGCCTTTTTCTGCGTTATCCAGTAGTTTCTGGTTATCTTTTGGTACATTGGGTGCGGTTCTCTACATTGCGTTCAATAGTGATGCTTCTTCTTCAAATTCTACCTTTATTGAACGAGTGCTAAAGCTCATCAAAATACAGGTCATGCTGACCTTGTTAATTGCTCCCTTTTCGATGTTGTTTTTCAAAGGCGTTAGCTTGATCTCGGTCGTCTACAATTTGTTGCTATTGCCTTGGGTGTCAATGGTGACGATACCTTTGCTGTTTTTGTCGATGTTTCTAAGTTTGGTCACTGAGTCTTTGTTTTGGGGAAGTGACTCAATGGCTCGTTTTTCTGCTGAGTTATGGAAACTGGTTGATTTGTCACTTGAACCGTTGGTGTTTAGCTTGCCTTTCTCTGAACAGTTTTGGATTCAGGTAGATAATCACGTAACCGTGTTGCTCGTTTTTCTTATCTTATTCTTCGGTTTTATTGGTCGATATCTTAAACATGGGGTAGCCGCTGTCATCATTTCTGTATTTCTGTTGTGGTGGGAATTTGGCAAAGTGAAACAGGACAGGTTAACTATTGATGTCTTGGACGTAGGGCATGGCTTGTCTCTCATCTTTGAAAAGAACAATCACGTGGTGGTGTACGATTTAGGTAACGCGTGGCCGGGAGGGTCGATGGTCGAGTCACTATTGATTCCTACTTTATCTCAAAGAGGTATAGATGAAATTCAAGGAGTGATCATTAGCCATTTCGATTCTGATCACGCTGGTGGTTACCCTGCATTGCTTGAGAACTATCAGCCTGAATGGATAAGAGCTAGCCAAAGTTTGAATCATCAAATGAGCTCAGTTGTTCAAGCATGTACGTTAGGTGAGGTATGGGAATGGCAGAATGTGCAGTTCGAGGTGTTGTGGCCGCCACAACTAGTGAATAGGGCTTATAACCCACATTCTTGTGTCATACGGATAATTGAACCAGAATCGGGCTTTTCGATGTTGCTTACGGGTGATATTGAACTCGTGAGTGAGTGGTTACTTGCTCGGGAGGGCGAACAGCTTCAAAGCGATGTCATGTTAGTGCCTCATCATGGCAGTGACACTTCATCTATTACACCTTTCATAGAAGCTGTTTCACCAAAGTTAGCGATTGCTTCGTTGGCAAAAGGTAATCAATGGGGGATGCCAAGTGAGTCTGTCATTCAACGTTACCTACAAAGTGGAAGTGCCTGGCTTGATACTGGTGAAAGTGGACAAATAACCATCACTACTGGCGAAGAAGGTTGGCATTATCATACGATTAGAGAGGAACAAGGGCGGCAGTGGTATAGGCAGATGCTTCGTAAGGGAGTAGAATAGATAGATTATTGTGAGAAAATTAAGCGATTTTATGTCAACACAAACAGATGAAACTACCTGGGTCACATTTAAACGACTTTGGACTTATATTCGACTATATAAGGCTGGCCTTGGTGTTGCGGTTATTGCGCTTATCATAAATGCCGTATCTGATACCTACATGATTTCTTTGCTAAAGCCATTACTTGATGAAGGCTTTGGTAGTGCAGAATCTGATTTCCTACGCACACTTCCTCTTATTATTTTTGCCATGATGTTCATTCGTGGCGTCAGTGGTTTCGTATCCACCTATTGCTTGAGCTGGGTTTCTGGCAATGTGGTGATGGAAATCCGCCGTAAAATATTCAGTCACTTTATGCACATGCCAGTCTCTTTCTTTGATAAAGAGCAGACGGGTGCGCTGTTGTCTCGTATTACCTACGATTCGGAGCAAGTTTCTGCGGCAACCAGTAAAGCGCTGGTGAGTATTGTTCGTGAAGGCGCAAGCATCATTGGCTTATTGACCTTGATGTTTTGGAACAGCTGGCAGTTATCTTTGGTTCTATTTGCGGTTGCTCCACTGGTAGCTTGGGCAATCAGCATAGTATCGAAGCGATTCAGAAAGATTTCTAAAAACATGCAAACCAGCATGGGTCACGTTGCTTCGTCAGCAGAACAAATGCTGAAAGGGCACAAAGTGGTGCTTACTTATGGTGGTCAGGATTTAGAAAAACATCGCTTTGATAAAGTAAGTAACCAGATGCGTCAACAGAGCATGAAGTTGATAACCGCTCAAGCTGCAGCAAACCCAATCATTCAGATGATCGCTTCGGTTGCTATTGTCGTTGTTCTTTTCCTTGCCAGTGTCGATTCAATTAAAGCAGAGCTAACTCCGGGTACGTTTACGGTTGTGTTCTCTGCAATGTTTGGTCTGATGCGCCCTCTCAAATCACTAACTAACGTAACCTCTGAATTCCAACGTGGTATGGCTGCAAGTACGACACTGTTTGGCTTAATGGACTTAGACACAGAGCAGAACACAGGTACCTTGAAACCTGAAACGGTAAGTGGTGATGTTGCGGTAAAAGATGTGACCTTTACTTACGAAGGTGCCGAGAAGCCTGCATTGGATAATGTGAGTTTTAATATACCGAAAGGTAAGACGGTTGCGCTTGTTGGGCGATCGGGCTCAGGTAAGAGTACCATTGCCAACCTATTTACTCGTTTCTATGACGTAGACTCTGGCTCTATTGAACTGGATGGTCACGATATTCGTGATTACGAATTGAGAAATCTGCGTGAGCACTTTGCTCTGGTTTCTCAAAATGTGCATCTGTTTAACGATACGGTGGCTAACAACATCGCTTACGCAGCAGAAGAACAGTATTCACGCGAACAGATCGAACATGCAGCTAAACTTGCTCATGCGACTGAGTTTATTGAAGGTATGGAAAATGGTATTGATACTGTCGTGGGTGAAAACGGTGCGAGCTTGTCTGGCGGTCAAAGACAACGTATTGCGATCGCACGAGCACTATTGAGAGACGCGCCATTTCTGATTCTTGATGAGGCGACGTCTGCGCTGGATACTGAATCAGAAAGAGCGATTCAATCAGCACTAGAAGAGTTACAAAAAGATAAAACTGTGTTGGTGATCGCTCACAGGCTATCGACGATTGAACAAGCTGATGAAATTTTGGTTGTTGATGATGGTCAGATTGTAGAGCGAGGCCCACACGCAGAGCTAATTGCTCATGATGGTGCCTATGCTCAACTGCATCGAATTCAGTTCAGCGGATAAGATTAGGTCTTTGTTGTGATCGAAAAGATTTGGTTTAACAATCACCCGTTAAAATACCTTCTTTGGCCACTATTGTGGCCATTGAGCCTGCTCTTCAAAGTGATCAGTGGTCAACGTCGTAATGCTTATCTCTCTGGAAAGAAAGAAACCTATCGACCACCTCTGCCTGTAATCGTTGTTGGTAACATTACCGCTGGTGGCAATGGTAAAACCCCTGTTGTGATTTGGTTGGTTGAAATGCTTCAAGCCAACGGTTTTAAACCAGGTGTGGTTTCTCGTGGTTACGGTGCGAAAGCGCCGAGTTATCCACTGGTTTTAGAAGAGAGCACGCCCGCTGAACATTCGGGTGATGAACCCCGCTTGATTCGAAAGCGAACGGGCGCGCCGGTAGCGGTTGACCCAGTAAGAGCGAATGCGGTAAAGGCTGTATTGAATCAAGGCG
>AAZW01000075.1 GCA_000169995.1 Vibrionales bacterium SWAT-3 | reverse complement strand
TCGGTATAAAAAGTTCCCGATGCCGTTTTAAAGCCAACCGGCTTACCAAAAAAGTAACCACCGCGACTACGCTCTATCACAGCCCAATCTCGAGGCGTGGTTGGCTCCAATAGGTTCACATCTAGAATCGAAACGAAATCAGCAGGATAGAGTTCTCTATTCGCCACCTTGATGCTCAAACGTTGTATCAACCCTGTAGCGATGTTCTGGGGTGATAGTAGATCGTGAGCCTGCGGAACTTGCTCTATTGGAATGTATTTGCGTTCATACAGCTGACCGATCAACACATCTTGTTGAGATACGGTTTCATCAAGATCAACAACCAGAGACAGATCTTTAGAATCGACTTGCCACTGATACAAAGGCGCAGGCCAAAAGTAGGTCAGCCCTTTCCAGCCGATCAAGAGCATCAACCCAAGAACCGAAAGCATACTGATGCTCACTGCCCCACCAGTTAGCCAGATCCATGGCGAGCCAGATTTAACCCATGATAGTAATGACTTGAGTCTACTCATCATGTGCTACCTGAGAGTGATTCAGCGAGTAACGATGTACGCAGCTCGCTAATCCCCAAAAATTTGTAGGCATGGACTCAGATTGAGGTGACGCATTAACACTACAAAGCACGATATTTATCTCTCAATCTTTGGCGAACCCACTCCGCTAGCGAGTTCACAGCGAAGGTAAAAATAAACAGCAATAACGCAGCTAAGAACAGCAAACGGAAATGCGACCCACCCACTTCCGATTCAGGAAGTTCGACAGCAATGGTTGCGGATAGTGTCCTCATCCCTTCTAAAATATTCCAATCAAGAATTGGCGTATTGCCTGTCGCCATCAGGACAATCATGGTTTCACCAACCGCTCGTCCTAATCCCATCATAACCGCCGAAAAAATACCGGGGCTGGCTGTCAGTAAAACAACATAAATTAGGGTCTGCCACGCAGTAGCACCAAGCGCGAGTGAACCATCAGACAAGTGCTTCGGCACAGAGAAAATCGCATCCTCAGCAATCGTAAAAATTGTCGGGATGACAGCAAAACCCATCGCGAAACCGACTACTAGAGCATTACGTTGGTCAAAATCAATCCCATAACCAGCTAGGAAAGTGCGTATATCACCGTTAAACAACAAGGCTTCGATACTGTTTCCCGCGGCGAATACCATAACGACCGTTGCAATCAGTACCGGTATCAAGATGAGTGCATGCCAACCATTAGAGAAACGACTTGTCACAACTTTAGGTAAACAGAACCAAACAAGTCCTGTAATCAAAGCACTCAGAGGCAACATTACCATCAAAGAGAATACAGCAGTTAAGTGAGTTTCAACGATTGGCGCAAACCATAGACCCGCGAGGAAACCAATGATTACGGTAGGCAGAGCTTCCATTAGCTCAATCGACGGCTTCACTACTCGTCGCATGCGTGGCGACATAAAGTAAGCGGTATAAATAGCCCCCAGTACAGCAATAGGTACCGCAAACATCATGGCAAATAGCGCAGCTTTGATGGTACCAAAGGTGATCGGAACTAAACTGAACTTCTCTTCAAAGTCATCATTAGCGGAGGTTGATTGCCATACATACTGTGGCTCTGGATAGCTCTCGTACCAGACTTTTTGCCACAGCGATGAAAACGAAATCTGAGGATATTCATTGTCGACTTTCGCCACACTGATTTTATCATCAATCAATGTTGCCAAATGTAGCTCATTAGCCGACATCGCAGCCAATTGAGGTGACTTATCAAACGCACGTTCAAACAGAGACAACTTTTCGCTGGTCGTATAATGGCTCTGTAATGTGCCGTTTTTATAGAAGCTATAGAAACCTTTTCGGTAAGTATCTGGCAGGATAAATTGTACTTCTTCAGCGAGCTGGAAATCTCGAATATGGGTTAGACTGCGCTTTTCATCTTTAAGTACATCAAACCATTGAGAAACTTGTCCATCCTGATGCGTAACCAACAACGAATAAGCACCAGACAACAAATCGATACTTTTCACACCGTGTTTGGCGTCATTCAAACTCAGGTCGATCACCTCACGGACATCAAACCCTTTTTCAGCGAGCTTTAGCACCACTAAGTCAGACTTTGCTCGAAGGTATAAAGTCTGCCCATCAGGTGTCATCAATAACTGATGCTGCGCGCCAAGCTTATCCGATAACCATTGACTATTCTCTAATACATAGCCACCAGCCAAGTCGCTTTGGTACCACTTCACTAGCACTCGTTGGTCAGTTAATTGAGCGGCAACAGTAATATCGCGCCCGCTTTTAGAGAATACGAACTCATCGATCAACGCGCCGTTCGCTGGTTCGTCGGCTAAGAAGGGTTGAGGCAGAGCAACTTGCTCGATTTTTGGTTCAGCTTCAGCGCCCTTTTGAAGTACAGGCGCACTATACTCAGGGTAGAAGAAAGTGATATTGCTTGCGCTATCGGCAAAAGCAAACCAATTTTCAGCAGGAGTATTTCGAGAGAAGGCAATAGGATCTGCTAATACACTTCGTTCGAAATAAGAGTGTGTATTTTGCGAGTCTAGGTCCCAAAACTGAACCAAACCAGACTTTTCGACAGTAAAGGCGTGTTGACCGTACTCATCAACCGATAGTGCGATAGGCTTATCTACCGCTACGGTTTTAACCGCTTGATCAGTCTCTAAACCAGTATCGGAAAATACCGGTAAAATGACCATTGCTAGATAGACAAAGATCAAAACCAAGGCAGCTAAAACACTGACACCACCACATGTCACCGAAAAACGGACGAGACGATCTTTCAACCATCTTTTTTTGTCGCGCTCTTTCAATGAAAATTGGGCTGAAGCCATCTGTTTATCTACCTTCTTTTAGCTGCTGACATAATATGTATCTTAGATGACAATTATATTACAAGCTACGTTAAACAACTGAAACTAATAACAAGTTTGTTCACCCTTTTTATTATCCAAAGATCATTACTTTTGTGAGCGCTAACGTTATAAATTAAACTAGTCACCCCAATAGTCAGCATTCAAGGATCAACAATACGATGGAAAAAGACTATGTTGCAAAAGAACTTAGCTGGTTATCGTTCAACGAAAGAGTGCTTCAAGAGGCAGCTGACAAGTCTGTCCCTTTGATCGAAAGAGTTCGTTTTCTAGGGATCTACTCAAAAAACCTCGATGAGTTCTACAAAGTCCGATTTTCCGACGTAAAACGCAAGATCTTATTGCGAGATCCTAAATCAAACTCTGACACCTCAAAAACCTTGCTGACTCAGATGCAACACAAGGCGAATGAGCTAGATGTTTGTTTTCATTCACTTTACAAAGAGTTGTTGCTCGAATTAGCACGTAATCGTATTTTTTTGGTTAATGAACAGCAAATTAACACCGAGCAGAGTGATTGGCTTAAAAAATACTTTAGGAAGAAAATACTCCCGCATCTCACGCCTTTGCTACTCAACGAAGATAGCCAACTGCTCAATATCCTCAAAGACGAACAAAGTTATTTAGCTATCGATATTGAGCACAATGGGTCATCTCAATACGCTCTGTTAGAAATTCCATCAGACGCTTTACCTCGATTTGTAAAACTGCCGAGTCCGTCAGACTCACAACGTACTACCCTGATCTTATTAGATAATATAGTTCGCTTCTGCCTAGGCGACTTACTTAAAGGCTTCTTCGAATACGATTCGCTGCGTTGCTTCGCCATCAAAATGACACGTGATGCAGACTATGACCTGCAAGAAGACAGTAACTGTAGTCTTTTAGAATCGATGTCGATTGGTATTGAGCAACGTTTAACGGCGCTACCGATACGCTTGATCTATGAATCCGAGATGCCACAAGAGATGCTGAATTTCTTACGAATCAAGCTCAAGCTATCAGACTATGACAGCGTACTCTCTGGCGGTCGTTATCAAAACTTTAAGCACTTCTGTGATTTCCCAGCCCTCAATCGAGATGATCTCGTTAACGCGCCTCTCTCACCGATTAAGTGTGCGCCGTTTGCTCATTACAGTAACTATTTTGAAGCAATCAAAGCTCGCGATATCTTATTGCACTACCCGTACCATACTTTCGATCACAATACCGAACTGGTCAGGCAGGCTTCGTTTGATCCCAAAGTAACGGTCATCAAGATCAACGTTTACCGTGTTGCTGAAGGTTCTAAGTTACTCAACTCGATCATTGATGCGGCCCACAATGGCAAGAAAGTCACCGTGGTGGTCGAGCTTCAAGCCCGTTTTGACGAGCAAGCCAACATTCAGTGGGCAAAGAGACTTCAAGAAGCCGGAGTGAAGGTGGTTTATGGTATCCCCAGCCTAAAAATCCACTCAAAATTACTGCTCATCAGGCGTAAGAACGGCAGGGCTATGGAGAGTTATGTTCATATCGGTACAGGTAATTTTCATGAAATCACCGCTCGTATCTATACAGACTTCTCCTTGCTTACCGCAAACCCAGAGCTCACGCATGAAGTTCGCCAAGTCTTCAAATACATCGAAAACCCGTACCAGAAAACGCAGTTCAAACAGCTGATAGTCTCACCTAAAAATACTAGAAAGCGTCTGTATCAACTGATCGATAAAGAGATTCAGCATGCCTCAGAGGGTAAGCCTGCGAGCATAACTTTAAAGCTTAATAACTTAGTGAATCGCGAAATCATTGAAAAACTCTACCTAGCCAGTCAAGCCAATGTAAAAGTTAGAATGATCATTCGAGGTATGTGCTCACTGGTTCCGGGAATACCAAACGTAAGTGATAACATTGAGGTCATCAGTGTCGTCGATCGTTTTCTTGAGCACCCAAGAGTGATGATCTTTCACAACGCTGGAAAGCCCAAGGTTTATATATCTTCCGCTGATTGGATGACTCGCAACTTTGACCATAGGATTGAAGTAGCAACACCAATCCTAGACTCGAAGATCAAGCAAACCATCATCGATATCACCGAGTTTCATTTTGACGATAAACGTAAGGCGCGAATGATCGATCATGCGATGAGCAATCGGTATAAGCCGTCACCCAACGCTCAACTTACGCATTCCACATCACAACTCGCTACTTACCACTATATTAAACATATAGAGAAGAAAGCTCGTAAGAAGTACAAGCAAGAGAAAAAATCATGCCGCTAAGTGACGACAAACAATCAAGATGCATCGCAGCTATCGATCTAGGCTCGAACAGCTTTCATATGGTGGTCGCTCAAGTGTTTGGCAAACACCTACAACTCGTCAGCCGACATAAACAGAAAGTACGCTTAGGCGACGGGCTGGATGAGTACCACCAGCTATCAGATCAAGCGATTCATCGCGGGCTAGATTGTCTAAAAGTATTCGCAGAACGACTGACTGATTTTGAGATAGATGATGTTAGAGTTGTTGCTACTCATACCCTACGAAAGGCAAAGAACTCAAACACTTTTATAGAGCAAGCCAAACTCATTTTTCCTTTTCCCATCGAGATCATTTCAGGGCAAGAGGAAGCACGATTGATTTACAACGGGGTTGAACATACTCAGACCGCTTCCAAATCGAAGCTCGTTATCGATATTGGTGGAGGAAGTACTGAGATAGTGACCGGACAGGGCTTCACACCCGAAGTCATACATAGTTTACCTATGGGGTGCGTTAGCTTTACTCAACGTTTCTTCAGTGATAACCAGCTAACTTCTCAACATTTTGCCACCGCTTATACCGCAGCGATTCAACTATTAACACCAGTCATTAAGAATTACCAATCCACCTCTTGGGAGATCGCTTTTGGCTCATCTGGCACCGCGAAATCAATTAAAGAGGTACTCAAGGGTTTGGGCTTTGACGATGAGTACATCACTCCACAACGGCTTACTTATCTAAAAAACCATCTAACCGAGTTTTCGTCTGTAGAGAGCATCAAACTGTTGGGTTTAAGCGATGAGCGGAAGCCCGTGTTTGCTGCCGGTGTTACGATTCTTTCCGCTGTTATGGATAGCTTAAATATAGATGAGCTGTATGTCTCTGATGGAGCATTAAGAGAAGGCGTGCTTTATGACATGGAAGATAAGTTCAAGAGCCTCGATATAAGGTCTCGTACCGCAGAAACATTACTCTCTCGCTATCATGTTGACTTAACACACGCCGAAAAAGTTAAAGAAACAGCTCACACCCTATTACTACAAGCAAAACCACAACTCAAAGGCACTATAGACGCTGAGTTGTTTGACCTACTTGGTTGGTCTGCACTTCTGCATGAAGTAGGCCAAAGCGTTGCATTTCAAGGGTATCATCGCCATTCAGCCTATCTGATTAAACACACCACCATGCCCGGTTTTAATCCTGAGCAGCAACGACTTATCTCGGTCATCGTTCGATATCAGAGAAAAGCGATCAAGCTGCCAGACTTGCCAACATTAGCACTGTTTTCGTTGCAACAAGTGACGCTGATGATACGAATACTTAGGCTGGCAATCTTACTCAATCGACAACGCAGCCAAGCACCAGTGCCCAATATAAAGCTAACCATAAAAATGGATGACCATTGGAGTTTAACTGGCGAAAATAGTGACTGGTTAGATACAAACCAACTACTCGATTACGAGTTAAAAGAAGAACAGCAGCGCTGGAAAAGTGCCGGTTGGTGTTTAGATTTGAAATGAGGGAAATAGCCTACCGCAAGTAGGCTATCTGTATATTGAGTTTGAGCTATAACCCAACTTTTGCGAGCTCTTGCTCTGCGAACTCAGACGGTATCGCTAAATAGCCATCTTTTTCTACAAGCTCTTGTCCCTGCTTTGAGAATACAAAAGTAAGGAACTCTCTCTCAACCGGAGAAAGTGGTTTATCCGGATGCTTATTCACATACACATAGAGAAAACGAGATAGAGGGTAATCACCACTCAAGATATTCTCACGCGTAGGCTCAACATAATTAGAGCCGTGCTCTGCAATAGGAATCAGCTTAACACCTGCTACGCGGTAGCCAATGCCCGAGTAGCCAATCCCACTGATGGATGAAGCGACCGACTGAACGACTGAAGCCGAACCAGGTTGCTCATTCACACGATTTTTAAAGTCACCGCCGCACAGTGCATTCTGTTTGAAGTATCCATAAGTCCCCGATACAGAATTGCGACCGAACAATTGGAATCGATGTTTCGCCCATGGCTGATCGATTCCGAGATCTTGCCAGTTATTGAGGGGCCTTGTTGCTCCGCAGCGTAATGTCTCAGAAAAGATGCCATCAATCTGACGAAAGTTAAGCCCTTCAATAGGATTATCTCGGTGGACAAACAGCCCGATTGCGTCAATAGCGACTCGTAATGCAGTTGGCTTATAGCCATGCTCTCTTTCAAAAGCTTCCACTTCACGTAAACGCATTGGTCGGCTCATAGGACCAAGGTGAGCAGTCCCTTCCGTCAATGCAGGAGGTGCAGTAGAAGAGCCCGATGCTTGGACTTGAGCGTTCACATTCGGATAATAGGATTTAAACTCCTCTACCCACAATGTCGTCATCCCAGCCAAAGTATCAGACCCGACCGATAACAAGCTTCCAGAGATACCAGGAACTTTGGAATAATCAGGCAATGACTCAACACTCTGCTCAGCGAAGCTTGGACACGCCAATACCATCGCTAACAGTGAACCAATTGGCAAACGCATCCTGCGTATTAAGTCACTCATGACACAGTCAATCGGTTTGGCAACGTGAAATGGAAACGACTGCCGACGCCCACTTCACTTTGAATTTCGAGATGTGAATCGTGGTGGCTAAGCGCATGCTTTACAATCGCTAATCCAAGACCACTACCACCGGTATCACGAGAGCGGGCTTTATCTACACGATAGAAGCGCTCTGTGAGTCGATGTAAGTGTTGAGGCTCAATACCATCACCAGTATCTGACACATCTAAGCACGCGCCTTGGCTGGTTTGATACCAACGCACTTTGACCGTTGCACCTGCGGGTGTGTATTTAACCGCGTTATAAACCAAATTCGAAATCGCACTTCTCAATTGGTCTTCATCGGCAAGAACTCGTAGGCTCTTATCGATATCAAACTCAAGCTTATGTTCGCGCTCACCGCTAAGGCTCGCCGCTTCTTTCTCAAGAACCTCAAGCATCGCCGGAACGTTGACCACTTCATCCAACTCATGCATTGGCGCCGCTTCAATTTTCGAAAGCGTGAGTAGTTGATTAACCAAACTGTTCATTCGATTGAGCTGCTCAGTCATTACGCCATGCGCCTTGGTCCACATCGGGCCAACGATCATGTCCGGATCTTCGGTCATTTCAAGGTAACCTTGAAGGACGGTCATCGGCGTACGCAATTCATGAGAAACGTTAGCAAAGAAGTTACGGCGCATGCCTTCTAACTGCTTAAGCTGGGTCACATCACGCACCACCATCAGGTGCTCACCCTCGGTATATGGCACAATACGCAGTTCAAGCATACGCTCCACATTCAGTGGAGAAGGCATCTCTAATGGCTCAGAGAAATCTTGTTTATTAAGGTACTTAATAAAATCTGGAGTACGAATCAAATTCGAGATCGGTTGACCTGAATCATCTGGCCAACGAAAGCCCAACAAATACTGAGCTAGCTTGTTACACCAAACGATATTGCCTTCACCGCGAAATACCACAACGGCATCGGGAAGCGATTCTGCACCGTTACGGAAACGGCGGATAAGGTTAGTCAATTCTTTGCGTTTGGGACGCTGTCTCTGCTGCATACGATAAATACCGTTAAACAGAGATTCCCAGTTTCCAGAGCCTGAAGGTGGAGTTAGACGCTTCTCATCCCACAGCCATGCGGACAAACGCATTTGGTTGTGTAGATGCCAGCCGAGCTGCAATACCGTAGCAGCCAGCAGTAACCAAGGTAGGTAACCGAATATCCATCCGACTAAAACCCATGGTGCGTAAAAAAAAGCCAGCTCCCAAGCCAGCTTTTTCCAGGTTAACTTTTCAACCATTCAGGACTCCGTAAACTGGGCAGCGAAGCCACATTAAGCCTTTGTAGAAAAACGGTAGCCAGCGCCACGAACCGTTTGGATTAGCTTATCGTGACCTGCAGACTCAAGCGCTTTACGCAGGCGTCGAATATGTACATCAACCGTTCGGTCTTCAACGTAAACATTGGTACCCCAAACGTTGTTAAGCAGCTGCTCTCGGCTGTATACACGCTCTTGGTGCGTCATAAAAAAATGCAGCATTTTGAATTCTGTAGGTCCCATATCAACTGGACCTTCACTTGCGGTCACGCGGTGTGATACTGGGTCTAATTTAAGACCTTGAACATCAATTACATCTTCCAATGCGGTTGGTGTTACACGACGAATCACCGCTTTAAGGCGAGCAACAAGCTCTTTTGGCGAAAACGGTTTGGTAATGTAGTCGTCAGCGCCAACTTCTAAACCGCGAACCTTATCTTCTTCTTCACCACGAGCTGTTAGCATCACCACTGGGATGTTGCGAGTTAACTCTTCACGCTTCATGTGCTTGATAAAGTTTACCCCGCTACCACCAGGTAGCATCCAATCTAGTAATACTAGATCTGGGAAAGGTTCACATAGCTTGTTTACCGCTGTATCGTAATCTTCAGCCTCTACTGCTTGGTAGCCTTTTTGCTCAAGTACAAAACACAGCATCTCACGAATAGGTGCTTCATCTTCAACGACCAGAATCCTTCTCGACATAATTGAATAGCCTTTGTATTTAATCAACGCATTGCATTATCTGAGTTAATTATGACACTTTTGTGACCTTTGAAAACAAATTTTCATATAACTGTCTCAAACGTTTCACTTTATAACTTTTGATACAGAGCTAAGGACAAATCGAATTAGATCTCATATCATGAGGCACTTCTAAAAAGGTATGAGAAAAATATATGTGGTTTAAAAATTGCCTAGTCTATCGCTTCAACCGTGATATTGATTTCAACGCAGATCAGCTAGAGAAACAACTTGAAGAATTCCGCTTTACTCCTTGTGGTAGCCAAGACAAACAGAAGTTTGGTTGGGTGCACGCAATGGGTAAACATGGCGATATGATGACGCACGTATCAGAGAACCGCATTCTTATCTGTGCAAAGAAAGAAGAGAAAATGCTGCCTGCATCTGTGATTAAAGAGTCACTGAATGCAAAAATCGAAACACTTGAAGCAGAGTCTGGCACTCCTCTTAAAAAGAAAGAGAAAGACAGCCTCAAAGAAGACATCATCATTGACCTTCTTCCTCGTGCATTTAGCCGCAGTAACTTCACGTACGCGCTGATCATGCCAAAAGAAGGTTTCATTGTGGTTGATGCTAGCAGCTACAAAAAAGCAGAAGACGTGTTAGCTCTGCTGCGTAAAACAATGGGTAGCCTACCGGTTGTCCCTGCAATTCCTGAGCAAGCGATCGAAACAACACTAACCGAATGGGTTAAGTCGGGCGATACTCCTCAAGGCATTACTATGCTTGACGAAGCTGAGCTTAAATCAATCCAAGAAGACGGTGGTATTGTTCGAGTTAAGAAACAAGAGCTAGAAGCCGATGAGATTAAAAACCACATCGAAGCAAATAAAGTGGTAACCAAGCTGCTTATCAACTGGCAAGATCGCATTGAATTCATCCTCGCTGAAGACGGCAGTATCAAACGCCTGAAGTTCAGCGATGAACTTAAAGATGAGAACGACGATATTCCTCGCGAAGACCAAGCTGCACGCTTTGATGCAGATTTCTCATTGCTATGTGGTGAGTTCAGCGTGTTCCTTCCGAATCTATTCGAATCACTAGGTGGATTAACTCAACCGAACGCTTAATCGGTATCTCCAAAGCTCAGGTGCTCCGTACCTGAGCTTATTTTCCCTACATTTCCCGCTGTATATTTATCCCTTCACTCTCTTCTTAATATCATTGCTATCTTTAGGGCTATCAACCAGACTCATTTTAGCGTAAAATTTGCGCCCCTTTGATATCACTTGGTGGTATCAACCTGACTTGAGATCAGATTAGAGAACGAAGCAATGACTACACAAAAACCATTTGTACCTGAACTATTATCACCGGCAGGAAGCCTTAAAAACATGCGTTACGCATTCGCCTACGGCGCAGATGCAGTTTACGCGGGCCAGCCACGTTACAGCCTTCGCGTTCGTAACAATGAGTTCAACCACGAAAACCTACAAATCGGTATCGATGAAGCTCATGCTCAAGGCAAAAAGTTATATGTTGTATGTAACATTCAGCCACACAACTCTAAACTAAAAACTTTCATTCGCGACCTTAAGCCAGTTGTTGATATGGGCCCAGACGCTCTTATCATGTCTGATCCTGGTCTTATTATGATGGTTCGTGAAGCATTTCCAGAAATGCCTATCCACCTTTCAGTTCAAGCTAACGCTGTAAACTGGGCAACTGTAAAATTCTGGGCTACACAAGGCGTTGAGCGTGTCATCCTATCTCGTGAGCTATCACTTGAAGAGATCGAAGAGATCCGCGAACACTGTCCTGAAACAGAACTAGAGATCTTTGTTCACGGTGCACTTTGCATGGCGTACTCTGGTCGTTGTCTACTTTCTGGTTACATGAACAAGCGCGATCCTAACCAAGGTACTTGCACTAACGCTTGTCGTTGGGAATACAAAACTGAAGCGGCAAAAGAAGATGAAAACGGTCAAATCGTTGAAGCAAACCCTACTGGTGTAGAGATTCAGGATGTTGAAGTTCAAGACGAACGTCCAGACAACACACTAGGTCTAGGTAAACCAACAGATGAGGTGGTTCTACTTTCAGAGTCACACAAGCCAGAAGAGAAAATGGCTGCGTTTGAAGATGAGCATGGTACTTACATCATGAACTCAAAAGACCTTCGCGCAATCCAGCACGTTGAGCGTCTAACGAAAATGGGTGTTCACTCACTGAAAATCGAAGGCCGCACTAAGTCTTTCTACTACTGTGCTCGTACTGCACAAGTTTACCGTAAAGCTATCGATGATGCTGTAGCAGGCAAGCCATTTGATGAAAGCCTAATGGGTACACTAGAGAGCCTGGCGCACCGTGGCTACACAGAAGGCTTCCTACGTCGCCACACTCACGACACTTACCAAAACTACGAGTACGGTTACTCTATCTCTGATACTCAGCAATTTGTTGGTGAATTCACAGGTAAACGCCGTGGCGATCTAGCGGAAGTAGAAGTGAAGAACAAGTTCCTAGTAGGCGACAGCTTAGAAATGATGACACCGAAAGGTAACTTTGTTTTCACACTAGAGATGATGGAAAACCGTAAGTCTGAAGCTGTTGAAGACGCGAAAGGCAACGGTCACTTTGTATTCATCCCAGTACCAGCTGATCTAGACTTAGAGTACGGCTTGTTAATGCGCAACTTGAGCGAAGGCCAAGACACACGCAACGCATCTGGTAAGTAACTTTACTTAGAAAACTGAGAAGTAAGCAATGGCTCTGTTAATCACTGACAAGTGCATAAACTGCGATATGTGTGACCCTGAATGCCCAAACGGCGCAATCACTATGGGTGACAGCATCTTCGAAATAGACCCAGATTTATGTACTGAATGTAAAGGTCACTATGAGAAGCCAACGTGTCAGTCTGTATGCCCAATTACCAAGTGCATCATCACTGATCCAAACCACATTGAAACTGAAGACGAGCTACTAGAGAAGTTTGTTATCATTCAAGGCTTGACCTAAAAGAGAAAAGGTTCAACTTAATCATTAAGTTGAACCTTTTTCTTATCCGGATTTTTCGATGGGATAAATGTTGCAGAATAACTCTTTTTCGAACTGATATTCTAGTCGCTCCCGCCAATTTATCGACTGTGATACTGGTACTAAATAAAAGTTTTCCCGCCCAGTATCTGTCACAAATGCCATTCCATACTGCATCAATTCATAATGTACATCATTTACAAAGCTAGGATCTAATCGCTGCCTACCTGTAAGCTGGTTGATGTCATCTCTTGAAATAGAAATACCCGCATTCTCAGTGCTGAACCTATGTCTTAACCATTCTGAAAATTCCTTTGCACAAATCATAGTCATAGTCTTATCCTTGAATTATCTATCTACGGGTATCAGACTCTGATTTCACATACTACACATAAGCCGCATCTTTCACCCCAAACACTTACTCCTGACCTAGCCCAGTCAAATTGTCGCTGTTTTTCTCAAATTAATGCTCTCAATATCAAACGATATTCTTAATGTCGCATTTATAAACTCTAGACAAAAGTGTGACATTTCTCCAGTTTTTAGAGTCGACAAAACGAGTGGCATTACCACCTTAATAAGCCATTGATAATTCTATTACTTATTTGAAATCAAGGCTAAACATTGACTAGGCATGACTTTAATTTTCTTTTTTTTCTTTTTGGTTGCTACCTTTTTAGGGGGAGGAACAGGGATTGTCTTTGGCGCCCAGCTCGCGAGCTCTTCGCCACAACCATCACCTTTAGGAGGTTTGGCTTGAGGGATACAATTGGCACTGCCTTCTGGGCACTTCAAACGAACATGAAAGTGAGAATAGTGTCCCCACCACGGCCTGATTTTGCCTAGCCAGTCCCTTTCTTTAACATCAGAAACTTCCTGATCGCAAAGGGTCTGCTTAATAACTGGGTGAACAAAAATCCGCACCACTTTTTCATCTTTAGCGGCATGGCGAATAACCTGGAAGTGGTCGTTAGTCCAATTAGACTGGCGAAGCTTGTAGTTAGTAAGATCGACGACACTGACTGGCTTAGGAACCGCGAGTTCATTCTCAGAGAGCCTTTTGTCCGTTAACCTCAGCCATATGTCTATATCTAATCCAGTTTGATGGCTTGAGTGCCCAGATGAAAAGCGTCCACCACGAGGAAGTGAGATATCACCAATCAATAGATTCGTGTTCAATTGCTCACTTGTTGTCACGCCGAGCCTTTCAACAAACTGAATAGCCTCTGTGTGACCATAGTAACGCTCCCTTTGGGGACGAATAATCTGATAGCCAACACCATTAATCGGTAAAGCCTGTGCACCGTCCAAGCAGCCGTTAGCGTAACTGCCGATCGATGAGGTCGAGTTTGTCGTCGGGCTTTTCTCTTTCTCCCAAGGGGTTGCTAAAGAAGAAAATGAATAAAACAGGACAACTAAAACAAAAGATAACCTCATAACCGTTCCATGTAAGTGATGCATATTATTTATACTAGTAGGCATTTGAGAACAGTTTACGATTATTGGCAACTTTTTGGGAGCAGAGAGAAATTTGAGATAGAAGAAGCTGAGAGGGGATTATGAAGTATTTCAACTTAAGAAAGCAAAAAGGCTCTAGTCTTTCGACTAGAGCCTTATACCAATCTAAGTAAAGATATGATCTAATTGAGGCTATGACTTATTCGTGAAAAAGACGCTATGGACAGCCTCGATAACATTGATTTCAAAAAGCTTGCTAGCCAACAAAAATCTATTCAAATGAAGATGAGATTACTCGCATTAGCTCACTTTAAAGACGGTCATTCTCGAACACAAATTGCTAAGTTCCTAAAAGTAAGCAGAACAAGTGTGAATAAGTGGGTACAAACTTTCCTTGAAGAAGGGCTTGAAGGATTACAAGAGAAGCCAAGAACTGGGAGACCCGCATTCCTTTCTCCAAAGCAACGCGAACAGTTAAGTCTATTTATCAAAAAGCGAGCTTCTGATTCTTCAGGGGGACGATTAACGGGCAGCGATATCCATGCCTACATCGTCAGGGAATTTGATAAACATTATCACCCTGACTCTATCTACTACTTGCTTAATCACATGGGATTTTCTTGGATAACTTCACGCTCTAAACACCCTTCTCAATCTCAGCAAGTTCAAGACGATTTTAATAAAATTCAAAATAGAAACGATCCTTAAGATCCCAGGGCATATGGGTTTGGAATCGGTGGATGTCTGGTTTCAAGATGAGGCTCGATTTGGGCAGCAAAATACGACAACTCGCCTCTGGGCAGAGAGAGGCACAAGACCTCGAGCAGTAAAACAGCAACAGTTTGAGTATGCGTATTTATTTGGCTCAGTCTGTCCATCAAAAGGCATCGGAGAAGCCATGGTTGTCCCTTGGGTAAACAAGGACATCATGATTAACCACCTTGCACAAATATCAGAGGCAACAGAAAAAGGTCGTCATGCGGTTGTGATCATGGATGGTGCAGGATGGCATACCAATGACATTGCTGAGAAATTTTCGAATGTGAGTATCATTAAACTCCCTCCCTATTCACCTGAACTAAACCCAATCGAACAAGTATGGAGCTGGCTACGGCAACACTATCTAGCAAACCAGAGTTTTACGAACTACGACGACATTGTTGAGAAAATATGTAGTGCATGGAATTGCTTTCTAGAAAGTGCAGATAGAGTGAAAAGAATGTGCACAAGAGAGTGGATTGAGCTGATCAGTTAATTTTCCAGATTGGTATTAAATATAGCAGGGGTGTCGCACTCCGGAGATTCGACCGGGCTGGCGCTCCAGCTCCCAACATTGCTTTGCAAAGGCAACAGACGTAAAAAAGCCTCAGCATTTCTGCTGAGGCTTCGTATATGGCAGGGGTGGAGAGATTCGAACTCCCAACACGCGGATTTGGAATCCGCTGCTCTGACAATTGGAGCTACACCCCTATTTTCAGTTTTAAAGAGCTGAAACTCTGAATAAGTGGCGGAGTGGACGGGACTCGAACCCGCGACCCCCGGCGTGACAGGCCGGTATTCTAACCAACTGAACTACCACTCCGCAGTGGACTACTTATCGTCGCTGACAAGTCGTTCATAACACTTTTTGTCTTCACTTTTGAAAAGTGAAAATAAATTTAAAGCCTGGCGATGTCCTACTCTCACATGGGGAAGCCCCACACTACCATCGGCGCTATTGTGTTTCACTTCTGAGTTCGGCATGGAATCAGGTGGGTCCACAATGCTATGGTCGCCAAGCAAATTTTAAAATTCGGAAAGCTGTTTCTGTTCTCTTCAAACTCATTCAAGTGTTCTTGTTTGCCTCTGCTTTTTAAAGCGGAAACAATGTTTTGAGTCCATCAAAACCCCTTGGGTGTTGTATGGTTAAGCCTCACGGGCAATTAGTACAGGTTAGCTCAACGCCTCACAGCGCTTACACACCCTGCCTATCAACGTTCTAGTCTTGAACAACCCTTTAGGACGCTTAAAGCGTCAGGGAAAACTCATCTCAGGGCTCGCTTCCCGCTTAGATGCTTTCAGCGGTTATCGATTCCGAACTTAGCTACCGGGCAATGCCATTGGCATGACAACCCGAACACCAGAGGTTCGTCCACTCCGGTCCTCTCGTACTAGGAGCAGCCCCCTTCAATTTTCCAACGCCCACGGCAGATAGGGACCGAACTGTCTCACGACGTTCTAAACCCAGCTCGCGTACCACTTTAAATGGCGAACAGCCATACCCTTGGGACCGACTTCAGCCCCAGGATGTGATGAGCCGACATCGAGGTGCCAAACACCGCCGTCGATATGAACTCTTGGGCGGTATCAGCCTGTTATCCCCGGAGTACCTTTTATCCGTTGAGCGATGGCCCTTCCATTCAGAACCACCGGATCACTATGACCTGCTTTCGCACCTGCTCGAATTGTCATTCTCGCAGTCAAGCGGGCTTATGCCATTGCACTAACCACACGATGTCCAACCGTGTTTAGCCCACCTTCGTGCTCCTCCGTTACTCTTTGGGAGGAGACCGCCCCAGTCAAACTACCCACCAGGCACTGTCCGTAATCCCGATTCAGGGACCAACGTTAGAACATCAAAACTACAAGGGTGGTATTTCAAGGACGACTCCACCACATCTAGCGACGCGGTTTCAAAGTCTCCCACCTATCCTACACATGTAGGTTCAATGTTCAGTGCCAAGCTGTAGTAAAGGTTCACGGGGTCTTTCCGTCTAGCCGCGGGTACACTGCATCTTCACAGCGATTTCAATTTCACTGAGTCTCGGGTGGAGACAGCGTGGCCATCATTACGCCATTCGTGCAGGTCGGAACTTACCCGACAAGGAATTTCGCTACCTTAGGACCGTTATAGTTACGGCCGCCGTTTACCGGGGCTTCGATCAAGAGCTTCGACCGAAGTCTAACCCCATCAATTAACCTTCCGGCACCGGGCAGGCGTCACACCGTATACGTCATCTTACGATTTTGCACAGTGCTGTGTTTTTAATAAACAGTTGCAGCCACCTGGTATCTGCGACTCTCGTCTGCTCCATCCGCAAGGGACTTCACTGATAAGAGCGTACCTTCTCCCGAAGTTACGGTACCATTTTGCCTAGTTCCTTCACCCGAGTTCTCTCAAGCGCCTTGGTATTCTCTACCCGACCACCTGTGTCGGTTTGGGGTACGATTCCTTACAATCTGAAGCTTAGAGGCTTTTCCTGGAAGCATGGCATCAATGACTTCACTACCGTAGTAGCTCGACATCGTATCTCAGCGTTATGAAGAACCGGATTTACCTAACTCTTCCGCCTACGTACTTGAACCTGGACAACCGTCGCCAGGCCCACCTAGCCTTCTCCGTCCCCCCATCGCAATTGTAAGAAGTACGGGAATATTAACCCGTTTCCCATCGACTACGCCTTTCGGCCTCGCCTTAGGGGTCGACTTACCCTGCCCCGATTAACGTTGGACAGGAACCCTTGGTCTTCCGGCGAGGGAGTTTTTCACTCCCTTTATCGTTACTCATGTCAGCATTCGCACTTCTGATACCTCCAGCAGCCCTTACAGACCACCTTCAACGGCTTACAGAACGCTCCCCTACCCCACGCACATAAGTGCGTAGCCGCAGCTTCGGTGTATAGCTTAGCCCCGTTACATCTTCCGCGCAGGCCGACTCGACCAGTGAGCTATTACGCTTTCTTTAAATGATGGCTGCTCTAAGCCAACATCCTGGCTGTCTGAGCCTTCCCACATCGTTTCCCACTTAGCTATACTTTGGGACTTAGCTGGCGGTCTGGGTTGTTTCCCTCTCACGACGGACGTTAGCACCCGCCGTGTGTCTCCCGGATAGTACTTACTGGTATTCGGAGTTTGCAAAGGGTTGGTAAGTCGGGATGACCCCCTAGCCTTAACAGTGCTCTACCCCCAGTAGTATTCGTCCGAGGCGCTACCTAAATAGCTTTCGGGGAGAACCAGCTATCTCCAGGTTTGATTGGCCTTTCACCCCTAGCCACAAGTCATCCGCTAATTTTTCAATATTAGTCGGTTCGGTCCTCCAGTTGATGTTACTCAACCTTCAACCTGCCCATGGCTAGATCACCTGGTTTCGGGTCTAATCCTAGCAACTGTACGCCCAGTTAAGACTCGGTTTCCCTACGGCTCCCCTAAACGGTTAACCTTGCTACTAAAATTAAGTCGCTGACCCATTATACAAAAGGTACGCAGTCACACCACGAAGGTGCTCCTACTGCTTGTACGTACACGGTTTCAGGTTCTATTTCACTCCCCTCACAGGGGTTCTTTTCGCCTTTCCCTCACGGTACTGGTTCACTATCGGTCATTCAGTAGTATTTAGCCTTGGAGGATGGTCCCCCCATATTCAGACAGGATATCACGTGTCCCGCCCTACTCGTTTTCACTGATGATGAGATGTCGACTACGGGGCTATCACCCTTTATTGCGGCACTTTCCAGAGCCTTCGTCTGTCTCATTAAAAGCTTAAGGGCTAATCCAATTTCGCTCGCCGCTACTTTCGGAATCTCGGTTGATT
Source organism: Vibrionales bacterium SWAT-3 (assembly GCA_000169995.1). GTDB lineage: Bacteria > Pseudomonadota > Gammaproteobacteria > Enterobacterales > Vibrionaceae > Vibrio. The sequence continues at coordinate 2,296 of AAZW01000075.1, read as the reverse complement.
TCTCTTCCTCGGGGTACTTAGATGTTTCAGTTCCCCCGGTTTGCCTCTTGTTGCTATGTATTCACAACAAGATACTTACTTATGTAAGTGGGTTTCCCCATTCGGAAATCCCAGACTCAAATGACTTTTACTGTCTAATCTGGGCTTATCGCAAGTTAATACGTCCTTCATCGCCTCTGACTGCCAAGGCATCCACCGTGTACGCTTAGTCACTTAACCATACAACCCGAAAGGGTCTTAATGTATGACTGTTTGCTTTCACTTTTCAAAGTGAAGACAAACTAGCAACCAAGGTTTTTGGTTGTAATAAGAAGGGTTAATTCTTATTACGTGTTTGCCGGACTCAATTTAATACTCTTTATTTTCACTTTTAAAAAGTGAAGACAAAAAGCCAAGACACTTGAATGTGTTTGTGTTGTGTTTTCTTAGTTAAAAGAAAACATTGAGAACTTTTAATTTGATTAACTCTTAGAGTTAATCAGTCAGCTTTCCAAATTGTTAAAGAGCTAGATATTTCAAAAGAAATAACCATTTTTAAAGATTCTACTTTCTATTCTAAAGAAATAAGAACACTTAAAGATGGTGGAGCTATGCGGGATCGAACCGCAGACCTCCTCGCTGCCAGCGAGGCGCTCTCCCAGCTGAGCTATAGCCCCATCTGGAAAAGTATTCCCTACTCTTAACTTATTAAACCATCAATCTGTGTGGACACTTATCGTGAATATCTTCGTATAAGGAGGTGATCCAGCCCCAGGTTCCCCTAGGGCTACCTTGTTACGACTTCACCCCAGTCATGAACCACAAAGTGGTGAGCGTCCTCCCCGAAAGGTTAAACTACCCACTTCTTTTGCAGCCCACTCCCATGGTGTGACGGGCGGTGTGTACAAGGCCCGGGAACGTATTCACCGTAGCATTCTGATCTACGATTACTAGCGATTCCGACTTCATGGAGTCGAGTTGCAGACTCCAATCCGGACTACGACGCACTTTTTGGGATTCGCTCACTCTCGCAAGTTCGCCGCCCTCTGTATGCGCCATTGTAGCACGTGTGTAGCCCTACTCGTAAGGGCCATGATGACTTGACGTCGTCCCCACCTTCCTCCGGTTTATCACCGGCAGTCTCCCTGGAGTTCCCGACATTACTCGCTGGCAAACAAGGATAAGGGTTGCGCTCGTTGCGGGACTTAACCCAACATTTCACAACACGAGCTGACGACAGCCATGCAGCACCTGTCTCAGAGCTCCCGAAGGCACACCTGCGTCTCCGCTGGCTTCTCTGGATGTCAAGAGTAGGTAAGGTTCTTCGCGTTGCATCGAATTAAACCACATGCTCCACCGCTTGTGCGGGCCCCCGTCAATTCATTTGAGTTTTAATCTTGCGACCGTACTCCCCAGGCGGTCTACTTAACGCGTTAGCTCCGAAAGCCACGGCTCAAGGCCACAACCTCCAAGTAGACATCGTTTACGGCGTGGACTACCAGGGTATCTAATCCTGTTTGCTCCCCACGCTTTCGCATCTGAGTGTCAGTATCTGTCCAGGGGGCCGCCTTCGCCACTGGTATTCCTTCAGATCTCTACGCATTTCACCGCTACACCTGAAATTCTACCCCCCTCTACAGTACTCTAGTTCACCAGTTTCAAATGCAGTTCCGAGGTTGAGCCCCGGGCTTTCACATCTGACTTAATGAACCACCTGCATGCGCTTTACGCCCAGTAATTCCGATTAACGCTCGCACCCTCCGTATTACCGCGGCTGCTGGCACGGAGTTAGCCGGTGCTTCTTCTGTTGCTAACGTCAAGAGATGCCGCTATTAACGACACCCCCTTCCTCACAACTGAAAGTACTTTACAACCCGAAGGCCTTCTTCATACACGCGGCATGGCTGCATCAGGCTTTCGCCCATTGTGCAATATTCCCCACTGCTGCCTCCCGTAGGAGTCTGGACCGTGTCTCAGTTCCAGTGTGGCTGATCATCCTCTCAGACCAGCTAGGGATCGTCGCCTTGGTGAGCCATTACCTCACCAACTAGCTAATCCCACCTAGGCATATCTTGACGCGAGAGGCCCGAAGGTCCCCCTCTTTGGCCCGTAGGCATTATGCGGTATTAGCCATCGTTTCCAATGGTTATCCCCCACATCAAGGCAATTTCCTAGGCATTACTCACCCGTCCGCCGCTCGACGCCCTTAACGTTCCCCGAAGGTTCAGTTAAGTCGTTTCCGCTCGACTTGCATGTGTTAGGCCTGCCGCCAGCGTTCAATCTGAGCCATGATCAAACTCTTCAATTTAAGATTTTG
>AAZW01000076.1 GCA_000169995.1 Vibrionales bacterium SWAT-3 | reverse complement strand
AGGTCAAACATTGTTCTAAAATTATGTGCAACGGGTTGTCTTAAATATTGGACTGTTAGTAAGAGCTAGCTTGTCATGCATTGGCACATATAGGGCTAAGCATCTCTTGGTAGTCCTTTCTCAACAATGCGTATCAGCCGGTGCTTTTTAGTTGCGACTTTGCTGTTACCTTTTTGAACCTCAATAATGCTCGGCAATTGCTGTAATTGTTTTTCTAAAGCCCACTCGATATGAACATCTAACATGTCGCTATTACCTCGGTGAGACTCTAAGGTTTCAACAATACGTTGTTGGAATGGTGCATTACCCATAGCAACATAGATATTGCGTAACCACTGCGTATGGCCAATACGTCTAATCGCTGAGCCTTCCATTTTCTTTAAGAAGGTCGCTTCATCCCAGCTTGCGAGTAAAACGAGGTCGGCTTCTTTAAAATCTTCTCTACGGTGGAAGTCTTTTTGTTCAGTGATATCAGCGTGACGATTCCATGGGCAAACCAACTGGCAGTCATCGCAACCATAGATTCGGTTCCCAATTGCTTCTCTGAACTCTTCTGGGATTACACCATCGTATTCAATCGTTAAATATGAAATGCATTTTCGAGCATCGACCACACCATCAGCAATAATGGCGCCGGTTGGGCAGGAGGTGATACATGCGGTGCATTTTCCACATTCGTCAACACTCGGCTCATCGACAGGAAGAGGGATGTTCACTAGTAGCTCTCCAAGGAAGAACCAAGAGCCTGCGTCTTTATCGAGAATGAGTGAGTGTTTGCCTGTCCAGCCTAATCCTGCTTTTTGAGCAAGTGGTCTTTCTAAAATAGGCGCAGAATCAACGAAAGGACGAGAGTCTAAACCTTCGACCTCTTTTTCAATTTTTTGCCCCAGCTTTTTCAATTGGTTACGGAACAATTTGTGATAATCGCGGCCTAAAGAATAACGGCTGATGTAACCTTGAGTGGTATCACTGAGGTTTGAGGCAAATTGAGCTTCTGGTGGTAGGTAGTTCATTCGGGCGCTGATCACTCGAATGGTTCCTGGGTGAAGTTCATTAGGACGTGCGCGCATCATGCCATGACGGGCCATCCAATCCATTTCGCCGTGATGACCTGCATCTAGCCATGCTTGAAGAGGGGCTTCATGTTCACTGAGATCAACATCGCAGATACCAACTTTTTGAAAGCCTAGTTCTTTTCCCCAAATTTTAATTTTTTCAGCAAGACGGTCTAGATTCATGGCTTCATTCTTATAGAGATAAGGATAACTAAAATGAGGTTCGGCAAAAATGGGGGCGGATCTTAACGGATCTTAGTGGTCTTGACCAGAACAGACGTGTTTTGAACAGTATTTTTCATAGAACTTACACTTGAGTGCTTGTCTCCCAAAAGCATCACGGTTTACTATTCTTGTTCTTTTGATTTTTATATAGTCAACGATCGATTTTTAGAGAACGTATTCATGAGCACTAAACAATTTACTTTGAAAGATGAACAAGCAACGATTCAACTAGGAACGGAGCTTTCTAATCTTTGCTCACAGCAGACAACGATTTATCTGCATGGTGATCTTGGCGCAGGTAAAACGACGTTTAGTCGCGGCTTTGTAAAAGCACTTGGTCATCAAGGAAATGTAAAGAGCCCAACGTATACTCTAGTTGAACCTTATCAACTTGCAGATTGGCAGGTATATCACTTTGATCTTTACCGCCTAGCCGATCCTGAAGAACTCGAGTTTATGGGGATTCGTGATTACTTTACGCCTGACGCGATCTGTTTGGTTGAATGGCCAGAGAAGGGCTATGGATTACTGCCAGAAGCGGACATGGATATTGATATTCGTTACCAAGACGATCACCGTATTGTTTCTTTAACCGCTAATAGTGAATACGGACAGCGCTTACTTAGTCAGTTGGAGTTATGTTGATTTCTAGACGCCTTTTTCCAACAGTAGCCATGATGGCTGCTGTTTTCTCCTTACTATTTTCATCACTGGTTTCTGCGAATTCACTAAAAGGTTTGAGGGTTTGGCCTTCACCTGAAGAAACGCGTGTGGTTATCGATCTTAAATCTGAGGTCGACTTTAGCTATTTCACACTGAGTAGCCCAAGCCGCTTGGTTGTCGATTTAAAAAATACCGAATTGGCCACTAAGCTACCGGTGGTGGTAAAAGACAGCCCAGTACTGTCTAAAGTTCGTAAAAGCTCTCCCCCACAGAAGGGAACCTATCGCTTAGTTTTCGAATTGAAGAAATCTTCTAAAGCTGAACTCTTTAAGTTGAGCCCAACACCGGGCGGCCAATACGGGCACCGCTTGGTGATCGATCTGCCTCATGGTGCGGTGAGCAAGAGTAAGCCAGCTACAAAACCAAGTAAGCCAACGGTAAGTAAAGACATCAATCAGGTTAAGCGTCAGAAAGATATTTTGATCGCGATTGATCCTGGCCATGGTGGTGAAGACCCTGGTTCGATTGGTCCAAGTCGTAAATATGAAAAAGATGCGACGCTAAGTATTTCAAAGAAGTTAGCTGCTCAATTGAATGCGGTTCCGGGCATCAAAACTCGAATGACTCGTAATGCTGACTACTTCGTAAACCTCAATCGACGTGTTGCTATCGCTCGTGAAAATGAAGCTCACCTGTTGATCTCGATTCACGCGGATGCGTTTACCACACCTCAACCTCGAGGCGGTTCGGTGTTTGTATTGAACACTCGACGTGCGAATACAGAAATCTCCCGTTGGATTGAGAATAAAGAGAAGCAATCAGAATTGTTGGGGGGCAGCGGCGCTGCTTTCACTAGCAATATTGATGATAAGAACGTAAACCAAACCTTGTTGGATCTGCAGTTTAGCCACTCTCAAAAAGAGGGCTATAAACTGGCAACAGCGATTCTGTCTGAAATGGGTAAAGTCGCTAAGCTACACAACAGTAAGCCGATTAATACGAGCTTGGCAGTATTGCGCTCACCGCAGATCCCATCGGTATTGGTAGAAACGGGCTTTATTTCGAACCCAACGGAAGAGAAGTTACTTTTCCAACGTTCGCACCAAGATAAGCTTGCACGTGCCGTGACTAAAGCTGTGGTCAAGTATCTGAAAGCGAACCCGCCAGAAGGGATTATCTTGTCGAATGCAACATCATCAACAGGCAGTGTTAGCCAGCACAAGGTGTCTCGTGGTGAGTCATTATCTGTGATTGCGAGTAAGTACGGCACATCGACACAAGCATTGATGAAATACAACAATCTGAAGTCGAGCAGCCTAGCGATTGGCCAAGTGCTTAAGATTCCAGGCGGTGTTTCAAGCTCATCATCAAGCAGTGCGGTTAAAACTAAGACTATCACTCACACGGTTAAGTCTGGAGAATACCTAGGTAAGATCGCTAGCCGTTATAAAGTGTCGGTGGCTGATATTAAACGTGAGAACCGTCTAAAATCAGAAACGGTGAGAGTGGGGCAAAAGTTACGTATTACGGTTGAGGTTAAAGATGTTCCTCTGCGCAAACATAAAGTCGCAAGAGGTGATTACTTGGGCAAGATTGCCGCGAAGTACGGTGTGAGTGTGAACAGCATTCGCCAAGCGAATAAGCTCCGCTCTGATGAACTGGCGATTGGCCAAGTGCTGATTATTCCTCATAAATAATCGAGTTTAACTAACATAGAAGTACCTTCTAAGCTTGGAAGGGCTTCTCTGAATGGCAGTAAGGTAGCTATAAATATGACGATCAAAATACTGCCAGCTCGCTTAGCGAACCAAATCGCAGCGGGTGAAGTGGTAGAAAGGCCAGCCTCTGTTGTAAAAGAGCTGGTTGAGAACAGTTTGGATTCCGGCGCGACACGTATCGATATTGATATCGAGAAAGGTGGCGCCAAGATGATCCGTGTTCGTGATAACGGTAAGGGCATCGTAAAAGATGAGCTTGCTCTCGCACTAAGTCGCCACGCTACCTCTAAAATCCATACTCTTGATGACCTTGAGGCGATCGTCAGCTTAGGTTTTCGTGGTGAAGCGCTAGCGAGTATTAGCTCAGTCGCGCGCTTAACCATGACCTCACGTCCTGCTACTCAAGATCAAGCTTGGGCGGCGCACAGTGAAGGCCGAGACATGCAGGTAAAGTTGCAGCCTGCCGCGCATCCAATTGGCACCTCGGTTGAAGTGCTGGATCTGTTTTTCAATACCCCGGCACGCCGCAAATTCTTACGTACTGAAAAAACCGAATTCACTCATATTGATGAGCTACTTAAGCGTATCGCATTAAGTCGCTTCGATGTGACGATCAATCTGCGTCACAACGGCAAGATGATTCGTCAGTACCGCGCTGCTAAGACAGAGGTTCAAGCCGAGAAACGCATTGCAGCGGTATGCGGTAATCCATTTGTTCGTCATATGCTTAAGATAGAACTTGAGCACCAAGGGTTGAAACTTCACGGCTGGATCACCACGCCTGAAGGGGCAAGACAGCAAAGCGACTTGCAATACTGCTATGTGAATGGTCGCATGATGCGTGACAAACTGATCAATCACGCGATTCGCCAAAGCTACGAGACTAGCTTGCGTCCAGACCAATTTGCAACTTATGTACTCTTCATTGAATTGGACCCGCATCAAGTCGATGTGAATGTTCACCCTGCTAAACATGAAGTACGCTTCCATCAGGCTCGTCTGGTGCATGATTTTATTTATCAAGCACTGAGCGATGGTCTAGCACAAAGTAAGCAAATCGATGCGGCGCCTATTAATCAATCCGCTTTCCATCAATCAGAAGCTCCAAATTATCAGCAAGATGGTTCGATACCTGAAGCGGAAGAGATGACGAACTTTAGCGCTCCAGAAAGCAATGTCCCAGTTCATTCGGAACAATCGCAGGTTTCTGAAAGAGTGCGACATGCGATTGAACAGACTCCAGCCTATCCGAGAAAAGCAGAATCTGAGCAAGCTTATGATCAGCCTCAACATAGCGTTAATGATGGTGGTCAGCACTATAGTTCAGCGTCGAATAGAGGTTCTTCAAGCAGCGGCTCTCCAAGTAATTTGGGCTCACCTGCTAACCGAAACTCGTCTGCTCGTGAAACCAGTTTTACCGGTTCGCCTCGTCAAGAGTGGATAGAATCACGACCTGCTCCGAAGAAAGAGAAAGAGTCACATCAACACCACGCCGAACCAGCGCCTTCGAAGCGTGAGGTGAGCGCTTACAAAGAGCTGTTGAAAACGCCAGGTTTTGAGCATCAAACGGTAGAGCCATCAGATGCTAAACAGCAGGTGGCGCAAACAGTTTCAAGCGAAGCTGAGTTGCCTCAGTCGAAGCCAAGAACACCGGTTACCGATTTAGGTAAGGCCGTCTCGATTGTCGAGCGTCAGTACCTGATGATGGGCAATAAGAATGGTTGTGTGTTGGTCTCTTTGGCTAAAGCGGAATTACTGCGCGTTATTGGCCAGCTGGATACACGAAGCGGGGCATTGAAAAGCCAGCCATTACTGGTGCCTTTATCGCTTAAAATTGGCAGTGAATTGGTTGAGGTAGCGAAGACACTAAACCAACCACTGGCTTGTCTTGGTATTGAGCTTAAGGTTCGAAATAGCGAAGCCATTATGGTGATGGGGGTTCCTTCTCCATTAAGGCAGCAAAACTTACAAATTCTGATCCCAGATCTGTTATCGTACGCGGCTTCAATAAATGCCCAGAGTACAGTGAAGCAACCTAATGACATGTTGTCAGCTTTGGTTAACTGGATCGGGATTCAAACCGCACAAGTAAAAAGCGACTACACTTTATCTGAAGCGGTTCAATTAGTTGGGGAACTTGAACAACTTTGGCATGGTCTACTTCCATTAGATGATCCTGAGTTTGTTAATCCTATCGACTTTTCGGCGACTATTGCGGCATTTATGGCTTAGTTTATTGGTAAATTAAGCTTATTTACGGCTTAGGCTGTGTATGATTTTATTTTTACGATTGGACCTTTTGTGAAAGCGAATCCATCGTGACAAAGCCCTTTGCTATAAAGCGCTATAACTGAGAAACAAATACTAAATATCATGACTGAAAAATTACCTTTAGCGTTGTTTTTAATGGGCCCAACGGCATCAGGAAAAACAGATTTAGCTATCCGCTTACGTCAGAAATACCCAGTAGAGATCATCAGCGTCGATTCGGCACTTATCTACAAAGACATGGATATTGGCACCGCTAAACCGGATGCAGAAGAGCTTGCACTCGCGCCTCACCGCTTGATTGATATTCTTGATCCAAGCGAAGCGTACTCTGCGGCAGATTTTCGTCGTGATGCACTGAAAGAGATGAACGAGATCGTTGCCCAAGGCAAGATCCCTCTTTTGGTGGGCGGCACTATGCTTTACTACAAGGCGTTGTTGGAAGGTTTATCGCCACTACCGGCTGCGGATCCTGAGATTCGCAAGCAGATTGAAGCGGAATCTATTGAGCAAGGTTGGCAAGCATTACATGATCAATTAAGAGAGATTGATCCCGTATCCGCTGAAAGAATACACCCAAATGATCCACAAAGGCTTTCAAGGGCATTGGAAGTTTATCGAATTTCGGGTAAAACATTAACAGAGCTAACTCAAACGAAAGGCGATAGCCTGCCATTTCGTGTAAAACAATTTGCAATAGCTCCCAAGGAAAGGAAAGAACTCCATCGCCGCATTGAGCTGCGTTTCGAGAAGATGATCGAAGCAGGATTTGAAGAAGAAATGAAGGCGCTGTACGCCAGAGAAGATCTTCACCCTGAATTGCCATCGATCCGATGCGTTGGTTATAGGCAGATGTGGGATTATTTAGACGGTAATTGTGATTTAGACGAAGCGGTTTTCCGTGGTGTCTGTGCAACCCGTCAGTTGGCCAAGCGACAGATCACCTGGTTGCGCAGTTGGGATGATTTAACTTGGTTGGATAGCGAAAACATTGATCAAGCGTTAGAAACTCTTTCAGATGCAATAGCATCTGATTAGTATTGCTGTGTATAATGTGATCGCTTTTGCGTGAATATACTCTGGAAAGGATCCGTTATTGAGGCTTTTTAAAATCACAGCCTTTCAATAACAACGGAGTTTTTTTATTCATTTAGCTCAGATGCAAAGGCCGCACCTTTTTGTGCACCACTAGCTAAATAATTACAACAAAATACAAAATAAGGAAAATAAAATGGCTAAGGGGCAATCGCTACAAGACCCATTCCTAAATGCACTCCGCCGTGAGCGCATTCCAGTCTCAATCTACCTTGTAAACGGCATTAAGCTGCAAGGTCAGATCGAGTCTTTCGATCAATTCGTGATCTTGCTGAAGAACACTGTAAACCAAATGGTTTACAAGCATGCGATTTCTACTGTGGTTCCTGCTCGTGCAGTAAGTCACCACAGCGGCGAGCAACGTGCTCCATCTGATCGTGCTGAGAAGACAGAAGATTAATCGTTCAATTAACACAGCAAATGCTGTGATAAGGAGTTGGTTGCTTGTTTGACCGTTATGAATCCGGTGAGCGAGCCGTACTTGTTCATATCAACTTCACGCATGAGGGAGAATGGGAAGACCTAAGCGAATGCGAAATGCTGGTCTCCTCTGCGGGGGTAGAAACGCTACAAGTGATTACTGGTAGCCGCCAATCCCCACTCCCTAAATACTATGTCGGAGAAGGTAAAGCCCTAGAAATCGCACAAGCTGTTCAGCTGACCGGTGCTGAAATTGTGATTTTTAACCACTCCCTCTCTCCTGCCCAAGAGCGAAACCTCGAGCAATTGTGTAAATGTCGTGCGATTGATCGCACGGGTTTGATCTTAGATATCTTTGCACAACGTGCGCGAACTCATGAAGGTAAGCTACAAGTTGAGCTCGCTCAGCTTCGTCATATCTCTACCCGATTGATTCGTGGTTGGACTCACCTTGAAAGGCAGAAAGGTGGTATTGGTCTTCGTGGTCCAGGTGAAACTCAACTGGAAACCGATCGACGTTTGTTGCGTGACCGTATAAAGGCAATATTACGTCGTTTAGCTAAGGTAGCTAAGCAACGTGAACAAGGGCGACGTGCTCGTAATCGAGCTGAGATCCCAACCGTTTCTTTAGTTGGTTATACCAACGCGGGGAAATCAACGCTTTTCAATCGAATCACTAGTGCTGGTGTTTATGCGGCAGACCAACTGTTTGCAACACTAGACCCAACACTACGTAAGATTGATTTGTCAGATGTCGGGCCTGCGATCCTCGCAGATACCGTAGGTTTTATCCGTCATCTACCACACGACTTGGTCGCTGCGTTCAAGGCTACGTTACAAGAGACGCAGGAAGCTGACATTTTGTTACATGTTGTTGATGCCAGTGATGACCGCTTTCGTGAGAACATTCAGGCTGTTCATGATGTATTAGAAGAAATTGATGCTCATGAAGTGCCAACCCTTGTAGTCATGAACAAGATTGACTGCATGGAAGATCAAAAACCTCGCATTGATAGAGACGAAGAGGGCGCACCACGCGCTGTTTGGGTTTCTGCGATGGAAGGCGAAGGTATTGAACTGCTGTTTGAAGCTTTAACTGAGCGTTTAGCGAGTCAAATGGTTCAATACCGACTGTGTATTCCGCATCAACATCAAGGCCGAATTCGTAGTTTATTTTTCCAGCTGAAATGTATTCAACAGGAAGAGTATGATGAAAATGGTAACTTGTTGATAGATATCCGAATGCAACAGATAGATTGGTCTAAACTTGAAAAAAGAGAAGGGGCGCTCTTGGGTGACTTTATCGTTACCTCAGAGACTGCTACAGTATAACGTCATATCAAATGATGGAGCTTTCTAATGGCGTGGAATGAGCCTGGAAATAACAACGGCGATAACGGCCGCGATAATGACCCTTGGGGTAATAAAAATAATCGCGGTGGCCGAGATCAAGGACCGCCAGACCTAGACGAAGTGTTTAACAAGCTGAGTCAAAAGTTGGGTGGCAAGTTTGGTAAAAAAGGTGGTAACGGAAACGGGCCATCTATTGGTGGTGGCGGTGCAATTGGCTTTGGCGTCATTGCCGTTATTGCTATTGCTATCTGGTTCTTCGCAGGTTTCTACACCGTTGGCGAAGCAGAAAGAGCAGTTGTACTTCGATTAGGTCAATTCGACCGTATTGAAGAACCTGGTCTTAACTGGCATCCACGTTTCATCGATCAAATCAGTGATGAGCAGCTAGTAAACGTTCAAGCGATTCGTTCTCTACGTGCTTCTGGCACCATGCTGACGAAAGATGAAAACGTAGTTACGGTTGAGATGGGTGTTCAGTACCGTGTTTCTGACCCGTACAAATATTTGTATCGTGTAACGAATGCGGACGACAGCTTACGTCAGGCGACGGATTCTGCGCTTCGTGCAGTAATCGGTGACTCGCTGATGGACAGCATTCTAACAAGTGGTCGTCAACAGATTCGTCAAAGCACTCAAGAAACGCTTAACCGCATTATCGATAGCTACGATATGGGTATTCTTATTGTTGACGTGAACTTCCAGTCAGCACGTCCACCTGAGCAAGTTAAAGATGCATTTGATGATGCTATCGCGGCTCGTGAGGATGAAGAGCGTTTTGAACGTGAAGCTGAAGCTTACCGAAATGACATTCTTCCAAAAGCAACAGGTCGTGCTGAGCGTTTGAAGAAAGAAGCGGTTGGTTACTCTGAGCGCACAGTTAATGGTGCTCTAGGTCAAGTAGCTCAGTTCGAGAAACTGCTACCTGAATACCAAGCAGCTCCAGAAGTAACACGTAACCGTATGTACCTAGATACAATGGAAAAAGTGTACTCAAGCACATCTAAAGTCCTGATTGACTCTGAATCAAGCGGTAACTTGCTGTACCTACCAATTGATAAGCTAGGTGCTCAAGGTGGTTCTCAGTCGGGCACTCGCTCAACAAAGGCACCATCGACTTACGATCAGATTGAACTAGAAACTCAACCTGAACCAGCGTCGAGCTCTCAGTCTCGTTCAGATAGCTCACGTCAAGGGAGATACTAATAATGCGTAAATTAATGATCCCTGTATTGGTTGTTACGTTAGCTTTGCTACTGATGTCAGTATTCGTGATTCCTGAAGGCGAGCGCGGTATCGTGATTCGTTTCGGTCGTGTATTGAAAGATACTAACGACATCTCTCGTATCCACGAACCAGGTCTGCACTTCAAACTGCCATTGTTCGACCGTGTGAAAACTCTTGATGCACGTATTCAAACAATGGACGGCCGTTCTGACCGTTTCGTAACGTCTGAGAAAAAAGACGTGATCATCGATTCATACGTTAAGTGGCGTATCCAAGACTTCGGTCAATACTACCTAGCAACAGGTGGTGGTAACGCACTAACAGCAGAAGCACTTCTTGAGCGTAAAGTGACAGACGTTCTTCGTTCTGAAATCGGTTCTCGTGAAATCAAGCAAATCGTATCAGGTCCTCGTAATAACGATGTACTGCCAGATTCTGCTGATAGCGAAGAAGTGACAACAGTTGCTGCAGCTGAAGCCCTAGAGGTGGATGGTGAGCGTGACAAGATCATGGAAAACGTACTTGCAGATACTCGTGAAAGTGCGCTGAAAGATCTAGGTGTTGAGATTGTTGATTTCCGTATGAAGAAAATCAACCTTCCAGACAACATCAGTGACTCTATCTACAAGCGTATGCGTGCAGAGCGTGAGTCGGTTGCTCGTAAGCACCGTTCTCAAGGTCGTGAGCGTGCTGAAGTTATCCGTGCTCAAGCTGAGCTAGAAGTAGCAACAGTACTTGCTGAAGCTGACCGTACTGCTCGAGTAACTCGTGGTGATGCAGATGCAGAAGCGGCGAAGATCTACTCTGATGCATACAACAAAGATCCTGAGTTCTTTGGCTTTATGCGTTCACTGCAAGCTTATGAGTCATCATTTAGCGATAAGAGTGACATTCTAGTACTGGATCCGAAGACAGACTTCTTCCAATACATGAATCAAGCGAGCGGTGCTCCAGCGAAATAAGCTGATCAGTTATCGAAGCAGCAAACGCTGACCTTCAATAACGAGACACGTTAAGACTTAAAAGGCTCCCATTGTGGGAGCCTTTTTGCTTTTTAGGATTCTGCTATTTTTATCTTATCTTGAGTTGCTATGGGGGAGTGGTTGCTCGAACTATCTATCAGCTAGCAATGCTAAGGAATGATGCAGAGCAGCTATTCTGAGAAGCGATGACGAGAGTTAGTGATGTGTCATAAAGGCGATCACGGCACCAGCGACAACAAGGCAGCCACCAATGCGGCGTAATTGAGTATCGGGCTGCTCGCTTAGCTGAGCGACCATATTTCTCCAGCCATTTGGTGCGATTAATGGGCCAAGCCCTTCAACGATGAGAACAAGCCCAATTGCGAGCCAAATTGAATCAGACATGATGCTGCCTTATATCTATAAAAATATAATGATATCAGCATCTTTAGCGATCTGCCCTTCGTAATCGCTGTTTTATTTTTGTACAGCGTTAACGTTTATGAACAAAAAGTGACTGCAAGAAGTGTGATTCAGTGCTAGAATCCATTTTTAATTAGCAACAGAAATTGGAAAGATGGGAAATAACGTAGTCGTTCTAGGCACCCAATGGGGTGATGAAGGTAAAGGTAAAATCGTTGACCTTTTAACTGAAGATGCAAAATACGTGGTTCGCTACCAAGGCGGTCACAATGCAGGTCATACACTTGTAATTGACGGTGAAAAAACCGTTCTTCACTTAATTCCATCAGGCATCCTGCGCGATAACGTTAAATGTGTTATCGGTAACGGTGTTGTACTTTCGCCTGAAGCACTTCTTAAAGAAATGAAGCCTCTTGAAGAGCGCGGTATCCCAGTTCGCGAGCGTCTTTTCGTTTCTGAAGCTTGTCCTCTAATTCTTCCTTACCACATCGCTATCGACAACGCGCGTGAAATCGCTCGTGGCGCGAAAGCTATTGGTACAACTGGTCGTGGTATCGGTCCAGCTTACGAAGATAAAGTTGCTCGTCGCGGTCTACGCGTTGGTGACCTTTTCGATAAAGAAATGTTCGCTGAAAAACTAAAAGAAGTAATGGAATTCCATAACTTCCAACTAGAGCACTTCTACAAAGCTGAAACAGTAAGCTACGAAGATGTACTTGAGCAGTGCATGGGTTACGCAGATCTACTAACTTCAATGGTTATGGACGTAACTGACGAACTAGACGCAGCACGTAAGCGCGGCGACAAGATCATGTTCGAAGGTGCTCAAGGTACTCTACTAGATATCGACCACGGTACTTACCCATACGTAACTTCTTCTAACACTACTGCTGGTGGTGTTGCTGCAGGTTCTGGTTTTGGTCCTCGTCACATCGGTTACATCCTTGGTATCACTAAGGCTTACTGTACTCGTGTAGGTTCAGGTCCATTCCCAACTGAGCTATACGATGGTCTAGACAAGCAAGACCCAGTAGGTAAGCACCTAGGTGATGTTGGCCACGAGTTTGGCGCAACTACTGGTCGTCTACGTCGTACTGGTTGGTTCGATGCTGTTGCTATGCGTCGTGCAATCCAAATCAACTCTCTAACTGGTATGTGTCTGACTAAACTAGACGTTCTAGACGGCCTAGAAGAAATCAAGATCTGTACTGGCTACAAGATGGCTGACGGTTCTATCCTAGAAGTTTCTCCAATGGCTGCTGAGTCTTTCGAAGAAGCAACGCCAATCTACGAAACAATGCCAGGTTGGTCTGAAACAACATTTGGTGCTAAGTCAATCGACGCGCTTCCACAAGCTGCTCTTGATTACATCAAACGTATCGAAGACCTAACAGGTGTGCCAATTGATATCGTATCAACTGGTCCAGACCGTAACGAAACTATCATCAAGGTTCACCCATACAGCGCATAATGCCTGATTGAGTGATTACCAAAGCACCTCTAGTGCTCTGATAATTAAATCGTTTTCTAAAAGCCGACTTTCTTAAGTCGGCTTTTTTATACCTGAAATTTGAAAACGAAGCCGTCTGTGATGATCTTTTGAACGCCATCTGGCAAAATATTGCCCATTAGCGGCAAGTTTTGTCTAAAGCGATACGCTGAGTTGCCGATACAGATATCATAGTGAGTGAAATGTAATTGAGTTTGGGGTGTCCAAAAGCTCGATTCGTTTTTAAAACCGATAAAAGAGTGCAGGTATGAAGCTACGAATTGTGGCAGCTTCATTGATAATGGCGCTGAGCTCACCCTTGAGTCATGCAAATTTGGCTGATGTCGGGGAGCCAGTTCCAATATATACAGAAGCTGAACTGATTAATTTAATCGAGAATAATCAACACCTAGAGAGAGTGAAAGCTGATAAGTGCCAGTTAGTTGAAGATATCGTTGCTCGTGCAACGCGTATTAGCTTGCCTTCTTATGAGTTTTTATACGGCGATATGCTGGCGTGGGGCGTGTGCGTTCCTCAAGATGTAGAGCTTGGTCTTTACTATATGGAAAACGCGGCACACCAAGGTTTACCTGCAGCACTAGAGCAATTGGGTCGTTATTATTCTCGTGGAACCTTGGTTCAACAAGACCAAGAGCGTGCGATCCCATACCTACGTGAAGCGGCCTCTTTGGGGAACCTGAGTGCCAGTATTCATCTTGCAGAGCTGTTGTTGCGTGACTATGGTAGCCCGTTAGATTACGAAGATGCCTACCGCTGGCTATATAACTCAGTGACGGCAGACCAAAGACAACACAAGCGCATTACTGTATTGCGAAGTGGTCTGGAAAAGAGAATGCCAGACAATATTATCGCGCGAGCAAAACGACGCGAACTATTCTGGTAATACCGCGCTAGAAACCTGTAATGACTCCTGCACTCATTGTTACAGGCCACAAGATATAAGAAGCCCCGCCTAATTGAATTAGCGCGGGGCTTTTTACGTTTAGATGGTTATGTTATTTGATAGCGAACTTATTGAACTACTTCACCAGATTCGATAACGGTTTCACGAACTACCTGGGTGAAATCGAGTGCTTCCTGACGAATCTTATCTTCATCTACCGTTAGCATGTCGCGATCTTGCATGATGATCTTACCATCGACGATCGTGTGACGAACATTGCCAGAGTTAGCTGAATACACCAGTGCTGAATATGGGTTGTAAACAGGAACCATGTTTGGCGCTTTAGTGTCGATCACTATGATGTCTGCGAGCTTACCTTCTTCAAGTGAGCCGATCTTATCTTCCATGTGTAGTGCTTTTGCTGCGCCCATTGTCGCCATGTCGATCACTTTGATCGGCGGCATTGCTGCACGATCTTTATTGACTAGCTTATGAACTTTAGCAACTTGGTTGAATTCATCGATGGTGCTCAGAGTGTTACCTGACATTGGGCCATCAGTACCTAAACCGATACGTACATTCTCGTCATACATCTGTAGTGCAGGTGATACGCCTTTTGCCGACTTGATGTTCGCACTCATGTTATGAGCGACACCCATATCCGACTTTTTAACAAGCTCAATGTCATGGTCATCAACTAGGATCATGTGTGCACCAACCAAGTTTTTGTTGAGTGCGCCAATGCTATTCATGTATTGAACCGGCGATAAGCCTTCTGAACGCTCTGCGATCTTCTCTACTTCACGGTGCGATTCTGCAAGGTGGATCATCACTGGCACATTTAGCTCTAGTGATAACTTAGAAATCTTCTGCAGGATCTCTGTGGTGTTGGTGTAAGGCGCATGTGGTGCAAATGCAGGAGTAATACGTGGGTGATCTTTATATTCTTCAATGAAGTTCAACGCGTACTTGATACCTTCTTCGGCGTTAGCAGCATCGGCAACCGGGAACTTAATAACGGTTTCACCAAGGATGGCGCGCATACCAATCTTATCGACGGTTTTTGCAACTTCATCCTCGAAGTAGTACATGTCGGCGTAAGTTGTCACACCGCCTTTGACCATTTCAACGTTACCTAGGTTAGCACCAATGCGCACCATATCGCGTGATACTAACTTCTTCTCTAGTGGGAAGATGTAGCGGTGTAGTCGGTCTGGCACATCATCAGCCAGTGAACGGAAAACCGTCATTGATACATGGGTGTGAGTATTGATTAGACCTGGCATCACGATGTCGCCATCAACATCTAGTACTTGCTCAGCCTTGTATTGCTTCTCTAGTGAAGCATCGCCAACCGCAAGGATTTTGTTGTCTTGGACGACAACCGTTCCGCTCTCATAAACCGTTTTGTCTTGGTTCATCGTTAGAACCATCGCATCGGTAATCATTAGGTCAGCTTTTTCCATCGCAGAACTTGCGAATGGGAATAGCGCAAGGCTCGCCATTGCTGAAGCCAATAAGGTGCGTTTTAATTTCATATCAATACTCAGAACAGGAGTTGGTAAAAGTGTCTGGATAATAGTGCATTTCATTCACGAGGCAAACGTTTGTTTTATCGTTTGCGTAAAATTCTTATGGTAGTTTGTGATGATGAAGTGATGTTTCACAAAATGAAGATATGTATCAATCTGAGGTTATTTTCGGGTTTTCTAAAGCATATCTGTAGCTTACCTCTAGCATCGGATATACTAGGGGTATATACCTTCCTTGCTTAAGCAGGCCCGCCTATGTCAAAAAACACACCGATGTCAGAAAACACGACAGCTACCACTAATGTCGACCCTTTTGCCGATCGAGAGTCGAAGAATTACGACAATCCAGTACCAAGCCGAGAGTTAATTTTATCGTTTCTAACAGAAGCGAATATCCCAATGAACCGCAATGATCTATTCGAAGCGCTTGGCCTTGCTGGAGAAGAGCAATATGAAGGTCTACGCCGTCGTTTACGTGCTATGGAGCGTGATGGACAGCTTGTCTTCACTCGTCGCCAATGCTACGCGCTACCTGAAAAGTTAGAGCTAGTGAAAGGTTACGTGATTGGTCACAAAGACGGTCATGGTTGGGTTCGCCCTGATGGCAGCAAAGGCAAGGATGACGATATTCTACTACCACACCATCAGATGAAAACCATCATGCACGGTGACTACGTGTTGGCTCAGCCTACAGACAACAGCAAGCGTGGCCGTCGTGAAGGTCGTTTAGTTCGCGTGCTTGAAGAACGCACTACGCCAATTGTTGGCCGTTTCTTCTTGGAGTATGGTCACTCGTATGTAGTTGCCGACGACTCGCGCATCAGTCATGACATCCTTATCCCAACCGAGCATAAAGGCGGAGCTCGAATGGGTAATGTGGTTGTGATTGAAATTACGGACCGTGGCGGTCGCTCTCGTAACATGATGGGTAAGGTAACTGAAGTGCTTGGTGAGAACATGGCTCCGGGCATGGAAACCAAGATTGCTATTCATACCCACCAGATCCCAAATGAGTGGCCTGAAGCTGTCGATAAGCAAATTGCTAACTTGGGCGAGCATGTACCTGAAGAAGCGAAAGAAGGGCGTGTTGACCTGCGTAAATTGCCACTGGTAACTATCGATGGCGAAGATGCACGTGACTTCGATGATGCGGTTTATTGTGAAGCGAAGAAAGGTGGGGGCTGGCGCCTATGGGTAGCGATTGCTGATGTAAGCTACTATGTTCGCCCTGATACTGCGCTAGACAAAGAAGCGATCAACCGTGGTAACTCGGTATACTTCCCGTCACAAGTAGTCCCAATGTTGCCAGAAGTACTTTCTAACGGCCTATGTTCGTTGAACCCACAAGTAGACCGTTTATGTATGGTGTGTGAGATGACTATCTCAGACAAAGGTAAGCTGTCGGGCTACAAGCACTACGAAGCGGTAATGAACTCTCACGCTCGTCTTACTTACAATAAAGTAGGCGCAATCCTAGATGGCAACGAAGAACTTCGTGAGCGTTACGTACAAGAAGTGCCGCATCTAGAAGAGTTGCACAGAATGTACAAAGTACTGAAGCAGACTCGTGACGAGCGTGGCGCAATTGAGTTTGAAACGGTAGAGACTAAGTTCATCTTCAATGCGGATCGTAAGATTGACCGTATTGAACCCGTTGTTCGCAACGATGCACACAAAATCATCGAAGAGTGTATGATTCTAGCGAACATCGCGTCTGCATCTTTGGTGGAGAAAGCGAAAGAGCCATCGCTGTACCGTATTCACGAAACTCCAGGTGAAGAGCGCTTAGCAGGCTTTAAAGACTTCCTAAGTGAACTTGGTTTATCGCTAGACGGCGGTTTATCTCCTTCACCAACGGATTACGCAAAGCTAATGCAGCAAATTAACGAGCGTGAAGATCGCGAGTTGATTCAAACCATGCTGCTACGCTCAATGAAGCAAGCGGTATACAACGCTGATAACGTAGGTCACTTTGGTCTGGCGCTAAAACGCTACGCTCACTTCACCTCGTCAATCCGTCGTTACCCTGACTTGCTATTGCACCGTGCGATTAAGTACCTTATTGCGAAAGAAGAGGGGCGTAACAGCGAACGTTGGACACCAACCGGCGGTTACCACTACACTTTCGATGAAATGGACTTCTACGGCGAGCAGTGTTCAATGACTGAGCGTCGTGCCGATGATGCAACTCGTGAAGTGAACGACTGGCTGAAATGTGAATACATGCAAGACCACGTCGGTGAAGTGATGGACGGTGTGATTGCCAACGTTACCGGCTTTGGTTTCTTTGTGCGTCTAACGGAACTGCACATCGATGGTCTGGTACACATCTCGGCGCTCGCGAACGATTACTACCAATTCGATGCGGTTGGTCAGCGCTTGGTAGGTGAAAGCTCAGGTAACATCTACCGCTTGGGTGACTCGGTTAAAGTGAAGGTTTCTGCGGTTAACCTAGAAACCCGCCAAATTGATTTTGATTTGGAAGACACTACTCGTCAGCCTCGTGGCAAAGGTAAAACAGCTAAGAAGCGTGCTGCTGAAGCAATGAAAAAGGCGAAAAGTAAGAAACGCGCCGCAGTGAAGAGCAACAAACCAGGTGTCGCAGCTAAACCATTGGTTGAGCCAACTAAGCGACCAGACGGTAGTTCAGAAGCTTCTGAGAAGAAGAAAAAATCGCGTAATAAGACCGGTGCAGCAAAAGCTCGAGCGAAGAAAAAACGCTCAGCAACGCGTAAGGCAAGGGCGGATAAGTCTTAGGACATCGCCAAGCGTTAACAACGAATGTAATGCGAGAGTATCGGGCGTGAAACGCATACTCTCGAAATAAACAACGCAGAGCTGAACGCATTGGAGTTAGTGCCGTTCATCTCTGAGCAATAAGAGTAATTTGAGACAATGAGTAACGAATTTATTTACGGTATTCACGCGGTGAAAGCTGTACTAGAAAAAGATCCAGCACGTTTCATCGAAGCGTATGTGCTGAAAGGTCGCCAAGATGAGCGTCTTTTACCATTACTGAATCAGCTGCAACAGTTTGGTGTATCAATCCAACAGATGGGCCGTAAGCCGCTGGATGACAAAGCACAAGGTGCGAACCACCAAGGCATTATCGCTAAGGTGAAGCCTGCTAAGCAGCTTAACGAAACTCACCTAGACGACATCCTAGCTCAGCACGAACAGCCATTGCTGCTAGTTCTAGATGGCGTAACAGACCCTCACAATCTAGGTGCGTGTCTGCGTAATGCGGATGCGGCTGGTGTTGCTGCGGTTATCGTGCCTAAAGACCGCTCTTCTCCATTAACAGCAACGGTTAGTAAGGTTGCATGTGGTGCTGCTGAAACAGTTCCTCTAGTACGTGTAACCAACCTGGCTCGTACAATGCGTGCTCTGCAAGAGCAAGGTGTATGGTTTGTCGGTACAGCAGGCGAAGCGACACACGACATCTACCAAGCGAAGCTAACAGGCCCTCTAGCTGTGGTTATGGGTGCAGAAGGTGACGGTATGCGTCGTCTAACGCGTGAAACCTGTGATGACCTCATTAAAATCCCGATGGCTGGTAGCGTATCAAGCCTAAACGTATCAGTGGCTTCTGGTATTTGTCTGTTTGAAGCGGTACGTCAGCGTCTAGCGCAGTAACCTTTAAAGAGACACCGGCTTAAGTCTATGAATTTATTAACGCTCACCACTTGCTGGTGGGCGTTTTTTTAAGGGCATAGAGTCAGAAATCGAAAGAACCACGGATGGTAAGGGGCTGTTGCTCTTTCGTGGTTGAGTTTTGTTCGAGATAAAATCGTTTTAGGCGCGGCGAAGAGTATGTAGCCTAGTCATTCTAAGCAAATATTCTTCAACAAAGCATAAAACGATTTTTGCGGGGGCGCCTAGCTCGAACCCTTCGGGCAGCCTTTGTGGTTCATTTCTACTGCGTTATCGGCTTTTTATGTAGGCTAGCTACACGTCAAAGCCTCTGTCTTGTACAAATTTCCCACAAAGAGCTGCAAAAGCCAGCTCGAAAGATTAACAGCCCCTAAATGGCGAAAGAAAAACTGTTTCATTATTCGCCAAATACCACTTGCCAATACAGGGTTCTTTCTATAATATTTGCCGTCCTTAAAACTCGGTCATTTATCTTTAGTTCCTTGCTTCCTCTGGACGACCGAGCCATTCGTGGAAGCTAATAATCCGTAAGGAGCAACCAAATGCGTCATTACGAAATCGTATTCATGGTTCACCCTGATCAAAGCGAGCAAGTTGCTGGCATGATCGAGCGTTACACTGGTTCTATCACTGAAGCTGGCGGTACTATCCACCGTCTAGAAGACTGGGGTCGTCGTCAAATGGCTTACCCAATCAACAAGCTTCACAAAGCTCACTACGTTCTTATGAACGTTGAAGCTGGTCAAGAAGTGATTGACGAGCTAGAAACTGCTTTCCGTTTCAACGATGCAGTTCTACGTAACATGATCATGCGCACTAAAGGCGCTGTGACTGAGCAATCTATTATGCTTAAGCAAAAAGAAGAGCGTGCAGAGCGTGCTCCTCGTCGTGAAGAGCGTACAGAAGCTAAACCAGAAGCAGCTGCTGAGTAATTCTTTTGGGGCTTAATGCCTTAAAAAATTCTCAACTTGTTTTAAGTCTTTCACCACTTCCTAAGTTTTGAAAGGCTGCATTATTAAATTTAAGATCAGGAGATAGCCCATGGCTCGTTTCTTCCGTCGTCGTAAATTCTGCCGTTTCACTGCAGAAGGCGTACAAGAGATTGACTACAAAGACGTAGCAACTCTTAAAAACTACATCACTGAAGCTGGTAAAATCGTACCTAGCCGTATCACTGGTACAAGCGCTAAGTACCAGCGTCAACTAGCTCGCGCTATCAAGCGTTCTCGTTACCTAGCTCTACTACCGTACACTGACAAGCATCAGTAATCGGTAATAGTTAATAATAGTTTAAGAGGACTAAGATAATGCAAGTTATTCTACTTGATAAGATCGGTAACCTAGGTGGCCTTGGCGACCAAGTAAACGTTAAATCTGGTTACGCTCGTAACTTCCTTATCCCACAGGGTAAAGCAGTTATGGCAACTAAAGACAACGTTGCTATGTTCGAAACTCGTCGTGCTGAACTAGAAGCTAAAGTTGCTGAGCAACTAGCTGCTGCTGAAGCTCGTGCAGAGAAAGTTAACTCTCTAGAAGGCGTTTCTATCGCTTCTAAAGCTGGTGACGAAGGTAAACTATTCGGTTCTATCGGTACTCGTGACATCGCTGACGCTATCACAGCGGCAGGTGTTGCAGTAGCTAAGAGCGAAGTACGCCTACCTGAAGGCGCTCTACGTAACATCGGCGAATTCGAAGTAAGCATCCAACTTCACTCTGAAGTTTTTGCTACTGCGAAAATCGCTATCGTTGCAGCTGAGTAATTTCAGTACCAAGACGAATTCTTTCTTTATGAAAGTTTTAAACACCAGCTTCGGCTGGTGTTTTTTTATGTCTGGAATATAGGAAAAGGTAAGGGAGGGCTACAGTAGGTAAAAGCCTACTATGATCCAAAAGCTCTAATGGCTGAACAAACAGCCATGGAAATTAGAATTGGAACAACAGGTTTATGGAGAGAACCGAGTCTTCTTTATCTAGCCCTTCAGGAACCTTATCGTGGT
>AAZW01000077.1 GCA_000169995.1 Vibrionales bacterium SWAT-3 | reverse complement strand
CTATCCTACGTGATTCTCAAGCATACTGTGCAGAGAAATTCGGTATCGCACCTAACGCTCTAAACTTCGTATTCCACGGTGGTTCTGGTTCTTCTGAAGAAGAAATCCAAGAGTCTATCGGCTACGGTGTTATCAAAATGAACATCGATACTGATACACAGTGGGCAACTTGGGATGGTATCCGTCAGTACTCTGCTGACAACTTCGATTTCCTACAAGGTCAAATCGGTAACCCAACTGGCGAAGCTGCGCCAAACAAGAAGTACTACGATCCACGCGTATGGCTACGTGCTGGTCAAGCTTCTATGGTTACTCGTCTTGAGAAAGCATTTGCTGACCTTAACGCTGTAGACGTACTATAACTCTTTGAATTAAGTACTCTCTAAGTTTTAAAAACCCGCTCATTGAGCGGGTTTTTTTATGTCTGATAAAAAGTTGTATTATTTATGTGAAAAACCTAGCGTACGGTGAATAAATTTCCTAGGATTGAGTTATCGGTATTTGTGTTTATGCGTAAGTTTCCTTTATTCAAAGGCTTACATAAATATGACTTTGCAATCTGTCAAAGATAGGATATCGTGCCGAAAAACAGGGATAGACACTCTGTTTCGTAAAAAGGACTTAGCAAGTTTTTACGTTAACGTTATGATTTAATTGTACAAATTAAAGGTATCGGTTAAATGGTAAGGCTTGGTTTAAGGCAGTTTAGCTCATAGCATATTACATAGAGGATGCACATTATGGCTGAGAGTTCTACAACGATTGAGACCCCTCTTGTGGACGGTCTTTCAAATGCAGAACAGTGGTTAACGGATAACTCAGATTTGTTTATTCAATACGGTGTAAACATTATTTCTGCACTGGTTATTCTATTCATTGGTAACTTAATCGTTAAAGCAGTAGCGAACAGTGTTTCTAAGGTTCTTCAAAAGAAGAAGATGGACCGAGCGGTTGTTGAGTTCATCCATGGCTTAGTTCGTTACTTGTTATTTGTTATCGTTCTAATTGCTGCTCTTGGTCGTCTAGGTGTTCAAACGGCATCTGTTGTTGCTGTAATTGGTGCGGCTGGTTTAGCGATTGGTCTTGCACTACAAGGCTCACTATCTAACTTTGCAGCCGGTGTTCTAATAGTTGCATTCCGTCCATTCAAGTCTGGTGACTACGTGGAGATTGGTGGTGTAGCGGGTTCGGTGGATTCGATTCAGATCCTCCAAACGATTCTAACAACGCCTGATAACAAAATGGTTGTAGTACCAAACGGCAGCGTTATCGGTAGTCCAATCACTAACTACTCTCGTCATGCGACACGTCGTATCGACCTAATGATCGGTGTTTTTACGGTGCTGATCTTCAGAAGACTAAAGAACTACTGACAAAAATCTGTGAATCAGATGAGCGCGTGCTGAAAGATCCAGGCGTTCAAGTTGGTGTTCACACACTAGCTGACTCTTCAGTTAACTTCGTGGTTCGCCCATGGGTTAGCACTGCTGAGTACTGGAATGTTTACTTCGACTTAATGCAAGCAATCAAAGAAGGCTTGGATAAAGAAGGCATCGAAATCCCATTCCCACAAATGGATGTTCACATGAACAAAGTTGAGGGCTAATAAAGCTTCGACAAGTTGAATAAAAAGGCGGATAACTTAGGTTATCCGCTTTTTTCTTGGAGTGTATTTTCAGACTATTTCTACCAATACTGCTCAATAAGTCCATTAGCGAGTACCGCTGCGATAGCAAACATCATGGTCGCAACAGCGATATCAATGCCTTTCTTAACACTTGGTTTAGATAGCGTTGGGCCGAGTTTTGCAGCGCCAAGTGAGAGCGAATAGAACCAAACAAATGATGCCAAGATAGTTCCGATAGCAAACGCGATTCTATCATTGCCTTCAAACTGCCCACCGATGGAACCGAGAATTACAACAGTATCCAAATAGAGGTGTGGATTTAATACTGTAACTGCCAATGCTCCTAGGATGACAGTACGTTTACCACGAGCCAATATTTCACCTTTTGATTCCTTGTCTGATGGCGCTTTAAAAGCACTACGCAGCGACAACAAACCATAGACAGTCAGGAAAGCGATACCACCTAGTGTCACTGAAGTTAGCAGGACTTCATTTTGCGACAAGATAGCGCCACCACCAAAGATGCCTAACGAGATAAATAGGGTGTCGAGCAAGCTACAAATCGTTGCTGTGGTTAAATGGTGATTGCGCTTTATCCCTTGATTCAGGACGTACGCATTTTGTGCGCCAATAGGGATAATCATGCTTGCCCCTAGACCAAAACCTTGTAATAAAACCCAAAAACTCATTTTAACCTCCCATTAAATTAACGACACATACTGGTGATAAGGGGAAGATACTCCGCTCCTTGTGATAAGTATAATTAATGATTTTAATCCATTATTAGAGTTGCTAATGTAGAGTGAGGCTTGAGTAAAAAGGGAGCAAAGTGATGCGTGGTTTGGATTATAAATGGATAGAAGCGCTGGATGCCGTGGTTAAACAACGCAGTTTTGAAAGGGCGGCAGAGCAGTTATATATCTCTCAATCAGCGGTGTCGCAGCGCATTAAACAGCTAGAAAAGTGGCTCGCTCAACCTGCATTGGTTAGGGAAAACCCACCTAGACCAACCCCGGCCGGTAAAAAGTTACTAGGGTTATATCGTCGAGTCCGTTTGCTGGAGCATGAACTGGTTCCCGAACTCATGAATGAAGATGGTAATCAGCCCTTATCAATATCCATTGCGACCAACGCGGATAGCTTAGCCACTTGGTTACTGCCAGCTTTGTCGGACGTGATGAAGTCGCGCCAAGTGGAATTGAACCTCGCTATTCATGGTGAATCGAGAACCATAGAGAAGATCAAAAGTGGTGAAGTTGCAGGTGCAATTAGTTTGGAGTCTCAAGCGATTCCTGGTTGCAGTGCCGACTACCTTGGTCGCATGGATTATGTGTGTGTGGCGAGCCCAGACTTTCATAAGCGCTATTTCTCTGAAGGGGTCAACTACTCCACATTGAGAAAAGCTCCTGCTGTCTCTTATGATCAATACGATGACCTCCACAAGAAGTTTCTGCATGATCACTTTAACGTGCCTAGAGACAGCGTGATCAACCATACAGTTGGTAGCTCTGAAGCGTTTGTGCGTTTGGCCTTGTCAGGGGTTGCCTACTGTTTGATTCCAAGGTTACAGATCATCGAGGAGCTAGAATCAGGTTCGTTGATTGATATTACGCCTGGGTTTTTATTGTCCTATCGGATTTACTGGCACCATTGGCAGCTTGAAAGTGGGGTACTTAAAGAGATCTCACAAGCGATTTTGAGTTTTGCTCACGAACATCTACCACAGTAAGTTGGCGGTTTTTTCAGCGTCAAAGTTCTGTTAGAAGTGTTGCGTCTGGATTGGATAAGCGACAAATTACTCTATGATGAAAAGACATTTGTTTAGCATAGGTCTCCCCCCATGAAGTTTGTACCAAAGATGTTAGCAACCTCTCTTGCCCTTACTGCTGCGTTGAGCGCTGTGAGCTTTTCTGCATTGGCTAACTCGCCATCTTTTCCGCATATTTCTACCACCGGTTATGGCGAAGTAATCGCGACGCCTGATATGGCGACGTTTTCGGTCAGAGTTGTAGAGTCAACGATGACGGCAGAACAAGCAAAAATCACAGTTGATAGAGTGGTAACCGGTTTTCTTAACAAGCTGCACCAAGCCGGTGTTGATGAGGCGAGTGTACACAGCTCTAACCTGTACCTAGCGCCTCAATATCATTACCCGAAAGACGGCAAGCCGGAGCTAGTCGGTTACCGAGCTTCACGTAATGTGACGGTTGAAGTTAAGGATTTATCGAACCTTAATGAGTATATGGATATTGCCATTGCTCAAGGGATTAACCAGATCGATAACATCCAGTTGCAAGTGCGTGACCAGGCGAAATACCAAGAACAAGCACGTTTAGAAGCCATCAAAGACGCAAGAGCAAAAGCGAAATCATTAGCGACGGGTTTTGAGCGTGAGCTTGGTGACGTTTGGCGTGTGGATTACAACGCACAGTCTTCTCAGCCGGTATTAATGCGTTCTATGGCAATGGATGCGAGAACGGAGTCGAACTCTTATGAAGATTCAACGATCACCATTCGTGATCGTGTCAATGTGATCTATCAGCTTGAAGAGTAATGAGATCATCATGATCTAATTGCCTACCATAGGCCAAATACTAAAAAGGCTCTCGTAATGAGAGCCTTTTGTTTTTCTAATATCGAGTTCGATGATTAGTGAAGTAGACGAGCACGGATAGTGCCTTCAATCTCTTTCAGTTTCAGCAGTGCTTCTTCAGAGCGGTCTGCCTCAACATCGATCACTACGTAACCCATATCAGCGGCAGTCTGTAGGTACTGACCTGCGATGTTGATGCCTTCTTCAGCAAAGATGGTGTTGATCTGAGTTAGGATACCTGGACGGTTCTGGTGAATGTGCAATAGGCGAGATGTGCCCGTATGCAATGGTAGCGATACCTCTGGGAAGTTAACACTTGATAGCGTTGAACCGTTATCAGAGTATTTCGCCAGTTTACTGCCACTTCTACACCGATGTTTCTGAGCTCTTGAGTAGAACCACCAACGTGTGCGTCAGATCACGTATCGAACTGCATCAATGTGATTCAAATGGGTCAGCATTGGTTTTGGTTCGGTGGGAACACATCAATCGCTGCACCACTAAGTGACCAGAATCTAGAGCGCCACACAGAGCTGGGATATCTACCACAGTACCACGCGCTGCATTGATAAAGATTGCGCCCGGCTTCATACGATCGAACTCTTCTTTACCCATCATGTTCTTGGTTTCGTTAGTTTCTGGAACGTGCAAAGAGATCACATCACACTTGTTCAACAGTTCTGTCATGGTGTGAACTTGCGTTGCGTTACCCAAAGACAGCTTGTTTTCAATATCGTAGAAGTAAACACGCATACCAAGGTTTTCTGCAATAATACCAAGCTGAGTACCAATGTGACCGTAACCGATAATACCTAAACGCTTACCACGAGCTTCGTAAGAGTTGTCTGCACTCTTTTTCCAGATGCCACGGTGCGCAAGAGCGTTCTTTTCTGGGATGCCACGCAGTAGCAATAGAACCTGACCAAGAACTAGCTCAGCAACGCTTCGCGTATTTGAGAATGGTGCGTTGAAGACAGGTACGCCACGTTTTGCAGCCGCTTCAAGGTTTACTTGGTTAGTACCGATACAGAAACAACCGATAGCAACCAATTTTTCAGCAGCATCAATCACTTCTTGGGAAAGGTTTGTGCGAGAACGAATACCGATGAAGTGAGCATCTTTAACTGCTTCAAGTAGTTCATCTTCAGGTAGTGAGCCTTTGTGGTACTCAATATTTGTGTAACCAGCGGCTTGAAGTACTTCTACTGAAGAAGGGTGAAGACCTTCTAGAAGTAGAATTTTTATTTTTTCTTTTTCCAGTGAAACTTTGGCCATTGTTCTCGTCCTTAAAATGGAAAGGTTGGGCAAATGCGGCGCACGTGCTACAAAATGGCTGAAAGGGGAACAAATTCACCACTTTGTTAGGAGACAAACGTTTTCCCTGTGCGTCTTCTGAACAATAAAGTAACAAAAAAAAATGTTTTGGGTAAGAAAATTACGGAATAAGACATAATTTTACAGGTGCAAAGCAAAAAAACGGCGCCCTTGGGCACCGTATGTAATGAAGTAACAGAAAAACTCAATCTTCTATTATTTATCTTCGATTTTGCACTTCAGGGGTACTGTGATAACCACATCTGCACCACGGTGTGCGAATAGGCCAACCGTTACCACACCAGCAATACCATTGATGATGTCTTCTAGCTGTTTCGGGTTTTCAATAGCCATGCCGTAAACATCTAGGATCACGTTGCCGTTATCCGTTGTACAACCTTCACGGTAAACCGGGTCACCACCAAGCTTAACTAGCTCACGCGCAACGTATGAACGCGCCATTGGGATAACTTCTACCGGTAGAGGGAATTTACCCAGTACATCAACAGCTTTCGTGCCATCAACAATACATACAAATTTATCAGAGATAGCCGCTACGATTTTTTCACGAGTTAGAGCTGCACCGCCGCCCTTGATCATATCGCGAGTTGGGTTGATCTCGTCTGCGCCATCAACATAGATGTCTAGCTTAGCAACATCATTACACTCATACACTTTGATCTCTAGCTCTTCTAGGCGTTGCGTTGAAGCAACAGAGCTTGAAACTGCACCTTTGATTTTGTCTTTCATTGTGCCCAGTGCGTCGATGAAGTGATTTACTGTAGAGCCAGTACCAACACCTACAATGCTGCCTTCTTCAACATATTTAAGTGCTGCCCAGCCCGCTGCTTTTTTCATTTCATCTTGAGTCATGCCATTCTCCTGAATAAGATCTTGCGCTTTGAATTAGTCGTTCGCGTATTGAAGTTAACGTTTGTATATCAAGGTTAACGTTTGCGGCGGGATTATAGCGCTTTAATGGTTACTTTCCCATTGCCAAGTTTTACTCGGAGTCACGATTTTAGGTAAGGGAATGTCCCATTCCTCAATCGGTAGAGTATCGACATGTTGGCAATCGTGAGCCAAACCAATTGGAGTTGCACCTTCGCCGGTCGCAAACCACTTCGCTAGGGTGCGATCGTAATATCCGCCGCCCATACCTAAGCGGTGACCATGAGAGTCAAAGCCGACAAGGGGCGTCAGGATGAGGTCGAGTTGCTGACAAGGTTTCACCAACGTTTGATTAAGCTGGGGTTCTACAATGCCGTACTTATTTAAAACAGTGGGTGTGGTTGGAGAGTAGTGCAGAAACAATAGGTGTCCGTCAGAGAACGGGTGTAATACTGGTAAATAAGTTTGCTTACCTTGCGACCATAACCACTCGATTAAAGGTTGGGTATCAAGTTCACCATCGATCGAGATATAAAGTGCGATATGTTGAGCAGACTGAATGTCATCGAGTTGAGCGCACTGCTTAACTAAGTCTAAACCGGATTGAACTTGTTGTTCGTTAGATAGGGAGTTGCGCTTAATGCGGATCTGTTTGCGAAATTCGCTGCGTGTGAGCGTCTTCATAAGAAGGGATACCCCAAAGTGCCGTTGAGAATAGATGGCCCTTGAACCAGCGAGTTCAAGGCGGATCAGCAATGATTACCGTAGGCTTCTCGGTCGGGCCGAGCATGCTCAATAGCACTCAAGTACTAACCCTTAGGGATTGCTTATCGGCTCGGGGACGTGAATCCTCTGACAAACACTCCAGGGTAAATTTTGTGTACGCTATTGCTGTCCGTGCTTAACCTTACTGAGAACATCTGAAAGTGATGTCGTGAGCTGTTCCATTCGCTCGGTCAGTGCGTTTTGTTCGTCATTTGCTTCAAACTTCTTGGTTTGTAATTCATAGCAAATGTTCAGAGCTGCGATAGTCAGCAGCTTCACTTCATTGGTTACCTTAGTACGTTCAGCCATCTCTTTCAATCGATTATCAAGATCGGCCGCCGCTGCAATCAATGACTCTTCTTGCCCTGGTGGACAATTCACTCGAGTCAGTTTTCCTAATATTTCAACGTCTACCGCTTGATTACTCATGATGGATGAACTCTTTAACGCGCTATTTTAAGGCTGTTGCTCTTCGTTATTTTCTTGAAACAAAAAGTGCAAGTACCGATGAGGAAGCAATCTCCTCTGAGGGAGAAACTATAGGTAAACCGCTATTAAGATTCAAGCTTTTCAGAGTGACTGTTTGTAAATGAGAGCTTGAGCACACAGTAATTCAGCAAATTGAACAATTGGTAGTCAGTCATTCTTCAATTGCTAGGGATCGATGCTTACCAGAATTGAGGTGAAGTGGTACGATTATACTATCGATATAAAGAATAACTGAGCGAGCTATCTGATGAGCGAAACTACTTTACCTGATTACCTAACGGTTGCGACTGAACTTCAATCGGCAAGTCTAGCCGTAACCCCTGCTGAGATGCATGGTTTATTGACGGGTATGTTAAGCGGAGGCTTAAGCCTAGCAGATAAGAGCTGGCAGCCACTGATCTTTGATTACACCAATGAAGGCATGGGTTGGCCAGACCGCGCGTTAACCTTAGCGGAAGCAACCCTGAAGGTAACTACTAACGAGATCACAGGCTCATGCATGGAATTGTCTATGTTGTTACCGGACGAAGACGCAAGTGCGAGCCTGTTTGATTTAGCTGATGGTGTGTCTGATTGGATCAACCACTTTATCTCTGGTTTAGGGCTCGTTGGCGCTCAGTTAAATAAGGCGTCGGAAGGCACTAAAGAAGCGCTGGCTGATCTTGAAGAGATGGCAAAGCTAGGCATTGATGAAGATGATGATCTGGAAGAGCAAGCGCAACTTCTAGAGCACGTCATTGAGCACGTAAAAGCGTGTGCATTAACCATTCATGCTGAGTTTGGTGCACGCCCGTCTGAAGATGTAGCTCCAACCATTCACTAATCGTTTGCCAGTTTGAGGTTATGATGGCTCAGTATGATGTTGTAATTGCTGGTGGTGCGATGGCAGGGGCGACTTTGGCGCTTGCCTTGAATCACCTAAGCCAAGGCTCGCTATCGATTGCGGTAGTGGAACCTTATCAGGTTGATCATCAAGCTCATCCTGGGTTTGATTCTCGTTCTATTGCTTTGTCTTACGGTACAGTACAGATCCTTGATTCATTGCAGTTGTGGCAATCGATCGCTCCAGTAGCAACCCCGATTAAAGATATTCATGTCTCGGATCGTGGGCATGCAGGAATGACTGATATCTACAGCGAAGATCTTGCGGTTGATGCACTTGGTTATGTGGTCGAGTTGGCGGATGTCGGTCGAATCTATCAGCAAAAGCTGGAGTCAGAAGAGGCAATTACGATGTTGTGTCCTGACTCAGTAGCGCAAATTGAGCGTAGTGATTTACTGACGACCATTGACCTCAACAGCGGGCAAAGCATTACTACTAAGTTGTTGGTTGCAGCTGACGGGGCGATCTCTACCTGCTGCCAACAACTGAATATTTCGTTGAACGAGCATGACTTTGAGCAAGTGGCTGTCATTGCCAACATTGTGGCGAGCGAGCCGCATCAAGGTCGTGCCTTTGAGCGTTTTACCCATCATGGACCAGTTGCTTTATTGCCGATGACGGACAACCGCCTATCGTTAGTGTGGTGCTTATCGCCAGAACAAGCAGACAAAGTCATGACTTTAAACGACAGCCAGTTCCTTGAACAGTTGCAGAGCGACTTTGGTTGGCGACTAGGCCGTTTAGAGAAGGTGGGCAAGCGTGCGAGCTATCCTCTGATTCTTCGTCACCGACAACAAAATATCTCTCATCGATTTGCGATTGTCGGCAATGCCGCTCAAACTCTTCACCCGATCGCGGGTCAGGGCTTTAACCTTGGTATCCGTGATGTGGCTTCTTTAGCCGAAGAGTTGTGTACTCAGTTGGATGATGTTGGTCGATACACTGGTCTTGTTAACTTTAGAAAACGTAGAGAACAGGACAGAGGGGCGACAATTACACTGACATCGAGCCTAGTGCATCTGTTCTCAAATGACTTTTTAACCGCTCGTTTCGGGCGCAACCTTGGGTTAGCTGTTATGGATAACCTTCCACCACTTAAAGGTCCACTTTTGCGTCATACGCTTGGCCTAGTAGAAAGATAAGGTAGATAAATAATGATGCAAAGTGTTGATATCGCGATTGTTGGTGGAGGCATGGTTGGGCTTGCGCTTGCGGCTGCTTTGAAAGACAGCGACCTGAGAATCGCTGTGATTGAAGGCAGAGCGCCTAGCGAAGGGCTTAATGAACTGCCTGATGTGCGTGTTTCTGCATTGAGCCGTTCTAGTGAAGTGATTTTGCGTAATCTAGGTGCGTGGCAGGGAATTGAACAAAGACGTGCAGCCCCTTATCAAGCGATGGAAGTATGGGAACAAGATAGTTTCGCACGTATTGAATTTGATTCAACGCGTTTAGCGCAACCGAACCTCGGTCATATTGTTGAGAACCGTGTGATTCAATTAGCCTTGCTTGAGCAAGTGAAGAAGCAAGACAATGTGAGCCTGTACATGCCTGCAACGTGCAAAACAATGGCAATTGGTGAAAGTGAAGCATGGCTGACTTTAGATAACGGTCAAGCACTAACGGCTAAACTCGTTGTGGGGGCGGATGGAGCTAACTCTTGGGTTCGCAAGCAGCTAGATATTCCGCTAACGCATTGGGATTATGGACACAGTGCAATTGTTGCTAATGTTAAAACCGCAGAACCGCATCATAGTGTAGCTCGTCAAATATTTACGCCACAGGGCCCGTTGGCATTCTTACCAATGCAACCGAGCAACATGAGCTCGATTGTTTGGTCTACTGAGCCTAATCGTGCCGAGAACCTCGTATCAATGTCGGATGCTGAGTTTAACAAACAGCTAACAGCTGAGTTCGATGCAAAGCTTGGCTTATGTGAAGTGGTTGGTGAGCGTTTTGCTTTCCCATTGCGTATGCGATTTGCGCGTGACTTCGCAGTAGAACGCGTAGCTTTGGTGGGTGATGCAGCGCATACCATTCACCCGCTTGCAGGGCAGGGCGTTAACCTTGGTTTGTTAGATGCAGCCAGCCTAGCACAAGAGCTATTAAAGCTTTGGGCAGCAGGTGAAGACATCGGTACCAAGCGTAACTTACGTGGTTATGAGCGCTGGAGAAAAGCAGAAGCGGCGAAGATGATTGCTTCGATGCAGGGCTTTAAAGATCTGTTTGAAGGCGATAACCCAGCTAAGAAGCTGATTCGTGGCATAGGTATGAAGCTTGCGGGTCAGTTGCCTGGTGCAAAAGATGAAATCATGAAGCGAGCCCTGGGTCTTGCGGGTAATCTTCCTGATCTGGCAAAGTGCCCTGTGACTCATCGATAGCGCCTGAATGTACCGATGATTTGTAGAGTCATTAATACGAAAAAAGGGTTGGCAATAAGCTAACCCTTTTTGTTTGGAATCTTCTAGATAATCAGATTATGCGTAAGCACAGCGCAGCTTCATAATTTCACTATTTATTTCTTTCACTGTTTGAAAGTGGCGTTGCTCTGCTCGATCTGGCAGGACTAACTTGCCGTTATCAAACTCAAATTTCCCTACGCCGTAAATGTAGATTCGTCCTTTGAAAAGTCGACTTACATGTTTAGCAATCATACTCGGTGTATAGCGCTTAAACAGTCTCATTCTTAATTATCCTTATATTTACCTAGCCTGCACATTATAGAAAAACTCCGGAAAAATAATTGTGATAAGCATGGAGTAATATGCAGTAGCGTTGACGTTAATTAGATATTTGTGCTGTTCTAAGCACTTTCTACAGTAAATATCTATTTTTACGTGAGCTCCTCCCCAAAATAATACTGAGTAGTGAACTGCCGTGAACTTTCCTGTTCGGTATTAAGCAGCTTAAATGTGACAAGTATAAGAATAGGCGGGATTTTTTTGTTTGTGTAATCAAATTGTAAAATTAAGATAAAAAAAAGCCCGTCTAAAACGGGCGAATAGTCACAGATGCATTACACAAAAGTGGATACTGATGTTACTCAGTGGATTCACTTGTACTGATTTGCCTAGAGGCTAGTCAGTAAATTCACAATAACGCAGTTTTTCGCCTGTGACTACTTATGCTTTAATTTTGACTAAATATTTAACTTTAATCTATTTATCTTATGACGAGCTTCACACTAAATATGTATCCGGTGAAAACTAGGGAAAGAGTTTGCGATCAATCACTGTATTCATCCGATCATCGACTGATCTCAGCAATGATCGGCGCACATAGCGTCATGAGATCATTGGGAGCCAGAGCGATACCTGCCATTCGATCCCCAGAGCTGATGGTCACCGTTGAATTGTTCTGAATCGAAGGATCAAAGATGATCGGCATGTGCCTCTTTAATGCAAGCGGGCCAACACAACCGGCCTTAAAGCCAGTAATAGACTCTACATCGCTTAACGAGACACAGGTCATGCGGCGGCAATTTAGAATTGAGCGCACTTTCTTCGGATCGACTGAGCGATCACCCGCCGTGCAGGCTAGCGCGTATTGATTGCCCATGTCTTTGAGCAGAATGCATTTCACCATTTGAGAGGGGTCGATGCCTCGTTCTTGCGCGGTTTCTTCGATGCTGGTCGTTGGCTTGCTTTGTAGCAGCAGGCGATAGTTCACCTGCTGTTGATCGAGCCATTGTGTAATCACTGTTTCCACGTAATTACTCGTCGTCAAGACTGTAAGGCAGTGGCAGGATATTCCAGATTTGATCAGGTTGTGCTGTCAAACGCAGTTGAACATCGTTATCCAGGTTATTCGGCAGAACCATTAGACCAATCGCTTGGTTGTCAGCAAATTGATATACGTTGATCAGTCGACCTGCACCACGCCAGTTTTCACCCACGCTACGCTCTAGCTCAATAGGGCTCTCTAGTGTTAGCACTTCCGCAGTCGAACCAGAAACAATGCGCATTTCACGTTTGTTCATGCCACGGTACTTAGCGCGAGCTACTGTTTCTTGCCCCGTGTAACAGCCCTTGGTGAAGCTAATGCCACCAATCGCTTGCAGGTTAAGTGCCTGAGGGATGTGCTCATTTTGCTCTGCTTTGGTTAGGTGAGGCTGAGCATCGATAATTTCATGATACTGCCATAGCGCCTCTGAGACTTTCTCCGCAGAACTGCTAGTGACCAAAGCTTCTGCAGCTTGTTCTGTTACAAGCAGAGCCCAGCGGTTTTCTGCGACTTGAACAGCTGTACCGCCTGAAATCGCACGAACTTTACCTTGGCTCTCTGAAATTGAGTCGATGTATTGATCCGCAGCTGCGCCCATCACACCGATAATCACATCGCTGGTTTGCTCAATATCGACTTTAGAGAAGACCGCGTATTTTTTGATTTCTACGAGCTCAACTTCAATCGCAGACTTAGGCTGCATAAGCGCATAACCACCGTTGTGGTGGAATAGGCGGAAGATACTCCATACCTTTCCTTTTGCATCACAGTGGGCGCCTAATGTGGATTCATCATTAGGAAGAGTCACGACGTCGCACGTTACTTGACCTTGTAGGTACGATTTTTTGTCATCGCCTACCATGGTAATTGCACTCCAGTCTGACACATGTGTCATCATCAGTTCTGGAAGCGAATCATTTTGCGTATGAGCGTGCGGCTGAAAGGTGTTTTTCCAATCCATTTTATCTTTCCTAAGAATTTTATTTGGCTCTATGTTAATCCTGTTCTGTTTCTTTGTCAGCCTAGGTTTTTTTGTGAGCTGAGATAGGGACTGTGACCCACATAGTAGTTGCAGAGCGTATGACTTGTTACACTCCAAGAAAGAAAAATTATAGGTGAGGATAGCCAATGTACACTGCAGAGCAGAAAGCACGAATTAAATGGGGTTGCCGTCGCGGCATGTTAGAACTTGATGTAGTCATCATGCCATTTTTCGAAGAGTGTTTTGATTCATTGCAAGAGCAGGAACAGCGCGAGTTTGTTTCTTTACTAGAGTGTGATGATCCAGACTTGTTTACTTGGGTGATGGGCCACGGCCGCAGTGAAAACCTAGGTCATGCATCAATGGTTGATAAAATTGTCGCACACAACCTCAGCAAGGTTCGTTAAGCTCCAGCTTAACCCTTCGCATTTCGCATTATTAACAAAAGGCACTGTTTTCGGGTGCCTTTTGTTTTTCATCGTTGCCTCTTCTATTCCATTGGCTGTCAGCCTTTATTGTCTTTATTTATCCTTCAATCTGTTTCGTGCCAATCATATGCTTATCACCAGTGCTCAAGGGCGTTTTGATTATAAGGGTGATGGTGAGGTGCGGCTTAATGATCAGCTTTACAAGTTAAAGTCCGTCGACCAGATTTGGGCGCAATTCTTTATAAAATTACGATTTGAATGCGGTCACTCGATACTGCTATGGCGAGACAGTTGCCAAGATCACGAATATCGGCACTTTTTGGCGAACTTACAACGAATGCGTTCGCTCAGCTAAAGTAATCGATGAGCCGTGAGATAAAAGAAAAGGGAGCACTAGGCTCCCTTTTCTTTGATTACTTTTCATTGTTGGCGAATGCGCCAGATTACGATTGACGTTTCTCTGGTGTCAGAATCGTTGGGCCACTGTCTTCAGCAAGCTCTGGGTAATCCAATGTATAGTGCAGGCCGCGACTCTCTTTACGTTGCATTGCACAGCGAACCATTAGCTCAGCGACTTGAAGTAGGTTACGCAGTTCTAGAAGGTTGTTCGACACCTTAAAGTTGCTGTAATACTCGTGAGTCTCTTGCTGCAACATCTGAATACGACGCATTGCGCGCTCAAGACGCTTGTCTGTACGTACGATACCCATGTAATCCCACATGAATAGACGAAGTTCATGCCAGTTGTGCTGGATAATAACTTCTTCATCACTGTTGGTGACTTGGCTTTCATCCCATGCTGGAAGTTCAGCACACAGTTGAGATTGTTCAATGTTCTCAACGATGTGTTTTGCTGCCGACCACGCGTAAACCACACATTCTAGAAGTGAGTTTGATGCCATACGGTTCGCACCGTGCAGGCCGGTATAGCTCACTTCACCAATCGCGTAGAGGTTTTGAAGATCCGTTTGACCATCTTTATTGACCATCACACCACCACAGGTGTAGTGCGCAGCCGGTACAATAGGGATTGGCTCTTTGGTCATATCGATACCCAAGTCCATCAAACGAGTATGGATCATTGGGAAATGCGCAGTGATGAACTCTTCAGGCTTATGGCTGATGTCGACGTACATGCAGTCAGCACCTAATCGCTTCATTTCGAAGTCGATTGCGCGAGCAACGACATCACGAGGCGCTAATTCACCACGCTCATCGAAGTCTTTCATGAAGCGTGTACCATCCGGACGACGCAGGTAAGCGCCTTCGCCACGAAGTGCTTCCGTTAGTAGGAAGTTGCGTGCTTCTGGGTGGAACAAGCAAGTTGGGTGGAATTGGTTGAACTCTAGGTTTGCTACACGACAACCCGCACGCCAAGCGATAGCAATGCCATCACCAGAGGAGACATCTGGGTTAGAGGTGTATTGGTAAACTTTGGATGCGCCGCCAGTAGCAAGCACAACAAATTTAGCACGTACGGTTTCTACGTGTTCTTGGTTACGGTTCCAGATGTAGGCACCGATAACTTTGTCTTTCGAGCCACCAATTTTATCTTCAGTGATCAAGTCCAGCGCGTTGTGGCGCTCGAAGATCTCGATGTTCGGGTGATTCTTGACGTTATCTTGCAGTGAGGTCTGCATCGCCATACCAGTTGCATCGGCAGCGTGCAGGATTCTGCGGTGGCTGTGTCCACCTTCACGAGTCAGGTGGTACTTAGGTTGACCATCAGTGCTGTTCTCGTCTTTATCAAATGGAACACCGCCATCAATCAGCCACTGTACACACTCTTTAGCATTCTCAGCAATGAATTGAACTGTATCTTCTTCACATAACCCAGCCCCGGCAATTTGAGTATCTTCAACGTGAGACTCAATACTGTCAGACTCATCGAACACCGCAGCGATACCGCCTTGTGCGTAATACGTCGATCCTTCGCTGCGTGGTCCTTTGCTTAATACAATTACTTTTGCATGTTCTGCTACGCGTAAGGCTAATGACAAGCCTGCCGCACCACTTCCTACCACTAATACATCACACTGATGTTCACGGTTTGCGTTCATAAAACTTATTAAATCCCGGGCTATAGTCGAGTTGTCCACTCTCAATTGACTTTGTCTTGTTTTAGGAGTCGCGGTAAGACTGTTATAATCTCCCCAGAGTCGTCCTAAAACGCTATGCAAAATCAAGATATAGACAGCTATCTAGAAATATTTAATTGCTCAATACCATTGCTTTTGCTCAAGTTTCCCCAAATTGATAGGGATAGCTATTTTTATTACATCACATTGTGAAACAATAATGGCAAATAATTTTAAGAAAGTTGGAACTTTCGGTATTTGGCTTAGTCACAATAGTGCTCTTGTAGACGGTGGTGTCAATACTACATTTCGCATAATTAGTACCCATATCTGTGAAGGTGAGGGTTATAACAATAGGAGTACCCGCTCGAATGAACGAGCAGCTAACCGATCAAGTGTTGATTGAGCGAGTTCAGAGTGGAGATAAGCAAGCATTTAACTTACTAGTGGTTAAGTATCAAAACAAAGTTTGTAATCTTATCTCTCGATACGTGAATAATTCCGGTGATGTACCTGATGTAGCACAAGAAGCTTTTATTAAAGCTTACCGCGCGATACCTAATTTTCGTGGCGAGAGTGCCTTCTATACATGGTTGTACCGAATTGCCGTGAACACCGCTAAGAATCATATCGTTGCCCAGAGCCGTAGGCCTCCCGCAACGGATGTAGATGCAGAAGATGCTGAATATTA
This sequence comes from Vibrionales bacterium SWAT-3, assembly GCA_000169995.1. Classification (GTDB taxonomy): domain Bacteria; phylum Pseudomonadota; class Gammaproteobacteria; order Enterobacterales; family Vibrionaceae; genus Vibrio. Next base: position 4,446 of record AAZW01000077.1, on the reverse strand, counting down.
CGAAACAGGCAGCGCGTTAAAAGAAATATCGAACCCTGAGAACTTAACGCTGTCAAAAGAATTGAAACAAGTTGTTTTTGGTGCGATTGAAGCGCTACCAGAAGACTTAAAAACTGCAATGACGCTGCGTGAGCTTGAAGGTTTGAGCTACGAAGAGATTGCAGAAGTAATGGATTGCCCTGTAGGAACCGTACGTTCGCGTATTTTCCGAGCTCGTGAAGCGGTGGAAAAGAAAATTAAACCTCTTTTACAACGCTAGAACTTGTAATAATTATGGTGAAAATAATGGCTGATAAAGAAAAGCTTTCGGCACTCATGGATGGTGAAACGATCGATAAAGCTCTCATTGTAGATCTAGAATCTGATCAAGAAAGCATGAATACCTGGCAGAGTTACCACTTAATTGGTGACGTCATGCGTGGGGATGCGCCAGAAACTAAAAATTGGAACATTGCTGATAGTGTGGCAGCAGCGCTTGAAGATGAGCCTGCACACAGTGCAATGCCAAACCTGCACCAAGTGAATGTTGAACCTACTGTTGCTCCAATTGAAGAGCAACCAAAGCCTCAGCAAGCGAAGCGTCAGCTTCCTGCGTGGTTACAACAGTTTGGACAAGTTGCTGTGGCAGCGTGTGTTTCATTAGCAGTTGTATTAGGTGTTCAACAATACGGTGGCAGCGACCCAGCGGCACCAGAACAGTTACCTGTACTTCAGACGATTCCATTTGCAGGATCGGCTGAGCCAGTGAGCTTAACGCGTGACTCTGTAGAGAGACCGGCTTCTGAAGCAAACTTGCAAGAGCAGCGCAAACGCGTTCATGCAATGCTAGAAGATTATGAGCTACAACTAAGATTAAACAGTGATGCGTCGCCTATGGAAGATGCACATCTAGAATCGGACATTGAATGAAGAAAATCCTGGTCAGTGCACTGACACTGTTCAGCTTGATGTCTCCAACAGCCTTTGCAGAGGAAACAACTGCAAAGGCGTTGTTGCATCAAATGAACGAGGCCAGTCAGCATCTAAATTACGAACTCTCTTACATACTGATCAAGAAGAGCAGTATTGAACCTCTTGTTTATCGCCATGCGGTTAACGACGACCAACAACTCGCACACCTTGTTTACCTGAGTGGCCCTGTTCGTGAAGTGATTCGTCGCGGTAATGAAGTGAGCTACATCGAACCGGGTACAGAGCCGTTTACGATCCAGTCAGGCAGCATGGTTGCTCCTGTTATTCCGATGATCAATCGAGATATCGAATCCCTGAATCAGTACTACGACTTTGTAAAAGTTGGGCGTTCTCGTGAAGCGGGCAGCACTACTCAAGTGTTACGCGTAGTGCCAAAAGATGGCCTTCGTTACTCTTACGTGGTTTGGGTAGACGAGAAAACCAGTCTTCCTCTACGTGCCGACCTATTAGACCGTGATGGTGAAATACTGGAACAGTATCGAACTATCTCTTATGTCGTGAATGATAAAATCGCTGAAGCCATGGGCGGCTTAAACCAAGCGCAACTGCCGAAGGTTTTATCATTACCTGAAGGTTTGGTGAGTGAGACCGACTGGCAAGCTTCATGGGTGCCAGAAGGGTTTAAGTCAAAAGAATTGAGCCGTTACCAAATGGCAGCGACCGACAAAATGGTCGAGAGTCAGCTTTTCAGCGATGGATTATTTAGCTTTTCGGTATATATCGCCGACAAAGACGAACACTCATTGAAAGGCCAGTTGGTACGTCAAGGACGCAGAACCTTGCACAGCTTAGTGATTGGCGACAGAGAGGTGTCTGTCGTGGGTGATATCCCGCCAGCGACAGCTAAGCGTATCGCTCAATCTGTCACTTTCAATCATCAGGTATCAGCGCAATGATGACCGCGCTGGCTACCGTTAGCTCAGTTGAACAAAAAGGTAAGCAATACTTTGTTCAACTGAGCTGCGAACAACAAACCAGTTGCAGCAGCTGCTCTTCACAAAAAAGCTGCGGTACTGGCATTGTCACCAAAGCGGTTGGCAACAAATCCTTGTTTTGGCAATTAAAAACCAAAAGCCTTGTGAAAGCGGGTCAGATTGTAGAAATCGGCTTTCCTGAAAAAAGCCTACTTCAGTCTGCAGCTATTGTTTATCTCATCCCACTTTTCATGTTGATGATTGGTGCTGGCATTGGACAACTCTTGTTACAACCCTTACTTCAAGGGGGCGAGGGGATTGTTATACTGAGCGCAGCCCTATTTACAGCTGGTGGTATTGCTTTAGCGAAGCGACTCGCTAAACCGATGGAAGACAAATCCAAGCAAGAAGTCGTATTGATTCGAATCCTAGGTGAGCCGCTCGTCTAATTTATGATGCGTCTTGCTGTTAAATTGGGTAGAATCTGCCAACTTGATTGAAATGCCGCCACCGTTAGCTATTTTTAAATAGTTTTGCGGCTTTCTTACCGTCCTAATTTAAAGAGTTTGTCACACCAAATTATGAAGCACATTCGTAACTTTTCGATTATCGCCCACATCGACCATGGTAAGTCGACCCTATCTGACCGTCTAATCCAAGTTTGTGGAGGATTAAGCGATCGTGAAATGGCTGCACAAGTCCTTGATTCGATGGATCTTGAGCGTGAACGTGGCATCACCATCAAATCTCAGAGTGTGACACTAAACTACACCGCAAAAGATGGTGAAACTTACCAACTTAACTTCATCGATACTCCGGGACACGTTGACTTCGCATACGAAGTATCACGTTCTCTTGCGGCTTGTGAAGGCGCACTATTGGTTGTCGATGCTGGTCAAGGTGTAGAAGCTCAGACTCTAGCAAACTGTTACACAGCAATCGAAATGGATCTGGAAGTTGTGCCAATCCTCAACAAGATTGACCTTCCAGCAGCTGATCCAGAGCGCGTATCTGAAGAGATCGAAGAGATCGTAGGTATCGACGCGATGGAAGCAACGCGCTGTTCTGCGAAAACAGGTATCGGTGTAGACGATGTTCTAGAAAACATTGTTTCAGCAATTCCTGCTCCAGAAGGCGATCCAGAAGCGCCACTGCAAGCGCTGATCATCGATTCTTGGTTCGATAACTACCTTGGTGTTGTTTCTCTTGTTCGTATCAAGAACGGTTCTCTGAAGAAGAACGACAAGATCAAAGTAATGAGCACAGGCCAAGTTTGGGGTGTAGACCGTCTAGGTATCTTCACACCGAAACAGGTAGATACTACTGAACTAAATACTGGTGAAGTAGGTTGGGTTGTTTGTGGTATCAAAGACATCCTAGGTGCACCGGTTGGTGATACGCTAACACTGGCTAAAAACGGCTGTGAAAAAGCGCTACCAGGCTTTAAAAAAGTAAAACCACAGGTATACGCGGGTCTGTTTCCAGTATCATCTGATGATTACGAAAACTTCCGTGATGCGTTAGGTAAACTAAGTCTGAACGATGCTTCTCTATTCTACGAACCAGAGAACTCAGCAGCACTTGGTTTCGGTTTCCGTTGTGGCTTCTTGGGTATGCTTCACATGGAGATCATCCAAGAGCGTCTAGAGCGTGAATACGACCTAGACCTAATCACAACAGCACCAACCGTAGTATACGAAGTTGAAAAAACAGACGGTACTCAACTGTATGTTGATAGCCCAGCTAAGCTGCCAGCTATCAATGATATCAACGAGATTCGCGAGCCGATTGCACGCTGTAATATCTTAGTACCTTCTGACTACCTAGGTAACGTAATCACACTGTGTGTTGAGAAGCGTGGTGTTCAGGTTGATATGATTTATCACGGCAACCAAGTAGCGGTTGTATACGATATTCCAATGGCTGAGGTAGTACTGGACTTCTTCGACCGTCTGAAATCAACGTCTCGTGGTTACGCATCACTGGATTACAACTTCCAACGCTTTGAAGCATCAAGCATGGTTCGTGTAGACGTACTTCTAAACGGTGACACGGTTGATGCACTTGCGATGATCACCCACAAAGATCAATCGCAAACTCGTGGTCGTCAGCTTGTAGAGAAGATGAAAGAGTTCATCCCTCGTCAAATGTTTGATATCGCGATTCAAGCGGCTATCGGTAACCACATCATCGCTCGTTCTACAGTGAAACAACTGCGTAAGAACGTAATCGCGAAATGTTACGGTGGTGACGTGAGTCGTAAGAAGAAGCTTCTGAAGAAACAGAAAGAAGGTAAGAAGCGTATGAAGCAGATCGGTAACGTAGAGCTGCCTCAAGAAGCATTCTTAGCAATTCTTCACGTTGGCAAAGATTAACTTTATCCAGCGTTAAACGAATAATTGAAAGTGAAAGGGTAGCTCGCTATTCTTTCACTTTCGTTATTTTTAAAGAAATGAAATTTAAGGGATATCAATGGCTAATACATTTTCGCTTATCTTAGTGATCGTAACTCTAGTGACCGGCATTGTATGGGCATTGGAAAAGCTTGTGTGGGCGAAGA
>AAZW01000078.1 GCA_000169995.1 Vibrionales bacterium SWAT-3 | reverse complement strand
ACGCATTGCGATGCAACTTGAAATGGAAGTACCAGACCAAAAGAAGGTCGACTACTACCGAACCTGGTATCTAAAACACCCTAGTCATCTAAAAACCGTCTCCAAGCGAGCAGAACCTTTCCTCTACTTGATCACCACTAAAATTGAAGAAAGAGACCTGCCTTTAGAACTGGCACTGTTGCCGGTTGTTGAAAGCTCGTTTGATGCATTCGCTTATTCTCACGGCAGCGCTGCCGGCCTATGGCAGTTCATTTCTGGCACTGGCGAAGCCTACGGACTAGAGCAGAACTTTTGGTACGATGGTCGCCGTGACGTTGCTGCCTCTACCGATGCGGCATTAGACTTCTTAACCGATCTTAACAAACGTTTTGATGGTAACTGGCAACACGCAATCGCTGCATACAACAGTGGCGGTGGTCGTGTAAACAGTGCTATCCGTAAGAACAAGAAGCTTGGCAAACCAATCGACTTCTTCTCACTGGACTTGCCAAAAGAGACCAGCAGCTACGTACCTAAACTGCTCGCATTGGCAGACGTGATTGCCAACCAAGAGAAGTACGGTATTGATATCCCAGCAATTCCAAACAAGCCGGTGCTGACTCTAGTTAACCCAGAAGAACAACTGGATTTAGCTATTGCTGCGAACTACGCAGGCATTCCAGTAAAAGAGCTGCAAAGCTACAACCCTGCCTACAACCAGTGGGCGACGGCACCAGAAAAACACCAACAATTACTGCTTCCCCTAGACTCAGTTGAAAAGTTCAACAAAGAAGTCACAGCCAACAAAGGCAAGGCATGAAGCTAGTACGTTACAAGGTTCAGTCGGGTGACAGCATTAGCGTACTGCAAGCAATACAACACCACTAGCAAAGTGATTCGCTCTGCAAACGGTTTAACCAACAACAATATTCGTATGGTCAACACCTACTGATCCATATTTGGACTAAAGATGATAAGACTTACGCACTCAGCGCTTCAAACCGTCTAGCAAGCACGCAGTCAAAGAGTCGCGGTCAATATAAGCTAACCCACAAAGTAAAAAGTGGTGACAGCTTATGGACCATTGCGCGTGCTAATAAGGTATCTCACCAGTCACTAGCGAAGTGGAACGGTATGGGCCCACGCGACACGTTACGAGTTGGTCATTTGGAAGAACGGTTCTGACGGTGCCATCATTCGCACTATCTTCTATAACGTAAGATCAGGTGACACAGTCAGCGGTATTGCATCAAAGTTCAAGGTAAAAAGTTCAGATGTTGTAAAATGGAACACTTTGCAGAACAAGAAATACTTACAGCCAGGACAAAAACTCAAGCTGTATGTTGATGTAACTAAGGTAAGTGTATGAACCCGTCAAGTAACCCACTCGTCATGCTGTTGGATATATTCCGTTCACCAACAGCTTGTTTCTTAGCGCTTTATCAGCGAAGTGCTTGGGGATGGCAACCCTACGTCGTATTAATGCTCAGCCCATTTTTATTTTGGGGAGCTTATTTTTCGAACGTGGATTTTGCTTGGTTAAGTGCAGAGCTATCGAAACAATTAGCTCAAACAAACCCAGACCAGTTGGCGTTACTTGATAGTAATACCCTACTCGCCAGTGAAATCATCAGCGATGTGTTTAGCCGCACGCTCACTATCGTTCTGTTGGCGTTTTGGTTTAACCTTGCAACCAAACCTAGTCAACATCAGCATAGCTTTTGGCGATGGTTTGCAGCAGCATCAGTTATCATCTTCCCAGCAGTTTTAGGTGATATTGCGAGCTACGCAAGTCTAATCCTAAAGCACGGTCATGTGATGAACTACGCCGCTGACTTAAACAGCCTAAACGGCTTAATCAAGTTACCGCTTACTAGTGATTGGTCACAATTTGCTAGCTCATTACCACTGCTATTGCCATGGTACATCGTACTTGGTTACGCTGCTGTATTAACGTGGACAGAGTTTGAGCGTGGACAAGCACTGGTGATTTCAGGCTTGCCGTGGATTGGCTATTACCTAATCTGGGCTATCTACATTTTAGTTTCGTAGATAACCGTTACTTAGTCTTATCTTTACGCTATTTAGCCTTAAAGGTGACTAACATTGGATTATGATCAGAAGCGTCCGTTATGGGCGCTTTTGCTTTTTCTACCTCTAGCCCACGATAAAACACATGGTCTAGCACTAGCCCCGTAATGAACTGAGTGCGATTATCAGGGTTAAAAGCGACCTCAGCCAAACCTACCTTTTCCAATGCTTCTTTTAATACGGTAAAGCGAGCCTCACTCCAGCTGTTAAAGTCACCAGCAAAAATAACTGGTCCACGGTACTTTTGTAGGTTGTTAGTCAAACTCTTAAGCTGAGCTTCATAATCTTCCGTACCAAAGGTAAAGTTTACGGCGTGGATGTTGATCACCGCCAACTCTTCACCATTACTCAACTTGTAACGGGACCACAGAGCAGACTTAGGCAACTGCAGCCAAGGCTCTTCATGAGTATAAGCACAAGCCTCGATAGGCAAATGAGTCGCGAGGTTGAGCACACCAGCACTTTTTTCAAATGCCTCAAACGCATTTACTCGAGTACTTCCCCATTGACCACTCGTTACCCACTGACGAAGTCCATCCGTCATGCTCGCTTCTTGTAGCAGTACTAAATCGCTTCCCGCTGTCAGCTTATTGAGTTCCGTCTGCCAATGACTACGGTTTTGCTTATATATATTCCACACGGTGAGACTTAAGCCGTCAGACACATCCAGCGCTTTAGGTTCAGAGTTTTGGTAGCAACTGTAGATGTCATTGCTGGTATTTGGAGAAGACGTGATTAGATTTGGTTTATTCGGGATAACAAAAATAAAGTGAAAACTAACAACAGCCAGTGTTATCAGTAATGTGATAACTATGATGGTTTTCTTGAACATACAACACCCTACCAGAAATGAAAAAGGAGCGATAAACGCTCCTTTTAGGGTAATAGTTTTTTTATACGGCGTCTTCGTCTTCTTCGCCAGTACGAATACGTACCACACGTTCAACGTCAGTAATGAAGATCTTACCATCGCCAATTTTACCAGTTTGAGCCGTCTCAATAATGGTATCAACGCACTGGTCAGCGACGTCGTCAGTAACAACAATCTCTAACTTAACTTTAGGCAAAAAGTCGACCATGTATTCTGCGCCGCGGTATAGCTCAGTATGACCTTTTTGGCGTCCGAAACCTTTAACTTCAGATACTGTCATACCCGTAATGCCTACTTCTGCAAGCGCTTCACGTACATCATCAAGTTTGAATGGCTTGATAATGGCTTCAATCTTTTTCATGTTCATCCCTTAAACTGTGCGAATGGCTCATTATCGGATAGCTATAGTAAACATTCAATGAAAAAAGCCAGAGCTTTGAGGCTCTGGCTCGAAATTTATCATCTTGTTTAATCAGCGCTTTAAGAGGGTTTTACTTAAGGCTTGCGTAGTAAGCAGCTAGATTAGCAATATCTTCATCATTCAGCATTGAAGCTTGAGCTTGCATTACAGCAGCCAAACCGCCGGTACGCTGGCCGTTCTTATATGCGTTAATTGATGAAGCAATGTATTGCTCGTTTTGACCTTTAAGGTTTGGGTAACCCGGGATCACTGCGATACCGTCAGTGCCATGACATGCTGCACAGATTGCTGCTTTTGCTTGTCCTGCAGCAACATCACCTGCCAGAGCGTTACCACTCAATAGTCCAAGTCCAAGAACTAATCCTAGTGTAATTTTCTTCATTGCATATTCCATTAATTATTTTTATTAAAGTGACGGTGAATTGTGACACAAACTTTTTCTACTTGCTCCAAAGTGCTTCACAATCTTGACCATCGTAGCTTTTATCTACGAATAACCCTAAAACAGCGATCACTCGCTCGCCATCCATTAATATTGGCGTTCTGCGTCGTAACCAGCTAGGTACTTGGTACTCTTGAAACAGCTTCTTAAGCTTCCTGCTATGCCCACGTCCAACTGGGTGCGCCGATAAACCTTCAGGATTAAAGGTAACACGTAATACCGCGTTTTGGTCTGGTAAGCTGAACGTTTGTACCCGACGACCAAGTACGGATTCAGATATCCCCGCGAGCAAGCTCACATCTCCCAAGCCATCAGGCAGAAGCAACCTTCCGCCAACAGAAATTTCACCTTGCCAACCCGATAGATCTTTAGTCTCTCGAACCAAATAGAGTTTTTCATTAAAACGCCTAACTTCAGCGCCGTTTAACATCAGCTTAGGGTTAGCATCACGCTGAGCACACGCCACTTCCTCCCAGATAAGCTGGAGTTGCTTTTGGCTCGGCATCGCTTGCTGGCAATGACCTAACCACATCCTCAACAAACGCGCTCTTAGTAAAGCAGATTGCTCAGATAACACCTCAACGCTCAAGCTCTGGTCATCACCGAGTGCTCGCTGTAAGTGAGAAGCTAATAGCTCATCTAGCAACATCTCTTGCTCGGCACAGAGCTGGGCGCTGCGACTGACAGACTCTCGAAAACTGGGCCAACGCTCGGTCAGCAAAGGAGTCACTTGGTGGCGAATAAAGTTACGGTCGAAACGCACATCCTGATTACTTTCATCTTCAACCCAAGTTAACCCCATACGGCGAGCGAACGCTTCAATCTCAGCTCTGGTCACTGACAGCATAGGACGAACAATATGAGCACCTGAAAATGGCATCACTTTCGCCATCGATGAGAGGCCTTTAGGACCACTGCCGCGCTTTAACGCTAATAGAAAAGTCTCGACTTGATCATCGACGTGTTGACCAGTAACCAGCACATCCCCTTGTCGAAGATGCGATTTGAAGGCGTTATATCTGGCGTCTCGAGCGAGCTTTTCAATACTTTCACCGCTACGAACATCCAGTGAGACACGCTCCACTGCCAAAGGCACTGACAAATCATCACACCACACTTGGCATTGCTCAGCCCATTGGTCCGCATTATCACTCAAGCCATGATGAACATGGATCGCCTGACAATCGATTTCATGAGTTTTAGTGTATTGCGCAGCCAACTCCAACAACACACGTGAATCAACCCCACCACTAAAGGCAACCACCAGCCGGTGAGGCTTGATTGCGCTTTGGTCAAATACAGAGGTAAACGTTTCGATTAAGTGAGTCATGAGGCTTAATGAACCAAGAAGGTGTTTGAAAGGTAATATTTAAATAATAAAAAAGGGTTGGCACTGAGTCCAACCCTTTCATCATCTTGTTACATAAAGTCCGCCTTCGAATCAGGCAGCTTATCAGCAGTAACCGTAGCTCATTAGACGCTGGTAACGACGCTCAAGAAGCGTTTCGTTATCAAACTGCTCTAGCTCTTCTAGCTGTTTCACTAGCATGTCTTTCATGTTCTGAGCGGTTTGCACTGGATCACGGTGCGCGCCACCTAGCGGCTCAGGGATGATTTCGTCGATAAGCTCAAGCTCTTTAAGACGAGGAGCAATTAGGCCCATCGCTTCAGCAGCTTGTGGTGCTTTATCTGAATCGCGCCATAGGATTGAAGCACAACCTTCTGGAGAGATTACTGAGTACGTAGAGTACTGAAGCATGTTCACGTAGTCACCAACACCAATCGCTAGTGCACCACCAGAACCGCCTTCACCCACAACGTTACAGATAACAGGAACAGAAAGACCTGCCATAACCTTAAGGTTTTTAGCGATAGCTTCAGATTGGCCACGTTCTTCAGCGCCTACACCTGGGTATGCACCAGCCGTATCGATGAAAGTAATGATAGGCATGTTGAAACGCTCAGCGGTTTCCATGAGGCGAAGTGCCTTACGGTAACCCTCTGGCTTTGGCATACCAAAGTTACGAATCACTTTCTCTTTAGTTTCACGACCTTTCTGGTGACCAATAACCATAACAGGACGGCCATTTAGACGAGCCATACCACCCACAATTGCTTTGTCATCAGCGTAAGCGCGATCGCCCGCCATCTCTTCAAATTCTGTGAATGCATGCTCCAGGTAATCTTTTGTGTAAGGACGTTGTGGGTGACGAGCAAGTTGAGCAACCTGCCATGCACCTAAGTCGCTAAAGATTTTCTGTTTAAGCTCTAAGCTTTTTTTCTCTAGTTGTTCGATTTCTTTGTCTAGATCTACCGCTGTGTCACCACCGTGACGCGAAACGTCACGTAGCGCTTCGATTTTTGCTTCAAGTTCAGCGATAGGCTTTTCAAATTCTAGAAAGTTCAGGCTCATCTATGAATCCTTGTTGATTCAGCTCCGCATTTGCGAAGCTAAATTTTAGTTAAATTCGAGTTCTACTTGGCTATTTCCAAGCAGCTGTTTTAATTCGTCTAGTAATGTATCACTTGGCGTCACGCGCCATTCTGTGCCCAATGTTAACCGCGCTCTAGCGTCGGCACGCTGGTAGTATACATTGACTGGGACCGTTCCGGCTCTATAAGGTTCTAAGATTTGACTAAATCGTTCAAAAAATTGACCATTAATTTGGGATTCATCGATAGATATCGATACCCCACGAGCATATTTTTCACGGGCGCTTCCTAAGTCCATGACCTCGCGCGCGGACATTTTAAGCCCACCGTTGAAGTCATCAAAGCTGACCTGTCCAGAAACGACCACAATTTTGTCTTTTTCGAGCAATTCTGCGTAACGATCGAGCGCATCTGAGAACAACATCACTTCCATACGCCCAGATCGATCGTCAATGGTCATCAAACCAATTCGAGTACCGCGCTTGGTAGTCATCACCCGTGCCGCAATCACCAAACCTGCAATGGTTAATGATTGATCACGGCGTGTTGGCGTCGCGTCTTTCAGACGGCAGCTAGTGTATTTCGCTAACTCTTTGATGTACGCGTTAACCGGGTGGCCCGTCAGGTATAAACCTAGCGTTTCACGTTCACCTTCGAGCCAAACCTTTTCAGACCATCTCGGTACTTGGGTGTACTTGTGCTCCACTTCTTCCGGTGCATCCGTCAATACACCAAACATATCCGATTGCCCAAAGGACTCGGCATGGTGATATTGGCTTGCCGCTTTAACCGCATCAGCCAATGAAGCCATCATCGCTGCACGGTGAGGGCCTAATCTATCTAACGCACCCGATAGAATCAACTTTTCGATAACACGCTTGTTAACTTTCTTTAAATCAATACGCGCACAGAAATCGAATAAATCTTTAAAGTAACCGCCCTTGTTTCGCGCCTCAATGATCGCTTCAATCGGTCCTTCACCTACCCCTTTGATCGCACCGATGCCATAAACAATCGCACCATCGTCATCAACATTGAATCGGTAGAGGCCCGAGTTGATATCAGGCGGCAGCAGTTTGAGCTTCATGCGGAAACACTCATCAACAAGGCCGATAACCTTCTCTGTGTTATCCATATCCGCCGTCATTACCGCGGCCATAAACTCTGCTGGGTAGTGTGTTTTCAGCCAAAGTGTTTGGTAAGAAACCAGAGCGTAAGCGGCTGAGTGCGATTTGTTAAAACCGTAACCCGCAAACTTTTCTACCAAGTCAAAGATCTTCATGGCAAGTTCGCCATCAACACCGTTGGCTTCCGCACCTTCTTTGAAGGTACCACGCTGTTTAGCCATCTCTTCTGGCTTTTTCTTACCCATCGCACGACGCAGCATATCCGCGCCACCCAGCGTGTAACCCGCGAGGATCTGTGCGATCTGCATTACCTGTTCTTGGTACAGGATGATGCCGTAAGTCGGCTCTAGCGTATCTTTTAGCGATTCATGTTGCCATGTTTCATCTGGGTAAGAGACCGCTTCCCGACCGTGCTTACGGTCGATAAAGTTATCAACCATGCCTGATTGCAGCGGGCCAGGACGGAACAAGGCTACCAATGCGATAATATCTTCAAAACAGTCAGGCTGAAGACGTTTGATCAGGTCTTTCATACCACGTGATTCCAGCTGGAATACCGCAGTGGTTTCAGAGTTTTGTAATAGGTTGAACGACGCTTGGTCATCCAGAGGGATCGATTCAATACGAACCGGCTCTTTGCCTTCCTTCTTTAAACGTGGGTTCACTAGGCCCAACGCCCAATCGATGATGGTCAGAGTACGTAGACCCAAGAAGTCAAACTTAACCAAACCAGCGGTTTCAACGTCATTCTTATCGAATTGCGTTACTGGGAAATTACCTTCAGCATCGGCATAGATAGGTGCAAAGTCCGTGATCGTAGTTGGTGAGATTACAACACCACCTGCGTGTTTACCGGCGTTTCGCGTACAACCTTCAAGGATGCGACACTTATCGATCAGTTCACGAACTTCCTCATCGCCATCGTAAAGCTCTGGTAATGCAGGTTCAGCAAGGAAGGCTTTCTCTAGTGTCATCCCCGGATCTGGCGGTACAAGCTTAGAAATACGGTCCACGAAGCCAAACGGGTGGCCAAGTACACGGCCTACGTCACGAATTACCGCTTTTGCTGCCATGGTACCAAAGGTGATGATCTGAGATACCGCATCACGACCATACATTTCGGCAACGTGATCAATTACTTGGTCACGCTTATCCATACAGAAGTCGATATCAAAATCGGGCATCGAGACACGTTCTGGGTTCAAGAAACGTTCGAACAGTAGATCGTATTCAAGTGGATCAAGATCGGTGATATCCAACGCGTACGCCACCAATGAACCTGCACCCGAACCACGACCTGGGCCTACTGGCACATCGTTATCTTTAGACCACTGGATGAACTCCATTACGATCAAGAAGTAGCCGGGGAAACCCATGTTGTTAACAACTTCCAGTTCAACCTTTAGGCGCTCGTCATATTCTGGGCGGCGCTCCGCTCGCTCTTTTTCATCAGGGAAAAGGAATGCTAAACGACGCTCAAGGCCTTCTTCTGATTTTTTAATCAAGAAGTCTTCAATCGCTAAACCTTCGGTTGGGAAGTTCGGGAGGAAGTACTCACCAAGACGAACAGTGACGTTACAACGCTTAGCAATCTCAACGCTGTTTTCAAGCGCTTCTGGGATATCGGAGAACAGTTCACACATCTCTTCTTCGCTACGAAGATACTGTTGCGCGCTGTAGTTTTTTGGACGACGTGGATCGACCATGGTGTAACCATCATGGATCGCTACACGGATTTCATGGGCATCAAACAAGTCTTCAGTTAAGAACACCACTTCGTTGGTTGCTACAACCGGTAAGTCTTGTTGCTCAGCAAGTTCTAGTGCAAAGTGCAGATAAGACTCTTCATCGGCACGTCCGGTACGAATCAGCTCTAAGTAAAAGCGATCGGGGAAGTGAGTCTTGTAAAACTCGACACTACTCGCGACCAGATCACGGTTACCTTTCAGCAATGCCTTACCGATCTCACCTTCTTTAGCGCCGGATAAGATGATCAACCCTTCAGCATTTTCAATTAGCCACTCTTTGTCGATCACAGGTTGATGCTGTATGTGACCACGTAAGTAAGCTTTTGAAATCAGCAAGGTAAGGTTGTTATAACCTTTGTTATCAGACGCTAAAACCGTCAGTTTCGTCAGCTCATCTCCAAACTCTGGAGATTGCATCAGAAAATCAGCACCAATAATTGGTTTAACCCCACACCCATGGGCAGTACCGTAAAATTTCACCAAACCACATAGGTTAGTGAAGTCGGTAAGTGCTAGAGCTGGCATACCCATTTCAGCGACTTTTTTAACTAGTGGTGGCACCTTAGACAGGCCATCCACCATAGAAAAGTCACTGTGTACGCGTAGGTGAACAAATTTTGGATCTGACATTATTTTTCCTGAGTTCTAGACCGAAGCCTAGGATTACAACTGAGTGTATTCTATTTTTTTCTACTGCTAGTAAGCAAATTTATTCGAAGATGAACGCTTATCTGTGTAGCACTTAATCGATGCCTAAAATACGTTTTACTGGCTTAAAGCTTTTGCGATAATGCTCGGTAACACCGTGCTTTTCAATGGCTTCAAAATGCGCTTTAGTCGGGTAGCCTTTGTGTTTAGCAAAACCAAACTCTGGGTGAAGCTTATCAAGCTCTTCCATCTCTTGGTCACGAACTACTTTAGCGATAATAGAGGCGGCGCTAATTTCAGCGACGCGCAAATCACCTTTAACGACTGCGATGCCTGCCATTGGTAATTCAGGTACACGGTTGCCATCAATCAAAGCCATATCAGGCTGAACACTTAACCCAGCAATCGCGCGCTGCATCGCAACCATAGTCGCTTGTAGAATATTGAGTTCATCAATTTCTTGCGGTGAACAACGACCAACCGACCACGCCAATGCTTTCTCTTTGATTTCAGGAAGCAGAGCAAGGCGCTTTTTCTCAGACAGTTTTTTTGAGTCGTTCAAGCCTTCAATGGGATTATTCGGGTCTAGGATAACTGCAGCTGTCACTACATCGCCAACCAATGGCCCACGTCCTACTTCATCGACGCCAGCAAATAGCTGGTAGCCTTGAGGGTATTCGAAAGGTGGAAGCTCTTTTTTCTCTTTTACTGCCATGACAATTCTCTTTGTAACTTTTAAGCCAGTGCCTTTGAAACTAGCACGTTATGATTCAACAAACTCTCGACCGATCAATTTCAGCACCGCGTTGGCGGCTTGTTTGTCAGCATCTTTACGGATCCAGTGGTGCATTTCAGTAAAGCGTTCAATCAACGCACTGTTATCTGCAGCTAGCATCTTATCAACCGAAGGGAATAAGAAATCTGGGTGGCACTCTTCCAAGATATGCTCTTTGACAATTTCTTCGCCTGCCAAAATATTCGGCAGTGACACAAACTCGGTGATAGCCAGCTTCTTCACAATGTAGCCAGTCAACTTATTCACCTTGTACCCCACAACCATTGGACGCTTAAGCAGCATGCACTCAAGAGCGACCGTGCCGGATGCCAATAGTACAGAGTCCGCTGCAGTGATCACGTTACGAGCTGTATCTTGCACAATGACAAAATCTAATTCTGGTGCTGTCGCCTTCCAAATCTCAGTAAACTGTTGCTTGCGGGTTTCGTTAACAGCAGCCACCACGAAACCGATGTCTGGGTGCTTTTGTTTGATACGTTTACAGGTTTCAATGAACGGTTGCGCGATGAGTTTCATTTCACCACCACGACTGCCCGGTAGAACCGCTAACCACTGCTTGTCTTGCTCTAGGCTAAGCAGTTCTCGCGCTTCCGCTTGATTTGGCTCGAGTGGAATGGCATCTGCCAGTGTATGACCAACAAACTCACAGGCAACGTTATATTTATCGTAGAACGCTTTTTCAAATGGTAGGAACGCCAGTACCAAGTCGGTTGCTTTGTCGATCTTAAAAATACGTTTTGGACGCCATGCCCAGACAGAAGGGCTAACGTAATGAACCGTTTTTATACCTGCGTTCTTAAGGTCTAGCTCTAATCTCAAATTAAAATCAGGGGCATCTATGCCTACGAACACATCTGGTGGGTTCTGAGTGAAATACTTAACTAGCTCTGCTTTTACTTTGAGCAGACGAGGCAAGCGACCAAGTACCTCAACTAAGCCCATCACGGCAAGCTCTTCCATCTCAAACAAAGATTCACAGCCTAGCGCTTTCATTTTTGGCCCACCAATACCAACAAATTCTGCATTCGGATATTGAGCCTTAATCGCTTTAATAAAACCTTCGCCAAGGGTATCGCCAGAGAGTTCTCCGACAACAATGCCTACACGCAGTGGCTCGTTGGAAACAAAGCCTGAGTTATTGGTTTGTGCTTCTTGCTGTGCCATAGTTTTCCAATTCCCTTCTCGCCTAAAACAAAAAAGATCGCCTTAAAAGTAGCGATCTTTTTTATATCAATCACACTTGGTATTAACGAATAATACCGCGCTCAGAGTTCTCTAGCATCTCTAGCATAGGAGTTACCGAAGCAAACTCTTTCGCCATTTCAACTAAAGCCGCTTTCGCTTCTTCAAGTGTTTTACCAGAGCGGTAAAGCTCTTTGTACGCTTTTTGCAATGCGCGAATCTCTGGTTTCTCGAACCCGTTACGTTTCAGACCTACAAGGTTAAGGCCGAATGGTGCAGCGTGGTTACCTTGTGCAAGTACGTATGGCAGTACGTCTTGAACAACGGCAGAACAGCCACCAATGTAAGCGTAAGCACCGATTGAACAGAATGGGTGAATCGCAGAAAGCGCCATAACACCAGCGTAATCGCCAACGGTTACGTGACCACCTAAGATAGCATTGTTGCCAATGTGAGTGTGGTTACCAACAATAACGTCGTGCGCTACGTGAGCATTCACACAAAGTAGGTTGTCATCACCAATTACAGTGGTTGCTTTGTCTTGAACCGTACCACGGTGGATTTGAACCGCTTCACGAATTACATTGCGATCACCGATCACAACCGTTGTATCTTCGCCACCGTACTTCTTGTCTTGGTTCTCTTCACCAATCACAGCGTGTGGGAAAATGCGGTTTTCTTTGCCAATCGTGGTGTGACCTTTGATCACAACATGCGACATGATTTCTGTGTCGTCACCAATGGTTACATTACCAGCAATGTAAGTAAAAGGGCCAACCGTTACGTTTGCGCCAATCGTTACATCACCTTCGATAACTGCAGCCGGGTGAATTTTTGCTGTTTCATGAATCATATTAAAACTCTCTACGAGCACATTTAAGTTCAGCTGAACATACTACTTCGCCGTCAACTTTCGCTACGCCGTTAAATGATGCGATACCACGACGCTCTTTTAGGAATTCAACTTCGATAACCAGCTGGTCACCAGGTACTACTGGCTTACGGAATTTCGCTTTATCAACACTTGCGAAGTAGTAAAGCTCGTTACCAGAAGGTGCACCGAAAGATTTAAATGCAAGAAGGCCTGTTGCTTGCGCCATCGCTTCTAGGATCAACACACCTGGAAATACAGGAAGTTGAGGGAAGTGGCCAGTAAACTGAGGCTCGTTAACAGAAACATTCTTAATTGCAGTCAGTGTTTTTTCTTTTTCAAAGCTAGTCACACGATCAACCATTAAGAATGGGTAGCGATGAGGTAATAGTTCCTGAATTTCAGTAATGTTCATCGTTGTCTGTTCAGTAGTCAAAGTCGTATTCCTATATGTATTCTTTATTTAATTAGAAAGATTATAAACGAAAAAGACTCGCTGTACGCGAGCCTTTTATTAGAAATGCTGGAATTATGATTCCGCGCTCTTCTCGATAAGTTTTTCAACGGTTTTCAGACGCTTGTTCATTTCATCAATACGATGAACACGCGTTGCTGTTTTACGCCAATCTTTATTTGGCTGTAAAGGAATACCCGAAGAGTACATGCCTTTCTCAGTGATGCTGCGCATTACCATTCCCATACCGGTAATCGTAACGCCATCAGTGATTTCAATATGACCATTGATTACACTGCCGCCACCAATAATACAGTACTTACCTATCGTCGTGCTGCCTGCGATGATAGTACCACCCGCAAGAGCAGAACCATATCCGATGTGAACGTTGTGTGCGATTTGCATTTGGTTATCAATGATAACGTTGTCTTCAATAACGGTATCATCTAACGCACCACGGTCGATCGTGGTACACGCACCGATCTCTACGCGATTACCAATGCGAACAGAACCGACTTGAGGGATCTTAACCCACTCGCCTTTCTCGTTCGCATAACCAAAGCCATCAGAACCAATCACAGTACTTGATTGAACTAGACAAGCTTCACCAATTACCACTCCATGATAAATGCTTACGTTAGCCCACAGCTTAGTGCCAGCGCCGATCTTGGCGTTTTTACCGATAAAGCAACCCGCACCGATGATCACATCGTCACCAAGAACAACACCAGACTCAATCACGGCATTCGCACCAATAGACACATTTTGTCCAAGTGTTGCATCGCTCGCAATCGAAGCTGAATCAGCAATATCCGCAGCCGGTGCAGGAGTAGTATCAAGCGCTTGAGCAACCTTAGCAAAAGCAACGTAAGGGTCACTGACCACAATCACGTTAGTCTTACACAGTTCGCGCTCACTCTCTTTAACCATAACCGCTGACGCTTTACAGTCACCTAGGTGCTTGCTGTACTTAACGTTAGAAAGAAACGTAATGTTGCCTTCTTGCGCTTTATCCATAGGAGCAACAGCAGAAACGGTTACAGTACCGTCACCATGTAGCTCCCCCCCGGTAATGGTTGCCAATTCGGCTAAAGTCAGTGTCTTCATAAAACTTATTTTAGTTCTTTAATTACTTTCTCAGAGATGTTGTATTCAGGCTTGCCGTATTGTAGCGCTTGAATATCAACGATCATGTCGTAGCCTTCTTTCTCTGCAACTTTCGTTACAGCATCTTGAATCACTTTGAATAGCTTCTGCTTCTCTTGTGCTTCACGACGTTGGCTTGCTTTTTCTAGAGCTTGAGCTTTGATCTTGTACTTGCTGTCTAGTTGACCAACTTCGATACGAAGCTTCTCAACTTCGTCTGGACCTAGTAGCTCGCCATCACGCTTAAGCTTTTCAATCTTAGTCTTAGCTTCCGCTTGGATGCTTTGCAGCTCAGCTGCTTTGTCTTTGAACTCTTCCTGCATTTTTTGAAGAACAACTTCACGCTGAGGTAGAGCCTGGAATACTTGTGCAGTGTTTACATAACCCACTTTTTGCGCAGCTTCAGCAGCTGTTGCAAAGAAAGAAGAGCTAAGAACTACAAGGCCTAAACCTGCTGCTTTAATCATATTTTTCAAAATATTGTCCTTTAAATATTAGAAAGTTCTACCAATGGTGAATGTGAAGAATTCCTCATCATCACCTTCGTAAATTTTAATTGGTTTCGCTAGAGAGAAAACCAGTGGGCCCATCGGTGACATCCATTGAAGGGCAGCACCATAAGATGAACGGTAATTCGTTGGATCAGAGTAATCGTAGTAGTACTGGCTGCCACTATTAGGTGCGCCACGGTCTACGAACTCGGTATCCCAAACACTTGCCATGTCGAAGAAGACACTGGTACGAATCTGGCTGCGTGCTTCATCAGAAGCAAACGGCGTAGGCACGATTAGCTCTAAACTTGCCAAAGCAACTGCGTTACCACCTACTGAATCATCTGTAGCGGTGTCGTAGGTTGGGTTGTTACCTGTGCTGCTTCCGTAAACGGCTTTCGGACCTGCCGAGTTAGAGCCAAAACCACGTAGGGTTGTAAAGCCACCCGCATAGTAGTTCTCGTAGAATGGGAACAAGTTATCGTTACCATCCGTTTGACCATAACCATTACCATAGCCTAATCGGCCACGCATCAATAGTGTGAACTCATGCTTTTTGGTCAGCGGGATGTAATGTTTTACATCGTACTGCATTTTGAAGTACTGAGCATCAGAGCCAGGTACCGTCATTTTAGCGAAAGCACGTTGGTGGTTACCCTCTGTTGGGAAGAAACCACGGTTCAAGTTGTTACGCGTCCAAGAAATATTGATATCGAAGTCATCAGTTAAGATGTGCTCGTCACCGTATTGGTCGATACTTCTCGCAAACTGTTCAACCTGGATATAAGTCGGAACGTTACCGATCTTGTTGTGTGTATAGCCAACACCAAACTCAATGCGGTTCAGCTCATCCATAGGGAAGCCCCATGTTAAGCTCGTACCATAACTTTGGTTGGTATAGTCGACGATACCCGCTTCAGATGCTTCAAACTCGTTGTAGAAGATCTTACCACCCAAGCTCACACCATCTAGGTTCCAGTATGGGTCACGGTAGTCTAAGCTCACGTTCTTTTGGTAATCGTTCATCATGGCACTTACGCCAACACGGTTACCAGAGCCCGCAAAGTTGTCTTGTTGAAGACCAACCTGGAAGCTCACACCAGATTCTGTACCGTAGCCGACACCAAAGTTGATGCTACCCGAGTTCGCTTCTTTAACGTTGTAAGCCAAATCAACTTGGTCTTCGCTGCCTGGTACACGAACGGTTTGTACATCAACTGTTTCGAAGAAACCTAGACGGTTAAGACGGCTCTTACCAGTATCAATCGATTTAGAGTTAAGCCAGCTGCCTTCCATTTGACGCATTTCACGACGTAACACTTCATCTTTTGTCGAGTTGTTACCTGTGAAACGAATATCACGCACGTAAATACGGCTACCCGCTTCTACATTGATCACAAGCGAAACTTCTTTCGTCTCGTCGTTGAATTCTGGAATAGTACGAACTTGTGGGTAAGCATAACCAGACTCACCAAGAATACGTTTTACGCCTTCTTCAAGTGAAGTAACAGAGGAGCCGTTGTAAGTATCACCATCTTCAAATGGAACAAGTGCTTCAAAATCAGCTTCGCGGCCAATAAGCTCACCACGGAACGACACGTCTTTAACCGTGTAAGCTTCGCCTTCGTCTAAGCCAAGTGTGATGTAAACACCTTTCTTATCCGGAGAAATCGCTACCTGCGTAGAGTCAACCTTGAACTTCAAGTAACCACGGTCAAGGTAGTAAGATTTAAGCGCTTCGATATCACCAGCCAGTACTTGCTTCTGATATTTTTCATCAGCTAGGAAGTTCCACCAAGCCACATCTACATTGAGATTGAAGCGGCTAAGCAGTTCAGCATCAGTAAACACTTCGTTACCGATAAAGTTAATTTGCTGAATCTTAGCGGAAACGCCTTCAGTAAATACAAATTTAAGGTCAGAACGGTTACGTGGCAGAGGTGTTACAACCGCTTTTACTGTCGCGTTGTACTTACCAACACTGTAGTAAAAGTCCTCAAGACCTTTCTCAATATTACTTAGCGTAGTACGGTCAAGAGCTTCACCCTCACGAACACCTGATGCATCTAGGTTTTGCTGAAGTTGTTCTTCTTTAATCGCTTTATTGCCCGAGAAAGAGATACTTGCGATGGTTGGTCGTTCTTTCACTTGAACAATCAATACACCTTCATCGCGAAGAACTTTAACGTCTTCAAAGTTACCCGAAGCGTACAATGCACGGATGATCTCAGAAACATCGCTTTCATCTACTTCATCGCCAATACGTACGGGCATTTTCAGTAGAGCTGCACCAAGTGCAACACGCTGTAAACCTTCGATCTTGATATCTTGAACTACAAAGTTTTGTGCTCCGTTCGCCGCCACACTGGTGGCTAATAGACTTGCGAACAGAATTTGCTTAATCGCCATACTTATTCTAATTATTCCTTGCTACTACCAATGCCTGTGAGAAACCATTCACAGACGAGTAAAATCGTTAAATATTGCCAGAGCCATTAAAGAGAAGAGGATAGCCCCTCCCACTCTGTAACCCATCTCCTGAACTTTCTCAGGGACTGGTTTACGAGTAACGGCCTCAATAGCGAAAAAGAGCAAATGTCCGCCATCAAGCATAGGCAGCGGAACCAAATTAATAATACCCAAGTTAACACTTATCAAAGCTAAAAAGCCTAAGAAGTAAACCAAACCGTAATCGGCGGTTGTACCTGCGCCTTTAGCAATTGAAATTGGGCCACTTAAGTTGTTTAAGCCAACATCACCCACGATGAGCTTCTTAAGCATCGTAAGCGTCAGACCAATGATTTGACCTGTTTTATCAAATGCTTTTCCTACAGACTCAATTACACCAAATTGTAACTCAAAGCGATAATCTTCTGGCCATTCTGCGACTTCCGGAGCAATACCCGCATAGCCGATTGTTGAACCATCAGAAAGCTCACGGCTTTTCGGTGTCATAACGAGTGATTGCTCACCGCCATTTCTTGATACGACAACATCTAATGGTGTCATTGGGTTTGAGCGAATTAACTCAACCACTGATTGCCACTGCTCAATTGGTTGACCATCAATTTCAACAATTTGGTCGCCCGCTTCTAGCCCAGCAGAATAAGCAGCGCCATCGTCAATCACTTGAGCCAGCACTGTCGAGATCTCTGGAGAATATGGTCTAAAGCCAAGCGTTGTCATTGCAGATTCAGTTTCTGGGTTGAACGACCAGTCTGAAATATCCAACGTCAATTGCTGCTCAAAGCCGATATCGTCTTGCGAAGACACCGTTACTGTCATCGATTGATCACCAATATGCGATATCAAACCCATATTGACTGATTCCCAATCTGCGGTTTTGATTCCCGAAATAGATTTAAGTTCCATTCCAGTTTCAATTCCGGCTTGTGCAGCAATAGATTGTGGAGTTACCTCACCAATCACGGGCTTAACCGCAGGCACACCGATCAAAAATACTAACCAATATGCAAACACAGCAAAGATGAAGTTAAACGCTGGTCCAGCGCCAACAATCGCGGTTCGTTTCCACAATGGCTTTTTATCAAACGCGTACTGCTGCTCATCTTCTGATAGGTCATCGACACGACCGTCGAGCATTTTTACGTAACCGCCCAGTGGAATCACGGACAAGCTGTATTCCGTACCATCGCGGCCAACTTTGCTCCAGATTGATTTACCAAAACCAATCGAGAATTTTTCAACTTTTACACCGCAACGACGAGCAACCCAGAAGTGTCCAAACTCATGAACCGCGACCAGAATGCCAAGCGCTATGATAAAAGATGCGAAGTTCCACAGAATTCCACTCATGCTAGCTGCTCTTTAATAAATTGAATGGCTATTTGACGAGACATATTATCTAGCTCAAGCAGGCTTTCCAAGCTATCTAAGCCTTCAGAGTTATGTTGTTCACATACTTTGCTCATAACATGTTCGTTAATGACAGCAATATCGGTAAATTTAACCTGATTGTTCAAGAAAGCGTCGACCGCAATTTCGTTTGCTGCGTTAATCGCTGTCGTTGCATGCTGACCTAAGTAACACGCTTCAATGGCTAATTTCAAACATGGGTAACGGTCAAAGTCAGGCTCTAAGAAAGTCAGCTCACCGACTTTGGTAAAATCCAACGGCTTAACACCCGCTTCAGTACGCTCAGGGTACGACATCGTCAATGCAATAGGTGTCGCCATATCCGGTTCCCCCATTTGAGCAAGTACTGAACCATCCTTGTACTGAACCATAGAGTGGATCACAGACTGAGGGTGGATAATGACCTTTAGCTGCTCTTGAGACGCATTAAATAACCACTTCGCCTCAATGTACTCAAGACCTTTATTCATCATAGTCGCAGAGTCGACAGAGATCTTAGGCCCCATAGACCAGTTAGGGTGTGCGATAGCGCGTTCAGGAGTCACTGATTCCAGCTCAGCAACATCGGTATAACGGAAAGGACCACCAGAACCGGTTAGTAGGATATGGTTAATGCCGTTAGCTTCTAAATCACAGCGACATAAATTAGTTTGAACGTTTTGTGGCAAGCATTGGAAAATAGCATTGTGTTCACTATCTACAGGAAGAAGCTCAGCACCGTACTTTTCCACAGCATCGATAAACAGCTGCCCAGACATCACCAAGGCTTCTTTATTTGCCAACAGGATACGCTTGCCCGCTTTGACTGCTGACATAGTAGGAAGCAGACCTGCCGCACCAACAATCGCAGCCATCACCGTATCCACTTCATCCAAAGAAGCAACCTTGCACATGCCTTCTGAGCCTGAAAGTACTTGGATGTTAGGGTGATTGATAGATAAGGAGTCAGCAAGCTGAGATGCAGCATCAGGACAAGCCATAGCAACATAGCTTGGTTGCCACTTTTCTACTAACGCCAGCATCTTTTCAACATTCGAGCCAGCAGCCAGTGCAACGACTGAATAAAGGTCTGGGTTTTGCTCAACGACTTTTAGTGTACTTGCACCAATTGAGCCAGTTGCGCCTAGGATAGTTAGATTTCGCATCACATATGACCGTAGAAATGTAATAAAGGGCAGATTCACTGCCCTTTTAATTAGAATGCTAAGTAAAGCAGAGCAAAGACAGGGAATGCAGCCGTTAAGCTATCGATTCTATCTAGTATACCACCATGACCAGGAATCAGATTACTGCTGTCTTTAACCCCAGAAACACGCTTGAACATGCTTTCAACAAGGTCACCAAGAACAGAGATAACAACGGTCACAAGCGTAATCACAATCATGTGTAGCGGGCTTGAGAATTGGATATTGAACAAGTCAGCAAAAATCCAAGCCACAATCACCGCGGTGATGATACCGCCAATCAGGCCTTCAATTGTCTTGTTCGGGCTAACGGCCGGAGCCATTTTACGCTTACCGAAGCTCTTACCAGAGAAGTAAGCGCCACTGTCTGCAGCCCACACCAGTAGACACACAAACATCACGAGTTTTGCGCCATGGTAAGGATCCACGTCAATACCGTTAGCGCGCAAAATCACCACACTCCAAAAG
>AAZW01000079.1 GCA_000169995.1 Vibrionales bacterium SWAT-3 | reverse complement strand
CATCTTACGGTGAGAACAAGGAAGGTGATGAAGAGTCTAAGTTCCCTCGCACGTTCAACCAACAGTTCGAGAAAAAACAAGACATGCGCTACGGTGAGAACAGCCACCAAGCGGCAGCATTCTACGTTGAAGCAAACCCTGAAGAAGCGTCTGTTTCTACTGCTCGCCAAATCCAAGGTAAAGCACTTTCTTACAACAACATCGCTGACACTGATGCAGCACTTGAGTGTGTGAAAGAGTTCGATGAGCCAGCATGTGTGATCGTTAAGCACGCTAACCCATGTGGTGTAGCACTAGGTGAAGACATCCTAGAAGCTTACGACCGTGCATTCAAAACAGACCCAACGTCTGCATTTGGTGGCATCATCGCATTCAACCGTGAGCTAGACGCTGCAACAGCAACGGCTATCACTGAGCGCCAATTCGTTGAAGTTATCATTGCTCCTTCTGTTTCTGCTGAAGCAGTAGAAATCGTAGCGGCTAAGAAAAACCTTCGCCTACTTGAGTGTGGTGAGTGGACAACTAAGACGACTGGCTTTGACGTGAAACGCGTTAACGGCGGCCTACTGGTTCAAGACCGCGACCAAGGCATGGTGTCTGAAGATGACCTTAAAGTGGTTTCTAAGCGTCAACCAACCGCTGAAGAGCTAAAAGATGCCCTATTCTGCTGGAAAGTAGCGAAGTACGTGAAATCTAACGCTATCGTTTACTCGAAAGGCGACATGACTATCGGTGTGGGCGCAGGCCAAATGAGCCGTGTTTACTCTGCGAAAATCGCAGGCATCAAAGCTGCAGACGAAGGTCTACAGGTTGAAGGTTGTGTGATGGCATCAGATGCATTCTTCCCATTCCGTGACGGTATCGACGCGGCGGCAGAAGCGGGCATCAAATGTGTTATCCAACCAGGCGGCTCTATGCGTGATGACGAAGTTATCGCAGCAGCAGACGAGCACGGCATGGCAATGATCTTTACGGGCATGCGTCACTTCCGCCACTAATTCTCTTGTCATCATTGGGGCGGTAACTGCGTTGACTACGCTCGCTTAACCTAATCACATAGCGGGCTATGCTCATAGGGATAAGCTCACTTGTCGCCTTGTTAGCGCTCCCACTGATTTAAAGAGACCTCGAATAGTTGAATGGCGTAATCACCAACTACTTTGAGCAAAACGAACTCTAAATTTTCAAAACCGTCATTCCGTATAGCGAGGAACGAGCGTAGTACGGAATCTCTGGGTTTAACACGTTAAACAGATTCCCGACAGTTTCGTTCCTCAACTTCGGGAATGACGAATTTTGATTGAAGGATTTAAAATGAATGTATTGATTATTGGTGCCGGCGGTCGTGAGCATGCACTTGGTTGGAAAGCAGCACAAAACCCAAACGTTGAAACAGTATTCATCGCTCCAGGTAACGCAGGTACTGCACTTGAGCCAAAACTTGAGAACGTAAACATCGGCGTTGAAGACATCGCTGGTTTAGTGGCGTTTGCTCAAGAGAAAAAGATCGAACTGACTATCGTTGGCCCTGAAGCGCCATTGGTTATTGGTGTGGTTGACGCGTTCCGCGAAGTGGGTCTTCCTATCTTCGGTCCAACTCAAGTGGCAGCACAGCTGGAAGGCTCTAAAGCATTCACTAAAGACTTCCTAGCTCGTCACGACATCCCAACAGGTTCTTACGCGAACTTCACTGAGATTGAGCCAGCTATCGCTTACGTTCGTGAGCAAGGCGCACCAATCGTAGTTAAAGCTGATGGCCTTGCGGCTGGTAAAGGCGTTATCGTTGCGATGACTATTGAAGAAGCAGAAGACGCAATCAAAGACATGCTAGCAGGCAACGCATTTGGCGAAGCCGGCAGCCGCGTGGTTATCGAAGAGTTCCTTGAAGGCGAAGAAGCAAGCTTCATCGTAATGGTTGACGGCTCTAGCGTTTTACCTATGGCCACCAGCCAAGACCACAAACGTGTTGGCGACAAAGACACTGGCCCTAACACGGGTGGCATGGGTGCTTATTCTCCGGCTCCAGTGGTAACACCTGAGATCCACAACCGTATCCTTGAAGAAGTTATCTACCCAACGGTACGTGGCATGGACGCAGAAGGTGCACCTTACACAGGTTTCCTTTACGCTGGCCTAATGATCGACGCTGACGGCACTCCGAAAGTTATCGAATACAACTGCCGCTTCGGCGACCCAGAAACGCAACCTATCATGATGCGTATGGAGTCAGACCTTGTTGAGCTATGTCTAATGGCTATCGATGAGAAACTAGACCAAGCTGAGTCTAAGTGGGATCCACGCGCTTCAATTGGTGTTGTTCTTGCAGCTGGCGGCTACCCTGCTGACTACGCAAAAGGTGACGTAATTTCACTACCAACAAGCGAAGTTGAAGGCCAAAAGGTTTTCCACGCAGGTACTGCAAATAACGAAGCTGGCGACGTGGTGACAAACGGTGGTCGTGTACTTTGTGCAACAGCACTGGGTAACACGGTTTCTGAAGCTCAGGAGCGCGCATACGCGTTAACGAAGCAAGTGAGCTGGAATGGTATGTTCCACCGCAATGACATTGGTTACCGTGCGATTGCGCGCGAGCAAGAGCAGTAATCAAGATTGTCACTCGCTTACTATCCAATAACAGTGAGCAAATGACAGCAAGCGAAGAACAGAAAAAGGCGCCTTAGTAGGCGCCTTTTTTATTGTCCAACGTACACATGTACAGACTAACGAGCCTTTGGCCTACACTAGGCCAAGTGCTCTTAATGATTTATTCACTGCTCTTCAGCAATGATGGTCTTACGACACAATCGTGGCTTTCTTCCGCTAACATCAATAGCTCTTCTACAGTGATTTTTCCAAGTGAATCACTACCAAGAAACGCAGCATAGCTTTCTACTGACGCTAAGCGATTAATCACAAAGTTTGGTAAGGCTTGATTAATATCGATGCTTGAGAACTCTCGACCAGTGCAGGTTTCGAAAGATTGACCATTCCAATAGCCTTGGATCAATTTGAAGCCTTCGTCATTCTGCTTAGCCGTTGTCTCTAGAGCTAATGTAGCTTCATTCTTGTAGGTCTCAAGCTGCTTAGCGCGGATTGGTAGGATTTTACCGTCAATACGGTACTGCTGATACACAGCTTCGCCTGATTTGTTGAAACGGACATGAACCCGAAATGGAGCCAGTTCATTTGATGCTTTGCGCTGCTCACCTTCACGAATAAATTCACGAAGCACACCATCCGACCATGCATAGTCAGTTTGATACCAGCCATAATCACCCATAGTGACGTAGTCTGCTGAAGTATGAGGTTGTGTGAGCTTGTTAGTCACCCAGTAGAAACTTGTCGCGTCGCCCATGACTTGGCCGCCGGTGTAGGTTTCAAATTGCTCTAGGTTTTTGCGAGGGCTTGTTGAAGAACAGCCAATGAGAAATGTAGATAAAAGTGAAACGAGAAGAAATGCTTTTTTCATAAAAACCTGTACCGAGGTGGAATACGACTACCTCGGTACAGTTTAGATTATTTCACTGAATCTTTCAGCGCTTTACCTGCAACAAATGCTGGAACGTTTGCAGCAGCGATTTGGATCTCATCACCAGTTTTTGGGTTACGACCAGTGCGAGCTGCACGGTGGTTTACTTTAAAAGTACCAAAACCAATTAGCTGAACTTGATCGCCATCTTTAAGAGCATCTGTTACACCACCAAGAGTCGCTTCTAGAGCAGCTTTAGCTTGTGCTTTAGAAAGGTCCGCTTTTTCAGCAATAAAGTCGATTAATTGAGTCTTGTTCATTTTAGGTTTCCCTTCTTTGTATTTTTGAATTCAATTCACTCTAAAACATAAATGCCCCATCTGGCAAAGGTTTGTCGTCGATCTTTGACTCTAATGCCGTAGTTTTAGCCATAATATGAGTAATAACTCACAATTTGTTACTGATTTTATTAAGCAAGCCCTTGTTTAAAAGGGGCTGAGCGAAAAATTAATGATGACCTAGCCACTACTTTTTCTCTATAATCCACGCTGAATCGCTGATAAAGCGTACAATTTAATTTAAGGGCAAACATGCTGCTGCTAACTATTTACGTCTCCATCGCCATTGGAGTTTCTTTCATTTGTTCTGTTTTGGAAGCTGTACTTTTGAGTATTAGTCCGAGCTACATCGCTCAACTAAAACAAAATGGGCATCCTGCAGCAGAGTCGTTAGACAAACTGAAAACAGACATCGACCGCCCACTGGCGTCAATTTTAACGCTTAACACCATCGCGCACACAATCGGTGCTGCGACCGCAGGTGCACAAGCGGCGGTAGTTTTTGGTAGCCAATGGTTAGGTGTATTCTCTGCCGTACTGACTCTAGGTATCTTAGTACTGTCTGAAATCGTTCCAAAAACAATTGGTGCAACTTACTGGCGTCAACTTGCGCCAGCATCGGCGAGCGTACTTCGTTGGATGGTGTTCTTCCTAACACCGTTTGTGTGGTTCTCTGAGCAGATCACTAAGCGATTGGCTCGTGGCCACGAAGCACCAAAAATGCGTGACGAGCTATCTGCAATGGCGATTTTGGCAAAAGAGAGTGGTGAATTTGCAGAAGGCGAATCGAAAATCCTAAGCAACCTACTTGGCATTCAAGATGTACCTGTGACGCAAGTAATGACACCGCGACCAGTGGTATTCCGTGTCGATGCTGAGATGAGTATCAATCAGTTCCTAGCGGATCATAAAGATACGCCATTCTCACGTCCGTTGGTTTACAGCGAGCAGAGTGACAACATCATCGGTTTTGTGCACCGCTTAGAGCTGTTTAGGCTTCAACAAGCTGGCAGCGGAGAGAAATCTCTAGGTGATGTGATGCGCCCTATTCATGTATTACTGAATAACTTGCCGTTACCAAAAGCGTTTGACCAAATGATGGCTCAACGTTTACAGCTATCTCTCGTGGTTGATGAGTACGGTACAATCCAAGGCATCATTACCCTAGAAGACATTTTTGAACACCTTGTTGGCGAAGAGATCGTTGACGAAGCGGATAAGACGACCGACATGCAGGAACTGGCATTTCAGCGTTGGGAAAAGTGGAAAGAGACCCACGGTGTGATCGAAAACCGCGATGAAGAAGACGAGCTAGAGCAAGAAGCTTCAACAGAAGACGATAACTCAGATTCAAAACCAGCGGATGAAGAGCAAACGTCAAAAGCAGATAAAAAAGACGCTTAATCGTAATTTGCTATCAGTAGATACAACAAAGGCTCCCAAGGGAGCCTTTGTTTTTATTCGTACTTTGGTGCGATGTTGAATTACAGAGCAACACCAATGTTACTAACGGGTTCTTCACGCAGTTCATGACGTAGGTCTTTAATCAACTCGATGTCACGTTCCGTCGTTTCACGCAATGGTCGGAAGATAGCCCACTGAACGTCCCACTCTTCACATACCGCTTCGTTGTCTTTCTGGTTTTCGTTAGTCACTTCTTCAGCACCTTGAGCAAACTCAAGCTCAGCAACCGTCTTCACCGACTGTTGACTCACTTTAATCACGGCTTCAAACATGTGCTCGCGGTCAAGCAGGCCATGAACAAGTGTTGCCAAACCTTGGCAAGCGTCCATTGCAGGGTAAACACCATAGAAGTCAAAATCGTCTGCGCTAGGGAAAAGCTCTTCAACTTTCTCTAATTGGCGTTCAAAGTTCACCTTTGCCGTTTTTACCGTTAGGATTTCCCAAATGCTATCCAACACATCACGATAGATGCGAGCTTCGGCAAATTCTGTATTCTCACAAAACATTGCATAGTTAGGGTACATACGCTCACACAGACACGCCATAAAGGTAATTTGTTGCCAAGGTTCTAACTTTTCAAGACGAACCTGCAGTGGATTCTGAAGCATAGTCACTCAATAATTGCAGAAAAAGACAGCGAAAGTGTACTTGATAAACTCTGGGGGGAAAAGGTAAGCCGATGAACAATTTTACGAATAAGCTCTATATTATGACTGAGCATGACGATACCTATACGCAACTGATTCTAAACCGGGATTTACCCGACCTAGAAATCACTCAAAACCCCGAGTTAGCTGAGATTGTATTAGCGTCGCCTCCCCTGATAGCCGAGCGTCTTAACGAGTTTAAAACGCTTGAGTGGGTACAAAGCACCTACGCTGGCATCAATAAGCTCACTCAACCAGAACTTCGTCAGGATTACACGCTAACCAATGTAAAAGGTATCTTCGGCCCTGCTATCGCGGAGTACGTTTTAGGTTACGCAATCAGCCACGTTAGACACTTTCCTCACTACCACCAGCAACAACAGCAACGAAACTGGCAGCCTCAGCTTTATTCTAGCCTAACTGACAAAACTATGGTGATTTTAGGCACTGGGTCTATCGGCAGCCATTTAGCAAAAACCGCTGCAGCGTTTGGCATTCATACCATTGGTGTCAATCGTACTGGTATCCCATCGAAGCAAGAAACCTTTAAAGACACTTTCCATATCAATGAACTTGAGGCGGCTCTCAAGCAAGCAGACATTGTGGTCAACACCTTGCCATCGACCGCTGAAACCTATCAACTGCTCAACCAAACGACCCTTGGTTATTGCTCTAACGTGCTGCTATTTAATGTTGGCAGAGGCGAAGGCATCGACAACAAAGCGCTGTTGCTAGCGATTAAAAACCGTTGGGTTGAGCATGCATTTCTTGATGTGTTTGAAAGCGAGCCCCTTTCGCAAGATCACCCTTTCTGGAAGCTACCACAAGTCACCATTACACCACATATCGCTGCACTCAGTGAACCGAGACAAGTGGTAGAGATCTTTGCTGAGAATTACCAACAGTGGCGAGATGGTTTTACCCTAAACCATGTCATCGGCTTTGATAAAGGTTACTGATGAGCTCACCATTACTCACCGAGATAAGACAGTGCAGAGCTTGTGAACCTCACCTTTCACATGGTGCTAACCCGGTTATCCAAGCCCACCCGAATGCACGCTTGCTGATCATTGGGCAAGCGCCGGGTATCAAGGTGCATGAGTCATCCATCCCATGGAATGATGCCAGTGGGGAAAGATTAAGAGAGTGGCTAGGGATAGGCAGCGATACCTTTTATGACGAACAAAAGGTCGCGATTGTACCTATGGGTTTCTGCTACCCAGGTAAAGGAAAGAGTGGCGATCTACCACCACGCAAGGAGTGCGCAGAGCTCTGGCATAAGAAAGTACTGCAATCACTGCCCAATATTCAAATGACACTTTTGATTGGTCAGTATGCGCAAAACTATTATTTAAAGGAAAGAACCACCAAAACACTGACAGAGACCGTCAAAAACTGGCAGGCTTGGGCACCAGAGTTTTTACCACTTCCCCACCCTTCACCACGTAATAATATCTGGCTCAAGAAGAACCCATGGTTTGAAACTGAGGTTATTCCTTACATCCGCAAACACATCTCAGAGCATTTGGCCTACCATGATCCAAATACTTAATGAGCTGCACACTGCCGAAATTAAACGAGTATTGAATGCCAATCTGAGGGCAATAAAAAAGCGCTGCTGGTTACCTAGCAGCGCTTTCAATCATCTTACTCAGAACTACTTATGGTAAGGCTTAGACAGCTCGTGAACAGCGTCAACGAACACACCAGCGTTTTCTGGCGGCACATCTAAGTGAATACCGTGGCCTAGGTTAAATACGTGGCCAGTACCCGCATCACCAAAGCCTTCAAGGATAGTCGATACTTCTTCACGGATACGCTCTGGAGAAGCATAAAGCATTGAAGGATCCATGTTACCTTGCAAAGCAACCTTATCACCCACACGCTTAACTGCGTCTTGGATGTTGATAGTCCAGTCTAGGCCAACTGCATCACAGCCCGTTGCTGCGATCTGCTCTAGCCACATGCCACCGTTCTTAGTAAATAGTGTTACTGGTACACGACGGCCATCGTTTTCACGGATTAGGCCATCAACGATTTTGTGCATGTATTGCAGTGAGAATAGATTGTAGTCACGAGGAGTGAGTACACCACCCCATGTATCAAATACCATTACCGATTGAGCACCCGCTTTGATTTGCGCGTTTAGGTATTCGATAACACTGTCAGCCAGCTTATCTAGAAGTAGGTGCAGCGTTTGTGGTTCTGCATACATCATCTTCTTGATCTTAGTGAACGCTTTAGAGCTGCCACCTTCAACCATGTAAGTCGCTAGAGTCCATGGGCTACCAGAGAAACCAATCAGTGGCACTTCGCCTTTCAGGTCTTTACGGATCTGACGTACTGCGTTCATTACGTATTGAAGCTCACCTTCTGGATCTGGCAGGCCAATTTTTTCTACGTCAGCTTTACACGCGATAGGACGCTCAAACTTAGGACCTTCACCTGTTTCAAAGTACAAACCTAGGCCCATAGCATCAGGGATCGTTAGGATGTCAGAGAACAAGATTGCCGCATCAAGCGGGAAACGACGTAAAGGTTGAAGGGTTACTTCTGATGCAAGTTCCGCGTTTTTGCACAAAGACATGAAATCGCCTGCTTCAGCACGCGTTGCTTTGTACTCTGGAAGATAGCGGCCAGCTTGGCGCATCATCCATACCGGTGTGTAATCAACAGGCTGCTGTAAAAGTGCGCGTAAATAGCGATCGTTCTTTAATTCGGTCATTCCGTTAAATTCCAATTCAATCTTGTCTAGTTTTGATAGCAAGTATTCTAACACTGATTGAGGGGTAAAAGCTGTGTGCTTTGCAACCTAGATCAAGTTATTAACTTTTAAATCAATGCTTAATTTGCACCCAATTAAGGGAGCATGTTAAAAATTTGTTCGCTAGCGAAAATTACAATTATAACACCTGAGTAGTCACTACTCAGCATCTCATAACGACATCTTACTTACCCCCTCCACTTGTGGAGGGTTTTTTTTAGCTTTTGACCACCCATAGGCCAAATACTACTGTAGGCAATTTAGTGCTCCAATGCTTGTTCAGCTGCGCCTGCTTTAATCACGTCATCAACCGTTTTCTCTATCAGTTGTCTGGCAATGGTGCCCACTGGCGCCACATCTGGCAGAGTCGTCACGTCAAACCATTGCGCGTCAGATAGCTCGCTATAATCTGGCTTGAGCGTACCACCAGCATAGTCAGCAAGAAATCCCATCATCATGCTCGACGGGAACGCCCAGGGTTGGCTGCCAAAATAGCGAATATTATCCACATCAATCCCCGTCTCCTCTTTCACTTCACGAGCAACACACTGTTCTAAGGTCTCTCCGACCTCTAGAAAGCCCGCTATAACGGTATACATGCCCGTTTTATGTCTTGGGTGCTGCGCGAGTAATATCTTGTTGTCGTTTCGTACAGCGACAATGATGCATGGGAAAATGCGCGGGTAATGCAGTGTACGACAGCCTCCGCACTGCATCGCCACTTGATTGTGGTTTAGGTGATTACGACCACCACACTGCGGGCAGAAACGCATGCTCTGGGTCATATGGCCATATTGGATGGCTTTACTTGCAGTAAGAAAACTCGATTCAGGCCAGTGTAATAACTCTCTTAGGTTGACCATCGCCAGCTCACGCTCAACATCACAGTCGTTCAACCAATACACTTTGCGACCTTGATGCTGACCAATGCAGGTTGCGTGCTCAACACTGAGCCCTAGCTCGTCGGCAGAGCCGAAAGGAAACTGGTCATTATCAACCCAAATATCACTACCGGAAACGACGCACCAATAAGCTTGCTCTGTCATTTTCTTATCACTTTTTTTTAACATCCCTATGCCTCATTGCTTGCAGTTCGTTCATTTTACTGGCAATCTAATTTCATACTAGAGTTGTGGCAGAGAATATTTCAAGCTATTACTTTTAGTAGATATCGATAAACGGACCCTGCTTAGGCAATTTCAATGATCACAAGGTTGTGATCAGATCATGAGGACATGGTCATGCTAAATAAATTTAAACAAATACAAGAACAATGGGGTGGCTCAAGCGAGGTCATCGATCATTGGCTCGAAACTCGACAAGCTCTCATCGTCGAATATTGCAAGCTAGGTGCCTTGCAGCCAGCTAGCAACGGGCAATCAAACGTTGTTGAACTCCCTTCTCCTAAAGAAATAAGCTCATTCTGCGATCATGTTGTCGATTATATCTCAGAAGGCCATTTTAAGATCTACGATATGGTCATGAAGAAATGGCAAGCAACAGGCTTTAAAACCAATGACGAGATTGATACAACTTACGCGAAGATCGTACTCACAACCGAGCCGCTTCTAGAGTTCAATGATAAGTACGTAAAAGTAAGTGCAAACGATGAGTTGCCTAGCTTCGAAGGAGATATGTCGAAAGTAGGTGAACTACTCGAAGTGCGTTTTGAAGTAGAAGATACTCTTATCCAGCTTATTGCAGACAGCTTAGCGATTCCACCAGGCGCTTAGTTAACTGAACCCTTAAGAAGCTTGCCTCTGTGCAAGCTTTTTGTTTTGCCCATAATTTCCCTACCCACTCAACTTTGTTGAAGCCTAAGTACCACCAGCAAACCACCAATCCGTATTTACGACTCATCCACGATTATCCTCTTTCCACCAATGCTCGTGACTCACCGGCTAGCATCAGTAAAAGCAGGCCTACACCCATACACCAATAACCCAAACGCCAGATACAAAAAAGGCACCCGAAGGTGCCTTTTTGTTATCTCTTAGAGATTACTCTTCTGAAGAGAAACCTGCATTTAGAAGTGCTGCAAGGTTGTCAGTAGCTTGTTCAGCTGATGGACCTTCCTGCTCTTCTTCACGCTTAGCTTGACGCTCTTGGTGGTATGCGAAACCAGTACCAGCTGGAATCAGACGACCAACAATTACGTTCTCTTTCAGACCGCGAAGGTCATCACGCTTACCAGAAACCGCAGCTTCTGTTAGTACGCGAGTCGTTTCTTGGAACGATGCAGCTGAGATGAATGACTCAGTTGCAAGAGACGCTTTAGTAATACCTAGTAGATCACGTTCGAAACGTACTAGTTCTTTACCTTCAGCTTCTAGCTTACGGTTAGCAATCTTCACGTTGTGGTACTCAACTTGTTCGCCAGGTAGGAACTGAGAGTCACCAGAATGTGTGATTGTACACTTACGTAGCATTTGACGAACGATAGTCTCAATGTGCTTATCGTTAATCTTAACGCCTTGTAAGCGGTAAACTTCTTGAACTTCGTTCGCGATGTACTGAGTTACTGCGTGGATACCACGTAGACGCAGGATATCGTGTGGAGTTTCAGGACCGTCGGCGATTACATCACCACGTTCAATCTTCTCACCTTCGAACACGTTCAATTGACGATGCTTAGGAATCATCTCTTCGTAAGTGTCACCACCTTCACGAGTGATTACTAGACGACGCTTACCTTTCGTTTCTTTACCGAAAGACACAGTACCTGTGTGCTCAGCAAGGATCGCAGGCTCTTTTGGCTTACGAGCTTCGAATAGGTCTGCTACGCGTGGTAGACCACCGGTGATATCTTTGTTACCGCCAGATTTCTGAGGGATACGAGATAGTGTGTCACCAATGCCAACTTCAGCGCCATCTTCAATGTTTACAATCGCTTTACCAGGTAGGAAGTAGTGAGCTGGCATTTCAGTACCAGGGATCATTACATCGTTACCTTGCTCGTCAACAAGTTTGATAGCTGGACGCATATCTTTACCTGCTGCTGGACGAGCCGCTGCGTCTGTAACTTCAGAAGAAGAAAGACCAGTTAGATCATCCGTTTGACGAGAAACAGTTACGCCATCGATCATATCAACGAACTGGATGCGACCTGCCACTTCAGTGATGATTGGCATAGTGTGCGCTTCCCAGTTAGCTACAACTTCGCCAGCTTCTACTGCGTCGTTGTCCGCTTTGCTCAGTACAGAACCGTAAGGAAGTTTGTGCTTCTCTTTAGTACGACCGAACTCATCAATAATCGTCATCTCAGATGCACGAGAAGTGATAACTAGCTTCTTGTCTTTGTTGATTACGAACTTAGCGTTGTGAAGTTTCACAGTACCAGTTGTCTTAGCTTGGATGCTGTTCTCTGCTGCTGCAGTAGATGCCGCACCACCGATGTGGAACGTACGCATCGTTAGCTGTGTACCCGGTTCACCGATAGATTGTGCAGCGATAACACCAACTGCTTCACCTTGGTTCACTAGGTGACCACGTGCTAGGTCACGACCGTAACACTGTGCACAACAACCGAAGTCTGCATCACAGGTAACAACAGAACGCACTTTCATGCTATCTACAGAGTTGTCTTCCATGATCTGACACCACTTCTCATCAATCAGAGTATTACGTGGGATCAGTACATCTTCAGTACCAGGCTTAAGAACGTCTTCAGCTACTACACGACCTAGAGCAAGCTCAGAAAGTGCAACTTTAACGTCACCACCTTCGATGTGAGGCATCATGTCGATACCTTCGTGCGTGCCACAGTCATGTTCGTGTACTACAACGTCTTGAGCAACGTCTACTAGACGACGAGTTAGGTAACCCGAGTTCGCTGTTTTCAGTGCCGTATCCGCAAGACCCTTACGAGCACCGTGCGTTGAGATAAAGTACTGAAGGACGTTTAGACCTTCTTTAAAGTTCGCAGTGATCGGCGTTTCGATGATTGAACCATCTGGACGCGCCATCAGACCACGCATACCTGCTAGCTGACGAATCTGAGCTGCAGAACCACGTGCGCCCGAGTCGGCCATCATGTAGATGCTGTTAAACGATTCTTGCTGTTCTTCTTCGCCGTCACGGTTGATAACTGTTTCAGAAGATAGGTTATCCATCATCGCTTTCGCAACGCGGTCATTCGTAGATGCCCAGATATCGATAACTTTGTTGTAACGCTCACCCGCAGTAACAAGACCAGATTGGAATTGCTCTTGGATTTCGCGAACTTCTTCTTCAGCAGATTCAATTTCATCGTATTTCGCTTGAGGTACAACCATATCGTCGATACCTACAGAAACACCTGAAAGTGCAGCGTATGCAAAACCTGCGTACATGATTTGGTCAGCGAATACTACTGTGTCCTTAAAACCAAGCTTACGGTACGCTTCGTTAAGTAGGTTAGAAATTTGCTTCTTACCTAGCTTTTGGTTAACGATGCTGTACGGTAGGCCAGCTGGAACGATTTGCCATAGCATTGCACGGCCAACTGTTGTGTCAACCAGCTTCGTTTCAGTAGTGCTGTTACCATCTTCGTCTACTACGGTCTCAGTGATACGAACTTTAACGCGAGCGTGAAGCTCAGCAGTCTTAGTACGGTATGCCTTCTCAGCCTCTTCAGGGCCAGCAAGGTACATACCTTCGCCTTTCACGTTGATCTTTTCACGAGTCATGTAGTAAAGACCCAATACAACGTCCTGAGAAGGTACGATGATCGGATCACCTGACGCTGGCGACAGAATGTTGTTTGTCGACATCATCAGTGTACGTGCTTCAAGCTGTGCTTCTAGAGTTAGAGGCACGTGTACCGCCATTTGGTCACCATCGAAGTCGGCGTTGTATGCCGCACACACTAGTGGGTGAAGCTGAATCGCTTTACCTTCGATTAGTACTGGTTCAAACGCTTGGATACCTAGACGGTGAAGTGTAGGTGCACGGTTAAGTAGTACTGGGTGTTCACGGATTACTTCGTCTAGGATATCCCAAACGATAGCTTCTTCGCGCTCTACCATCTTCTTAGCAGCTTTGATTGTCGTAGCCATGCCACGAGTCTCTAGCTTGCTGTAGATGAACGGCTTAAATAGCTCAAGTGCCATCTTCTTAGGAAGACCACACTGATGTAGACGAAGGTATGGACCTACTGTGATTACAGAACGGCCAGAGTAGTCTACACGTTTACCTAGAAGGTTCTGACGGAAACGACCTTGTTTACCCTTGATCATATCAGCAAGAGATTTCAGAGGACGCTTGTTCGAACCTGTGATTGCACGACCGCGACGACCGTTATCTAGAAGTGCATCAACAGACTCTTGCAGCATACGCTTTTCGTTACGTACGATGATGTCCGGAGCAGCTAGCTCTAGAAGACGCTTCAAACGGTTGTTACGGTTGATCACACGACGGTAAAGGTCGTTCAGATCTGAAGTCGCAAAACGACCGCCGTCTAGTGGTACTAGAGGACGTAGATCTGGCGGAAGAACCGGAAGTACAGTCAGAATCATCCATTGCGGATCGTTACCCGATGCAATGAACGCTTCAACTAGCTTCAGGCGCTTAGTGATCTTCTTACGCTTAGTTTCAGAGTTAGTTGTTTCCAACTCTTCGCGCATTTCTTCCACTTCTTGATGAAGGTCCATTGTTGCAAGCAGATCTTTGATCGCTTCTGCACCCATCTTAGCAGTGAATTCATCACCCCACTCTTCTAGGCGATCTAGATACTCTTCTTCAGTAAGCATCTGAGATTTTTCTAGATCAGTCATACCTGGTTCAGTTACTACGTACATTTCGAAGTAAAGAACACGTTCGATATCACGTAGAGGGATATCCATTAGTAGACCGATACGAGACGGTAGCGATTTTAGGAACCAGATGTGAGCAACTGGTGAAGCAAGCTCGATGTGGCCCATACGGTCACGACGAACTTTAGTTTGTGTAACTTCTACGCCACACTTCTCACAGATAACACCACGGTGTTTCAGACGCTTGTATTTACCACAAAGACATTCGTAGTCTTTAACTGGACCAAAAATACGCGCACAGAACAGACCATCGCGTTCAGGTTTGAACGTACGATAGTTGATCGTTTCAGGTTTTTTAACTTCACCGAAAGACCATGAACGGATCATGTCTGGTGAAGATAGACCGATTTTGATTGCATCAAATTCTTCGGTCTTATGCTGCGCTTTTAGAAAGTTTAATAAGTCTTTCACAATCAGCTCCTGTAAGGAGTTAAAAGGGGCTCACCCGCAAAAGTGAGCACCTTCAACCAAATAATCTCTTTTCTCTAGAAAGAAAGAAGGGATTACTCTTCGTCTTCTAGCTCGATGTTGATACCTAGCGAGCGAATCTCTTTCAACAGTACGTTGAACGATTCTGGCATGCCAGGTTCCATGCTGTGGTTGCCATCTACGATGTTCTTGTACATCTTAGTACGGCCGTTAACGTCATCCGACTTAACTGTTAGCATTTCTTGAAGCGTGTAAGCAGCACCGTATGCTTCTAGTGCCCATACTTCCATCTCACCGAAACGCTGGCCACCGAACTGAGCTTTACCACCAAGTGGTTGCTGAGTTACTAGGCTGTACGAACCAGTAGAACGAGCGTGCATCTTGTCATCAACAAGGTGGTTCAGTTTCAGCATGTACATGTAACCTACAGTTACAGGACGCTCAAACGAGTCACCAGTACGACCATCAAACAGTTTAAGCTGACCAGATTCTGGCAGATCACCCAGTTTAAGTAGTTCTTTGATTAACGCTTCAGAAGCACCATCGAACACAGGAGTAGCAATCGGTAGACCGCCACGTAGGTTCTTGATCAATGTACGAACTTGATCATCAGACAGTTCAGCAATATCAACTTTCTGACGAGTATCACCAAGATCATAAACCTTCTGTAGGAACTCACGGAACTTATGAAGTTCTTGTTGTTCCTTAACCATTTGGTTGATCTTGTCACCGATACCTTTCGCTGCCAGACCTAAGTGTACTTCTAGGATCTGACCGATGTTCATACGCGATGGTACACCCAGTGGGTTAAGTACGATGTCTACAGGCTGACCTTTCTCATCGTATGGCATGTCTTCAACAGGGTTAATCTTAGAGATTACACCTTTGTTACCGTGACGACCCGCCATCTTATCACCAGGCTGGATACGACGTTTAACCGCTAGGTAAACTTTAACAATCTTAAGAACGCCAGGCGCTAGATCATCACCTTGAGTGATCTTACGACGCTTAGTTTCAAACTTCTTATCGAAGTCTGCTTTTAGCTCATCCCACTGCTCAGCAAGTTGCTCAAGCTGTGTTTGTAGCGCATCGTCTTCTAGAACTTGCTCTAGCCATT
Source organism: Vibrionales bacterium SWAT-3 (assembly GCA_000169995.1). Classification (GTDB taxonomy): domain Bacteria; phylum Pseudomonadota; class Gammaproteobacteria; order Enterobacterales; family Vibrionaceae; genus Vibrio. The sequence goes on along the minus strand of AAZW01000079.1, from coordinate 4,129 downwards.
GCTTACGACCGATCGTATCAAGCTTAGCTTCAGAGTAACCACCAGACAGAAGTACAGCTTTAACACGGTTAAGAAGGCCACCCTCAAGAATTTGGAACTCTTCAGTTAGGTCTTTCTTAGCTTCTTTAAGCTGCATCTGTTCGATTTCAAGTGCACGCTTGTCTTTCTCTACGCCATCGCGAGTGAAGACTTGTACATCGATGATAGTACCCGAAACAGAGTTTGGTACACGTAGAGAAGTATCTTTAACATCAGATGCTTTCTCACCGAAGATTGCACGTAGTAGCTTCTCTTCAGGAGTCAGTTGAGTTTCACCTTTAGGTGTTACTTTACCAACTAGGATGTCGCCACCCTTAACTTCAGCACCAATGTAAACGATACCTGACTCGTCTAGTTTAGACAGAGCAGACTCACCTACGTTTGGAATGTCAGCTGTGATCTCTTCAGAGCCCAGCTTAGTATCACGAGCCACACAAGATAGTTCTTGGATGTGGATTGTCGTGAAACGGTCTTCTTGAACTACGCGCTCAGATACTAAGATCGAGTCTTCGAAGTTGTAACCGTTCCAAGGCATGAATGCGATACGCATGTTTTGACCAAGTGCTAGCTCACCAAGGTCTGTTGAAGGACCGTCAGCTAGTACGTCACCACGTGATACAGGTTCACCCGGTAGCACGGTAGGACGTTGGTTGATACATGTGTTCTGGTTTGAACGCGTGTACTTAGTTAGGTTGTAGATGTCGATACCAGCTTCGCCAGGTACTAGCTCATCTTCATTAACCTTAACTACGATACGAGAAGCGTCCACAGACTGAATCATACCGCCACGTTTAGCAACCGCTGTAACACCAGAGTCAACTGCGATGTTACGTTCGATACCAGTACCTACTAGAGGCTTATCAGCCTTAAGTGTTGGTACCGCTTGACGTTGCATGTTCGCACCCATCAATGCACGGTTCGCATCATCGTGTTCTAGGAACGGGATAAGCGATGCAGCGATAGATACTACTTGGTTTGTCGCAACGTCCATGTAGTCAACGTGGTCGCGTGGGTGAAGACCAGATTCACCTTTTTGACGAGCAGTGATTAGCTCATCTGCGAACGTACCTTCTTCAGTAAGAACGGTGTTCGCCTGCGCGATTACAAATTGACCTTCTTGGATTGCAGACAGGTAATCAACTTCGTCTGTTACTACGCCATCTACTACACGACGGTACGGAGTTTCTAGGAAACCGTAATCGTTACAACGTGCAAATGCAGACAGTGAGTTAATTAGACCGATGTTTGGACCTTCAGGCGTTTCGATCGGACATAGACGACCGTAGTGAGTTACGTGAACGTCACGTACTTCGAAGCCTGCGCGCTCACGAGTAAGACCACCAGGACCCAAAGCAGAGATACGACGCTTGTGCGTAACTTCTGACAACGGGTTGTTTTGGTCCATGAACTGTGAAAGCTGTGAAGAGCCAAAGAATTCTTTAACTGCAGCAGAGATAGGCTTAGCATTGATTAGATCTTGAGGCATGATTGCATCAAGGTCACCAAGGCTTAGACGCTCTTTAACGGCACGTTCTACACGAACTAGACCAACACGGAATTGGTTTTCTGCCATTTCACCTACAGAACGGATACGACGGTTGCCAAGGTGGTCGATATCGTCCACTTCGCCTTTACCGTTACGGATGCCGATCAGTTTCTTCATCACTTCGATGATGTCTGATTCATCCAGAGTACCGCGCTCTTCTTCTTCTTCACGCTCGATAGAGCTATTGAACTTCATACGGCCTACAGTTGATAGGTCGTAGCGTTCTTCTGAGAAGAATAGGCTTTCGAATAGAGACTCTGCAGCTTCTTTCGTTGGTGGCTCGCCAGGGCGCATCATGCGGTAGATTTCTACCAATGCAGAGATGCGATCTACTGTGCTATCTGCACGTAGAGTGTCTGACATGAATGGACCATGGTCTAGGTCATTCGTGAACAGTACTTCTAGAGCTTTGTGACCTGCTTGAGATAGGTTAGCAAGCGCCTCTAGGCTGATCTCTTGGTTCGCGCCAACGATGATCTCGCCAGTTGCTTCGTTGATGTAATCTTTAGATGCAACTTTACCAACGATGTACTCTACAGGTACTTCGATGTGCTCAACGCCATCTTTCTCAAGTTGACGGATGTGGCGAGCAGTAACACGACGACCAGTCTCAACGTAAACTTTACCGTTTGCTTCGATGTCGAATGACGCAGTTTCACCACGTAGACGATCAGGAACCAACTCCATAAGAAGAGTTTGGTCTTTCACTTCGAAGTTCACCTTGTCGAAGAACAGATCTAGGATCTCTTCAGTTGACTTACCTAGTGCACGAAGGATGATTGAAGCTGGTAGCTTACGACGACGGTCGATACGTACGAATAAGTTATCCTTAGGATCGAACTCAAAGTCTAGCCATGAGCCACGGTAAGGAATTACACGTGCGTTATAAAGAACTTTACCAGATGAGTGGGTCTTACCCTTATCACTGTCGAAGAACACGCCTGGGCTTCGGTGCAGCTGGGATACGATAACCCTCTCGGTACCATTAATTACGAAAGTACCATTGTCTGTCATAAGCGGAATTTCGCCCATGTAGACTTCTTGTTCTTTAATGTCTTTTACAGTACCTGCTGGCGCATCTCGATCAAAGATAACTAGACGTAGTTTAACGCGTAGTGGCTTTGAGTAAGTTACACCACGGATTTGACATTCTTTAACATCAAAAACTGGCTCACCAAGACGGTAGCTAACGTATTGCAGCTCAGAATTGCCGTTGTAGCTCTGAATTGGGAATACAGAACGAAAAGCAGCCTCAAGACCGTATTGACCTTCTGGATCCTGTTCGATGAATTTATCGAAAGAATCAAGCTGGATCGATAACAGGTATGGAATGTCCAAAACTTGTGGACGAGTACCAAAGTCCTTACGGATGCGCTTTTTCTCGGTATAAGAGTAAACCATGGGGTTCCTCAGCTCGCTGATAAGTGACCCAAACTACCCAAAACACTCCTCAGAGGGGGTAGTGACTAACAGCTGTTTAATGTAGTGAACAATCATATCGAAAACATGACTGTTTTTTTGCTCGGGTTATGACGCTTAAACAGCGGAAAATTCGTCATAGCCCTACAGCGCAAAAAGGCCGGTGGTTAAATAACCACCAGCCATTAGCCTTGCGGCTAAGAAATTAAGTAATAATTACTTAACTTCAACAGAAGCGCCAGCTTCTTCTAGCTGTGCTTTAAGAGCTTCAGCTTCAGCTTTGTCAACGCCTTCTTTTAGAGGTGCTGGAGCTGAGTCTACAAGACCTTTAGCTTCTTTAAGACCTAGGCCAGTTGCGCCACGTACAGCTTTGATAACTTGTACTTTGTTAGAACCAGCAGAAGTTAGGATAACGTCGAATTCAGTTTGCTCAGCAGCAGCGTCGCCGCCAGCAGGGCCACCAGCTACAACTGCAGCAGCAGCTGATACGCCGAATTTCTCTTCCATAGCTTCGATAAGCTCAACAACTTGCATTACAGACATTTCTGCAACTGCGTCTAGGATTTGCTCGTTAGTAATAGACATAACAATTCTCTTTTAAGTCAACAATAAGTTTAATTTGCAACCAGTGAAAAGCAAGGCTTAAGCCGCTGCTTCTTCTTTTTGGTCACGTAGTGCAGCGATAGTACGAACCAGCTTGCCAGCAGAAGCTTCTTTCATGCACATCATTAGGCGTGCGATAGCTTCGTCGTAAGTTGGTAGTGTCGCTAGTACTTCAGCATCAGTAACTGCGCCTTCAAATGCAGCAGCTTTGATCTCGAAATCTTTGTTCTCTTTAGCGAAGTCTTTGAAAAGACGCGCTGCAGCACCTGGGTGCTCGTTAGAGAACGCGATCAGAGTTGGACCAGTGAAAGTGTCAGTTAGACACTCGTAGTCTGTACCCTGAACCGCACGGCGTGCTAGTGTGTTACGAACAACTTTCATGTAAACACCCGCTTCGCGAGCTTGTTTACGTAGAGAAGTCATTGCGCCAACTTCAACGCCACGAGAATCAGCTACAACTGCAGAAAGTGCACCACTGGCTGCTTCGTTGACTTCAGCAACAATTGCTTTTTTGTCTTGAAG
>AAZW01000080.1 GCA_000169995.1 Vibrionales bacterium SWAT-3 | reverse complement strand
CGTGGGGAGCAAACAGGATTAGATACCCTGGTAGTCCACGCCGTAAACGATGTCTACTTGGAGGTTGTGGCCTTGAGCCGTGGCTTTCGGAGCTAACGCGTTAAGTAGACCGCCTGGGGAGTACGGTCGCAAGATTAAAACTCAAATGAATTGACGGGGGCCCGCACAAGCGGTGGAGCATGTGGTTTAATTCGATGCAACGCGAAGAACCTTACCTACTCTTGACATCCAGAGAAGCCAGCGGAGACGCAGGTGTGCCTTCGGGAGCTCTGAGACAGGTGCTGCATGGCTGTCGTCAGCTCGTGTTGTGAAATGTTGGGTTAAGTCCCGCAACGAGCGCAACCCTTATCCTTGTTTGCCAGCGAGTAATGTCGGGAACTCCAGGGAGACTGCCGGTGATAAACCGGAGGAAGGTGGGGACGACGTCAAGTCATCATGGCCCTTACGAGTAGGGCTACACACGTGCTACAATGGCGCATACAGAGGGCAGCAAACTTGCGAGAGTGAGCGAATCCCAAAAAGTGCGTCGTAGTCCGGATTGGAGTCTGCAACTCGACTCCATGAAGTCGGAATCGCTAGTAATCGTAGATCAGAATGCTACGGTGAATACGTTCCCGGGCCTTGTACACACCGCCCGTCACACCATGGGAGTGGGCTGCAAAAGAAGTGGGTAGTTTAACCTTTCGGGGAGGACGCTCACCACTTTGTGGTTCATGACTGGGGTGAAGTCGTAACAAGGTAGCCCTAGGGGAACCTGGGGCTGGATCACCTCCTTATACGAAGATGTTCACGATAAGTGTCCACACAGATTGATACGGTTTAGAAAGTAAAAGAGACGAAGAACTCCCAAGTTCTTCAATCCAGTGTCCCGTTCGTCTAGAGGCCTAGGACACCGCCCTTTCACGGCGGTAACAGGGGTTCGACTCCCCTACGGGATACCATTGGGTCGTTAGCTCAGTTGGTAGAGCAGTTGACTTTTAATCAATTGGTCGCAGGTTCGAATCCTGCACGACCCACCATTCTTTCTCCACGAAGGAATTAAAACTTTTAGTGGGCGATTAGCTCAGTTGGGAGAGCACCTGCCTTACAAGCAGGGGGTCACTGGTTCGAGCCCGGTATCGCCCACCATTCTCTAAATATTCTTGGAAGTTAAAACTCCAAACCACTTCTTATGTCGTTGGTTGGTTTTTTCGACTGCGAGAGTCTTTAGAAAATGCATTCTTCGGAATACATGCTCTTTAACAATTTGGAAAGCTGACTGATTAACTCTAAGAGTTAATCAAATTAAAAGTTCTCAATGTTTATCCTTTGGATAAACACAACACAAACACATTCAAGTGTCTTGTATTCGATTCAAACTTGTTTGAATCATATTGAGTCCGGCAAACACGTAATAAGAATTAACCCTTCTTATTACAACCAAAAACCTTGGTTGTTTACCATACATAAAGACCTCTTCGGGTTGTATGGTTAAGTGACTAAGCGTACACGGTGGATGCCTTGGCAGTCAGAGGCGATGAAGGACGTATTAACTTGCGATAAGCCCAGATTAGACAGTAAAAGTCATTTGAGTCTGGGATTTCCGAATGGGGAAACCCACTTACATAAGTAAGTATCTTGTTGTGAATACATAGCAACAAGAGGCAAACCGGGGGAACTGAAACATCTAAGTACCCCGAGGAAGAGAAATCAACCGAGATTCCGAAAGTAGCGGCGAGCGAAATTGGATTAGCCCTTAAGCTTTTAATGAGACAGACGAAGGCTCTGGAAAGTGCCGCAATAAAGGGTGATAGCCCCGTAGTCGACATCTCATCATCAGTGAAAACGAGTAGGGCGGGACACGTGATATCCTGTCTGAATATGGGGGGACCATCCTCCAAGGCTAAATACTACTGACTGACCGATAGTGAACCAGTACCGTGAGGGAAAGGCGAAAAGAACCCCTGTGAGGGGAGTGAAATAGAACCTGAAACCGTGTACGTACAAGCAGTAGGAGCACCTTCGTGGTGTGACTGCGTACCTTTTGTATAATGGGTCAGCGACTTAATTTTAGTAGCAAGGTTAACCGTTTAGGGGAGCCGTAGGGAAACCGAGTCTTAACTGGGCGTACAGTTGCTAGGATTAGACCCGAAACCAGGTGATCTAGCCATGGGCAGGTTGAAGGTTGAGTAACATCAACTGGAGGACCGAACCGACTAATGTTGAAAAATTAGCGGATGACTTGTGGCTAGGGGTGAAAGGCCAATCAAACCTGGAGATAGCTGGTTCTCCCCGAAAGCTATTTAGGTAGCGCCTCGGACGAATACTACTGGGGGTAGAGCACTGTTAAGGCTAGGGGGTCATCCCGACTTACCAACCCTTTGCAAACTCCGAATACCAGTAAGTACTATCCGGGAGACACACGGCGGGTGCTAACGTCCGTCGTGGAGAGGGAAACAACCCAGACCGCCAGCTAAGGTCCCAAAGTATAGCTAAGTGGGAAACGATGTGGGAAGGCTCAGACAGCCAGGATGTTGGCTTAGAAGCAGCCATCATTTAAAGAAAGCGTAATAGCTCACTGGTCGAGTCGGCCTGCGCGGAAGATGTAACGGGGCTAAGCTATACACCGAAGCTGCGGCTACGCACTTATGTGCGTGGGGTAGGGGAGCGTTCTGTAAGCCGTTGAAGGTGGTCTGTAAGGGCTGCTGGAGGTATCAGAAGTGCGAATGCTGACATGAGTAACGATAAAGGGAGTGAAAAACTCCCTCGCCGGAAGACCAAGGGTTCCTGTCCAACGTTAATCGGGGCAGGGTAAGTCGACCCCTAAGGCGAGGCCGAAAGGCGTAGTCGATGGGAAACGGGTTAATATTCCCGTACTTCTTACAATTGCGATGGGGGGACGGAGAAGGCTAGGTGGGCCTGGCGACGGTTGTCCAGGTTCAAGTACGTAGGCGGAAGAGTTAGGTAAATCCGGTTCTTCATAACGCTGAGATACGATGTCGAGCTACTACGGTAGTGAAGTCATTGATGCCATGCTTCCAGGAAAAGCCTCTAAGCTTCAGATTGTAAGGAATCGTACCCCAAACCGACACAGGTGGTCGGGTAGAGAATACCAAGGCGCTTGAGAGAACTCGGGTGAAGGAACTAGGCAAAATGGTACCGTAACTTCGGGAGAAGGTACGCTCTTATCAGTGAAGTCCCTTGCGGATGGAGCAGACGAGAGTCGCAGATACCAGGTGGCTGCAACTGTTTATTAAAAACACAGCACTGTGCAAAATCGTAAGATGACGTATACGGTGTGACGCCTGCCCGGTGCCGGAAGGTTAATTGATGGGGTTAGACTTCGGTCGAAGCTCTTGATCGAAGCCCCGGTAAACGGCGGCCGTAACTATAACGGTCCTAAGGTAGCGAAATTCCTTGTCGGGTAAGTTCCGACCTGCACGAATGGCGTAATGATGGCCACGCTGTCTCCACCCGAGACTCAGTGAAATTGAAATCGCTGTGAAGATGCAGTGTACCCGCGGCTAGACGGAAAGACCCCGTGAACCTTTACTACAGCTTGGCACTGAACATTGAACCTACATGTGTAGGATAGGTGGGAGACTTTGAAACCGCGTCGCTAGATGTGGTGGAGTCGTCCTTGAAATACCACCCTTGTAGTTTTGATGTTCTAACGTTGGTCCCTGAATCGGGATTACGGACAGTGCCTGGTGGGTAGTTTGACTGGGGCGGTCTCCTCCCAAAGAGTAACGGAGGAGCACGAAGGTGGGCTAAACACGGTTGGACATCGTGTGGTTAGTGCAATGGCATAAGCCCGCTTGACTGCGAGAATGACAATTCGAGCAGGTGCGAAAGCAGGTCATAGTGATCCGGTGGTTCTGAATGGAAGGGCCATCGCTCAACGGATAAAAGGTACTCCGGGGATAACAGGCTGATACCGCCCAAGAGTTCATATCGACGGCGGTGTTTGGCACCTCGATGTCGGCTCATCACATCCTGGGGCTGAAGTCGGTCCCAAGGGTATGGCTGTTCGCCATTTAAAGTGGTACGCGAGCTGGGTTTAGAACGTCGTGAGACAGTTCGGTCCCTATCTGCCGTGGGCGTTGGAAAATTGAAGGGGGCTGCTCCTAGTACGAGAGGACCGGAGTGGACGAACCTCTGGTGTTCGGGTTGTCATGCCAATGGCATTGCCCGGTAGCTAAGTTCGGAATCGATAACCGCTGAAAGCATCTAAGCGGGAAGCGAGCCCTGAGATGAGTTTTCCCTGACGCTTTAAGCGTCCTAAAGGGTTGTTCAAGACTAGAACGTTGATAGGCAGGGTGTGTAAGCGCTGTGAGGCGTTGAGCTAACCTGTACTAATTGCCCGTGAGGCTTAACCATACAACACCCAAGGGGTTTTGATGGACTCAGATATACAAACGCTTGAATGAGTTTGATGAGACAACACTTTTAATAGCTTTCCGAATTTTAAAATTTTGCTTGGCGACCATAGCATTGTGGACCCACCTGATTCCATGCCGAACTCAGAAGTGAAACACAATAGCGCCGATGGTAGTGTGGGGCTTCCCCATGTGAGAGTAGGACATCGCCAGGCTTTAATTTCGTTACTTGTACAACAAGTAGCAACCTCAACAGTGTACTAATCTGTTGATGACAATTTGTTGGAGGGATGGCTGAGTGGTCGAAAGCACCGGTCTTGAAAACCGGCAACCGTTAATAGCGGTTCTAGGGTTCAAATCCCTATCCCTCCACCACCATTAGAAAGCCCGCTGAGAAATCAGCGGGCTTTTTTCTTATCTGTGATATATAAACAAAAAAGGGAAGAGCACTAACGTGCTCTTCCCTTCTTCGTATTGAAAGCAGTGACAACTAGTCCGCTAAATACTTACCTTCTGCGACTTGCCAGAACGCGCGAATTAGGGGGTTATCTAGCTGTGCTCGCTTGCAACATACGCCTAACTCAAATGGCTTGATGGGCTCGATCTTTAAGCGGCTTACTTTATCTCTTACAGGGCTGTTGTTTATGACCACATCGGGGGCGATACCAACCCCACACCCTAGCGCTACCATACTCACAATCGCCTCATGACCTGATACTTGTGCATAAATGTTGGGTTTAATCTTCATCTTCTTAAACCATGCATTGGCACGCTCACGCGCTGTACCCGCTTCAGGGATGATAAAAGGCACTTCATTCCAGTTTGGCTTGTCGGATTGTAGCTGTTGACCAAAACTACTAACACCCGATGGGATGATGACAGATAGTGGTATATCGCTAATGGTTTCGAATTCTAACCTTGAAGGGAGGATGTCTGGTTTCGCTGAAATCGCTATATCCGCTTCGTCATTTAATATCTTATCGATAGACTGAGCAGGATCGCCTGTAGAAAGCTTAAACTCAATATATGGATGAATGGCTCTGAACTCAGTAATTAGCTCAGGAAGGTGGCTATAGCTTGCAGTCACGGAGCAAAATATCCTGATCTCACCCTTTAACTCTTGCTCACCGCCTTTTAGGTGAAGGTTATATTGCTGCCACTCTCCAACAATACTCAATGCTACTGGCAATAGGTGTTTCCCTGCTGGAGTGAGGTCAACGCTTCGGTTGTCCCTGATAAGCAGTTCCTGTCCCGTTTCTTCCTCAAGCTTTTGTACCTGACGGCTCAGTGCTGAAGGGCTGACATGCATGGCTGCAGCTGTTTTGCTGAAACTCTTGCTATCACATAAATGTATAAATAATTGTAGAGATTTTATGTTCATGTTCTGTGATCGTTTCCATGTTGCATTTATTGCAATAACTAATTGTGAATATATCACTTTCAGCAACGGAATGTCTGTTTTAGTATGAAGTCATTCGATAGAGAGATATCGACCTTACGGACTTATTTTTAAAGGAGTGCCTCAAATGGCTAACTATTTCAATACATTAAACCTTCGTGAACAACTAGACCAACTAGGTCGTTGCCGCTTCATGGATCGTGAAGAATTTGCGACAGAAGCTGAATACCTTGAAGGCAAGAAAATCGTAATTGTTGGTTGTGGTGCTCAAGGCCTTAACCAAGGTCTAAACATGCGTGATTCAGGCCTAAACGTGGCTTACGCTCTACGTCAGGCAGCGATTGACGAGCAACGTCAGTCTTACAAAAACGCAAAAGAGAACGGTTTTGAAGTAGATAGCTACGAGAAGCTGATTCCTGAAGCGGATCTAGTAATCAACCTAACTCCAGACAAACAACACACTAACGTAGTTGAAACAGTAATGCCTCTAATGAAAGAAGGCGCTGCACTAGGTTACTCACACGGCTTCAACGTAGTTGAAGAGGGCATGCAAATCCGCAAAGACCTAACCGTTGTAATGGTTGCACCTAAGTGTCCAGGTACTGAAGTTCGTGAAGAGTACAAGCGTGGTTTTGGTGTTCCAACACTAATCGCTGTTCACCCAGAGAATGACCCTAAGGGTGAAGGTTGGGATATCGCTAAAGCTTGGGCTGCTGGTACAGGTGGTCACCGCGCAGGTTGTCTAGAGTCTTCTTTCGTTGCTGAAGTTAAATCTGACCTTATGGGTGAGCAAACAATCCTTTGTGGCATGCTACAAGCTGGTTCTATCGTATCTTACGAGAAGATGGTTGCTGACGGTATCGACCCAAGCTACGCAGGTAAGCTTCTACAATACGGTTGGGAAACGATCACTGAAGCGCTTAAGTTTGGTGGCGTAACTCACATGATGGACCGTCTATCTAACCCAGCTAAAATCAAAGCATTTGAGCTTTCTGAAGAGCTAAAAGACCTAATGCGTCCGCTTTACAACAAGCACATGGACGACATCATCCAAGGCGAATTCTCTAGCACTATGATGGCTGACTGGGCGAACGACGATGCGAACCTACTAGGCTGGCGTGAAGAGACAGGCGAAACAGCATTCGAAAATTACCCAGCTTCTGATGTAGAAATCTCTGAGCAAGAGTACTTCGATAACGGCATCCTACTTGTTGCTATGGTTCGTGCGGGTGTTGAGCTAGCGTTCGAAGCAATGACAGCATCTGGCATCATCGATGAGTCTGCATACTACGAGTCTCTACATGAGCTTCCACTAATCGCGAACACGGTTGCTCGTAAGCGCCTATACGAAATGAACGTTGTAATCTCTGATACTGCTGAATACGGTAACTACCTGTTCGCTAACGTTGCAACACCACTACTACGTGAGAAGTTCATGCCTTCAGTAGCAACAGACGTAATCGGTCGTGGTCTAGGTGAAGTATCTAACCAAGTAGATAACGCTAAACTAATCGAAGTTAACGAAGCTATCCGTAACCACCCAGTTGAGTACATCGGTGAAGAGCTACGTAGCTACATGAGCGACATGAAGCGCATCGCAGTAGGCGGTTAATCTCTTAACTCGATAACATCGAACAAATTTAAAGAGCTCCAAAAACTGGGGTCATAAATAAAAACACAACATCTAATTAAAAGGCTTGGTCGCCGTTGACCAAGCCTTTTTTGTTTATTGGGAAAGATGTATCGCGACTCGGAGTGTTGTTAGGAGTCTAGACCGAAAAACTCGAGTGCATAAAAAAGGGCTGACGTTTTCACGTCAGCCCTCTTATCTTTGCTCGCTTGAGTGCTTACTTGTCTGCAAGCTTAGCTTCTAGCTCTGCAAGCTTTTGTTCCATTTCAGTCAGCTTTTGACGAGTGCGCAGTAGTACTTGAGTCTGAACATCAAACTCTTCACGGCTTACAACATCTAGTTTGTTTAGCTGGCCTTGAATAACTTGGCGAACTTTCTGGTCTACGTCTGAACCCAGTTCTTTTACTGGCTGAGGCATAGAGTCGTGGATCTGTTTAGCAATTTGCTCTAGTTTTTTTGGATCAAACATATCGATTAAAACTCCTGACTATTTATCACTATTCTATTTAATCACACTTGAGATGTCGCCTATCGCGTATAAAAAAAGGCCACCGAAGTAGCCTTTTTGATTGTTTTACGACTTAGCGATTACTTGTTGTCTGCTAATTCTCTGTGCGCTGCTTTTGCTTCATCAACGCGAGCTAGTTTTTCTAGATCTTTGTCTTCAACAAATACAGGAAGAGGTTTGTGTTTTTCAGCTAGGTAGCTGTAAATCACAGGCAGTACAAACAGCGTAAAGATAGTACCAATCGCCAGACCAGCAACGATTACGATACCGATACTAAAGCGCTGAGCTGCACCTGCACCACTTGCGTACATCAGTGGGATTAGACCCGCGATCATCGCAGCTGTTGTCATCAGGATTGGACGAAGACGAACCTTCGCAGCTTCCATTACCGCTTCAATACGAGTCTTGTGGTGATGCAACTGTTCTTCTTTTGCAACCTCACAGATCAAGATACCGTGCTTGGTAATCAGGCCGACCAGCGTGATCAAGCCTACTTGTGAGTAGATGTTCATCGTTGCCGCCCCCCAAGCTAGAGCAATTAGGGCACCACAGATCGCCAGTGGTACCGATACCATGATAACCAATGGATCTTTTAGAGATTCGAACTGAATCGCTAGTACCAAGAAGATGATTGCTAACGCTAGGCCAAAGGTAGCGTAAAGTGCGCTACCTTCTGTTACGTATTGACGTGCTTCACCCATGTAATCGTGGTTGTAGCCACTTGGTAGCTTGTTCGTTGCCGTATCTTCAAACCATGCAATCGCATCACCCATCGCTGCGCCTGGAGCTGGTACAGCACCAATCGTTGCTGAGTTCAATTGGTTGAAGTGAGGAAGAGAGCGAGGCTCCGCCACAACATCAATCGTAATTAAACTGCCCAGCGGTACCGCTCTGCCATCTGCAGCACGAACGTAGTAGTTATTCATCGATTCAGGGTTCAAACGGAACTTACGCTCTACTTGAGGGATAACCTCATAAGAACGACCGTTTAAGTCGATACGGTTTACGTAGCCATCAGACATCATAGTACCAAGTGTGATACCGATATCTTGCATGGTCACACCGTATGCGCCAGCTTTGTCTTTATCGATGTGTACTTTCATCGTTGCAGAGTCGTAGTTCAGATCAAGATCTGAGTATACGAAAAGCGGGTTCGATGCTACATCAGCCAAAATATCAGTAGTGATTTGGAACAAGCTCTCAAAACTGTTTGGTGTTGTAATAACAAACTGAATTGGAAGGCCTGAACCTGCACCTGGTAGCTCTGGCATTTGGAACGCCGTTACCGCCATACCCGGAACGTCTTTTACTAGCTCACCTACGCGGTTAGCAACTTCAGACTGACTTGTTTCACGTTCACTCCATGGAACCATAGATGCAATACCAAACGCTTGGTTTGCATTAGGCACACCAGTGAACACCTGCGCGTACGCTACTTCTGGCTGGTCAGACAGAATCGTGTTTACGTCGTTCATGGTATTTTGCATGAAGTCTAAGTTCGCATTTGATGGTGCTGTACCCATCAGCATGATTACACCTTTATCTTCAGAAGGTGCTAACTCACTTGGGATAAACTTAAACAGCATCGGCAAGCTGGCAAATACGATAACCGCAAAGCCAATGAATACCGGGCGGTGGTTCATTACCGCGCCAAGCATACGCTCGTAACGGTTAGTCATACCATCCAGTACGCTATGTACCTTTTGTTCAAACTTGCTTGGCTCTGCGTGAGCTTTAAGCATTTTTGAACACATCATTGGCGACAGCGTTAATGCCACGATACCGGATACAAATACCGAACCGGCTAGGGTTAACGCAAACTCTTTAAATAGCGAGCCTGTGATACCACCCATCATCGCGATAGGAGCGTATACCGCGCCTAGCGTTAGTGTCATTGCAATAACTGGTACCGCGATTTCACGTGTACCGATTATTGCAGCACGGAAAGGGGATTCCCCGAGCTTGATATGTCGGTCGACGTTTTCGAGTACAACGATCGCATCATCTACCACCAGGCCGATGGCGAGTACCATTGCCAGTAGTGTCATCAGGTTCCAAGAGAAGCCCATCGCCTGCATTACCATTGCCACACCAATCAAAGACAGTGGGATAGTAACGATAGGGATAAGAACCGCACGGAACGAACCAAGGAACAAGGTGATTACAACCAGTACGATTAATGCCGCCTCAAGGATGGTCTTGATAACCTCTTGAATCGATTCGTTAATCGCAATCGTCGAGTCATACATTACGTTCATTGAGATGTTACTTGGTAGGTTCTTCTCTAGCTGAGGAAGAAGCTCAAGAACATCGGCTGCAATGTTGATAGGGTTAGCACTTGGTGCCGCGTTAATTGCTGCAACAACCGCTTCCTGACCGTTCGCACTTGCACGGTACACGTCGTGGCTTTTCTCTAAAGAAACCTTAGCAATGTCAGATAGACGGATGATTTCGCCTTCACCGCTACGAACTACAAGATTCTCTAACTCTTCAACATTAGATACCTGGGTATCAGCACTGCCATTGTAGAGAACGAACTCACCGGTTGCTTGACCCGTTGCTGATTGGTAGTTGTTGGCATTCAGTACCGACATCACATCGCTAGCGGTTAGATCAACTGCAGCCATTTTTGACGGGTCTAGCCATACGCGTAGTGCGTATTTCATACCACCGTATAGGTCAACTTTCGATACACCGTTTACCGTAAATAGCTGCGGGTTGATTACACGCTCTAGATAATCGGTAATTTGGCTCGACACCAACTCATCACTAGTAAAACCAATGTAGAGTACCGCTGTCGTTGAACCGGTCGACATGGTTACAGTTGGATCTTCCGCTTCTTTTGGAAGCTGAGAACGAACCGAGTTTGTCTTGGCCAGTATGTCAGACAGCGCTGCGTTCGGGTCGGTGTTCAACTTCATGTTAACGGTAATCGTAGAGCTACCGAGTACAGAAGATGAAGTCATATAATCGATGTTATCCGCTTGTGCCACAGCCTGTTCGAGGGGCTGGGTGATAAAGCCTTGGATAAGATCGGCACTTGCACCGTAGTAACTCGTGGTGACGGTTACAACGGTATTCGTCATTTCAGGGTATTCACGCACCTGCATTTTGAAGATTGCTTGTAAGCCAAGCAGCGCAATCAAAAAGCTGATGGATATGAACTGACCCCCAATAGTTGGACACCAATTATTGGGGGTCTTTTTATGTCCAAATATAACCGAGAGCTAAAATGTATCATTGCTAAGCAATACTTAGATGGCACATCATCTCTCTACTTAGCAAAACAATATTCAATTTCTTCAAGACAGATACGGTATTGGGCTCAAGTCTTTGCCATCCATGGTGCTAACTCATTTTTACCAACTAAGCATGCTGCTACTGCTCAGGAAAAACGAAAAGCATTGAATTTAATGTGGACGAATGATTGGTCTCTCACGCACACTAGCGCAATATTAAACCTCTCATCCCCTGGGATACTCTCTGTCTGGCTCAAAAGATTTAATGAGCTCGGTATCAAAGGGCTCAAAATGCGCCAGAAAGGAAGACCTCCAATGAAACAGCACCCTCAACGTACCACTAAGCCTGATGATGAAATGACGCTTGAGGAGCTAAAAGAGGAGTTGCTCTACTTGCGAACCGAGAATGCCGTTCTAAAAAAGTTGGAAGAGTTGGAGCAGAAAAAACCGTCGAACAAAGAAAAAGCGGTCATAGCTCTAACTCTTAAAGGCAAGTACCCGTTAAAGCACTTACTGCACACTCTACAGCTGGCAAAAAGTGTCTTTTATTATCAGGCTCAAACGAGCAAGCGCCCAAATAGCTACGAACGTGAGCTGCGGTTGATAAAGTCAATTTATCATGAACATAAGGGACGATACGGCTACCGCCGTATTCACTTGGAACTAAAAAATCGGGGGTTCGTGCTTAATCACAAAACGGTTCAAAGGCTTATGGCCCAGCTCAACCTTAAATCGACGGTCAGGATTAAAAAGTATCGTTCATACCGAGGAGAGTCTGGAACAGCTGCTCCCAACGTGCTTGAAAGAGATTTTAGTGCGACTCAACCCGATGAAAAATGGGTAACTGATGTCACGGAGTTTAAAGTCAAAGAGCAGAAAGTATACTTATCTCCCGTTGTCGACTTGTTTACTCAGGAGGTGGTTGCTTATAGAGTGGCCAAGAATGCCTGCTTGCCGCTTGTCACGGATATGCTAACGGAGGCTATATCAACGCTTAAACCCAACTCAAAGCCAATTATACATAGCGACCAAGGTTGGCAATATCGTCATCGACAGTATCAGAAAAAGGTAGCGGAGAGTGGGTTAACGCAAAGCATGTCGAGAAAAGGTAACTGCTTGGATAATGCTGTTGCTGAAAATTTTTTTGCTTTACTCAAAACAGAGATGTATCACAACCAAAGCTTTGAAGATGCAGATGCTCTGATAGCGCAAATCAAAGAGTATATCGAGTACTACAATACCAAACGTATAAAAGTGAAACTAAAAGGCCTGACTCCGATAGAATATCGAACTCAGGCCTTGAAAGCCGCTTAACAGAAATGTCCAACTTTACGGGGTCACTTCAATACCGCTAGAACTGGACGTTTAATAAAAACATCAGTAAAGCGCATTATGCCTCCAGTTACAGCTTAGGTGTTTCTGATGGTGGTGTGATTGCATCACTTTCCACAACCTTAACTTTGGCACCGTTACTTAGACGTACTTGGCCAGAAGTCACAACGGTATCGCCTGCTTTAACACCTTCAAGGATGTGTGCAATATCAGCGGTACGCTCACCTACTTTTACTACTTGCTGAGAAACGCGTTTAACGCCGTCTTCTTCAGTTAGGATGTAAACATTGTCGCCGTATAGAGTGAAAGTAATCGCTGTTTGAGGAAGAGTTACTTGGTTCTCTAATTTAGGCAGAATGATGTTAGCGCGAGCGAACATGCCGCTACGAAGCTTGCCATCATTGTTTGGAATGTCTGCTTGAACTTGAATTAGACCACTTTGCACGCTTACTGCTGGTTCAATAGCACTGATTGAGCCCTCAAATGGGATTTCAGGGTAAGCGTCAACGAAGATATCAACTGCTTGACCCACACTGATGCGAGAGATGTCAGTTTGAGAAACCGTGAAGCGTAGGCGCATTACACTGGTGTCTTCTAGACGAACGATATCAGTACCTGATTGTAGGTATTGGCCTAGGTAAACGTTACGGATACCAACAGTACCATCGAATGGTGCGCGAATTTCACGACGATCGATAGACGCTTTTAGACTTTCAATATCAGCTGAAAGAGAGAAGTAGTTAGCTTCTGCTTCATCGTAAGCTTCTTTAGAGATAGAGCCTTTCTTGAATAGACCTTGGTAACGCTTGTACTTAGCTTTTGCAGCAGGTAAGCGAGCTTCAGAACTCTTAAGGTTCGCTTTCTCTACGTCTGAATCAAGGCGAACGAGTAGTTGATCGCTCTTCACTTCAGTACCTGACTCAAAAGAAATTTGGTCGATTACACCGCTCGTTTCGTTTGCTAGCGTGACACCTTGGTTTGGTTCAATGAAGCCGATAGCTTCAATCACCGGAACCCAATCGATCGGCTGAACTTCAGTAACCGTTACTGGAAATTCTGGTTCAGGGCGGTTTGCCATGTACTCAGCAATTTTTTGTTGTTTGAACATGTTGAACCCAATAACGCTGCCGAAAAGTAATACAGCGATGAGTAACATGAAGAAAGTTCACTTTTTCATTATGGTCAAAACTCCGATCTAGTGTTTAATTATTGCGTCCCAACTGGCTTCTATTGCAGCTTCTAATGCTGCCTCGTCGAGTTGGTAAAATCCTAAAGAATGCTTTCGCGCTAGAGAGACACTAGCCGCTAAGCTCAAGCCGCTTAATACTTCATTATGCAGCGGTTTAAACAATCCTTGCTCTTTACCCTCATTAAATAGCAGCTCAACTTGGGCAAACATTTTGCGTTCAAGTTCCCTGAAGTTTAGGCTATTTGTGATTGGTAAAGAGTCATACTGAACTCTATTTTTAATCGCAGCTAAGTTCGTTCCCGCTAAGTTCCATATGTTGAGCCACATGGTTCTGTAGCGTTGCTTTATTGGATCCGAATCATTAACTCCGTCTTGTACAGCATCTGCTACTCGTTGTGTTACGAGCACTCGAACGTCATCGATCAAGTGATCCTTATCATCAAAGTAGCGATAGATAGTGCCTGCAGCCACTCCCGCCTCTTTTGCTAGTTTTTGCATTGAAAGGCCTTGAAAGCCGACCTCCGCAATTAGCTTCTCTGCTGCAGAAAGTATTTGTTGGCGTTTATCCTGAGGTGCATGAGTAGTCATATTTACATCACCGATGAATGAACGTTCATTCATTATAGCCTAAGAACCATACACATGTGCAACAAAGTTTTGCATAAATGACGTAAAATTCTTGTAGAAGAGAACGTAGCATTCGTGATGTTGCAGCATTATTATAGGCGCGCAACCAATTCGACCTTGTAAGAACAGATAGAGAATCAAATGAAACTGAACCCAAGACAAGATGAAGCCGTGAAGTATGTTTCAGGCCCCTGCTTAGTATTAGCGGGCGCTGGATCAGGCAAGACACGTGTTATCACCAATAAAATTGCTTATTTGGTTCAGGAGTGCGGCTACAAGGCGCGTAACATCGCGGCAGTGACCTTTACCAATAAAGCAGCGCGTGAGATGAAAGAGCGTGTAGGGCAAACCTTAGGTAAAGGTGAAGCGAAAGGACTTATCGTTTCGACGTTCCACACTATGGGTTTGACCATTATTCGTCGTGAGTACAAAGCGCTGGGCCTAAAAGCGGGCTTCTCTCTATTTGATGACCAAGACCAGTTAGCTCTATTAAAAGAGCTCACTGAAAGACAAATCGATGGCGACAAGGATTTACTGCGTGCATTGATGAGTGCGATTTCGAATTGGAAGAATGACATGCTGACGCCAGAGCAGGCTAAGGCACGTGCTCAAGGTGAACAAGAGCAGCTATTTGCGTTCTGCTTTGAGATGTATCAAAAGCAGATGAAGGCCTACAATGCCCTCGACTTTGATGACTTGATTGCACTGCCAGTACAATTGCTTAAAACTAATCAAGAAGTGCGCGAACGTTGGCAATCGCGTATTCGCTACCTACTTGTGGACGAATACCAAGATACCAACACAAGCCAGTACGAATTGGTTCGCCTACTGGTTGGAGAGCGTGGTCGCTTGACGGTAGTAGGTGACGATGACCAATCTATTTACTCATGGCGTGGTGCGAAACCGCAGAACCTGGTGTTGCTGGGTGAAGACTATCCAAACCTTCGTCTGATCAAACTGGAGCAAAACTACCGCTCAACCAGTCGAATCTTGCGTGCAGCGAATATCCTGATCGCCAATAATCCGCACGTATATGAGAAGTCTCTATTCTCTGAGATCCCAGACGGCGAAAAGCTTAAGGTATTGAATGCCAAGAATGAGGAGCATGAGGCCGAGCGTATTACCGGTGAGATCATCGCACACAAGTTTTTGAACCGTACTGAGTATAAAGATTACGCGGTACTTTACCGTGGTAACCACCAATCGCGCTTAATTGAAAAAGCGCTGATGCAGAACCGCGTGCCCTACAAGATCTCTGGCGGAACCTCTTTCTTCGCTAGAGCCGAAATTAAAGACATCATGGCTTACCTACGAGTGTTGGTGAACCCTGATGATGACAACGCCTTCCTACGTATTGTAAACACGCCTCGCCGTGAGATAGGCCCGGTTACGCTAGAAAAGCTAGGTAGCTACGCCAATATGCGTGGCAAGAGCTTGTTTGAGGCCAGCTTTGAGATGGGTTTAGAGCAAACCCTAACAGGCCGAGGCTTAGAGAACCTGCGTCGATTCACTGATTGGATTGTCCGTATTTCAGATAACGCAGAGCGTGGCAATACCGTAGATGCGGTTCGTGCTTTGGTTCGCGATATTAACTACGAAGATTGGTTATACGAAACCTCAGCAAGCCCGAAAGCGGCAGAGATGCGTATGAAGAACGTCTCTGATCTCTATAGCTGGATTGTCGCCGATTTAGAAGGTGATAATTACGATAAAGAAGAGAAGACGCTGCGTGAGGTCGTGCAACGCTTAACCCTGCGCGACATGATGGAACGTGGTGAAGACGATGACGATGCTGACCAAGTACAGTTAATGACGCTGCATGCTTCGAAAGGCCTGGAATTCCCTTATGTGTATTTGATGGGAACAGAAGAGGGTATCTTGCCGCACCAAACCAGTGTTGATGAAGGGAATGTGGAGGAAGAGCGTCGCCTGATGTATGTGGGTATCACTCGAGCGCAGAAAGAACTGACTTTTACTAAGTGTCGTGAACGTCGTCAGTTTGGTGAGTTAATTAAACCAACACAAAGTCGTTTTCTGGATGAATTGCCGCATGATGATGTGGAATGGGAAAGCGTGAAGAAGCCACAGTCTGCTGAAGAGCGAATGGAGAAAGGGCAGGCGCACATTGCCAATATTCGAGCGATGTTCAATAAGAAGTAATGTTCTGCTTGATGAGTACTATATAGAAGACAATAAAAAAGGTGACCTGTTGGTCACCTTTTTTGAATTTGGTATTTTTAACTATAGCTCGGCAAATTACAGACCAGCAATCATGTGCTCGATAGCATCTTTGATTTCGTCGTCTGAACAGTCCATACATGAACCTTTCGCTGGCATCGCGTTGAAACCATTGATTGCGTGGTCAGCTAGGATATCGCGACCTTGAGCAATACGAGGACCCCAGTCACCAGCATCACCTGTTTTAGGTGCGCCACTTACACCTGATGCGTGACAAGCGATACAAAAGGTACCATAAACTGTTGCGCCATCACGAGGGCCTGTTGGTTCAGCGGCTACTGGCTCACTGCCGACTAGGTATACTTGACCAACTGGTTTGATGCGCTCAGCAATTGCATCTTGCTCTGCTTCACTTAGGCCTGAAGCCATTGCACCAGTTGAGAAGGTTAGAACTGCGATGACAACGCTTAAAATTCGACGAGACATATCCATTAAACTCACTTTACATTCCCAAGGTAAGTACATGCTTACCAAATTATAGTGTTGGAGGGGTGTTTTGGCTTTAACCAGCAAAGAGCAACTGTTAAACCAATGTAAATAATGGGTGATTATATCCCGATAAGTTGTTGCAATAAACAACAACTTATAAGCTGTAGCGGGTTGTAGTACTCAAATAAGGGGTTTATCACATATTA
>AAZW01000081.1 GCA_000169995.1 Vibrionales bacterium SWAT-3 | reverse complement strand
GCGCACGTTCGCGATAAGACCAAAACTACGGTAGTAAAGCAGCGTAAATAGCATTACTGCAGCCATACCCCAAACCATCGCCATGATACCCATATCGATGTTTTGTTTTCCCATAGATGGACCAATCGTACGTTCTTCAACAATCGAGATAGGCGCAATCAGAGCACCTGCACGAAGTAGAAGTGCCAAGTTATGAGCTTCAGCTGTAGAGTCGATACCAGTAATTCGGAAGTTACGGCCAAGCGCTGATTGAATCGTCGCTTGGTTGATCACTTCTTCATGCTTAGTAAGAATCACTTTGCCTTCAGGTGTCTTACGACCGCTGTCTTTGTACTCTGCAAATACCGTCGCCATTAGCTTACCGATATTTTGACGAGAGAACGCAGACATCTTGCTACCACCTTCGCTGTCTAGCGAGATGTTAACTTGAGGACGACCATATTCATCAACACTTGAGCTTGCATCTGTAATGCTAGAACCGCCTAGGATAACGCGCTTCTTAAGTACCACAGGGCGACCATCACGGTCTTGCTTAATTTCGCTACCAGCTGGGGCACGCCCAGAAGCGGCAGCGGCTAAGTCAGCACTGCTATCAACTTCACGGAATTCAAGCGTTGCTGTCGCACCAAGGATTTCTTTAGCACGAGCCGTATCTTGAACACCTGGCAATTCTACTACGATACGGCTAGCGCCTTGACGTTGAACCAAAGGCTCAGCAACACCAAGTTCGTTCACACGATTACGTAGAATGGTAATGTTTTGCTCTACCGCGTAGTTACGGATTTCTTGAAGACGAGCTTCAGTGAAGTTAGCAATCAAAGAAAAACGACCATTCGAGTCTGAGTCTACGAATGTCATATCTTGGTGCTTAGATTGCAGTAGCGATTTCGCTTCAGCAAGCTGCTCTTCATTACGTAAGATCACTTCTACCGCATCTTTACCCGATGGACGAATAGCACGGTAACGGATCTTCTCTTCACGAAGTTCACTACGGAACGCTTCTTCTTGTTGGCCAACCAGCTTTTCCATTGCAGCGTCCATATCCACTTCCATTAAGAAGTGAACACCACCACGTAGGTCAAGACCAAGCTTCATTGGTGCAGCACCAATAGATTCAAGCCAATCCGGTGTTGAAGCCGCTAGGTTTAATGCAACGATAACGTCTTCGTCTAATGCTTCAGTGATAACATCACGGGCACTAATTTGAGAGTCTGTGTCGTTAAAGCGAACAAGAATGGAACCGTTTTCTAGAGCAACGGATTTAGTTGAAAGGTTTTCTGCTTCAAGAGCATTGGTGACAGCATCCAGCGTAGACATATCTACAGAGGCGCCACGCGCCCCTGTAACTTGAACTGCCGGATCTTCACCGTATATATTCGGAAGTGCGTACAACGCAGCGATGGCAATGGTAAACACCACCATCAGGTACTTCCATAACGGATAACGGTTTAGCACAGCGAGGATCCTCTAGCTGTTTATAGAGATTTCAGAGTACCTTTTGGTAGCACTGCTGTAACGAAGTCTTTCTTGATAACTACTTCGTTGTTTGCGTTCAGTTCGATAGCAACATAGTCGCTGTCTTCTGCAATCTTAGTGATTTTACCGATCAAACCACCGCTAGTTAGAACTTCATCGCCTTTGCCCATAGAAGCCATTAGGTTCTTGTGCTCTTTAACGCGCTTAGCTTGTGGACGGTAGATCATGAAGTAGAAGATCACAGCGAACATACCTAGCATGATAAGCATTTCGAAACCGCCGCCTGCTGGTGCACCTTCTGCTGCTGCGTGAGCTTGAGAAATAAACATTTAAAACATCCTCTATTTATATTTTCGTAATTGTTTGTCTAATTGGGTCGTATCCCTTTATTTTCAAGCCCCATCCCTCCGAAGAGAGACAGGGCTCGCAAAAAGAAATACTAAGATTCTTTACCTAGTGGTGGCACTTCACGCCCCATTCTTGCGTAGAACTCTGCAACAAACTCTTCAAAGCGGTCTTCATCGATAGACTGACGAATGTCAGACATTACTCGTTGGTAGAAACGCAGGTTATGAATCGTGTTCAGTCGAGCACCAAGGATTTCGTTACAACGATCCAAATGGTGTAAGTACGACTTGCTGTAGTTCTTACAAGTGTAACAGTCACACTCTGAATCTAGTGGTGTTGTATCGGTTTTATGCTTCGCATTACGGATCTTGATCACACCTTCAGTCACAAACAGGTGGCCGTTACGTGCATTTCGCGTTGGCATTACACAGTCAAACATGTCGATACCACGACGAACACCTTCAACTAGGTCTTCAGGTTTGCCTACGCCCATTAGGTAACGTGGCTTATCTTCAGGTAGTTGAGGACATGTGTGCTCAAGAATGCGGTGCATGTCTTCTTTTGGTTCGCCTACTGCTAGGCCGCCAACTGCGTAACCGTCAAAACCAATTTCAGTTAGGCCTTTCACCGATACATCACGTAGGTCTTCGTACACACCACCTTGAACGATACCGAATAGTGAGTTCGGGTTTTCAAGTTTGTCGAAGTGGTTACGAGAACGCTCAGCCCAACGAAGAGACATCTCCATTGAGTCTTTCGCTTCTTTGTGTGTCGCAGGGTAAGGCGTACACTCATCGAAGATCATTACGATGTCTGAACCTAGGTCTTTTTGGATTTCCATCGACTTCTCAGCGTCCATGAAGATCTTGTCACCGTTTACAGGGTTACGGAAATGTACACCCTCTTCAGTGATTTTACGCATCGCACCTAAGCTGAATACTTGGAAACCGCCTGAATCGGTCAGGATAGGACCTTGCCAGTTCATGAAATCGTGCAAGTCACCGTGCATTTTCATGATTTCTTGACCAGGACGTAGCCATAGGTGGAACGTGTTACCTAGTAGGATTTCAGCACCTGTGTCTTTTACTTCTTCAGGAGTCATACCTTTTACAGTACCGTAAGTACCTACAGGCATGAATGCTGGTGTTTCAACGGTACCGCGTTCAAACTGAAGTTGACCACGACGTGCACCAGCGATAGTTTTTTTAAGTTCGTATTTTAATTTCACGAAGCCTCCAATATGCCAGAGAAACAATCTGACTGTTAATTCAGAGCTTAAGTTAGCCTTAATACTCTATGAGGAGCGGTCGCGTATTCCTTGCGAGAGATTAGACAGACACCCTGCCCGACTCCTAGCTTACTGCTAGCACCCGTAAATTCTTATTTATATCGCTTATAACTAGCTTAAATTAGCTGGTTTTCTTGTTGATGAACATAGCATCACCATAGCTGAAGAAGCGGTATTCGCTCTTCACTGCGTGATCGTATGCACCCATCACATTGTCGTAACCTGCAAACGCACTCACCAACATGATCAGAGTCGATTCTGGTAGGTGGAAGTTAGTGATAAGGCAATCAACCAACTGGTATTCATAACCAGGGAAGATAAAGATTTCTGTATCACCAAAGAACGGCACTAATTCAGTACCGTTTTTCAGAGCATCTTGTGCAGCGCTCTCTAGAGAACGAACCGATGTCGTACCCACTGCGATGATGCGTCCGCCGCGTGCTTTTGTTGCCGCAACCGCATCCACCACTTCTTGCGGTACTTCAACGTACTCTGCATGCATGTGGTGATCATTGATGTTGTCTACTTTTACTGGCTGGAATGTGCCCGCACCAACGTGCAGTGTGACATAAGCAAACTCAACGCCTTTCGCTTTCATATCTGCCATTAGCTTGTCGTCAAAGTGAAGACCGGCTGTGGGTGCAGCTACTGCACCTGGCTTTTCATTATAGACAGTCTGGTAACGCTCTTTATCTGCGTCTTCATCTGGACGATCAATATAAGGAGGCAGTGGCATGTGACCTACACTGTTCAGAATCTCTAGAACGCTTTGATCAGATGTGAAATGGATTTCAAATAACGCATCATGACGCGCGATCATTTCTGCTTCGTACTCATCATTCTCACCAAGAAACAGCTTAGTGCCCGGCTTTGGTGACTTAGAACAACGAACATGCGCCAGAATGCTTTTCTCATCCAGCATACGCTCAACCAACACTTCAAGCTTACCGCCTGAAGCTTTGCGACCAAATACACGAGCAGGGATAACGCGCGTGTTATTGAAAACAACCAGATCGCCAGGTTCAACCAAGTCTAAAACGTCCTTGAACGAACCATCAGTTAGGTTGCCGTTATTGCCATCTAATTTAAGCAGACGGCTTGCTGTACGCTCTTCTTGAGGGTAGCGAGCAATGAGTTCATCTGGTAGGTCAAAGTGAAAATCTGAAACTTGCATTTTTCTGGTCTTGTTTGGTTGATGAATGAGTAGACGCGACTAAAAATTTCGCAGTGGGCTAGTATAGGCACACGAGCCGCAATAGCAAGGTTTACAGCAATGGATTATTGTAAAGAGGCGTAAAATTATGCGACTTAATCCGCCAGCGAGTGAAATGAAATAGTTGTGTAAAACTCACCCAAAAATGCGCCAGCTCTCAGTTATTTTTTGGATAAAAAACTATAGTGAGAACAACAAATAAATAATAAGGAGGTTCGTATGATCAAGGTTGAAGATATGATGACTCGCAACCCTCATACTTTATTGCGCTCACACTCACTGGCCGATGCTAAGCACACCATGGAAGCGCTTGATATCCGCCATATCCCAGTCGTCGATGCCGACAGAAAATTACTGGGCGTAGTCACACAACGAGACGTTCTCGCTGCCCAAGAATCTAGCCTACAAAACATTCCGCCAGCTCAATCTTTTACCCTATCTACTCCTCTCAACGACATCATGCACAATAACGTTATGTCAGTAGAGCCTCGAGCTGGGTTAAAAGAGTCTGCTATTTACATGCAAAAACACAAAGTGGGCTGCTTACCAGTGGTCAGTCATGGCGAATTGGTTGGCATCATCACCGACAGTGACTTCGTCACCATCGCGATCAACTTGCTTGAACTGCAAGAAGAAGTAGAGCCCGAAGAAGCTGAAGTGGATTGAGGCAGCAATAAAACGAGCCTCATGACTTCATGAGGCTCTATCGCCAGATCACTTTCGTCAATAGAAATAAAATACCACTCCCCCGGACCCATTCGAAAAAACGCATCAGAACGCCAAACCATATAAATCCAGTTGAATATGATATTAATGCGATTTATATTATTCGCCATAAAAATTTATTTTGGGGGTTAAATAAAAATTATGTTCATCAATAGGTATCCTAGCAATGGTTAAAACCTGTCATTACTCGCGTCACTGTTGTCGTATTCATGATTGGGCAATCTCTTAAATTTTTAACGTGGACAGTTAATTAGATTCAAGAAGCCAAGATAATATAGTGACATATAAGGTTACAATTTACATAGACTGATAATTAAAATGAACAAAGAAGATACAGCAAAAACGAACGCTTGGTTTTTATTTTTTACTCTACTCCTATCTTACTCAATTTATTTCTGGCCTAACACCAAGGCAGGCAATGAAGATGTATATTTTTTATCGACAGCGTCATTCTCAATTACAATATTTTTCTTTGCATTCCTTTTACCTTATTTTATCTATTTCAATTTCAATTGTTTAATGGGACGCGTAAACAAGGACATTTCAGGTAGAAGGTCTATTTTCGTTTTAATTATAGCGATTCTCGCAATCCCTTATCCTAGTTTTGAGTATAACTCTGACCTTGATAATTTGAAAAATAAACATAGTAAATCCTATTGCGGGTCTGAACTTAAAATTGGTCGTTCAACACAACTACTAGAAAATTTTTCATTCAATAAACAGTGTGGAAAATAAGAATAAAAGATGGCTATAAAAATATCAGAATATGAGCACTCGATAATATGCTTAGTAAGAATTGTCGTATGCAGTTACCCATTCATATACTTCCCTTCGGGGGAGTATGATTCAGATAGAGTTTACTTTGTTACTGTACTAAGCTCATTTTTTATGTTTTTTCTCTTAGTGTTTACCGTGGCACAGCTCGCACTGATAATAAAAAATAGGGATGATAAGTACCAAACTAAAAATCATAATATGGGTATTTATTTTATCATAGCCATATCACTATCTACTTTTTATTACTTTAAGGTTGAAGAGTATAAAGAAACAAGCACTAGTCACGTATATTGCGGGGCAATATTAAAGATGAGAAGTTCTGTAGGTTTTTTAGAAAAGTTTGCGCTTTCACAGGAAAAATGCGGCGGCGGATTATGAAAAAATCATTCCTACTTCTTAAGTTTTCTTCTTTTACTCTAGGCTATACTTTCCTATCTTTTTTAGTCTACGGACTTGCAGTAGATACCTACCAATTTTGGGTATCCGGTATTGAAAAGCAAGCAAGAGTGGTAAGCCTTGATCATGTTCAAGTTCATACTAAAGGGTCTAAAACTTATTATTATAAACTAGATATAGATAATATTTTATCAATTCATGGATTCGATTTAGAACTGGTTAAAAATGAAAAGTATAATATTTTAACTATAGAGAATGATAAGAAAATAATTATTGCTGACAAATCTAGCAGTCTATTCGATATTTTTCTATCTGTGTTTGGACCAATCACTACTTATAGTATGTTTTTTATTCTACTATATTTTTTATATAAATCTGTAAAATACTATTTCGCAAAATCCAAAAACCCATACGATTGAACATAATCGTATGGGTTTCTGCAAAAATGGCAATCAAGGACTGTTGTTAAGGTGACTAACTTTAAAGCAATTCAGACACCACATCGGCTAACAGGTCGAAATGACGAGACGGCTAGCGACGAGTCTGTATAAATTTAATTAAATATTATTTAAACAGCCCCTCTGGGGCTGTCATATACCTACACAGGAAAAGATATGAAACTACGAAAGCACAAACAAGCTATTAGGTTTACGATTATATTATTAATCAGTTCTTACCCTATATTATTCTTCCCACTCGGCTCTTATAGAACCGATAAAATATATCTCTTATCAATACTACTTACTCCTGCTTTCTTTTGGTCTTTTTTCATAAGTATAGTTCAATTAAAATTAATATTTAAAACAAAGAAAGATCATATTAGAATGAAAAATAAAACTTCATATGTTTTACTTGCTATATCGTTCATTCTTTCTTTTCTATATTATTTTAAAATAGAAGATTATAAAAAAAACAGCCCAACTCATATATACTGCGGCCCAGGACTAGAATTAAAAAGCTCGCGTGGTATATTTGAAAAATTCGCCATCACTGAAGAAATGTGTAATGAATGAAAATATCAAAATATAAGTACTCGATAATATGCTTAGCAACCATTATTGTATGCAGTTACCCGTTCATATACTTCCCTTCAGGAGAGTATGACTCAGAAAGAATTTACTTTGTTTCTGTAATAAGTTAATTTATTGCATTTTTTATTTACATACACCATCGTACAGCTAGTACTAATAATAAAAAATAGAGATGAAAAATACCAAACTACAAATCATCATATCGGTGTTTACTTTATAATAGCCATATCACAATCTACTCTTTATTATTTAAAAGTTGAAGATTATAAGGAAAATAGCGCGGACTACGTATATTGTGGTTCAATAATGAAACTGAGAGGTTCAGTGGGGCTTTTAGAAAAGTTTGCGCTTTCACAGGAAAAATGCGGCGGCGGATTATGAAAAAATCATTCCTACTTCTTAAGTTTTCTTCTTTTACTCTAGGCTATACTTTCCTATCTTTTTTAGTCTACGGACTTGCAGTAGATACCTACCAATTTTGGGTATCCGGTATTAAAAAGCAAGCAAGAGTGGTAAGCCAAGGGCGGGATCGAACTTTAACCATTGAAAATAATGGATTTATTTTACAGGGAACTTTTTTAGATAATCACGATCTGATCATGAAGTAAAAAAACATGAGAAATTCGCACATGATTATCATTGAGCAACTTAAAAAAGTGAAAGATACCCGTTCGCACATCAATCAAGTTTATCCTGTTATGGAAGTCGCTTTCGTGGTCATAACAGCCATGATTTGTGGTCAAAATAAATGGACAGAGATTAAGGATTTCGGTGAAGGAAATATCGAGTGGTTACGTGAGTATTTCCCCTACGAAAATGGTCTTCCCACTCGACATAATATAGCTGCGATCATGAGATCCGTTGTGCCAGAGACGCTATTGGAAGCTATGGTGGGCTGGGTCAATTTGCACAGAGAGAAGCATGCTCAGCCTATAATCAGTGTTGATGGGAAGGTTCTAAAAGGGGCAAAAGCAAGCAAACAACAGCACCCCCTCTATATGGTTTCGGCATTTGATGTAGACGAGGGTTTGACTCTCACACACCAACCTTGTGACGGCAAAGGTATGGAGCTGCTAGCAATAAGAAACATGCTAGACGCTTTAGATATCAAAGGATGTTTATTAACTGCTGATGCCTGCATTGTCAGGTTGAAACACTGAATAAAGTAGTTGATAAAGGTGGAGATATCCTAGTACAAGTTAAACTGAATCAACCAAGTTTATTAGCAGAAATTGATGTGCAATTCCAAGACTATTGGGCTTTGCCTGAAGATAAACAGGAATCATACATCACGGAAGAGAAAGGGCATGGTAGAAAAGAGGTTCGTGAGGTTTACGTGCTTCCTGCAGCCTTCAGCGAAGCACTCAGACAGAAGTGGTGTCTCGTAAAAAGCATTGTTGCAGTGGTAAGAGATAGGAGTGTCAAAGGGAAAGGAAGTTATGAAACCTCGTACTATATTTGCACAGACCATTTATCTTTAGAGTTAGCCTCAAAGGCAACAAGAAAGCATTGGCATATTGAGAATCAGCAGCACTGGGCGTTGGACGTAATTTTCAAAGAAGACGAGCAGCGAATTTACGCTGGGGATTCAGCGTTGAATATGGCTTGTTGTCGTCGCTTTGTGCAGAACCTATTTAGAAAATCAGAGGGTAACTTGTCTGTACCAAGAAAGATGAACCAAGCCGCATGGAATAAAGATTACAGGGAAAAAGTTCTTTTTACATCAGATTAACAAAGTATATTCGCGCCCTTTGGTAAGCCTTGATCATGTTCAAGTTCATACTAAAGGGTCTAAAACTTATTATTATAAACTAGATATAGATAATATTTTATCAATTCATGGGTTCGATTTCGAACTGGTTAAAAATGAAAAGTATAATATTTTAACTATAGAGAATGATAAGAAAATAATTATTACTGACAAATCTAGCAGTCTGTTCGATATTTTTCTATCTGTGTTTGGACCAATCACTACTTATAGTATATTTTTTATATAAATCTGTAAAATACTATTTCGCAAAATCCAAATCCCATACGATTGAACATAATCGTATGGGTTTCTGCAAAAATGGCAATCAAGCGCTATTATGAAATTACAGTAACTCAGATACCACATCGGCTAATTGATGGAAGGTTTCACGGCGTGACGAGCTTGGTCGCCACACAAGGCCAATATCACGGTACGCTTGCTGACCAGGAGGATCGATCACGACGAGATTCTGGTTTTCCAATAAACCGTGATCGATAGCCATTTGCGGGATAAAGGTGGTTCCTAAACCGTTCGCGACCATTTGCACCAAGGTGTGCAGACTCGTTGCTGTGAACGGGTTGATCTTCTCTTTGTCAGTTAACTTACACGCTGACACCGCGTGCTCAGTTAAACAGTGCTCGTTCTCCAATAAGAATACAGACTCGTCTGGCAGGTCGTCATATTTAATAGGGACACGAATACCATCTGCTTGATTACGGCTGATCACCATTCTAAAAGGATCTTGCCCAACCACTTTGCTCTCCATGTTGTCGATATCAACAGGCAGAGCCAGAATCAATACGTCTAACTCACCATGGCGCAATGCCGCAAGTAAGTTCGTAGTGGTGTCTTCGCGCAACAGCAGATTTAGCTGAGGAAAGCGTTGGTTGGCTTCTTGTACTAAATCGCACAAAAGAAATGGCGCAATGGTAGGAATGCACCCTACTCGCAGCTGGCCTTGCATCGCATCGCCGTTACATAGGTTTCCGAGTTCAACCAAGTCCTGCCCTTTCGCCAATAACTCTCGACCGTGCTTCACCACCAGATCTCCCGCTTGAGTAAAGACAAGTGGGCTCTTTTTATCTTTCTTCTCATAAAGAGGGCAACCGATCAGCTCTTCTAGGTTTTGGATACCTTTACTTAGTGTCGATTGGCTAACAAAACAGCGATCAGCGGCGCCGCTAAAGTGGCGCGTTTCGTGAAGAGTAACAAGATAGTGAAGTTGCTTAAGACTTGGCCATTTATTCATGAAATTACTTTGTAATATGAGTAGGATAAGTTACACGAAGGTCCGAAGACCTGAGAAAAGGACAAAAAATAAGCTTATCGCTTTTTTCGATGAACTTAATCTATTTAATTCGCTTTTTTCTATAGTACCGATTGTACTATAGTTTGTCGCGTAGAAACGGAGCCCAAACAAAGATGTGTTGGGCCAACTAATTTTTTAGGAGATTCCAAAATGGTACTAGTAGGTCGTCAAGCCCCTGACTTTACTGCAGCAGCTGTTCTAGGTAACGGTGAGATCGTTGATAACTTCAACTTCGCAGAATTCACTAAAGGTAAGAAAGCGGTTGTTTTCTTCTACCCACTAGACTTCACTTTCGTTTGTCCTTCAGAGCTAATCGCTTTCGACAACCGTCTAGAAGATTTCCAAGCTAAAGGTGTTGAAGTAATCGGTGTTTCTATCGATTCTCAATTCTCTCACAACGCATGGCGTAACACTGCTATCGCTGACGGCGGTATCGGTCAAGTTAAATACCCACTAGTTGCTGACGTTAAGCACGAAATCTGCAAAGCATACGATGTTGAGCACCCAGAAGCAGGCGTTGCTTTCCGTGGTTCTTTCCTAATCGACGCTGACGGTCTTGTACGTCACCAAGTAGTTAACGATCTTCCACTAGGTCGTAACATCGACGAAATGCTACGCATGGTAGACGCACTAAACTTCCACGAGAAGAACGGTGAAGTTTGTCCTGCACAATGGGAAGAAGGTAAATCAGGTATGGACGCATCTCCAAAAGGTGTTGCAGCATTCCTATCTGAGCACGCTGACGACCTAAGCAAGTAATTACATTCTTAAGCCCGACTCAACACGGGTGAATGGTTGGATGACTCTCTATAAAGAGAAATAAAGCATTAGCTACAGCGCAAAGCGCACCGCCAATCAGTTAAGAAGTAAAGTCTTATTCAAAGCCCGAAGTTATCGCTTCGGGCTTTTTGTTTTTACACGTTTTAACAACCATAACATCAATGCACTGTTTCACAGTGAATAGAGGTAATCGCAAAGCCAAACTTTACCCCTATTTTCCTCTATCTTTGCCTATTCAGAATCACACCGAGATTGCTATCATTTCATCAGTACCTCTTTCAACGAGCAAATATGATGAATACCGAAATTGAAGTTTGTATCGATAACCTAGAATCTCTACACAATGCCCTAGCAGGCGGAGCGAATCGTATTGAGCTCTGCTCTTCATTAGCACTTGGTGGATTAACTCCGAGCTTCGGAATAATGAAGCAAGCCGCTCGCATCTCATCGGTTCCCGTGTATGCCATGATTCGTCCAAGACAAGGTGACTTCATCTTCGATAATGCCGACGTGATGTGCATGCTTGATGACATTCAAGCCGCTGCAGATGCTGGTTTAGATGGTGTGGTATTAGGTGTGCTTACCGCTCAAGGTGAAATAGACATGGCTGCTATGAAAGCACTCACCTCAAAAGCCCACCAGCTAAAACTTGGCGTGACTTTTCACCGTGCTATAGACCAACTTAAGGATTACCAAAAAGCGCTAGAACAGATTATCGAGCTTGGTTGTGAACGTGTTTTAACTTCAGGTTTAGCAAGTAACGCGGAACAAGGAAAAGACATTCTCAAGGAAATGGTTACGCTCACTCAAGGCCGCTTAGATATTATGGCAGGGGCTGGCGTTACCGCTGAAAATGGCAGAGTAATTCTCAAGCATACTGGCGTTCAAGCGCTACATCTATCAGGGAAATCGACTAGACCAAGCCTCATGACACAAGCCTCTCAAGCTCAAATGGGGCACGATGACGTAGACGACTACTTAATCCCAGTAACGAGCACGGCAAAGATTCAAAACCTGATAGCTTCGCTTAACAAATAGATAAAGTCCGAGAGCTGACTGCACACCAACACAACATGGCTAGTAAAAGCTTGGAAGTCACGTATATTAATAGACTTGATATAGCGACTCATGGAATGTTATGGCTAAGGATCTATTCAGCTCTCTTGATTTAAACCTATTGCGTACCTTTTTGATTGTTTACCAGGAAAAAAACACCAGAAAGGCAGCTGAGCGTTTATTCGTTTCTCAGCCAGCAGTGAGCCAAGCTCTACAAAAACTACGTCATCACTTTTCGGATGATCTATTTGTGAAAGTGCATGGAGGACTGCAAGCTACTGCTTTTTCGGAACAACTAGCTAACGAGATAACACCTCATCTCGACGGTCTAATGACAGCCGTTAACTCCTCAAGTGCATTCGACCCTACAGAGATTGATTACCCTATAAAAATTGCTTTATCTCCAGTAGTACTAGCATGTTTATCAGGCTCCCTCTACAAAGCCATTAAGCTGCAATCCCCAAACTGCAAACTTGAGCTCACCAGCTGGACAACAACGTCTTCCGAAGATATCCAAAAAGGAGATATCCTACTAGGCGTCGCCTATCAACTACCAAACATATCTAAAGAGATATATGTACAAAAAATACTAGACATAACTGGACGACTATTTGTTCGAAAGGGACACCCAATAACGAAGTTGAATGTCAAACCACATGATTTAGCTGGCTATGAGATAGCTTCATTAATCTCACCAGGGTGGAATGATAACTTTAGTCAAGCATCACAAATTCTAGAAGCTCTATCAATACCGCACTCTGTTGGTTTTCGTTCAGAGATGGTGTTAGCGCTCATGGATGTTTTACTCAACTCAGATATGTATATGCCTCATACCAACCTATTTCCGATAGACAATTACCCAAAACTCAGAGCTATAGACGTAGAGATTGATGATCAATACAAATGCATTCCAGTTTATAGCTACATACATTCTAAGAACAGAAACAACCCACTTTTAATATGGTTATTTAATCTAATCCAACAATCACTATATGAACAAACTAATAAGTAAAGCTTATTAAAGATATATGGATAGCTATTTAGCCTAAAAATAAAACACTGTTTAATATTGGCTCTATCAAAACGAACACTGAAGTACGAAGGATCGTGCAGTTAAAGTTAACCCTAAATAGAGACTAATATGAAAATTGCACTTACTACCCTAATCTCAGCTTCACTACTATCTGTTCCAGCGCTAGCAAACAGTTTCGAGAGCCAACATCGTGTCGGTATTGGCTATAACAAAACCCAAATTGATACTTGGCTGACAGACGATACTGTTGATTGGGGGAACGGTATCAAGCTTGAATATGGTTACGAGTTTAACCGTATCGTAGGTATCAATGTTTCTTATGCAGCCAATAGTGATGATGAGAGTTTTGAAGGTATCAAGGCTGAGATCGATGGCTACAAGTTCCAAGTTGACGCCGATATCGGTTACAAATTTGAGCTGGATGGTTTCTCTTTAAAACCTTATGGTGTTCTCGGATTAGCTCGTCAAAGCGAAGAGAATTCTATTAGCTATTCAGGTGAAAAGTTGACGGGATCATACAACGATACCAGCTTCGTTGTTGGCTTAGGTGGTCGAGCTGAGTTCGGACAACACCTATACACTGACATGCGTTTTGAGTTCGCGAGTTACGACGACGCAGATTACGACACATTCTCATGGACTGTCGGTTACCGCTTCTAAAAAATTAAAAAGCCAGCGTCTACGCTGGTTTTTTACGATCTAATATTACCGAGATTAAACACCTCAATAAACCTGACCCACTTTTTAAACGATTCGAATCAAAATCCATTGCAGCCAAGGAGGCGATGTGCTCTAGGTATTGTTATGAAGATAAAAACTCCCCTGCTTTTGCTAACCATTCTTTCAACTTCAGTTTCAGCAAGTGGGCTACACCTATCCCCAGAACTAAAAATCGGGGCCTATCATGGCTTTAGGAATCACTGAGATTGCTGACCTTGGAGCAATCTATTTAAGCTATTCAGATATTTGGTATGAGAGTGATCGTTATGATGAAACGGTAAACTCGTATCGAATTGGTATCCAAAACATGTTTGGTTCACAGCAAATACACGGCTTTCAAGCGGAGGTTGGATTCGCAGACTATGACGGTGAAAAGACGCGTTCTGATACTACGGAAAGAAAAACAGCAACAGGTTTAAGTTTAGGTGGTGCCTATGTGTATCAAGCAACACCAGTACTCGCACTCAGAGCGGGTACCGACTTGAATCTGTTTGATCACAATAAGACGTTTGTGCCTTACAACACCACTATCAACTTAAACCTAGGCGCTATACTGAGCTTCTAGCTAGGCTGTTTACTTTAGTGCGTCATCTAGACTCTGATCGCCGAGGTGACGTACATCTTTGCCTTTAACGAAGTAGATAATGTACTCACAGATATTCTGGCAACGATCCCCCACTCGCTCAATGGCTCTCGCAGACCACATCACTTGTAAGATGTTAGGAATATTCTTCGGGTCTTCCATCATGTAAGTCATCAACTGACGAATCACCGCTTCGTATTCAGCATCCAACTTATCATCGAGTTTATGTACCTCTGCCGCCGCATCCACATCCATACGAGCAAATGCGTCTAAAACTTGGTGCAGCATGGTGATCGCTTGTCGACATAAAGGCTCTAGCGATACATGGAATTTTTGTTCTTTTGTCGAAGGGATATCAATCGCACCCTGCGCGATCTTAGACGCAACATCACCAATACGCTCCAGGTCAGTAATCGTCTTGATGATCGCCATTATCAAACGCAGATCTTTTGCCGTTGGCTGACGCTTAGCGATAATACGAGTACATGCCTCATCAATCGACACTTCCATCGCATTCACTTTATGATCATCACGAATCACTTTCTTCGCTAGTTCCAAATCATCTTTGTGGAGTGCCTGCATAGCAAAAGAGAGCTGCTGCTCTACTAACCCACCCATAGTCAGTACATGGGTACGGATAGACTCTAACTCGACATTAAATTGTCCTGAGATGTGGCGACCAAATTGCATGTCAGCTCCTTAAAAAGAAATGGATAAGTCATTTATATTGGAGTGACTTAGCTCCAATGATCAGAACGGTAACGTTAACCGTATCGACCAGTAATGTAGCCTTCCGTTTGATTTTTCAATGGCGACGTAAATATTGAATCCGTATCTGAGTACTCGATCAATTTTCCCATATGAATAAAAGCAGTATGGTCACTCACACGCGCAGCCTGCTGCATGTTATGCGTTACGATGACAACCGTATATTGCGTCTTGAGATCGTTGATTAGTTCTTCAATCGTCAACGTTGAAATAGGATCCAATGCCGATGTCGGCTCATCCAACAACAAGACCTCCGGTTCAATCGCGACAGCACGTGCAATCACCAAACGCTGCTGCTGACCACCAGACAAACCGAAAGCATTCTCATGTAAACGATCCTTTACTTCATCCCACAATGCAGCAGCACGCAGTGATCGTTCTACGGCATCATCAAGATCTCGACTGTTACTTACTCCTTGCAGCCTCAGTCCGTAAACCACATTCTCATAGATAGATTTAGGAAACGGGTTTGGACGCTGAAATACCATGCCGACACGGCGACGCAGAGTCGCAACATCAACTTTAGGGTGATAAATATTCTTGCCATGAAGCTTCACTTTTCCGGAAACTTTGCAGCCTTCGACAAGATCGTTCATACGATTGATGCAGCGTAGTAACGTAGACTTGCCACACCCCGAAGGACCGATAAATGCCGTCACCTGCCCTTTGGGTATCTTCATGGAAATATCATCGAGCGCTTGGCTTTCTTTGTAGTAAAGATTGAGCCCTTCGATCGAGATAGCAATTTGTTCTTCCTTTAGATTATGTACATCTAAAGGTGCTTGGTAACCCAAGGTTTCATTAATTGAGAACATCTTAATCTTGTCCTAAGGTTCGGTACTTTTCACGTAAGTTATTACGGATATTAATCGCCGTTAAATTCAGTCCCACGATTACCGTAACCAATAAAAACGAAGTCGCGTACACCAATGGGCGAGCAGCCTCTATATTCGATGTTTGAAATCCAACATCATAGATATGAAAGCCTAAATGCATGAACTGTCTGTCTAAGTGTATATACGGAAACTGACTATCAACAGGCAAGCTTGATGCGAGTTTTACAACACCCACTAGCATTAATGGAGCTACTTCACCAGCCGCTCTCGCAATCGCCAATATCAAGCCGGTAATTATCGCAGGGCTTGCCATAGGTAAAACAATACGCCACAAGGTCTCAAATTGAGTCGCGCCGAGTGCTAAAGAGCCATGCCTTACCGAACTAGGGATACGCGTTAGACCCTCTTCGGTAGTAACAATAACAACTGGCAGCGTGAGTACCGCCAAAGTCAGTGCAGACCAAAGTAGGCCCGGCGTACCAAAGGTAGGAGCTGGTAATCGTTCTGCATAAAACAGGGTATCGATTGAGCCACCAATGGTATAAACAAAAAAGCCTAACCCAAAAACGCCATACACGATTGAAGGTACACCGGCTAAGTTGATAACCGCAATTCGAATCAAACGGGTAAGCGCGTTGTTTTTCGCGTATTCATGTAAGTAGATCGCCGCTACCACCCCAAGAGGCATCACCACAATCGACATCAGAATAACCAGTAACACTGTGCCAAAGATTGCTGGGAAGACGCCGCCTTCTGAATTGGACTCGCGTGGGTTTTCTGACAAGAACTTCCACACTTGATGGCCCCAATGTCCAACCTTCTCAGGGTAAGACATGTTATTCGGGTACCAGTAATCCAGAATATGACTGAGCGAGATTTCAACCTGCTCCCCCGTCATATCTTCAACAAGCAGACTCTCCACATTTAGCTGTGTTCTGAG
>AAZW01000082.1 GCA_000169995.1 Vibrionales bacterium SWAT-3 | reverse complement strand
ACGAGTTGTTGGGAAGTGGTTGTATCCCCATACGTGATCAAGTAGTTCGTCACGTGTAAATACACGACCCAGATTACTTGCCAAGAACAACAGCAGATCAAATTCAGTGCGTGTTAGCGTCACCTCTTGCTCATTGAAAAACACTTCACGTGTTGCCTTGTCGATAACAAGGTTTTGAGCGATAACTTTTGATGCGTCCTGCTCTTCAGCATCTGGCAGACGAAGCTGCGCACGAATACGAGCAAATAGCTCAGCTTCTGCGAATGGCTTCGTTAGGTAATCGTTCGCGCCTGAATCTAGGCCCGCTACCTTGTCTTTTACCGTAACCAGTGCAGTCAGCAAGATTACAGGAATATCTTTCTTCTTCTTCCAACCTGGAAGTGAATCTACTGAGTCACCATCAGGAAGTTGACGGTCTAGGATAACTAGGTCCGCTTGTTCCCAATAGCCTTCAACTTCAGAGATCAGTTCAGCATGCAAACATTCATACCCAGCTTGCTCAAGGCTAACTAGTAGGCCATCAGCTAAATTTTTATCATCTTCAACGAGAAGCAATGTCTGTTTCACAAGGTATCTCCAAAATAAATGTTGTCGGGGGGCCGATTAGCGTCATGTGACCGCCCATTTTTCCGACCATAGATTCTACTATCGTCAGACCTAAACCTAGTCCACTCTTACTAACGAATGGCTTTCTTAGTTGCCCCCAGTCTTTGCGGGACAAGTCTCCATTATCTATAACTTTGAATGTCAGCTTCTTGTCAGAAGTATTCAGTTCTAGTATCACTGGTGCGACACCGTATTTAACAGCGTTCCTGATCAGGTTATCGATACAGGTTCCTAACCAATATACGTTCACTTTTGCAGCAATATCTTGGTTAATGCGCAGTTCGATTCCAGGTGCGAAATCTTCTTCAACTTTGTACTCTAACCACTCTTGTACACTTGGTACCCACTCTGTTGCGAGTGGTTGATTGTCCGACTGTAAGTAGTCTTTACTTGCCTCTGCTAACTGTCTTAAACGACGCGTGTCTTCACACAGTCGACGAAATTCATCATAAACCGATTCAGGTAAGTGTTCGAACTCTCGTCTGAACCCTTCAACGGTCAATGATAAGCTCGCAATCGGCGTTCTCAGTTCGTGTGTTAAGATCTGGAGAACCAACATACGACTCTTCAATTCCTGTTTCTTACTATTCCAACGGTATATCGCCCAACCTAGCACAAGCATGATGTTTGCAATCACCAGAATAAACATCGCGACTTGCAGAAGTTCTGAATGGTCTTCAATTTCCCAACACACGTTACCACGTTGGACGAAACAACTCTTACCTTCTGACGATAAGCTGAACGACAACCCTGCTACCGTGGCGTTTTCATGCCAATCAGATTCTTTGTATAGATAGTATCTGTCACCACGCTTGACCCACATTTCGTCAAGCTCGACAAACATACTAGCACCGGCCAACAGCGCAGTGATAGCCTCGTTATCCATCTGTTTCAAGCGAGACAGTAGCTCATCATTTTCAGTATTTGGACGCTCTTGGATGTGCATAAAGCGTTTTAGCGCATCGAACTTTTCTGGGTATTTCTCAACGTAACGTGCTGCATAAGAGCCACCACCTGGGTGAATCAGACCGCTACGGCTAAACCAACGGTCAGATAGCTTGGTGCCTTTACACATCGCGCGTGTAAACACCAAAGGCTCCGTTATCAATGGGCTTAACGGCAATTTACCGCTACAGGTTTTTGATAACTGGTATAAGCGTTGAATATCTTTTAATGGGTACTCTGCTGTTTGCGGCAGCATTGAAGAAGGCGTGATCAAGCGCGTTGGATAATCAGCCTGAAGCAATCGAATATCATAAGATTCGATTGCCGTTTCATGATCAAATAGTTTGGTGAAATTATCGATACGCTCAGGCAAAGAATCAGCAAACGCGTTTACTGATACTGATAACGTAGCGATAAGAAGAGTAAATGTTCTTTTGATGATCACAAACCAGCGCAAATTCATATAGATCAAACAAATATATACCATTCGCTTTCAAAGATAAATTTTAACCGCATGAAAAACAGCGAGAATGACGGCTAGCTGTCATTAAATTGACTTTAATACGATTAAAGTTAGCGAATGTGCCAGTCTAACGCATCGGAGCTAAGCCATTTCGTCGTCACTATGGGAAGCAATTAGTGCACTCATTTTCTCTCGCGTTCGCACTATTTCCCCCACTCTGTGGGCACAAAAAAGGAGCTCAATTGAGCTCCTTACTTTTGTTTCTAGAACCGACCTCTATAGGTGCTCTAGAATACCTAGACAGCTTTGTTTAGCATCGCCAAACAGCATCTGTGTGTTGTCTTTAAAGAACAATGGGTTTTGAACACCTGCGTAACCCGTGTTCATAGAACGCTTGAACACGATAACGTTTTGAGCGTTCCAAACTTCCAGCACTGGCATGCCAGCAATTGGGCTATTTGGATCTTCCAGAGCTGCTGGGTTTACGGTGTCATTCGCACCAATAACCAATACAGTATCTGTCTCGTCAAAGTCATCATTGATCTCGTCCATTTCAAGAACGATATCGTAAGGGACTTTTGCTTCAGCAAGCAGTACATTCATGTGACCCGGTAACCTACCCGCTACCGGGTGGATGCCAAAGCGAACGTTTACGCCTTGAGCACGCAACTTTTCAGTAATTTCATGTACTGGGTACTGAGCTTGAGCTACTGCCATGCCGTATCCAGGAGTGATGATTACTGACTTAGAG
This sequence comes from Vibrionales bacterium SWAT-3, assembly GCA_000169995.1. GTDB lineage: Bacteria > Pseudomonadota > Gammaproteobacteria > Enterobacterales > Vibrionaceae > Vibrio. The sequence goes on along the minus strand of AAZW01000082.1, from coordinate 13,864 downwards.
TTCTTAAGCATGTCAGCTACGTCTTCTGCTGAAGTTTCACGGTGTTCACCTTGATCTTCATCGCCTTCAGACACTTGGACTTCCTGACCGAAGCCACCAGCAATAACACTAATGAACGAGCGGTTCATTGCTTTACACATGATGTAAGACAGAATCGCACCCGACGAACCAACCAATGCACCAGTTACGATAAGCAGGTCGTTTGCAAGCATGAAACCTGCCGCCGCAGCAGCCCAACCAGAGTACGAGTTCAACATAGAAACAACCACTGGCATATCTGCACCGCCGATCGACGCCACTAAGTGGTAACCGAATGCGAACGCGATAAGTGTCATCACCATCAGTGCGAACATGCTGCCATCTGCTTTAACGAACATGATCATAAGTAGTGTTGAAACCACGATAGCTGCTAGGTTCCATTTGTGCTTATGAGGAATGTTAAGTGCAGACGAAGAGATAACGCCGCGAAGCTTACCAAACGCAACAATCGAACCGGTGAACGTCACAGCACCGATAAATACGCCAAGGAACACTTCCACTAGGTGGATAACGTGCTCTGCATGAATATCAGCAGGGTTAAGTGACACAGCCGCCGGTGGATCGATGTAGCTGTTGTAACCCACAAGTACCGCTGCCATACCTACGAAGCTGTGCAGAATTGCCACCAACTCTGGCATTTCAGTCATTTCTACTTTTCTTGCGTAGTGGATACCAATACCACCACCGATCACCATTGCAATGATGATCCACACAATACCTGCAGAGTGAGGGCCAAAGATCGTCGCGATCAACGCGATTGCCATACCCGTGATACCGTAATAGTTACCTGCATGTGCAGATTCCTGCTTCGATAATCCAGCCAAGCTCATAATAAAGAATACAGCAGCAACAATATAAGCTGCTTGTACTAATCCTTCAGACATCTGTTACTCCTTAGTCTTTACGGAACATTTCAAGCATACGTTTGGTCACGGTAAAGCCACCAAAGATATTGATACTTGCAATTAAAACGGCAATAAACGATAGGAAAGTCACGACGCCGCTTCCCTGTCCAATCTGTAATAGCGCACCCACCACAATGATCCCTGAAATCGCGTTCGTTACAGACATCAAAGGTGTATGAAGAGAATGGCTAACATTCCAAACTACGTAATAACCCACCACACAAGCGAGAACAAAAACGGTAAAGTGAGATAAGAACGCAGCAGGAGCCACCGAAGCTATCCAAGCGAATGCACCAACCGCAATGGCCATGCCTGCCGCTTTTTTAACTGGAGAAGTGGGCTCTTCAACTTTTGGCTCAGGTTTCGTTGCTTTTGGCTTAGCCTGTTGAGGTTGAGCAGAAACTTGAATTGGTGGAGCTGGCCAAGTGACTTCGCCCTCTTTAACGACTGTGACACCACGAAGTACAACATCTTCAAAGTCGATATTGATGTTACCGTCTTTCTCTTTGCAAAGTAGTTTCAGTAAGTTCACTAGGTTAGTCGCGTACAGTTGGGAAGACTGAGTAGGTAGACGACCAACCATATCAGTGTAACCGACAACCTTCACACCATTCGCTGTTGTGATCACTTGATCCGCAACCGTGTATTCACAGTTACCACCATTTACTGCCGCAAGGTCCACAATTACGCTGCCTGGGCTCATGCTATCGACCATCTCTTTGGTGATAAGTTTAGGCGCAGGACGACCCGGAATCAGTGCTGTAGTAATAATGATATCAACGTCTTTTGCTTGAGCCGCGTAAAGCTCTTCCGCTTTCTTATTGAACGCGTCAGACATCTCTTTTGCGTAGCCATCACCAGCGCCTGTATCTTCCTGAAAATCCACCTCCAAGAACTCAGCGCCCATCGACTCCACTTGCTCTTTAACTTCAGGACGAACATCGAATGAACGAACAATGGCACCTAAACTACCAGCTGCACCAATTGCCGCCAAGCCAGCAACACCCGCACCAGCAACCAATACTTTCGCTGGTGGAACTTTACCTGCCGCTGTAATTTGACCCGTGAAGAATCGACCAAATTCGTGCGCCGCTTCAACAACAGCACGATAACCCGCGATATTGGCCATAGAACTTAGTGCATCGAGCGCTTGAGCTCTTGAAATACGAGGCACAGAGTCCATTGCCATCACATTAATGTTGCGGCTCGACAGCTGCTCCATTAATTCCGGGTTTTGAGCCGGCCAAATAAAGCTGACCAATGTTGCGCCATCTTTAAGTAGGTCGATTTCATTCTTATTATCATCAACGATTGGAGCGTTAACTTTAAAGATAATATCGGATTTCCAAGCTTCATCTGCGCTTACAACTTTTGCACCAGCTTGTTCGTAAGCTGAATCTTCAAAACTTGCTAGCGCACCTGCTTGTGATTCAACACAAACTTCAAATCCTAACTTTAGAAGCTGTTCGACCGATTTCGGCGATGCAGCGACTCGCGTTTCACCAGCGAGCGTTTCTCTTGGTACACCTATCAACAAATTAGACTCCTTGTGTATCAATTTGTGATTATTATTCTTACCAAAGGCAAATTAAAGAGAGCGTAAGCGCACTTGGCTACACCAATTTGCATAGCGACACTTTAACAATTGGTACAATGACTTATTCGTTTGTATCTAACGACAACTAATACTTCAAGCGTTTTGTTCAAAGAACAGGAAAAGTTATTACTTATAACGATTTGGATGGAATTTGAGCACTTAATTTAGATAAATGATGCCCCTCTCGAATAAAGAGGTCAAACCACTTGCCAATAATCCTTTTAATAACAACCGACTAGCTGCTCTTTGTCCCTAAAACTAAAAAGAGCTTTCAGCATATACACTGAAAGCTCTCTAAATTATGACTAGCATCAAATCTAACCCTAATTGGTTAGCTAAATATACTATCACCCATTTGGTCGATGAACATTTGCGACTTCTTGAGCATCAATTCGTTGGCGTCTTCTTTGTTTGAAACAACATCTGAACGAATAAAACGATGACTTTTAATCTCACCATCAATTTCTTTCTCGATACGCCCGGCAACACGGTATTGACCAGATTCAGCAATGGCATCTTGATAGATATTGAACCCTTTATATTCGACTGGCTCAATCTCTACTTTTTGTTCGGTTTTTTCTTTGCCACCAAATAATCTAGAAAAGAATCCCACGTTTTTTTACTCCTTAAATGACGTTACTGATACTAACCTATCATGACTGTTTACGGTTCAACAATGGCTTTTCATACCATTGCAATTCTACGTCATCATCAAAATTGTGCTGACTGAAGATCACGGGCACATTGTCCTTACGATCGCGTCGTCTGTCGTCAATAATCATACTTTCTGCATTTTTGACCGCGATCTCACTATTCCTTTTGTACAGAACCAATTTATCTTCTGGTAAGGCTGAAAGGAAATCGATATCAAAGCGAATATAGATAGGTTTTAACTGACCCAGTGCTAAACATGCGAGATCAGCCAACTGCTCGTTAGTATAACTAGACACATATTCTTCGGTAGACAATACATGGCCCACCAGCGTCTCCATATAGTTATGTACATCCACACTAATTTGCATACTACACCTCCGTTTGTAGCTCTATGTAAGATCTAATCTTCAACCTTGTCTTAGACGTTATGACAACCTGGTTGGTTTTGGCTGTTAAAGCATTATATCGGTCAATTTTAAAACAAATATTAAACCGTATTAAAATCGAATATACCCCTTAAGCATTAACCACATAGGTTTTGTTAAGTATCTATAACGACTAATTAATTTCTCATATATACTGTGTAGTTCGTTCTGTGGTTAATAGCAACCTGAATACATATAAAAACGGTTGCACTAATAGCGACCTATGACTATGTTTTCACTCTCGTTTAAGCAAAATGCTTGGCAATCGCTTGTTTAACCGTATCCTACGTATAGTATTAATTAATAAGATCATCATTATAGTTAGGCTCACCACATAAATGGCATCTTCTTTTGTAACGTCGAGCATGTTTCGATTTTGCTTCCCTTTACTCCTTCTAGCAATCTTACTTGCAGGTATGAACAACGTCATTCTGGTGACGGATTCAAACTTAGGGTTTGCTAGCAACCTTCCGTATATTCTATTAAGCGTTGCGGTATTGCTATGCCATACATTCAGGCAAGGGCGCATGGCCATGGTTTCAGTGACCATGCTTGTCGCCTATCTTGTTATCCAAGTTCGTTTGCAAACCCCGTTAAATACCGGAACGACACTATTAGAGCTCTCTCTACTCGCGGCATTAGTGCCTGTCACCTGCCTACTTGTGTACGCCTTCCCTGATACAGGCGTGAATTCTAAGTCAATGTTCTTGTATGCTCTGGTATTGGTGTTATTTGTGGTGTGGGCGCAACTTATCGTTTCTCATTTTCATGCCGGAGGTTTTGAATCATGGAGCGAAGGTATCCTCTACACCGTCAGAGACTTTTCTAAACTGCCTTTCGTTTTAGTCCTATATAGTCTGTGTTTATTGGGTTTAACTGCGATTTTGGTTCTGGTCTACAACCGTTCAATCGATGTGGTTGTGTATAGTGCGATCTTGCTGGCGTCGAGTACCTTTATCTTTTTCGATGTTCAGTACATATCGAGCACGATGTTTTCTTTGTCAGGCACTTTAATCATTGTTTATGTGATGTCTGCTAGCCACGATATGGCATTTAATGACCAACTGACAAACATTCCAGGGCGTCACGCCTTAGAAGTCGATATGAAGCATCTAGGACGCAAGTATTCAATGGCGATGGTCGATATCGACCACTTTAAGAAGTTCAATGACACGTACGGGCACGACATTGGCGATGACGTGTTGAAATTAGTGGCGAGCATCTTAAAAGAGACGACAGGTGGCGCTCGAGCTTATCGTTATGGTGGAGAGGAATTCACGATTATCTTCAAAGGTAAACATACCGAGCAAGTCAAAGAACACCTGCAATCGCTCGTTTCACAAGTGCACGACTACGATATGACGATTCGTAACACAAAAGAGCGACCTGACGATCATGATGAAGGCATCAAAAAGCGTGGTAAAAATGGTCAAGCATCTGAGATTGTCAATGTATCAGTGAGTATTGGATTGGCAGACAGCACAACCACCAAGCACCCTGAAGAAGTATTGAAGCTTGCCGATCAAGCATTGTACAAAGCCAAAAAGACAGGCCGCAACAAACTCTGTATTCATAGCTAAAAAAACAAAGCCAAGCTCTATACGTGCTTGGCTTTGATTCTTTGGTTAATTAGATATTTGGTGCTAAATGCAGTTCGCTTTAAACAGCAAGCAACTAGTCTTGGTTGAAGAACAGAACGAGGCTACCACCTTTTAAGCTACTCCCGTAGTTGATCGTAAAACCGATGCCTACATTATCAACCCATTCATTGAATAAGTTGGGGTTCAGCAACCAACCTACACTGCCCTCATAATACGAGGTCGTCCCCATCGACTCCACGGTGTCCCCACCGATATCAATTCTTCTAATGCTCGAATACATCGATGTAATGTTTTTATCCCAACGCACGAGATCGTAGAAGATCTTAGCTTCGTTAGCGATATACCAACCTTCCGGGTTCCCTACATCGCCGTTGTTAGCTTCTCCCCAACCAACACCATTAAAATAGTGCCAACTGGTACTCAGTTTGTATCTCCCCCAATGATTTTTATCTTCAAAAATCAGCTTAATTTTTGGCTCTATGATATATGCCCACGCATCTGTGTTGTAATAAAGTCCATCCAATTGGTCCTGAATAGGCTCAAGTAGTGACGAGCGGTATTCAAAGTCGTTGCGATAATAAGAGATATGATTACCAATACCTGAATGAAAGCTCCAGTACTCATTTAATTGAGAGACATTAGCAAACTCGACGTAACCAGAAACCACAGACTCTTTTTGATAATCGCTTTTTATCGTCGCTGCATATTCAACGTCGTTCTCGATACGCAATGCTGATAAGCGCAACGTTATCTCTTGATGGTTGTCTTCAATGTAGTTGGGCAGCTCAAAGGTATAAGGAAGACTGAGAGATGTGATGTTTTGACGGCGACTTACCGAATCATTCGAGCCAATATCTTCATTGTCTAAACTAAAAACTTCATTTGGATCGAAGTTATTAATACCAAAAGTAAAAACATCGGTATCGTTGAGTAATACACTGGTGGCAAAACGCTGCTCTAGCTCCTTGCGAAATGCATCTGACAAAGCGTTGGCTGAAACCGTAGGAGAGGTAATCAAACAAAGCGCAGGGACAATCAGTGTCCAACGCGAATTAGCCATAGAAAATGACTTTGATTGTGGCATGTCGTTTATCACTTAAAACACTTCCTAGTTCAAAGGCTACTAGGATTATAAATTCAAATTACTAAAAGAGCTCAACAGCTATCGTGTGTGCTCTAAAATGTTGCGCTGGATATAGGTGTTTCTACCGCTTTGTTTTGCTTGATACAGCGCTTGGTCGACCTTCTCATAGATGGAGGCTAAAGACTCATCGCCATTAGGCACAAACGATAACACCCCTTGTGACGCTGTCACCCTGTCTGAAATCGCAGAATACTCATGTGCGTAGTTCATATCATAAAGCGCTTCTTTGATACGAATCGCCTGCTGTTCTGCAGCATCACTGTCGGTATCACTCAAGATAAGCACAAACTCTTCACCGCCATAACGGCCGACAAACTCTCCAGCTCTCACAAACAGTACCTTTAGGGTATTAGCAAGGCCTTGTAAGCACTTATCTCCTTGAATGTGCCCGTAATTATCGTTGTAAGGCTTAAAGAAGTCTACATCGAGTAGAATCACCGTCATGGATATATTACGTCTTCCGTGCCACGCAATGCTCTCTTCAAGCTTAGTATCCATATATCGACGGTTGTACAATTTGGTGAGGCCATCTTCATTGGCTTGCTGTTGCAGGAGGATATTGAGCTCTTCTAACTTGGCGGTACTTTGCTTCAGCTCACGCCTCATGTAGGCGATGCGCTGCATGGCAATCAGTTTAGAATTGAGTACGACTTTATTTACCGGCTTGATCAAATAGTCGTCACCACCCGCATCAATGGCCTTGGCTATCATCTCAGGCTCTTCGTGACCGCTCAGAAAGATAATAGGTACCCATTCAGGAAATCGTTCACGGATCTCGTTCGCTACTTCAAAGCCATCCATTTCAGGCATACTAATATCAAGCAAGACGAGCTCTGGATCAAAACCAGAATAAACGTTCAGGGCTTCTTTACCGCTGCCGACAGCTTCAACAATATGACCTAATTGTTTTAGTCGAATAGCAAGTTGCATTCTGTCTAGCTGAACATCGTCAACCAGCAATATGCGCATCGAAGATCCCTTTTCTATCATCGCATCACCTTTATCGAGTGTTGAATATTCAAAGTAGCTCATTTTTGGGCTTAAATCATGCCCTAATCTCTATATTATATTGACTTTTTTACAGATCTTTTTAGCATTGTTTCTTTTTAAAGAGAAATACTATGTCAGACGCTACAAACACAGAGCAACAAGAAATCGATTTAACCACAATCTCTCCTGAACTTCGCCAAGTTATCGAATTTGATGAAGTGCCAAAAGAGATGCACTTTATGGTTACTTCTATTCATGAAGTGTCTGAAGAAGCAGTACGCGAAGCTTGGGACAGCCTGCCAGCAAGCGCACAAAATGTTTTGGACAACTTCGAGCAGTTCCACGCTCTAATCACGGTTAGCCAAGCTTTCGCTGGTGTTAACGTGATGGAAGAGTTCCCTACTCTTAAACTTCCAGAAGGCATGACTGACGAAGAAAAAGAAGAGTACCGCGCTCAACTACTAGACCAAGTTCTACACAACTGTGTAAAAGACATGGTTAAACAAATCAAGAAAGCTCGTCGTGATGCTATCTTGAAGCGTGATTTTAAAGAAGTTTTCACTAAATAAACCATTGCTCAACCTTAAATTAGGTTGAACGCAAACAGTGATACTGATGCTAAGCCGCCTGTTGCTTTAAACAAGCGGCTTTTTTATACCCACTGCTTTTTCTAATGATCGCTTATCTGCGATTCATCAATACTTCACGCCGCTCTTGTGCTGTGCAAATAATATGACTTTGCACTCATACAGTGTGGCTCAAAACCGAAGTTTATACCGTATAAAAATGACGCATGTTCCCATTCATGGAATCAAGATCGAGTTTTACCTAATCTAAAGCCAATAACTTCTAAACAAGAACTCCAAAGCAGACAAGTCGCGTTAACTTTTAATGAGTAACGGCAATGTCTCTTTGAGCTACACTCACGCCCTTAATCTGGGCAAATACTTGCTGGCCGACTTTAAGGCCAAGCTCATCCAATGCCCAAGATGTAATGGTTGCCCATAGATAACAGCCAGGCTCCAATTCCAACTCAACCGCCACACTCTGCTTATTGCTCCCTTGTTGATGCGTCTCTACGCTTTTAATCGACACAGGAAGAATGTTACGGATTGAAGTGCCTTTTGGCTCCTCTGGCGTGATTGAGACATCATTTGCCCTGACCTGAAGCCTTACGGTAGCCCCAATCTCACTCGACACTTTCTGAACCCACAAAGACGTAGACTTTCCGAGCATTAAACGAGACAAAGCGTAATCGTCGTTGTGCTCTGCCAATTTCGCTTCAAACAGTGAGCTTTGCTCTGAGAAAGACTGCCAAGGCTGCATCGCACGTGACGCCCATACCTGTTCGGTCACACCAGACGACACTACCTTACCTTGGTCAATGATGACCAAGTGATTCGCCAATCTTAAGATTTCGTTGAGGCTGTGAGTGACGTAAATAATCGGAATTTGTACGGTCTCGGATAAGTTCTCCAGAAACGGCATCACTTCACGCTTTCTAGGTAAATCAAGAGATGCCAATGGCTCATCCATCAACAAAATGCTTGGCTTAGATAACAGAGCTCGGCCAATCGCCACACGCTGCTTCTCTCCGCCAGATAAACGAGCCGGATAACGATCTAGCAACGAGTTTAATGATAGCAGCGACACGATCTGATCAAAATGCGCTTTATCTGTGCCTTTAACACCGTATTTAAGATTCGCCGATACCTTCATATGCGGAAACAATCGTGACTCTTGAAACACATAGCCCACATTGCGCTTATGCGTTGGCAAGTTAATTCCTTGTACACTGTCGAACAAGGTTGTCCCCGACACACTGATCAAACCTTTGTCTGGCTGTTTAAGACCACTAATGGCATTGATTAAAGAGGTTTTACCCGCGCCAGAGCGACCAAAGATCGCCGTGATACCACGGCTTGGCAGTTCTAAGTCGATATCGAAGAAGGTTTCACCAAGCTGCTGTTGGTATTGGAGGATCAAAGCACTCATGCATTACCTCCCAAGCGTTGTGCCGACTTTCTGTTTAACCATTCAGACAACATCAATGAACCCAGCGCTATCACAATAGAAATCGCACACAAACGCGCAGCTTCCATTTCAGCACCTGGAGTTTCAATAAACGTGTACATAGCCAGTGGAATGGTTTGAGTTTCACCCGGGATATTGGATACAAAGCTGATCGTAGCACCAAACTCCCCAAGGCTTCGCGCAAATGAAAGCATGGTTCCGGTAATGATCCCAGGGATCATCAAAGGCAAGGTGATGGTAAAGAAAACTCTGACTGGCGAAGCGCCTAATGTGGCGGCCGCTTCTTCCAGTTTGCTGTCGACCGTTTCTAGGCTGAGTCGGATAGAGCGAACCATTAATGGCAACGCGACAACAACACACGCCAATGCCGCTCCCTTCCAACTGAAGCTGAATACAATACCAAACACCTCATTTAGCCAAGAACCAATAACGCCTTGTCTGCCCATCATCACCAGCAACAAATAGCCAATAACCACGGGAGGCAACACCAAAGGTAGGTGAACAATACTCTCTAGAATGCTTTTTCCCACAAACTGCTTTTTAGCAAGCAGCCACGCGAGGCTAATCCCGATTGGGATCAGCCACAAGATGGCAAAGCCAGCCACTTTCAAACTCAGCATTAAGGCTTGGTATTCGTATTCCGATAAATACATCATTTAGCGCACTTCAAAACCAAAACTATTCAAGATGTCCTTCGCTTGTTCGCTACTAAGGAAAGTATAGAACTCTTGAGCAACCGCTTGGTCACTCAGTTTCGCTACAGGGTAACGTATTGGTGTATGCAAATCTGCCGGGAACGTCTCTACTAGATTCACTTCTTTAGAGAGCAGCGCATCGGTTTTGTAGACAATACCGAGCTTAGCTTCATTGCGCTCTACCAACGCCAATGCCATCCGAACGTTATTACTTGGTGCTAGTCGTGTCTTGACTTCATCCCAAACAGCCAGGTTTTCTAACGCTTCTTTCGCATAGATACCAGCAGGAACCGACATGGTATTGCCAACCGCAAGCCTTTCATTATTAAGAAGTTTAGACCACTGATCACCTTTTGAAATATCAAATGAAATTGAATCTTCCTTTGGAGAGATTAGCACAAGCTCGTTCTCACAAAGATTTGTGACATTGTCACTAGAAACGTAGTTTCGATCGACAAGATGAGTCATCCATTTTTCATTGGCTGAGATAAAAATGTCTGCTGGTGCACCTCTTTCGATCTGTCGTACTAATGAAGATGTGCTGGCATAGACAGGAATAACGTCAACAGAATGGTTTTTCTCAAACTCTTCAACTAACAGATTCACCGCATTAGTCATAGACGATGCTGCATAAACACGTAGTTTCTCGGTAGCCAAAGCATGAGCAGAACTCAATGAGGTGGTTAACGCTACCGCTAAAAGAGTGACTAGTTTTTTCATTGCTCTCACTTATCTGTTGTTCTTTTAATTTCTAGACCAGTTTGTTTTAGCTCAGGCCAAAGCAGGTCAAGATTTAAGTGCTCTTCGATGGCGTCCGCGATTCGATTAATACCCAACTCTTTCAGTTGTTCGTGGTCAATCGCTGCTACTTCATTAGCACCTGCCCATTCACAAATCAGTGATAACGCATCGCTGTTATCCAATACACCGTGCAAGTAAGTACCAAATATCGAGTTGTCTGAGTTTATCGCGCCATCAAGGTTGCCAGATTCTAACTGAACCGGTAATGCCATTTCATTGACATCAGTCCTACCTACGTGAATTTCATACCCTTTTACTGGTGCTGACTTTCCATTTAGGCTTAAATTCCCAAGCACGTTCGTTAACGTTTTCTGTTGCGTTAACGTGGTTTCAGCATCAAGGTACCCTAACCCTTCACTGCTTCCCGGCTCGCCTTCAACACCATCAGGATCGTGGATAAGATTACCGAGCATCTGATAACCACCACATATGCCCATCACTTTGCCACCTAAACGCAGGTGACGCTGAATGTCTTTGTCCCAACCTTGCTGCTTCAAGTAATCCAAATCGGCTCTTACTGACTTAGTACCCGGTAAGATGATCAAATCAGCGTTGTTCAAACGCTCACCTTTACCGACGTAACGAAGATCAATCGAAGGATTAAGTCTCAACGCGTCAAAGTCCGTATGGTTGCTGATTCGTGTTAGAACAGGTACCACGACTTTTAGCTTAGCCTCTCCATCGGATTCTTGAGCGGAGGTAATGGCATCTTCAGCTTCCAAATTAAAGCCATGCAGATATGGCAAAACACCTATTACAGGCTTGCCCGTTTTCTTTTCCAACCAATCAAGGCCCGGCTGAAGCAGCGCGATATCGCCTCTAAAACGGTTAATCACAAACCCTTTTACACGAGCTTGTTCAGATTCAGATAACAGAGCTAATGTGCCATACAGGTGCGCAAACACGCCACCACGGTCAATATCAGCCACAATAATCACTGGGATATCTGCCTTTTCAGCGAATCCCATGTTCGCGATATCATTCTCGCGAAGGTTGATTTCTGCAGGACTTCCCGCCCCTTCGATCATCACGCTTTCGTATTCATCCAAAAGTCGAACAAAAGAATTGATCACTGTATTCATCGCGACTTTCTTGTAATCATGGTAGCCCGTAGCCTCCATATTACTTAATGCGCGCCCTTGCAGAATCACTTGAGCGCCAGTATCAGAATTGGGTTTAAGCAATACAGGGTTCATGTGCACTGAAGGTTCAATATTACAAGCTTGTGCCTGAACGGCTTGAGCGCGGCCAATTTCGCCGCCGTCTTTGGTCACGGCACTATTCAAAGCCATGTTCTGTGGCTTAAAAGGTGCCACTTTAATGCCTTTCCTAGCCAAAACACGGCATAAACCTGCCACCAATACACTTTTTCCGGCATCTGACGTGGTTCCTTGAACCATAAGGGCGTTCAATGGTGCTCGCATTCGTACTTAAATCCTTAATTTCTCAGCCCGCAGGCAATACTTCTCTATAACCATCTTAACGTCATTGGCGACTCGATGCTCAATAAAATGAATGGAAAATGAATGTGTTACTCACCCTAGATTCAAACCGAGTGTTGTTTAATAGCCTCATCGAAACAAAAAGTTTCAACTAACAAACAACATTAAGGGATTCACCATGAAAAAAACTGTATTAGCTATCGCAACCACTATTATTCTTGCTCCAACTTTCGCAATGGCTGGTGACCACAAAGGTAACAAGCACGAGAGCCCGATTGCTTACACAGGACCTATTGAAACCGTTTCTGTCGCGACACTACTTGCAGACACAAGCATGTTTTCTGAGCAAGACGCGATTGTAGACGGCAAGATTGTTCGTCAACTTAAGAACGACACATTTATCTTCTCTGACGGCCAGAGCGAAATTCAAATTGAACTGGACGACGATATCCGTCTAGCACAACCGTTAACAGCAGATACCAAAGTACGTATCTTCGGTGAATACGAAGGTGGCAAAACACCGGAAATCGAGGTTGACCACATCCAAGTTCTATAACAGACAAATATAAAACTAACGACTTCAAATAAATTGGCCTGCATATTGCATGCTTTTTTGTATTATACTGCCGCAAAATACATTTATATGGAGTCACCATGCTAGGTTGCACTAACAAGACTGTCCTTTTAGGACTAGCTGCACTGTGTTCATTCTCTGCGTCTGCAAACAACTTTAACTACAACACATTCGAGCTGCGCATGGGTACCAGCCCTAGTACTTTCGGTGGTGAAGTCACAACCATGTTTACTCAGAACTCACACTTTGTAGCTCGCATCGATTCAGAATTTGAAAGCGATTGGGATGCTGCTGTCGGTATGGGTTTTAACGGTCCAATTAGTCAATTTGCTGATGTCACTGGCCAAATGCTACTTCACAACATTGAGCGCAACGACGACAACCACATCAAGACTGAAATTAACCTAGGCTTAAGAGCGTGGTTAATGGCAAACGTTGAAGTTAACGCTCGCCTTGGTCAGCTGATCGACAATGATGATACTCGCTCAATCGTGGGTATTGGTGCCCGTTTCCATTCAACAGATCAACTGTCTGTTGGTCTAGATATGCGCAATAACGGTACATACGGACATCAGCTGTTAATGTCTGCTCGATTCGGCTTCTAAGCTCACTATACGCCCTATTGTAAGTGGCTAATTCTTATAGATTATTCATATTTACAGCATGATTTTTAAGGCTAATAGGTTCTTTACCTGTTAGCCTTTTTTCGTTCTCATCTTTTACCATCAGTTTTATACGAACAGCTTCACGACACGCTGCGTTCTATTCTTGATTTGGGCCATCCAATCACACCCGCTCTAGTACCTTTTATACAATTAAATTATTAATAAATGCCAATTGATAAAACAGCTTTACTGCAGTATGGCGTACTGATACTCTTTGCGAAAATTTTGCTGAAAATGGAGTACCTTAATGGGTGTAAGCAGCATTTCTATTAAGAACAAACTAACATTGATGTTTGTT
>AAZW01000083.1 GCA_000169995.1 Vibrionales bacterium SWAT-3 | reverse complement strand
TGTACTACTACTGAATACTTGTTCTATCCGTGAAAAAGCGCAAGAGAAAGTATTCCACCAGCTTGGTCGTTGGAAAACGCTAAAAGATAAAAAAGAAGGTGTGGTAATCGGTGTGGGTGGCTGTGTAGCGACTCAAGAAGGCGACCACATTCGTCAACGTGCACCATACGTAGACGTTATCTTTGGCCCTCAAACACTGCACCGCCTTCCAGAGATGATCAAATCTTCTCTATCTAACGAAGCGCCAGTGATGGACATCTCTTTCCCTGAGATCGAAAAGTTCGATAGCCTACCTGAGCCTCGTGCTGAAGGTGCAACGGCATTCGTTTCTATCATGGAAGGCTGTTCTAAGTACTGTACTTACTGTGTTGTACCTTACACTCGTGGTGAAGAAGTTAGCCGTCCAATGGACGATGTACTGTTCGAAGTTGCTCAACTTGCAGAGCAAGGTGTACGTGAAGTTAACCTGCTAGGCCAAAACGTAAACGCATACCGTGGTCCAACTCACGAAGGTGATATCTGCACATTCGCAGAACTGCTTCGTCTTGTGGCTTCTATCGATGGTATCGATCGTATTCGTTTCACAACAAGCCACCCGCTTGAGTTTGGTGATGACATCATCGCAGTATACGAAGATACACCTGAACTTGTGAGCTTCCTTCACCTACCAGTACAAAGTGGTAGTGACCGTATCCTTACAATGATGAAACGTCCTCATACTGCCATCGAGTACAAGTCGATTATTCGTAAGCTTCGTAAAGCGCGTCCTGACATTCAAATCAGTTCTGACTTTATCGTTGGTTTCCCTGGTGAATCTAACCAAGATTTCCAAGACACTATGAAACTGATCAAAGAGGTTGATTTCGATATGAGCTTCAGCTTTATCTTCTCTCCTCGTCCGGGTACGCCTGCAGCAGATTACCCATGTGACGTGCCAGAGCAAGAGAAGAAAGATCGCCTATACGAACTACAACAAACGGTGAATACGCAAGCAATGCGCTACTCGCGCCTAATGCTTGGTACAGAGCAACGCGTATTGGTTGAAGGTCCATCGAAGAAGAACCTAATGGAGCTCCGCGCTCGCACTGAAAACAGCCGTGTTGTTAACTTTGAAGGTTCTGCTGATCTTATCGGCCAGTTCGTAGACGTGAAAATCACAGAAGTATTTGCTAACTCACTACGTGGTGAAGTAGTGCGTACTGAGAAAGACATGGATCTTCGCAGCGTGATCTCGCCAACTCAAATGATGGCGAACACAAAACGCGAAGACGAGCTAGGTGTAGCGACATTTACGCCATAAGCGAAACATCTAGGTTCAGCAAAAAGCTGACCAACAAAGCTTGAAATTACCTAACTAAGTGACCATCTTAGAAATAGGGAAATCGCCACTAGAAGCCCGGTCCCAATCGGGCTTCTTGCTCTTTGTTTGTTGAAAAGAGTGGGTGGCACAAAATGAGAGGCTAATTTGAGCAATAAAATCGTTACCCTAGAAATCAATCTAGAACCTGCAGATAACCATCGCCTTGCAAGCCTTTGTGGCCCATTCGATGACAACATCAAACACCTTGAGCGCCGTTTAGGTGTCGAGATTAACTACCGCAGCAACTTCTTCACTATTGTTGGTAAGCCTCACACGGCAGCTGCTGCACTCGATATAGTTAAGCGCCTGTATGTTGAATCTGCTCCGGTCAAAGGCACGATTCCAGACATCGAGCCAGAACAAATTCACTTGGCTATCAAAGAGTCTGGTGTTTTAGAACAGAATGTAGAGTCTGATATTGAACACGGCAAAGAAGTGTTCATTAAGACCAAAAAAGGCGTAATTAAGCCGCGCACACCAAACCAAGCACAATACCTAATGAACATGGTGACGCATGACATCACCTTTGGTATTGGCCCTGCTGGTACGGGTAAAACATATTTAGCTGTCGCTGCTGCAGTAGACGCATTAGAGCGCCAAGAGATTCGACGCATTCTATTAACGCGCCCTGCGGTTGAAGCAGGTGAAAAGTTAGGCTTCCTGCCTGGTGACTTAAGCCAAAAAGTAGACCCATACTTGCGTCCACTTTACGATGCACTTTTTGAAATGCTGGGCTTTGAACGTGTTGAGAAACTGATTGAGCGTAACGTGATTGAGGTTGCACCTCTTGCTTACATGCGTGGTCGTACACTGAATGACGCGTTTATCATTCTTGATGAGAGCCAGAACACAACTGTTGAACAGATGAAGATGTTCCTAACTCGTATTGGTTTCAACTCTCGTGCGGTAATCACAGGCGATATCACGCAAATCGATTTACCTCGCGGTGCAAAATCTGGCTTGCGTCATGCGACAGAGGTTCTAAGTGAAGTCGATGACATCAGCTTTAACTTCTTTATGTCTGAAGACGTGGTTCGTCACCCTGTGGTTGCTCGTATTGTTAACGCTTACGAGAAATGGGAAGCGAAAGACCAGAAAGAGCGTAAAGAGTTTGAGAAACGTAAACGTGAAGAGCGTGAAGCAAAGCTTCTTGAGGCTCAGCAAGCGGTTACGACACAATTAGCAACACAAAATAGTTCTGTGATTGCAGAACAAGGTGATAAATAGATGTCTATTGAACTAGACCTACAATTAGCGGTCGAAAATGAGCAAGGTCTTCCAACAGAGCACGACATTCAGCTTTGGTTGGACAAGACTATACCTCAGTTTCAAAAGAGCGCTGAGCTTACTATCCGTATCGTAGATACAGAAGAAAGCCACCAGCTAAATCATGAATATCGTGGTAAAGACAAGCCAACTAACGTGCTATCTTTTCCATTCGAGGCTCCTCCTGGGATCGAATTAGATTTTCTAGGTGACCTCATTATCTGTCGCCAAGTTGTCGAAAAAGAAGCAGAAGAGCAAAATAAGCCTCTGCTAGCACACTGGGCTCATATGGTTGTACATGGCAGTCTGCATCTGCTAGGTTATGATCATATCGAAGATGATGAAGCTGAAGAGATGGAGTCACTCGAGACAGAAATCATGCAAGCTATGGGGTTTGAAGACCCATATATTCTAGAAAAGTAAATCGATTCTAGTTAAGTAGATTGCAGAGAAACAATAACTCATCGAACCTGTAATTTTCAGGAATCTGAGTTGTGATGTGTGCTATCACACTTCTGATAGCGTTATTTTTTGAGAAATCATGAACGAAGGTAACCCCCCTACTTCTGAGGGAAGTAAAAAATCTGAAGGTCCGAGTAGAAAGTCCTTCTTTGAACGCCTAGGCCAACTATTTCAAGGCGAAGTAAAAGACCGCCAAGAGCTCGTAGATGTAATCCGCGACTCAGAAATTAATGACCTAATTGACCACGACACTCGCGACATGCTCGAAGGTGTTATGGAAATTTCAGAGATGCGAGTACGCGATATCATGCTGCCTCGCTCTCAAATGGTTACAGTAGAACGCACCGATGATTTAGATACATTGATTGCGTTGATTACTGATGCTCAACACTCTCGCTACCCAGTGATCAGTGAAGATAAAGACCATGTTGAAGGCATTCTATTAGCGAAGGACCTACTTAAGTACCTGGGTTCAGACAGTGCCCCATTTGATATCGAACAAGTGATTCGCCCTGCGGTTGTTGTTCCTGAAAGTAAGCGAGTTGATCGTCTACTCAAGGAGTTCCGTGAAGAGCGTTACCACATGTCTATCGTTGTTGATGAGTTTGGCGGTGTATCTGGCCTGGTAACCATTGAAGATATCCTCGAAGAAATCGTTGGTGAAATTGAAGACGAGTTCGACGATGAAGAAGAGTTGGATATCCGTAAGCTGAGTAAGCATACCTTCTCTGTTAAAGCTTTAACCACCATTGAAGAGTTCAACAACACGTTTGATACTGCTTTCAGTGACGATGAAGTGGATACAGTAGGCGGCATGGTTATGACAGCACTCGGTCATCTGCCAGTTCGTGGCGAAATTGTAGAAATCGAAAACTACCATTTCAAAATAACCTCAGCAGATAATCGTCGCGTGATTCAGCTACAGGTAACCATTCCTGACGAGCAGCCTCTTCCGACTATCGAAGAATAACCACTTCTCTCTAAAGAGATGACATAAATTAGATGACTAAGACTTTTATTCATCGCCTATTACGGCCGCTTGCGGCCGTTTTTGTTGGCGCTATAACCACCCTCTCATTCGCTCCATACTCAATATGGCCTCTTGCCATTCTCAGCCCGGCTTTATTACTGCTACTGATCCACAATCGTTCACTTAAGAGTGCGCTTTGGATTGGTTATGCATGGGGCCTAGGTCAGTTCACCACAGGAATCAGCTGGGTATACGTCAGTATTGACGGCTTTGGCGGTATGCCACTAGCAGCCAACCTATTTTTGATGGCACTCCTCGTTGGCTACTTAGCCATATACTCTGGGCTATTTACTTGGAGCTTAAATAAGTTCTTCCCCGCTAATAATTTAAGCCGATTCTTCTTAGCCGCTCCGGCACTATGGTTGATCAGTGATTGGTTACGCGGTTGGGTAATGACAGGCTTCCCATGGCTATGGCTAGGCTACAGCCAAATCGACTCTCCATTGGGCTCTTTCGCACCAATGGGTGGTGTAGAGTTAGTAACTCTTGCCATTATCGTTTCAGCATCCGCTTTTGCTTATGCGGTTATTAACAGAGCCTGGAGCATTGCTGTCATCCCTGCTGTTGTATTTAGTACTGGCTTTGGTATTCGCAACATCGACTGGGTAACGCCGAATCCTGAAAAAACAACCTCAGTGGTGTTGATTCAAGGTAATGTCGACCAAGACAGCAAATGGCTGCCAAGCCACCGCTGGCCGACCATGATGAAATACACTGACCTCAGCCGAGAAAACTGGGATGCCGATATCATCATCTGGCCAGAAGCCGCGATCCCTGCTTTTGAAGTCGAGATCCCCTCTTTTCTGCGTAACTTAGACAGCGCAGCTAAGATGAACAACAGTTCCATCATCACAGGTGTACTGAACCAGTCTGAAGATAAGAAATACTACAACAGCATTCTCTCTCTTGGTGTTAACCCATATGGTGAATACAGCTACGACCCAGATGAACGCTACCATAAACATCACCTATTACCATTTGGTGAGTTTGTGCCGTTTGAAGACATATTGCGTCCATTAGCACCGTTCTTTAACTTGCCAATGTCATCGTTCAGTCGTGGCGACTTCATCCAACCCAACATTGTTGCTAACGGTCGTCATCTAGCGCCAGCTCTGTGTTATGAGATTATCTTTAATGATCAAGTAAGACAGAATGTAACGGACGAAACAGACTTTATTCTCACGCTTTCTAACGATGCGTGGTTTGGCCGTTCAATTGGTCCATTACAACATATGGAAATCGCGCAAATGCGTGCCCTAGAGCTTGGTAAGCCGCTTATTCGCTCGACCAACAACGGTGTGACAGCGGTGACGGACTACAAAGGTAATATAATCAAGCAAATACCTCAGTTTGAAACGGCAGTACTGAAAGCCGAGCTTGTTTCAACAGATGGCCAAACCCCTTACCGCGTGGTCGGTACTTGGCCATTGTATATTTGGGTACTACTAAGCTTGGTAATTGGCTGGGTTGTGAGAAAACCAAAGAGCTAGATTCGACATGAAATAACTTGCAGGGTTGGCCGTTTGGTCAACCCTTTTTGTTTATGTCGCATTAGGGGAGATTTACGGTTTCAGCGCTTTGCGGCTGAATCCTTTCGAACCACATTTGATGCACGGAATAATCGTGGTTGGGTGATTATATTCGGTTTGATGACCACACTCATCACAGACCAGCGTACCTAACCCGATAACCTCATCCGCTTGATATAAGCCTTGATGCTCTAAATCTTGGAATAGCTCAACCCATTCCACTTTGGTGCGATCTGTTATATCCAAAAGCCCCTGCCAAATAGAATCAGCAATCATCAAGTAAAACGGGCCGCTTTTGCTCTCTTCGTAGCTCTCAGAAAACTCTTTCAAGTCTGACTTCACGTAAGCAGAGATCAGCGATAGCTCATCTTTAGTCATGTCATTGGCGGCTTTGGCATATTTGCCTGATGTTTCGATTTTGTTGTTGAGCTCTTCAGGACTATGCTTCAGCGTTTCGATAACCTCTTCAACCACTTCTTCATAGAGTGCTTTTTTCTTCGGCATAACAACCTCCTTAAGATAACCAACGTTATAGTGAGTAAACGAAGCGCTGCTATGCACTCTCGCTTACAAACAAATGCAATTCATACTCTTAAGTATAGTTGCCCTGCGAAATTCAGTGAAAATTACGCCATCTACGAGTCAGCAACTGCAAGTATGAAGGGTATAACTATTGTTGTACTAAGCTCCTTTAGGTATTCTATGACGATCTGTAAGATTCTGTTCTAACCGAACTCACAAATTCCAAGATAACCGGATACCATCGATGCAAGAACAATATAACCCGCAAGAGATTGAACAAAAGGTTCAACAACACTGGGATGACAGCGAAACTTTCGTTGTAAGTGAAGACCCAAACAAAGAAAAATTCTACTGTCTTTCTATGTTCCCGTACCCAAGTGGCCGACTGCACATGGGTCACGTGCGTAACTACACCATCGGTGATGTGGTATCTCGTTTCCAACGTCTACAAGGCAAAAACGTAATGCAACCAATCGGTTGGGATGCATTCGGCCTACCTGCAGAAAACGCAGCTGTAAAAAACAACACAGCGCCTGCGCCATGGACTTACGAAAACATCGAATACATGAAAAACCAGCTTAAGCTTCTTGGCTTTGGTTACGACTGGAATCGTGAATTCGCAACATGTACACCTGAATACTACCGCTGGGAACAAGAGTTCTTCACTAAGCTTTACGAAAAAGGCCTGGTGTACAAGAAGACCTCTTCTGTTAACTGGTGTCCAAACGACCAAACTGTACTAGCAAACGAGCAAGTAGAAGATGGTTGCTGCTGGCGTTGTGATACTCCAGTAGAGCAAAAGAAAATTCCACAGTGGTTCATTAAGATCACTGAGTACGCTCAAGAGCTACTAGATGACCTAGACAACCTTGAAGGTTGGCCTGAAATGGTTAAAACCATGCAGCGCAACTGGATCGGTCGCTCTGAAGGTGTTGAGCTATCTTTCGCTGTTAACGGTGAAGAAGCGCCACTAGAAGTGTACACAACTCGTCCTGATACACTAATGGGTGTGTCTTACGTTGGTATCGCTGCAGGTCACCCTCTTGCAGAGAAAGCATCGAAGAACAACCCTGAGCTTGCTGCATTCGTTGAAGAGTGTCGCAACACCAAAGTTGCAGAAGCTGAACTAGCAACGATGGAAAAGAAAGGTATGGATACAGGCCTAACGGCTATCCACCCTCTTAACGGTCGTGTTGTTCCTGTATACGTAGCAAACTTCGTCCTTATGGATTACGGCACAGGCGCAGTAATGGCGGTTCCAGCTCACGATCAACGTGACTACGAGTTCGCAACTAAGTACGGCATCGATATCATTCCAGTAATCAAGCCAGAAGATGGTTCTGAGCTAGATGTATCTGAAGCAGCTTACACTGAGAAAGGCGTACTGTTCGACTCTGGTGAGTTCGATGGTCTTGCTTTCCAAGAAGCATTCGACGCAATTGCTGCGAAGCTAGAAACTGAAGGCAAAGGTAAGAAAACAGTAAACTTCCGTCTACGTGACTGGGGTGTATCTCGTCAACGTTACTGGGGTGCACCAATCCCAATGGTAACGACTGAAGATGGTGAAGTTCACCCTGTACCAGCAGACCAGCTACCAGTGATTCTTCCTGAAGATGTGGTAATGGATGGTGTGACTAGCCCAATCAAGGCTGACAAGTCTTGGGCAGAAACAACATTTAACGGCGAGCCTGCTCTGCGTGAAACAGACACATTCGATACGTTTATGGAGTCTTCTTGGTACTACGCTCGTTACTGTTCACCACAAGCTGACGATATCCTAGATCCAGAAAAAGCGAACTACTGGCTACCAGTAGACCAGTACATCGGTGGTATCGAGCACGCTTGTATGCACCTATTGTACTCTCGTTTCTTCCACAAACTGTTACGTGATGCAGGTTACGTGACGTCTGACGAACCATTCAAGCAACTACTATGTCAAGGCATGGTACTAGCAGATGCTTTCTACCACGAAAACGAGAAAGGCACTAAAGAGTGGGTTGCTCCTACTGATGTTGCTGTAGAGCGTGACGGTAAAGGCCGTATCACGTCTGCGAAAGACAACCAAGGCCGTGGCGTTGCTCACTCAGGCATGATCAAAATGTCTAAGTCGAAAAACAACGGTATCGACCCACAAGAGATGGTAGACAAGTACGGTGCTGACACAGTACGTCTATTCATGATGTTCGCATCTCCTGCAGACATGACACTTGAATGGCAAGAGTCTGGTGTTGAAGGTGCAAACCGTTTCCTTAAGCGTGTTTGGAAACTGGTTCACGCTCACTCTTCTAAGGGTGCAGCTGAATCTGTTGACGTTGCAGCACTTTCTGGTAACCAAAAAGCACTTCGTCGTGATGTTCACAAGACTATCTCGAAAGTAACAGACGATATCGGCCGTCGCCAAACGTTCAACACGGCGATCGCTGCGATCATGGAACTGATGAACAAACTGGCGAAAGCGCCTCAAGAATCAGCACAAGATCGTGCAATCCTTGACGAAGCACTGAAAGCAGTGGTTCGTATGCTTTATCCAATGACTCCTCACATCTCTTACGAAATGTGGATTGCTCTTGGTGAATCAGATGTTGACTCAGCAACATGGCCGACTTTCGATGAGAAAGCACTGGTTGAAGACGAGAAGACTATCGTTGTTATGATCAACGGTAAGCTGCGTGCGAAGCTAACTGTGGCAGCTGATGCAACAGAAGAGCAGGTTCGTGAGCTTGGTCTGAACGATGAGAACGCTAAGAAGTTCCTAGATGGCTTAACGATCCGTAAAGTCATCTTTGTACCGGGTAAGCTTCTAAACATCGTTGCTAACTAATCGCTGTAGACTAAAACGAACTTAATTCGTTTTTGGCAGTCTTTAGACAGGGTAATTAAATTACCCTGTCTACTTATTTAAACGCTTTACTTTCAGTGACTAACCTCACGCCAACAAACTAAAGCCTTTAAATAAGTATTCTACCTTCATGAGAGCCATCAAATAATGCGCCTGATTTCACTATCTTCATTGAAAGTTACTATTGTTGTTCTAACCGTTAGCCTACTCAGTGCCTGTGGTTTTCACCTACGTGGTGACTACTCTGTACCGGAGGAACTCAACAAGATCTCGGTAACCAGTTACGACCAGTACAGTACGTTTACACGTATGATGAAAGGCCAACTGCGCATGAATGATGTAGAAATTGTGCCACCAGCTGAAAATACGCCCAACCTACATATCATTAGTGAGAGTGTTGGTGAACGTACTTTATCGCTATACCAAAATACTCGTGCTGCTGAGAAAGAACTTACGTTCCGTGCTTCGTACCGCGTAACGATTCCAGATCTCGGTTCAAAAACCTTCTCAACGAGTGTTACCCGCAGCTACCTAGATAACCCGTTAACGGCTCTTGCAAAATCCGTTGAACGCGACATGATCGAAGATGAAATGCGCAAGCTAGCAACTAGCCAAATCCTTCGCCAGATGGCTCGCCTAAAAGCCAATATTGCCGCTGGTAGCATGAATCTAGAGTCATTAGAAAATGTTCAAGTTAAAGAGCTTGAGAAGCAATACAACATCAAGAATGTTGAGGTTGACGACGTTGAAATCGAACCAAACACAGAAGAACAATCAGAGCTCAGCGAATCTGCTCAATAATAGGTTTATTTGATGCGTATTTTTGCTGACCGCTTACCTGAACAACTTGCTAAACAACTGAGTAACGTTTACCTGATTTTTGGTAATGAGCCACTGCTATTGCAAGAAAGCCGAGAAGCGATTCAAAAAGCGGCTAAACAACAAGGTTTCGAGGAACGTCACCGCTTTGCGATTGATAACAGTATGGACTGGAACCAAGTCTATGACTGTACTCAAGCGCTAAGCCTGTTTTCTAGCCGTCAAATCATTGAGCTTGAGCTACCAGAGTCAGGCGTGAATGCCGCAATAGCCAAAGAACTGTTGGCTATCTCTGAGCATATCCACAGCGATATCTTGCTAATTCTTGTTGGCACCAAACTGACAAAAGCCCAAGAAAACGCTAAGTGGTTTAAAGCACTCTCTAATAAAGGGCATTGGGTAAGCTGCCTGACGCCTGATGTCAGCAGGCTACCTCAGTTTGTTCAAGCACGCTGCCGTCAAGTCGGGTTATCGCCAGACCCTGAAGCTATTCAGATGCTGGCGCAATGGCATGAAGGCAACCTGTTTGCACTCACACAAAGCCTCGAAAAGCTGGCACTTCAGTATCCAGATGGAAAGCTAACCTTAGTACGCTTAGAAGAGTCTCTGAGCCGCCACAACCACTTTACTCCATTCCATTGGAGTGATGCCCTATTGGCAGGGAAAGGGAATCGAGCACAGAGAATCCTAAGACAACTCGAAGCTGAGGGTGTCGAACCAGTTATTCTGCTGCGTAGCGTGCAACGAGAGCTTGCGCTGCTACTACAAATGCAGCAACAAATGAAACTCATGCCGATCGGTCAGGTTTTCGAAAAACATCGTATCTGGCAATCGAAAAAGCCGCTTTATAACGCCGCGCTAACAAGAGTTTCAATTTCTCAATTACACTCACTGTTTGCGTTGCTGACCCAAGCAGAATTGATAACAAAAACGCAGTATGAGCAGTCGCCTTGGCCACTAATCCATCAGTTGAGCGTTGAGTTTTGTATCCCTTCAGCTTCAATACCATCTCACGCATAAAAGCGTGTTATGATCTTAGTAGAACCAAATTCAGATTTAAGGAACACCCAGTGTTACGTGAAGAACTAAAAGACTTTCTTGCAGACAAAGCTGACGACATGAAAGCAGAATCTATTGTGACCATCGATGTAGAAGGCAAATCAAGTGTGACGGATTACATGATCGTTTGTACTGGTACTTCTAAGCGCCACGTAGCTTCAATTGCTCAGCATGTTGCTGACGAAGTAAAGAAAGCCGGTCTTGAACCACTTGGTATGGACGGCCAGCAAGAAGGCGAATGGGTTGTACTAGATATGGGCACAAGCATGCTTCACGTTATGCAAGAAGAGCATCGTGAACTGTACCAACTAGAAAAACTTTGGGGCTAAACGTTGAAGATCCAGTTAATCGCGGTTGGCACGAAAATGCCGAAGTGGGTTGAAGAAGGGTTTAACGAATATAAACGCCGCTTCCCTCACGACATGCCGTTAGAACTCGTTGAAATCACGGCAGGTAAGCGTGGTAAGAACGCTGATATCGCTCGTATTCTTCAAAAAGAAGGCGAAGCCATGTTGGCTGCGGTGCCAAAAGGCAACCGAATTGTGACTCTAGATATCCCTGGAAGAAAATGGGACACACCACAACTTGCTGAGCAATTGGAAAGCTGGAAGTTGGATGGACGTGATGTTTCTATCCTGATTGGCGGGCCTGAAGGATTAGCACCGGCATGTAAAGCGGCCGCGGACCAAAGTTGGTCTCTGTCTGCGCTTACTCTCCCTCACCCATTAGTACGCGTTATCATGGCTGAAAGCTTGTATCGAGCTTGGAGCATCACTGCTAACCACCCTTATCATCGAGAATAAGCGTTAATGTTACGTAAACGTAGCCAAATCCGTGATTACAAAGCAGAAGCACGATTATTTACTAGCCGTGCTTTTGTTGCGTTTGCAGGCATCATAGTCATGATGTCCTTGTTGGTTGTTAACCTGTACAACATTCAGGTCAACCAATATCAAGACTATAAAACTCGCTCTAACGACAACCGTATTAAGGTAGTGCCAATCGCACCAAACCGCGGTTTGATTTACGATCGAAACGGTGTACTTCTTGCCGAGAACCGCCCAGTTTTCAACCTAGATATCACACCAGAAAAAATTAAAAATATGGACGATACACTTGTCCGTCTACAAGAGTTAATTGAGATCCCACCAGAGCGTATTGAACGATTTAACCGTGAGCGCCGTAATTCACGACGCTTTAAATCAGTACCCATTCTTAATCAGTTGACAGAAGAACAGGTAGCTGTCTTCTCGGTAAATCAACACAAATTCCCAGGTGTTGAAGTTACAGGTACCTTAAAGCGCTTTTACCCTTACGGTGATGTGCTTACCCACGTTATCGGTTATGTCTCTCGTATCAACGACCGTGACATGCAGCGATTGGTACGAGAAGAAAAAGACGCCAATTACCAAGCTACCCGTGATATCGGTAAGCTCGGTATCGAACGCTATTACGAATATTTGCTACACGGCACAGCCGGCTATCAAGAAGTTGAAGTCAACAGCCGCGGGCGAGTTATCCGCACGCTAAAATTTGTTCCTTCTGTTCCGGGTAAAGATATAGTACTGAACCTAGATATCAACCTTCAGCTTTACGTTCATAAGCTACTAGATGGACGCCGTGGCTCAGCAGTTGTATTGGATCCAAAAGATAACGGCGTATTAGCGATGGTTTCAAGCCCGAGCTATGACCCTAATGCGTTCGTGCATGGCATTTCCTCTAAAGGTTATAACGCACTGCTTCAGGATAAGAACCGCCCTCTAGTAAACCGAACCACACTTGGCATCTATCCACCAGCATCAACGATCAAACCCTTCATGGCCGTTGCAGCTTTACAAGAAGGTGTCATCACACCGAATACCACACGTAACGACCCTGGCTACTGGAAGATCCCGAACTCTAAAACTCGGCCATTCCGAGATTGGTTACGTTGGGGACACGGTAAAGTCGACATCGTCAAAGCCATCGAAGAATCGGTGGACACTTTCTTCTACCAGATCGCTTATGACCTAGGTATAGACCGCATATCCAAATGGATGATGATGTTTGGATTTGGCGATTACACGGGCATCGATATTTACGAAGAAAGTAAAGCCAATATGCCAACCCGAGACTGGAAAATGGCCAGACACCGTGTGCCATGGTACCAAGGTGACACAATCCCTGTAGGTATCGGTCAAGGCTACTGGACAGCCACACCAATGCAGATTGCAAAAGCGACCTCTGTACTGGTCAATAAGGGCGAGGTAACAGCACCTCATCTATTACGTGCCACCATTGAAAACGGTCACCCATTCGACGAGCAAGTTATGTCGGACATAGAAACTTACCCGCCACTCACAGGGGTTAAGAAGAAGTACTGGGATATCGCTCAAGAAGGTATGAAGCTGGCTAACCACGGTAAAAAAGGGACAGCCAGACGCTCATTCCAAAATATGTCTTACGTTACCGCAGGTAAGTCAGGTACAGCACAAGTCTTTGGCCTGAAAGAAGATGAAGAGTACAACGCCGATGAAATCGCTGAGCACCTACGTGACCACGCATTGTTTACTGGCTATGCACCACTTGAAGCTCCAGAGGCCGTTGTCACTATCGTTCTCGAAAATGCTGGCGGTGGTTCATCGAATGGCGGCCCAGTAGTACGACGAATTCTAGACCACATTATCCTTGCAGAAGATTATCAAAGCGAGCCAATAAAATAATGAAACTTGATCCTTTAACAGGACGAAACAGAGCCTTATTTGAAAGGCTCCATATCGATCTGCCACTCTTACTCGGCATTCTAGTTTTAATGGGCTTTGCCTTATTAATCATGTACAGCGCGAGTGGACAGAGCCTAGCGATGATGGATCGCCAGGCGATGCGTATGGCACTGTCTTTGGGCGTTATGATCTTCTTAGCCCAGATATCGCCACGTACCTACGAGACT
This sequence comes from Vibrionales bacterium SWAT-3, assembly GCA_000169995.1. Taxonomy (GTDB): domain Bacteria; phylum Pseudomonadota; class Gammaproteobacteria; order Enterobacterales; family Vibrionaceae; genus Vibrio. Next base: position 2,664 of record AAZW01000083.1, on the reverse strand, counting down.
TTAGCCCCGGTGCTATTCGCTGGCGGCGTTATTCTGCTATTAGGCGTACTCTTCTTTGGCGAAGCCTCTAAAGGTGCACAGCGTTGGCTGAATTTTGGTTTTGTCCGATTCCAGCCCTCAGAGCTCTTAAAGCTCGCCGTGCCTTTGATGCTAGCGAGGTTTATTGGTAAGCGTTCACTACCACCGACATTCCAAACCTTGGCAATCTCGCTGGTTATGGTATTTGTACCGACTATTCTGATCGCCAAGCAGCCCGATTTAGGTACTTCTATCCTCATCGCAGCATCGGGTATCTTCGTGATATTCCTAGCAGGTATTAGCTGGAAGATAATTGCCAGTGCTGCTGTCGCCTTAGGCGCATTTATCCCAATTCTGTGGTTCTTTTTAATGCGTGAATACCAAAAGGTGCGTGTGAGAACCCTTTTTGATCCTGAATCCGATCCATTAGGTGCGGGTTACCACATCATTCAAAGTAAGATTGCGATAGGTTCAGGCGGTATCTCCGGAAAAGGCTGGCTACAAGGGACTCAATCTCAACTAGAGTTCATTCCAGAGCGCCATACTGACTTCATCTTTGCGGTTATCGCTGAAGAATGGGGCATGATAGGTATCTTGTTCTTACTTGCGATCTACCTATTCATTATTGGACGTGGTTTGTACTTAGCAAGCCAAGCGCAAACGGCCTTTGGTCGAATGATGGGAGGCAGTATTGTACTGAGCTTCTTCGTTTATATTTTTGTAAATATTGGCATGGTAAGTGGCATTCTACCGGTTGTAGGTGTACCTCTTCCTTTAGTGAGCTATGGCGGTACCTCTATGGTTACCCTAATGGCTGGTTTTGGTATTTTAATGTCGATCCACACACATAGAAAAGCATTCTCAAAGGCGACCTAATCGATGTCTATTACAACGTTTTCAAAAAAAGCATCCTTGGTTGATGAGCTGCCAATCAAAAAAGTAGTCTCAATTCTGGGCTTAGCGATCTTAATCAATGGCTGTGCTTCTCAGAAACCAACTGGTCGCTACGATATCGATTCAGATATCGCGCCTGATGCCCCTATCTCGGTCGAGCATCTAGAGGACGCGCACCCTCAATATGAGCCATACAGCCTAGGCGGTAACAGTGACTACACTCTGCGTGGTGAAGATTACAAAATCGTAAAAGAAACCGAAGGCTTCACCGAGAAAGGCAAAGCGTCTTGGTATGGCAAAAAATTTCATGGTCATTTGACGTCTAACGGCGAGATTTACGACATGTATTCGATGTCAGCAGCGCACAAAACATTGCCGATTCCAAGTTATGTCAAAGTCACTAATACCGACAACAACAAAACAACGATTGTGCGTATTAATGATCGCGGCCCATTCCATGAAGGGCGAATCATTGACCTCAGTTATGCGGCGGCTTACAAGCTTGATGTCTTAAGGACAGGGACCGCAAATGTTGAGATTGAAGTAATCAAAGTTGCAATGCCAACTGACGCTAAAAAGAAGGCGGCTTTGCCACAATTTATTATTCAAGTCGCGACATCGCAACATGAAGACAGAACGGAGAAGTTAGCCAAAGATCTCAGCGAAAAGCTAGCAGTAGCAAGCTTCTTGCAGCCAAATGATGGTCAATACCGACTGATGCTTGGGCCATTTCATGACTATGCTCTGACTCAAGAGAAATTAGAACAGGTTAAGCTGATCGGTTACCCTTCTGCTTATATCAAGAAACACACGCTAACTCGCTAATTAATCTGACAGTAACCTCTGGTAATCAGCGCTCTGGTGTGACAGAGTGATTCTGGTAAGATATGAATAGTTCACCAAATAATTGCATTCAAAATGATTAAATCTAATAAACTTGTTAAAACGATTTTTGCTACTTCTGTTGCGCTTTCAGCAACAATAGCTACATCGTCATTCGCTGCTCCAATTGTTGTTCCTGATGCACCACAAATCGCCGCTAAAGGTTTTGTTCTGATGGATTACCATTCAGGCAAAGTACTAGCAGAGAAAGAGATGAATACTCAACTTTCTCCAGCAAGTTTAACCAAGATGATGACGAGCTACGTAATCGGTCAAGAACTTGAGCGTGGTAACATCAACCTAAACGACGATGTTGTAATCAGTGAAAATGCTTGGGCTAAAAACTTCCCAGACTCATCTAAAATGTTCGTTGAAGTTGGCACAACGGTTAAAGTTGAAGAACTGAACCGCGGTATCATCATTCAATCAGGTAACGATGCTTGTGTTGCAATGGCTGAGCACATTGCTGGATCAGAAGACGCATTCGTTGACCTAATGAACGCATGGGCAAGCTCGATCGGCATGAAAGACACGCACTTTGCTAACGTGCACGGTCTAGACAACCCGAACCTATACTCAACGCCTTACGATATGGCACTGCTTGGTCAGGCGCTAATTCGTGACGTTCCTGATGAGTACCGTATCTACTCACAGAAAAAATTCACTTACAACGGCATCACCCAATACAACCGTAATGGTCTGTTGTGGGATAAGAGCATGAACGTTGATGGCATCAAAACAGGTCACACAAGCAATGCAGGTTACAGCCTAGTAAGCTCAGCAACAGAAGGCAAAATGCGCCTAGTTGCGGTTGTGATGGGTACTAAAAATGCGAACGCTCGTAAAACAGAAAGCAAAAAGCTGCTTAGC
>AAZW01000084.1 GCA_000169995.1 Vibrionales bacterium SWAT-3 | reverse complement strand
ATCTCAGCAAGTGGATGCTTGAACTTCAAGAGCGACGAGGACCAAACAGAGCCGCTGTCGCTTTAGCAAACAAACTCATGCGCATAGCGTGGGCAGTTATCACTAAAAATGAAGAGTATCGACCAACACAAAGCTAATGAGAATCACCAACCCTTTGCAAAGTACGTAGTAAGATGAATAACAGGATAAATCCTACACGTTGAAAACCTTATGCTCACACTGTCTTATAAAGTCGATAAGGTGATTAGGACTTCGTGTTCGACTTCCTCATCTTGGCCAAGGCAATAGCCGTTAAACAGGCCGTATATATGGAAGTTAACCTGCGCTTTTAATCATACTGCTGGCTTGCAAAACTGGGGGAGACCATATATGTGAGTAACGCTATACCGAAGCTCCCGCATACCACCCTAAACACTTAAACCAACATATAGTAAAAGTACCACGCATTGCGAATCAATTTTGTACAGTTTATTATGTATTTGGGGTGCACAATTTTTGTAGCAAACTCTATATAGAGAATTTCGGACACTACTTCCTTAGAAACCTAAAGAATAGAGAAAGAAAAGCAAATGCCAAAAGACTTGAGTAAAAGTGCCATTTAACTTGTTCGACATTAAATTTATTTATCTTATGAAGGCCATCAGAACTCGAAAGAAGAACTTCATCCCCAGCCTTAACATAAACAGTATAATAGATATTATCTACATGCGTTTTAACCAGCCCAACACTCAGATTTTTTGTATCTTTACGTGAACCATAGCCTAGAGAATAGTCATGATTTATTGAGTTAAAGTTATACCCTTGAACTTTAATATCGTACTTGTATTCTTTATCGAAAATAATTTGATAAGTTAATCCACGACCAGCTGCACCATGCTTACCTGTTACTTCAGCTTTATGGTGTAACACATCGTTATCAGTGTATGGACCCTCAATAACTCTATTTTCTACAACACTTGTCGACATAATAAAAATGGCTATGAGAACTCCAGGCGCATAGTGTGACCCACAGATTCTCTTAACACTACGAATCATACTTTTACTCGTATCTAGTAGCATTGATATTAGCTCCAACATAAGTTAGTCAGTTATCACTAAACTACTGTTCAAAATACATAACGAATGACATGGATTCCCCCTACCGAGGATCTGCCACACTTATGTGGTACTTAATTGCACCGGAGGCACCATGTCTAATTATTCTTATTTCTGCGGTATCGACCTAGCCAAAAACCACTTTAGTCTTCATGCCGTAGACCAAAACGGTAAGGTCATACTTCATAAGTCAGTAACTCGCTCTAAACTGCTGACTACAATAGCAAATATTCCACTCATGCGTATAGGTGTTGAAGCGTGTGGTGGTGCACATTATTGGGCAAGAACACTCAATAAACTGGGTCACGACGCACGTATTATGGCCGTTAAATACGTAGTTCCTTATCGAACTAAGGGAAAGAACGACCTTAATGATGCTGTTGCCATATGCGAAGCTGTTCAGCGCCCATCAACTCGCTTTGTGCCCGTAAAATCCCCCGAGTAACAAGCCATACTATCGGTACATAGAATGAGAGAACATTGGGTTCGTGAACGCACCGCGCTTATGAATCGCATGCGTGCCCTGCTTTCAGAATTCGGATTAATCATTCCTGTTGGTCGCTCTTCATTGATGAAACAGGTTCCCTTAATGCTCGAAGATGCAGAAAATGAACTGCCACACCTCGCAAGAACGGTGATAGCCGATGCTTATCATCACCTTGACGAACTCAATCAACGTATCGCCGATACTGAGCAAGTCTTCGATTCTTTTGCTAAGGTCAGCACTAATGTTAAACGAGTGATGAAGGTTCGGGGCATTGGTCCTCAGACCGCGACTGCGATACTCGCTTCGATAGGTAATGGCACTCAATTTGATAAAAGCCGTGATTTTTCTGCATGGCTAGGCTTAGTACCAAAGCAATATTCCACAGGAGGAAAGCCTCGTTTAGGCCGGATAACCAAACACGGCGACAAATATTTGCGAACACTATTAGTTCACGGGGCAAGGACCGTGATTGCCAACCTTGGCGACAAGCAAGATAAGTTAAGTCAGTGGTGTCGAGGCGTTCTAGAGCGCAGAGGAATGAATCGAGCGATAGTGGCACTTGCCGCGAAGAACGCACGAATTATATGGTCGCTTTTACACAATCAAACAGAATATGAAAACTATGCTGCTTAAGTAGACACTTAAGCAGCATAAAGAGTTAAACCCACCGGGTCATTGCAGACGCTAATGATGGAGATAGGTTAAGACCACTTGCGGAAAGCCTGTTAATGCGGCGGACACACTAGATGTCATCTAACGAATAAGGCACCGCAGTCGCGCAAGTCATCAGGGCCACGACGTATGCGAATCGTCGATAAGTAGGCCGAATGTAGAGCGGCAGTCCAAAACCCATCAACATAAGTTTAGCGGATGTTTGACAACCGGGGGAATCCATGTAGCCCTGTTAAGGGTGAGCAACGTAACACCTAAGCGGCTGCAAACCGCCGTAATAACTAAACTCAACGCACAGCAAAAAAGCCAAGCGTTGTGAGTCAATTCTGAACGCTTGGTTATATGAATTTTTCGATTGCATATGTCTCCAGATTATCGACATCACCGTAAAGGTTAACAGTTGGCTCAGCTGTCATACCTAACTTTCTAATTATTGTTAAAGAAGGCAAGTTTTCTTTCAATGCTACCCCATATATTTTTGAATGCTTACCTACCCGGAAAGTTTGTTCCAGAACTGTATACGCTGCCTCAAAAACATATCCTTGCCCTTGGTGACAAGGAACTAAAGCGTATCTAATATCACTAAATTCTGAATTTTCACAGAACTCAACTCCGACGTAACCTATTTTAGTTTTAAGTTCATTTTTGAGGCTGATTACATAAGAGCCAAACCCATGCTCCCAATGCTTAACTCGATTTGTTAGGTGTGACTGAATTTCTTCATCCGAATATGCACGTCCTTTTGGAAGAAACTTTGTCAACTCATCTGAGCCTAATATTTGGGAGTATATATCTAAATCGCAGTAACTAACTGGGGTGAGTATTAGGTTCTTTGTTGTGATCATAAATGTCCTTTTTCATTTAAAGCATGGTTGACGGGCGAGAACGCTATACCACCCAACTTAAAATCTTTCCCTCAAACACTAGAGCTGATTTAAATGAAAGTGGCCAAACGTTAGGAACTCCTGTTAAGCGATTTTTTGTGGTGATTTACTTTAAACTTGCTTGGATAATGAGTAATTCGATTTCCGAGTCAGACGTATTCACCAAGCCATGTGTACCGTGAGGTTTATTCACAATCATATCTCCAGAAGTTACTTTTCTAGGCTCTCCCTCGATAGTCATGGTCCCTTCACCTTTTAAAATAATATACATTTCTTCATCATCACCATGAGTATACTCTCCCATGGAGCTTCCCGGTGGCAGTACAACTCTGATGGCAAAGTCCCAAGCTCCTGAAAAATCTTTACGTCTGAATGCACGATAAATATCTATTGAACCTTCTCCATCATGGCTATTTTGGTCGACTTCTTTATCGCAAGTGTAGAAATTACGTATCATGTTTTCTTAGTTTCCATTAGTGAGACCTGTTGAACACAATAGCTCACTGTTAAAGTGCGAGCAACGCAATACCGAAGCCACCTTAAACACTGAAACCAAAGCATTATAAAAATGCCAAGCATTACGAATCAATCTTAAACAGCAATGTTATTGCTAATGTGACTCGTTGTCCGTGCGAGCCTTCCTACCCAAGTAACCGCCGTGATGTCTTAAACCATATTGTTCTTTAGTGAATTCATTAACCTCCATTACTGAGATCGCAATTGCATCGCTGATTGCAAGCATCACGGCAATCGTAGTTGTTGGGGTGAGATCAAGTGGGCAAGCTTCTTTGTGAGTTCCCATGTCTAATACATATTCACAATGTTGCCTTAACTCTGAGTCTGGATGAGAGGTTACACCAATGATATGCGTGACTCCTAAGTGACGTGCCAGTTCTAGAATTTCGATTACCTATCGCGACTTTCCGCTCGTGGAAAATGCTATTAAAATATCACTTGGACTAATGATTCCTAAATCACCATGAGCAGCCTCTGCGGGATGAAGAAATACTGACGGAGAACCGGTTGAACTTAATGTGGCTGAAAATTTATGGGCGATATGCCCAGCTTTTCCAATGCCTGTTGTTACAATTTTACTCTGACAGTTTGCCATGAGTTTAACAACGTCTTTGTAAGAATCGCTCACGTGAACAGACTGGATAGCTTTAGCTTCCTCGCTCAATACATATTTAACTCGTTCTAAAATATCCATTCATTTCCTCATTTGCATAACGGCTCTATTAGACAGAAAAACTCTGTTTAGTTTCTACCGTTTACATCTCATATGCAACCTAGCCATTATATAACAACGACTTATATCACAGCTAGAGTTGGCGTGAGAGAAAATGCGGAATCTTTGTCTCCAGCATGACCAAACCCCACATTAAAAGTCTGAACATGATAGCTTACTTCAGCTCTTCTGGAATACGGCGGTCTTTGTGGTAGTACTCTCGGTCGCGTTCGTTGATTTCTCTCACTACTTTGCAAGGGTTACCAACGGCCACCACATTGGCTGGGATGTCTTTAGTGACTATACTGCCCGCTCCGATAACCGAGTTTTCACCGATGGTAACGCCCGGTAACACAACCGTGTGCGCGCCAAGCCATACGTTGTTACAGATACGGACAGGAACATTGAACTGCGCGGCTTTGAGCCTGAGTTCTGGGCTGATGGGATGTGTGCCTGTCGCGATGGTTACGTTAGGTGCAATCATTACGTTATCACCGATGAATACGTCAGTGTCGTCAACAAGCGTTAGGTTGAAGTTTACGTATACGTTGTTACCTAAATGAGTGTGACGGCCCCAGTTAGCGTGCAGTGGTGGCTCTATGTAACAACCCTCGCCGACTTCTGCGAACAGTTGCTTCATAATTTGTTGGCGTTTTTTACCCTCACTCGGGCGAGTGTGGTTGAAATCGTACAGCACTTCTAAGCATTGCGTTTGCTCGGCGACCAGATCGACGTCATCACAGTAATAAACGTCTTGGCTGTGCATTTTTGCCTTTTTATCCATGTTTGAACCTATTTGATAATTACCGAAGACCGGCATAAATAAAGCGACATATGGATAATTTGAAGCGTTTCACTGGCCTTAAAACAAGTTACGAGTTACACGGCTTTATGTTCTCGGCAACACGCCAAAGAACGCCACTTGGGTCAGTGACACAAAACTCAAGCATTCCCCAAGGCTGCTCAACAACCTCGGTAACGGTTACTTCAAATTCCGCCATTACATTAGAGTTTTGTACGTGCTGATACCAACTTTTTACGTCTTCTACGAGCAAGTGCATCATGTAATTGTGACAGTGCGCAGGTTCGTAAAAATCTTGTAAAAGGAATGCATAATCACCGTGACGAAAATAAGCGATATCATGGAACTCAGACATGAGTTCAAACCCCAGAGCTTGGTAAAATCGCTTAGATAGGTCGAAATCTTTTGCGGGCACAAACGATTTTATTTCAGTGACTTTGAGGTTTTCCATGATAAACAATTCCTTCTGTTTTGAAGCTCAGAAGTATCGCTGAGCTTTGTGCATTATGCTTAAATTTGTTTTAGGTTACTGGCCGAAAGAGCTAACTTCATCTTCAGTGAGGTAACGCCAGTGACCTTCTTCAACATCTAAACGGACGTCGCCTATTTGTTCTCTATGTAGTCCAACCACTCGGTTACCAACAGCAGCAAACATTCGCTTAACTTGATGAAACTTACCCTCGGTGATGGTTAAGAGCACTTCTTTGGGGCTAATTACTTCTAGTTCTGCGGGGCGCGTAAGGTTCTTCTCACCTTGCAGCGGAACCCCTGCTTTGAACTTATCAGCGACATCGTCTTTAATATCTCGTGACAATGTCACGCGGTACACCTTTTTACACGACTTCGTGGGCAATGTGATATTGAAAGACCAACGACCATCATCGGTGATTAACACTAATCCTGTGGTATCAGCATCTAAACGCCCTGCGATGTGCAGTTCAGACACTTTATCTAACTCTAAATAATTGAAAAGAGATGGATACACTTCGTCGATATTGGAACAGATGGTCCCTGCTGGCTTGTGCATCAAGATATAACGAAACGCGCGTAGCGTTAATGCGTCGCCATTCAGCAAGATGGTATTACTTTCGTGTACTTGAGTGGATTCATCGAGCACAAATTCACTGTTTACACTAACCTCACCATTATGAATTCTTTCAATCGCTTCTGACTTAGTGAGGTCTGTGCTTTTACAAAGGTATTTATCGAGGCGCATTAGTCGTCGGCACCACATTTAGCACAAGGCTTGTAAGTGCGCTCACCTTGCTCAATCACCACATAGTCACGCACACAGTTTTCACATAACGCCAGTTTTGGATAAGCGTCTTTCTGTTTCTTTGCGTTAATGTCGCCTTCAGTGGTGTAGATCGTTCTCATTTGGAGCCTTTATATTAATCACTTATGAAGCCAAATTGTATCACTGTTTATGGCGGTGCGTCGGTTCACTTTGCCAATGCTTGTTTGCGTCTCGCGCTATTTCTAAGCTCTGGACAACAAAATCAACGTGCCACGCGTATCAGTGGTAACATTACAAGAGTTAGCTAACTAAGAAGCCACAAATGAAAGATTGTAATCAATGCGGAAAATGCTGCATCAAATATGGAGATGGCGACCTCGCCGCGACTCAAGAAGAGATTGACTTGTGGGAACTGTTCAACCCAGACATCTTTGAACATGTTCGTGGTGGTGAGATTTGGTTCGATCCTCAATCTGGTGAGCGTTTAACTCGTTGCCCGTTTCTAGAACTCGTGCCCAATAAAGACACAAATGCTCAAGCAAAATACACCTGCAGTATTTACTTAGACCGCCCAGAGGATTGCCGACACTACCCTAGCCTAATCAATGAAATGGTCAGGGATGAGTGTGAGATGATTGAAGTGGTGGATCTGCAAGATACGAAAAAAGCTCAAAGAAGACTCGACATTTTAATGAAAGGAAGTCGCCCTTCAAGCTTTTCATAATTGTGATCTTTTGGATAGCTTATCTTGTTATTACGACAAGTATTGATTCTCTTCTAACCAATCTAGCGCAACCAGTGCCGCCAATGAACATACTTCTCTGTCATTGCTATCTACAAACTTAAGCTCTTCGATTTCAGCGTCTGGAGATAATTCGCCCTTGTAATCAGCAGCGTAACAAGTCAATTGCACAGAAACACCTTCCGCTTTGCCATCAGCCTGGCCAGTAAACGTCTCAACGTATTTGATTGAATCAGGTACTAAATCGACTGAAATCTCTTCTTTGATTTCACGAAGCAATGCTTGCTCATCACTTTCACCCGCTTCGCGTTTTCCACCCGGTAAGTAAAATAGTTCTTTGCCTTTTGATCTCACCATCAGCAGCTTGCCATCTCGAATGAATATCCAAGCGAGCTTATCAATTACCTTATTCATGTTGTTAGACCTTGTTATTTTGCTTCTTATTCTAATTAAAGCGACGATATCGCATGGGCGATATGTTACCTACAGCCGTCAGCATATTCTATTGAATTACATAAATAATGACGTTGGGAGTCGATGAATGACAGCTGGTGGTTCGTTAAAGGTAAACACTTACCACCAGCTGTCACTTGAAATAAGATGTGATGGACCTAATCAACAAGCCAATCTATGGCAGAGTCGTGATCTTCGAATGATTTGATGTCACCAGACACAAACCAGCTACCCACTTTGGATGCCAGTTCTTGCCAACTTTTATCACCACAAATAGCGATCTTGTCTATCTTGGAGTTGAGCTCTAGCCCGAGTTTGAAATCATCCCATGCGGCGCGTAATCCCCACCCCGTCAGCGTTGAGATATCGACCATCATCTTTAATGCTGATGAATCGATCTCTTTTATGGTGGTTTTTAAGATAGGTATCATCGCTTGATAGTCGTCGTGCGTTAGTTTCCCTTTCGCTTTGAACACGATGATGGTTTCGCCGCTAACACGCTCAATTCCAACCGATATTCCATGACGTTCGATACTCATAACCTAGCCCTTCTATTTGAAAAATAGGCTTAGCTTAGAGTATTAATTAGACAACAAATGAGAGGTTGCTTTCAAAATGAACGCACAGAAAATTTTAGTTTAACGTTACTAGGTTGAACGTCGCTTAATCGCCACAACAGAGTAAGTATGCCAATGCTTCATCTTGCCTAATGATGTAAGCGCTTGTTCGTCTCGCTCGTGAAAACGGATAACTTCGAACGCATCAAATAGACTCAGTACTTTTGCCTTTGTGAGAGGCGTTGTAGAGGTTCGGTAACCATAAGCCCAACTATCATCTACCCCCATGAAGTCGCCCGCAAATACACCACCGATTTCAATGCTATCGATGATTCGCTGCCACGTCTGATCGAACTGATTTGGCTCAGCAAAAAATAGGCTGGAGTTCGCAATCACTAGCCCGGCTTTGGGATAATCATAATGTTCAAATGTGCTTTGAGATATCTCGACCAAAGCTTTTTGGCCGAACCTGTCTCGACATATCGATATTGAGTCAGGATTAACGTCGAAGCCATAAACTTGGTGGCCTTGCTGCTCTAAAAACGCAATGTCACTTCCTGTACCACAACCGCAATCAATCGCGACATTTAAGCGTGACTCGTTCAGCTTCATAGCGAATTCTGTTCTTTTTGAATGAGGCTTATCTAAGGCTTTTTGATAATACTGGCGCCAAATCTCTGAATGATCATCCATTGCATAACTCCAGCAGTCCGATTAGGTTTTGAACCTCAACAATAGGTAAGATTGTATCTGCAATATCGCCTTCTGTGTTGAGCCAAACAGCCTGCAGGCCAGCCTCAAGCGCAGGGTAGATATCTTTCTCTAGGGTATCGCCAATCATGGTGACCTCTTGTGGCTTTATCCCGAGTTGCGAGATGATCGCAGGATAGAAGCCCGGTTCGTATTTAGATAAGCCAATACTCGCCTTACAGAAGTAACCATCAATGTATTTCGACAGGCCAACTCGCTCAAACGCGCGGATGATGTCAGTTTTGCTGGAATCGGCCGCATTTGTAGCGATGTAGATGTTGTGATGCTTGGACAATTCAGCGAGTAAAGCTTGTGCTCCACTCACTTCTTTTACGGTTTCCCAGTCACACATTTTCCCTTGTGCGTCTGGAAAATCGATCATTAAAGTGTTGCCCCAATCAAATAAGACGGTTTTGGTCAGCTTGATTGCAACCGTTGATTTTGTACCTCTGCTCATCATGCCTCCTGCACCGATGATGTTACGAATGTTTTGCGGTACTTATAAGAATTTCTCGATAAGAATCTCGTCAAAGTACTGATCACCAATCTTGGCGTGTTTCTTTGCAATCCCGACAGTTTCAAAACCCTGTTTGAGGTAAGCCGCTAATGCGCGTTCGTTATCGGCTAGAACATAGGCAAAAAGCTTTTCGTAGCCTTTGGCTTTTGCGACCTCGAATGTATGTTCAAATAACTGTTTTGCAACGCCTTGCCCACGGCTGTTTGCGTCAACATAAGTCCCAATAATACCCACGTGGTCAAAGGCTTTTGTATATGAGGCAAATGGCTCTACGTTTTGAAAACCAAGCAGGTCACCAGTCGTTTCATTGACAGCGACACTGAATACACCTCGCTCTGGAAATGACTCAATAAATGCCTCTTCTTCTTCGACCGTAAACGTCTTATCCAAGATAGTGTAACGCGCTTCAGTGATAATTGGATTCAGCACGTCAATTATGCCTTGAGCATCGCTTACTACGACTTGTCTGACTGTTAAGTTCATACTTTCTCTACCTTTTTTTGTTTTGGCAGATTCTAACTCTATATGCCACCTTTTTGACAGGCCAGAATGTTATCAAAAGCGATATCAAAGTAGAGTTCGTAACTATTTTGTTCAACGTAGCCCAAATGCGGCGTTGCAGTCACGTTTGGTAGAGATAACAGAGGTTCGTTATTCGGCGTCGCAGGTTCAATATCAAACACATCAATTGCTGCTCGTTTGCTTGGTACCTTTGTGAGTTCATTAAATAACGCATTAGGCTCGACTAACTCCGCACGGCTGATATTCACGAATAGCGAATCAGGTTTCATTACGCTGAGGTCATTAGCAGTAACACAGCCTTTAGTGACACTGTTTAAACGGAGGTGTAATGAGAGTACGTCAACACGCTCGAAAAATCCCTGCTTAGTTGCTGCCGCCTCAAATCCATCGGCTTGTGCTTGTTCTCGCGAATTTTGGCTACCCCACACCATGACATCCATCCCGAATGCTTTGGCATATTGCGCGATGCAGCGCCCAATTTTTCCATAGCCCCAAATGCCAAGCTTTAGGCCCCTTAGCGTTCTGCCTAAACCGAGTACACCTGAATCTTGCCATTGGTTCTGTTTAAGGTTTGAAGCGTAAGTAGGAATGTGGCGAGATGCCGCCATAATCAATGCCCAACATAGCTCAGAGGGCGCGACAGGTGAACCTCGTCCTTCTAGTACTTTCACACCGAAACGTTCGCACAATTGTGGATCGATGTGATTACTGACTTTTCCGGTTTGGCTGATCACTTTTAGGTTTTGCAGTTTAGATAGCAGCGACTCCGTGATTTTGGTACGCTCGCGGATGAGCACAAGCACCTCAAAATCGTATAGCTTCAACGCTAGTTCATTTTCTGGATAGGTCTCGGTGAATACGGTGACGTCATGTTGTTCTAACTTACAGTAACACTCGAGGCTTTTTACTGCATTTTGATAATCATCCAATATCGCAATTTTCACTACACACTCCTTGTTCAATTGCTTTGCTATTTTTAAGCGTTAAATGCCACGGGTTAAGATTCATTTAACTTGTAACACTCTGTATAGATCAAACCAATTATTGATAGACGACTTTGAAACGCTCAAGCACCAACATCATGTCTTCACTTGGCGTGATCTTTAGCTCTTCACACTCACGAGAGAAAAAGTTCCAATGGGCTTCTCGCCACCATGCCAACGTTTTATCACCCTCGCCTTCAGCGGCAGCAAACTCAGCCGTCACCTGGTTATATGGGCACAATGACACCGAGGTAAGTTCAACAATACAGACAGGTACGCCGTTCCAATCAGTGACCACCTGCAAGTGTCCAACAACGGGCATGGTTTCGCCTTCATGGCTGTACCAATACTCCAAGCTGCACGAGGCTTGCTTTTCACCTTTCAGTATCAGCTGCGCGCATAGATTGGCGTTGTATTCATCCGCACAGTAATAGTCGGCACTGAATGAGGTGTATTGTTTGGCAACTTCAGCTGGCAGTGAATTGAGATAACTATCTAGGTAGGCTTTGCTTCTTTCTTCCATGATGTGTCCGTTTTCAATATTCGTTTCAACCAGAAGCACTTAATGTTGAGCAACTGGCTGCATTGCGCGTAACCTATCAAGGAGTATAAACGGTGTAAACCAAGTAACCACTAAAGTGTGTGCTAAGAGAGTAGATTTAATGCAGGGTTGTTAGATCAAAAAAAGAGCTAAAAACACCTTCAGGCAGTGCTTTTAACTCTTTGTATTTTTATTGTGGTTTAACCAATTAACGGTTTAAGAAGTCTACCGCTTTGTCTGGGAAGTCGGTAAACACACCGTCGACTTTCACTTGGTTATAAAACACGTCCAACATACCATCGAAGTTATCACCATAACCTGGAATTCGCCCTGGATCAGCGCGGAATGTATATGGGTGAACATCTAAGCCTGCGTCTTTCGCTGATTTCATCAATGGCTTAATGATGATGTTGTCTTTGGTTGATGCATCGTCCACCAGCATAGGTTTCCAAGGACCAATACCGTCAGCATAAGTCGCCACTTTTGCCATGCCTTCTTTCTCGAACATCCAATCATAACTATAAGGTGTCGCTACATCGCCTTTGTAAGTCATGGTTTCATTCCAGTCCGTATAGGCCATTAACTGAACAAGCTTAAGGTCCATTTCCATCGCAGGCATAAGTTCGTCGTTAATACGTTTTAGTTCGTTTGCATCGAAACACTGCAAGTAGACCTTATCGGATTTAGATAGGTAACCATATTGATGCAAGGTAGCCAGTACCGCTTTAGAAATGTCTTTCCCTTCATGACGGTGGAACCAAGGTGCTTTGATTTCTGGGTAGATACCAACGTCATAACCAAGGGTCTTATTCAAGCCTTGGATCATTTCGATTTCTTCTGCAAACGTTGGTACTCGGAAATCAGACTGCCACATTGGGAAGCGTGTTGGGTAACCTGCGACTTTGTTCCCTTGCTCATCAAGCTTAAAGCCTTCCGTCACTCTTAATGATTTGATCTCAGCGAGTGTAAAATCTATCGCGTAGTAGCGCCCATCTTCACGCGCACGGTCAGGAAAGCGCTCTGCAACATCGGTAACGCGATCTAGATAATGATCGTGAAGCACGACAAGTTGGTCGTCTTTGGTCATCACAACATCTTGTTCGATGTAGTCTGGCTTCATTGCATACGCAAGAGCCTTAGCAGGCAGAGTGTGCTCAGGTAAGTAACCAGATGCGCCTCGGTGAGCAATAACCAAAGGATCGGCCAATGCGTTAGCCGATAAGCTGAGAGCCAATAGCGTCAGGGACAGTGACGTTGTTTTCATTGTTCTATTCCTTGATAAAATAGAGGCAGGTTATCCCTGCCTCGTTTAATTATTAGTATGATGCTGTTGAGTTAAAGAATGATTAAGCTATTGCCTCTTTCTCTTGCTCAAGGCTTTTCTCTTTATGATGCTTGCGTTCACCAACAAACGCGTACAGCAGACAGATGATTGAAGCTACACAAACACCCACCAAGATAGTGAAACCACCATCCCATCCGTAATGGTCAACCATGAAGCCAAGTACTGCGTTTGCTGCAACTGCGCCACCTAAGTAACCAAATAGACCTGTTAGGCCAGCCGCTGTACCCGCAGCTTTCTTAGGTGCAAGTTCAAGTGCGTATAGACCAATTAGCATTACCGGACCGTAGATTAGGAAGCCAATCGCAATCAGTGCCAGCATATCAATGGTTGGGTTACCTGCTGGGTTAAACCAGTAAACTAGAACGGCGATAGTCACCAATACCATGAACAGAATACCTGCTGGAGCACGGCGGCCCTTGAATAGTTTATCTGAGATCCAACCACACAATAACGTGCCAGGGATACCTGCCCACTCATACAAGAAGTAAGCCCAAGAAGATTTATCTACAGAGAAGTCTTTCGCTTCTTTTAGGTAAACAGGAGCCCAGTCCAGTACGCCATAACGAATTAGGTAAACGAACGCGTTTGCAATTGCGATAGACCACAGCAGTTTGTTATTGAATACGTACTTAAAGAAGATCTCTTTCGCTGTCATCTCAGTTTCGTGAGATTTATCGTAATCATCTGGGTAATCGTTTTTGTGCTCTTCAATCGGCGGTAGACCACAAGACTGAGGAGTATCTCTTACCGTAAACCAAACAAAAATAGCAACGAGAGTGGCAAAAAATGCAGGAACATAAAAAGCGGTTCGCCAATCATCGTTGAAAGCCCACAGACCCAATAAGAACATTGGACCAATCAAGCCACCACCCACGTTGTGAGCCACGTTCCATACCGACACGATCTCGCCACGCTCTTTACGTGACCACCAGTGCACCATGGTTCGTCCACACGCTGGCCAGCCCATACCTTGGAACCAACCGTTCAAGAATAGAAGAATAAACATGGCTGTGATGCTGCCCGTTGCCCAAGGCATGAAACCAAAGCAGAACATAACCAGTGCCGACATTAACAAGCCACCACTGAGGAAATAACGAGGGTTTGAACGGTCAGAAACGCTACCCATTAAGAATTTAGATAAACCGTAAGCAATAGACACGGCTGCTAATGCCACCCCTAGCTCACCACGGCTGAAACCCTGTTCAATCAAGTAAGGCATTGCCAAACTGAAGTTTTTACGGACTAGGTAGTAACCCGCATAGCCAACAAAAATACCGATGAACAGTTGCCATCGTAATCGTGTGTAAGTGCTATCGATCTTATCTGATGACAAGCGATCGATATGCGCCATAGGTTTGAATATTCCAAACATAGGAACCTCATATTATTGGGCGAAGGAAATATAAAATGCTCGAACGAAAAAATTTACGCTCATTCGAAAACAGGAGGGATTGTATGAGCTTCAGGGATAATTTCTGTGATGCATATAGCTATTAACAATAAAATTGTTTAAATACAGCAAATTAGTTTCATTTAATTAGATCACGCTTCATATATTTGACCATTCGTTTACTATTCAACCAATTGTAAATCGAGCAAGCACTAGCCAGTAGTGAGCAATCGAGCGTTAAGCAAGCACAGTACGTCGTATTATTGTTCTGGCTTCATATTGAGTGCTGAGTTTTGTGGGTTATTACCGCGAACAACAGACCGCAGTCTCCTACCCTCCATATACAACTCATCCCCAATAGCGTTCTTTTAGCCACATAAAACATAACCAATCGTGATGTGACAACTATGATTCAGTTTATTTATTGAACACTCATGTTTGCGTATCGTTCACTTCAAGCGATGTAGCAGAATAACTAAGTCAAACTTATTGGCATTCGAGACACGCTTTCTGCGCATCAACTGTTAGAACAAACCCAACGATAGGAAACATCATGAACAAATCACTTATCGCGCTTGTCCTTACTGCCGTTCTTGCGGGTTGCTCATCTGGCGGAACCTCAGATCCCGCGCAACCACAATTCGATGGGGATCACGGCTATGAAAATATCGACCCTGGATTTGGATATGACGATACAGATAACGATGGTGGTTATGACAACGCAGACCCGAAATATGGCGTTGACGCGCCAACACTGAAAGACAAAATCGCTCAAGCTGACCTTGGTTTTATACACATCCCAGAGCTAGGTGATATTCCTTTCTTCAATCGTGACAACGGAAATGCGCATATTTCAGCTACGAAGCTCAGGTCAGATGAAAACGAAACCTTATATGGTATTCATGTAAATGATCGCTTTGTCGGAGAGATCTTGGTTAAAGGTGACGAAGTTACAGTCTCGGTTGGCGATAAAGAAATGGCTCTTCTCCGCTTAGATGAGCTTGATTTCCGGATAAATGGTAGAGTGAGTTTCTAGGATTGAGGTTTGTCTAATCTTCAATTTAAAGTAATCAGTATCCCTTACTCCTCGGGCTCTCCGTCTAAGAAGACCTATCGATACATTCCCTGCTTCCACTCGGGCATTCGTCAGCTTATATTTTGCATAGTTGCAGATCCCAACTCTTCTCTCCCAAAGCGCGTCTGCAAAGTTGATGAGAGATAAGATCCTCGTCTTTTTAGCAAGCTGGCACCACGCATCAAGCGCTGCGATCATCAAGTCAAAATTACGTTCATCCCATAAGGCTTGAAGCTGCTCTTTGAGCATATAAATCGTACAAAGAGTCTTATTGCTTTCCAGTAAATCATCTAGCCTATCTGACTGCTTATCGCTTAATTTCGGCGCATTTTTGAGGAGTAAAAATAGCGTCCCTTTAAGCATTTTCTTCTCGTCATGTGTTCCTTTCCTAAACGCTTTATTACGCTCTTTCCTTATCAGAAGAGAGTAGTTCTGCATAACGTGAAACCGGTCAAAAACGATGTCTGCATTCGGAAGAGCGTTTCTCACTGCTGATTGGTAAGATTGCCCCATATCCATTGATACCGCTTGGATGCCGTCTCTCGTTTGCGGTGATAATTGTTCAAAAAAGTTGATGAGTACGTTTGAAGTCCGCCCATGGTCAACCCAAATAAGTTGTCCTGAAACGAGATCATAAACGACGGTCATATAATCATGGCCTTTAGCCCTGGCGACTTCATCAACGCCAATATGAACAAGGTTGGTCAACTTCTTAGGCTCTAAAGCAGGCAAGGTAGAGAGAAGGAATGCTTTATCGATATTTTTCACGGTTTCCCAGCGTATGTCTAAATGCTTCGACACTGCGTGGATGCTCATATAGCGGCACAGTCCACTAATAAAGTGACAGAACCTCTTTGTATAACGACTCCC
>AAZW01000085.1 GCA_000169995.1 Vibrionales bacterium SWAT-3 | reverse complement strand
AGGTTACAATGGCAGCAAAGTAAATCAGTATAAAAAGAGAAAGTCATGGACCAGTTTAAACATATCGACGTGCAAGGTGCTCAGGCCCTTATTGAACAAGGCCAAGCTCGACTTGTTGATATCCGCGACCCGCAATCTTTCGCGGTTGCTCACTCAAAAACCGCTTACCATCTAACAAACGACACTATGGTCTCGTTTATGGATGAGGTGGAGTTTGAACAGCCTATCTTGGTAATGTGTTACCACGGCATTAGTAGCCAAGGTGCGGCACAATATTTAGTGAACCAAGGCTTTGAAGAGGTATATAGTGTTGATGGTGGCTTCGAAGCATGGCATCGTGCTGAACTTCCTGTGATTGCTGGCTAATGACCTTTATCGCTTAAACATCTCTCATAGCATGAATAGGAAATAACAATGATTAGACTGATGGTGTTAGACAATCCACGTCTTGCTCAAGCATTTATTGATTACATGGCTTCTCGCCAGATCCCTATTCAGATGTCACCTGAGGGAGAAGGGCGCTTTGCTCTTTGGCTGCTTGATGGCCAGTTTCAAGTTGAAACTGAAGCGGAGCTCAACCGCTTCTTGTCGGAACCCAATCATAAGCGCTACCAAGCGGCTTCTTGGGATATGGCAGAAACCAGAAAGAGTCACTTCCATTATCACACGCCGAGCTTCATGGGGATGATAAAAGCCAAGGCTGGCCCTGTGACACTCAGCATCATGTTGGTGTGTGTGGTGATTTTTGCACTGCAGCAGATCGGTTTTGGCCAAGCGATTTTCAATGCGTTGCACTTTCCTGCGGTGGACGGACAGCAGTGGCAATTGTGGCGTTGGTTGAGCCATGCCGTGCTTCATTTCTCGGTTATGCACATTGCTTTCAACATTTTGTGGTGGTGGCAACTGGGTGGGGATATTGAGAAAAAGTTAGGCGGTCTTAAGTTACTTCAGATCTTTGCTGTCTCTTCTGCGTTGTCAGGAGCAGGGCAATACTGGGTTGAAGGGGCCAACTTCGGTGGCTTATCTGGCGTTGTGTATGCTTTGGTTGGTTACCTATGGGTGGTTGGCACTAAAGCACCACAGCTTGGTTTGAGTATCCCAAGACAGATCGTCGGCTTTATGCTGGTGTGGTTGGTACTCGGGTACATGCAGCCGTTTATGGCGATTGCCAATACTGCTCACTTAGCAGGCCTAGTTGCGGGTGTGATTATCGGCTTCGTTGATTCAATGAAAGCGCCGAAATCGGCAAGAAGTTAGTTCCTAGCATCGATAGAAACCAAAAAGCGGCCAAATGAGCCGCTTTTTTTAGATTCGTTTTATACCCGCTGTTACTGATAGAGGTATTTGGTAAACAGCAAATCCGCAATCAGGGTTTTGCCCGTCTCTGGAAGTAAAATCTTGTTGAGATGCTCAACTAACGTTTTTCTTAAATCTTCACGACCGGACAGTGACTTAATCGTCTCTTCGTTTTGTTTGCCCAATAGCTCGATTACTGCATCACGAATCAATGGTTGGTGATGCTCGATGGTTGCTAAATCTTTGCTATTCGCCACCATGATATCGAGACGAACTTGAATGTAGCCCAGTTTTTTACCTTTAGTGTAAAAATTGGTGGTCAGGTCTGGTTCTAGCGTGAAGTAGGCTAGTTTAGGTTCCGATTCCTCTTCTGCGAAACTTGATGCTGAAAAGAGTAGAGTAATCGCAAGAAATATTTGGGCTACATAACGTTTGTGCATATTTGTGACTTTTCTTTAGTTTATTCGCGATATTCGAAACGCATTAGTCTTGTTACAATGAACGGTCTAAATCTAAATACGTTTACAATTCGAAGACGCTTTAATTTTGTTCGAAAGTTGAAGCTTTATTGTACGTGTAAAGTCACCTATTGAATACTAGTATGAATCAGCCAATATCGCTGTATCTTAATTCTTTAATGAATGTAGATTGGCAAAGTACAGAAACATTTGATTTTCCTAATGAAACCACCAAAGAGTGGCTGATGGAGCAAGGTTCTCTTTCCCGTAAGTTGGGTAAGTGTTGCCAACATCTGTCTGTGGAGTTACTTCACAATCAAGTTGTAGAACGCTCAATTGTGCAACAAGATGAGCAGCACCTTTTATCATCGTCTGATTGCTTACTTCGCAAAGTAATTTTGAATGGGGATGATGAACCATGGGTATTAGGCCGAACCTTAATTCCTCTAGTGACATTAGAAGATCAGCATTCAGACCTTTCTCAACAAGGTAATGTCCCGTTAGGGTTGACCGTTTTTAGTGCGGAGAACGTCGAGCGAGACGCGCTGCAAGTCGGTTGGGTTATCGCTGGCGACGAACGATTACTCGCACGCCGCTCTCGATTATGGATGAATCATAAACCGATGCTTGTAGCAGAACTGTTTTTACCAACATCACCCATTTACTCTAAGGAGAGTGTGTAAATGCTTGCCACCAAAGCGAAAGCGTACTGGCAATTAACGCGAATGAATCGCCCGATTGGTACCTTGTTACTCCTTTGGCCTACGTTATGGTCGTTGATTATCGCCGCACAAGGTATGCCAGATTTGGATGTCTTGGTCGTATTTGTGTTGGGTGTTGTACTAATGCGCTCAGCAGGCTGCGTGATTAATGATTTTGCTGACCGTAAGGTGGATGGTCATGTAAAGCGTACCAAGCAGCGTCCGCTGCCGTCTGGTTTGGTGTCGAGTAAAGAAGCCGTTATCCTTTTTTTAGTGCTAGCTGTGATTTCATTCTTGTTAGTACTGACTATGAATCCGCTGACCATTAAGCTCTCTTTCATTGGGGTGGGCCTAGCGTTCATTTACCCTTTCATGAAGCGTTTTACGCACCTTCCACAGTTGTTCCTTGGTTTGGCGTTTAGCTGGGCTATTCCAATGGCATGGGCTGCGCAAACCAATGAACTGCCAAGCATTGTGTGGTTTATATTCGTGATTAACGCGTTGTGGACGATTGCTTACGACACGCAATATGCGATGGTTGATCGAGATGATGACCTGAAGATTGGTATTAAATCGACGGCGATTTTATTTGGCCGTTTTGACAAACTGATTGTTGGCTCGCTGCAGTTAGTGACCTTGGCGATGTTGATTGCATTAGGCATGCATTACCACCTAGGTGACACCTTCTATTGGGCATTGTTGGTAGCAGGCGGTTTGTTTGTTTACCAACAACACCTGATGCGTCATCGCGATAGAGATTTATGCTTCCAGGCTTTCCTTAATAACAATTATGTAGGAATGGCCGTCACCATCGGTTTGTTCATCACTTTTTGGTAAGCGATGGTTTGGCAACATGAACACAAATAAAAAGGCACCCACAGTGGGTGCCTTTTTTGATCGTTTTCAGCTGAGCGCTTAAAGCGAGTTAGCCAACAAACTACTCGGCTTGGTGGATGCTCTCTTGAATCGTCAAGCGAACTTCTGGGTAAAGCATTGAGTACAGAAGTTTAGCGAACTGCTGAGTCTTCTCTAAATCGCAATTACCGTCGTTATCCAGATATTGCTGCTGCTTAAGCGTAGCAAACATCGAAGCAAACACGCCTTTATCGAAGAACTCAGGTGCGTTGATGCCTTGAAGGCGACCTAGACGTTGTGCAATGTCTTGGCTCTTCTGCTCAAGGTCAGATTTATCCAGCTCCGGATTCTCCGCCAATAGGTTCAGAGCAATCGAGTAACGCTGAAGTGTCTCTGAGATCGTGCGACCTAGTAGCATCAGTGCTTGGCTGTTTGACTGGTTAATGGTGACTTGGTTGTCAGACACAACAAGCATACCTTGGCTAACCAATTCATCGATGATGTTTGCAACTACAGTCTCTAGCTGATCTTCGTCGTAGCTTAGGAACAGCTCTTTCTTCAAGAACGGGTAGATTGCCGCTACATTCTGTTGAATCGCATCGATCGTTAGGCCGTGCTGACGAATGGTCATCTGAGCAATTAACGATGGCAGAGCAAACAAGTGAATGATGTTGTTGCGGTAGTAAGTCATCAGAATAGACTGGTGACGGTCTAGTGAAATGATGTCACCCATTGAGTCTGACTCAATTAAGAACTTGTTCAGAGATTCTGCATGTTTCACTAACTCTTCCGCGCTGTCTTTCGGTACCGTAAATGTGTCTGAGTAAGGTACATTGTTAAGTAGAGACAGGTAGCAATTGATCTGAGAAACCAGAGAGTCACGAGACAATGCACGCTGACGTGAGGCAAGCAGAGCGGTTGCACAGAGTGTCAGTGCGTTGGTCGCTGCCGCGTCGTTGATGTGTGTCATCATCTTGGTTGCCAAGTCATTAACCACAGGTGTCATCCATTGTGGCTTGCTGGTACCCATTGGGTCGATGTCTTTCGTCCACTCTGGAGAGTGTTCATTTAGGTATTGGTTAAGTTGAATCGGCTCACCGAAGTTCACGTAGCCTTTACCAAAGTTACGTAGCTTACGGATAGTACGAATTACTAGGCTCGCGTTTTCTTTCTCTTTACGCTTACCACGTAGTTCTTTCGCGTAAGTCGCCACTTCCATTACGTGCTCGTAGCCGATGTAAACAGGCACGAGCGTTACTGGGCGGTTCATGCCGCGCAGCATTGCCTGAATGGTCATCGCTAACATACCGGTTTTCGCTTGTAACAGACGACCGGTACGAGAACGGCCACCTTCACTGAAGTACTCCACCGAGTAACCTTTAGCGAACAGCTCTGCGAGGTATTCACGGAAGATCGTTGAGTACAGCTTATTACCTTTAAAGCTACGACGAATGAAGAACGCACCACCGTGACGGAAAATCGGGCCGGCAGGGAAGAAATTCAAGTTGATACCGGCTGCGATATGCGGAGGCACCATGCCCTCATGGTAAAGCACGTAAGACAACAGTAAGTAGTCCATATGGCTGCGGTGACAAGGGACATAAACAATCTCGTGACCATCTTGTGCCAGCTTACGAACGGTTGAAGCGTTGTTGATATGTAGGCCTTGGTAAAGCTTGTTCCACAACCAACCTAGAATCTTCTCGCCACGTTTAATCAGTGAGTAAGAGAAGTTTGCTGCGATCTCATCCATGATGTCTTGAGCTTCTTTGCTCGCTTTCTCGATGGAGATGTTCTTTGACTTCGCTTCGTCTTCAATCGCCTTCTTGATCGCTTCTGATTTTAGTAGGCGATCGAACAATGCTTGACGGCTTGGCAGGTTAGGGCCAGATGCTGCCAGTTTTTGACGAGAGAAGTGGATTCGAGCCACACGCGCTAGTTTGTGTGCGATGGTGCTGTCGGTACCGTGTGAATTCGCCATGTAACGCAGAGATACTACAGGGCTGAAGCGCACTAGGCAGTCGCGGCCTGCGAGTAGTACAGCTTTCGACTTTTCTAAGCCGTTCATTGCTTGTAGGTAAGGCTTCTGGTTATTCTCTTTACCAGGCTTACGGCCCCACAATACGGTTGCAGGGATAACTTGCACATCCAGCTCTGAGTCGTCTGCATGCAATGCAAGTAGCTCAGAGAAGACTTCAATAGAAGAGGCTGGTACGTAATCATCGTCTTGCAACAGAGTTTTGCGTGAAGAGATAAAAACGTAGCGTGGCAGTGACTTACCACTTATTTCAAGCTTGCTTAGCGGATCCGGTAATCCCAGTTCTAGCGCATGCTTTTGTAGTGTAAGCAGGTCGACGCTTGAGCGAAACGGCAAGGCGTATACAATTGGTTTGCCTAAATCAATCTGCAAATCTTCAACTGGATTCGAAGGGATTGATGTGCCTTTTACCAATACGGATAAAGGTAATTTCATTAATGAACGTGAAAAAGATTGTCCAGAAGACATATAGGTTCACAGCCTCAATAGTTATTTCAATGTGCTTAAGCGTATCTCTATTTCTATGATGAGAAAGGGTAAATCCTTCAAGTAAAATAGGGATAAGCCTAGGCGTAAATTTAATCGATGCAAGAATACCAGAAACTGGTCTAACCTTTTAATGGAAATAGTCATATTGCCGTTAAGTTTGTGGAAAATCATTCATCGACTGATTGAGTATAGGGTTAAAAATGACCAAAAAATCAAACACCGGATTAAAACGCATCGTGAAAGCAGCAGGCTTTTCATGGCAAGGCATCACAAGTTCGTTTAAAAACGAGGCAGCATTTCGACAAGAAGTCTTTATGGCTACGGCTCTTATTCCGTTAGCATTTTACTTAGATGTAAGCCAGGTCGAGCGAATCTTAATGGTGTCATCAGTCGTGCTGGTAATGGTGGTTGAGCTTATCAATACTGCAATTGAAGCCGTTGTTGATCGTATTGGTAGTGAACATCATGAACTTTCGGGAATGGCGAAAGATGTCGGTTCGGCAGCTGTTTTCATCTGTTTAGCGCTTGCGGCTTATGTGTGGTTCGAGATCTTGGTTTTGTAATTAGCGAAAAATGAACTAAAAACAACCAATTGCTTTGCTTTTGTCCAGTTACTGGATATACTCACAGTCAACTGTATAAAAAGACAGGTGAATCATGAAGCCGTTAACGCCCCGCCAACAACAAGTCCTTGACCTTATCAAAGGTAAGATCGAAGATTCCGGTATGCCACCGACACGTGCAGAAATTGCCCGTGAATTAGGCTTCCGTTCTGCTAATGCTGCAGAAGAACATTTGAAAGCTCTTGCTCGTAAAGAAGCGATTGAGATTATCCCGGGTGCGTCTCGTGGTATTCGTATTTTGCTTGAAGATGCAGCAAACGAAGAGCAAGGTCTGCCTCTGATCGGTCAGGTTGCCGCTGGTGAGCCTATCTTGGCTCAAGAGCACGTAGAAATGCATTACCAAGTCGATCCAGGCATGTTTAAACCTCAAGCTGATTTCTTACTTCGCGTAAATGGCGAAAGTATGAAAGACATCGGTATTATGGATGGTGACCTGCTTGCTGTTCACAAAACACAAGATGTCCGTGATGGTCAGGTTGTGGTTGCTCGTGTTGATGATGATGTAACGGTAAAACGCCTAGAACGCAAAGGTTCGACAGTGCTGTTACACGCTGAAAACGAAGAGTTTTCTCCAATCCGTGTCGATCTAGAATCTCAACACTTGTCTATTGAAGGCCTTGCTGTTGGTATTATTCGCAACACGGACTGGATGTAATCAGTACAAACATCTTATTGATATTTATTCTCAATAACTTGTTATTGTAATTGATATTCATTATCATCTTCTTTGTCGAGATACAAGGAAGATGATGATGCCAATCCAAACCAAGCCTCAAATAAAGCCGTTTATAGCTAAGCCGCGATCCTCTGATC
Organism: Vibrionales bacterium SWAT-3; assembly: GCA_000169995.1. Lineage (GTDB taxonomy): Bacteria > Pseudomonadota > Gammaproteobacteria > Enterobacterales > Vibrionaceae > Vibrio. The sequence continues at coordinate 8,746 of AAZW01000085.1, read as the reverse complement.
AAAAGGTTTCCGCTGATCAAGCGTCTGCACATCAAGAACTTCAAGTTCCGACAAACCTCGTTCAACACCTTTGGTTTCGCAGCCGAGAAAGCCTTGCCGATGATGGTCTCGTCTATGATCCTATTGCTGCTCAGGCCTGTAAGCGTTGTCAATTAGCGCCAGAATGCCTTACTGGCGAACTCGACCAACAACAACTTCTCTACGCGACATTGACTCAACTTTGTGACTCTCAAGTTCAGCAATTTCTATCTCACAATCCTGATGCTTGGATTATTAACGTAGGAGCAGGGCTCGACACCCGTTTTTACCGATTAGACAATGGCCGCTGTCACTGGGTAGAGCTGGATGTAACCGAGAATCTACTTTGGCGACAACGCTTGTTCCACAAAAATGAACGCTACCGCTTGGAGTGTGGTTCAGTAGATGACCTAACATGGTTGGATGAACTCAATATTCCAGAGCAAGCTTCGGTAATGGTGGTGTGTGAACATGCACTGCTGGATTGCAATGAGCAGCAAACCGCGCACTTTATTCAATCGCTGAGCCGTTACTTTACTCATGCGCATGCGTGTGTTGTGCTAGCAGGAGATAAGAGCTCAAGTACTTTAGGGAAAAAGCTCGGTTCTGGTGATTATGCACACGGCTTATCTTCCCCAGTCGACAGTATTCTGAATTGGCTGCCATGGGCGCAGTGGGTTAAAGCATTTTCGCCATTGGAACAACAATGCAATCGTTGGAAACTATGGCAGCGACTATTGTGCAAAATATCCCAGGTTAAAAAGCGTTTAACACCGCAACTGGTACTGGTGAAGTGGTAGCGCTAGAGCGGTACTACTTACACATACTCGAAGCCATATCTGTCACAAGCAAAAATTTCACAACATAGTGAAAGCACACTCACTAGGTTAAACTATCGCCTCTAATCAAAGAGGTGATCGTGAAGCTATTTAATCCCCAAACCATTTTCCAAACGCTATCTAATCAGGCAATGCACAAACAAGTGCTGTTGCTCGCGATCCCGATGGTGCTTTCTAATATTACCGTTCCACTACTGGGTTTAGTTGATGCTGCTGTTATCGGCCACTTAGAGCATTCTTGGTATCTAGGAGGTGTGGCGTTAGGTGGCACTATGATCAGTGTGACCTTTTGGTTGCTTGGCTTCTTGCGCATGTCGACAACTGGCCTTGCCGCACAATCGTACGGTGCAAAGGATGGCAAGCAACTTGGTTTGGTCTTCGTGCAAGGCGTGACCATGGCTCTCGGGTTTGCTGGTATTTTCTTACTCTTACATGGCTTAGTGGCCGATCTGGTTTTTTCATTAAGTAGCGCCAGTGACCAAGTGAAACATTATGGCCAACAGTATTTCTCCATTCGAGCATGGAGTGCCCCTGCAGCACTGACGAATTTCGTTATTTTGGGTTGGCTACTGGGAACTCAGAATGCAAAAGCGCCGATGTGGATGGTGATTATCACTAACATCACCAATATCGTGTTGGACGTTGTTTTTGTGATTGGTTTCGGTTGGCAGGTGGAAGGTGCTGCACTGGCATCGGTATTGGCTGACTATGCAGGTCTAACGTTTGGACTGATCTGCGTTTATCGAATCTGGATAAAGAGACAGTTACCATCACCGTGGGCTTTGATTAAGAAAACCAGCCAAGGTTTAAGCCGCTTCGTAAAACTGAACCGAGATATTTTCCTGCGTTCTCTGTGTCTGCAAGCCACATTTACTTTCATGACTTTTCAAGGAGCAAGCTTTGGTGATGATGTCGTGGCAGCCAATGCGGTATTGATGAGTTTCTTGATGATCATCTCTTATGGAATGGATGGTTTTGCCTACGCGATGGAAGCTATGGTGGGTAAGGCGATAGGAGCGAAAGATAAAGATGAGTTGAATCAGTCGTTGATTGGTACTTTCTTTTGGAGCTTCAACATTTGTTTGGTTCTGACCATCGTGTTCGCGATCGCTGGGTCTAATCTAATTAATATGATCACCACCATCCCAGATGTAAAAAATCAAGCTGAGGTGTATCTGCCTTGGTTGATCGCAATGCCACTGGTTTCAATGTGGTGCTTCTTACTCGATGGTATTTTTGTTGGCGCAACTAAAGGCAAGGACATGCGTAATAGTATGTTTGTCGCGACCTGCAGCTTCTTTGCGATTTTCTTCTTAGCGTCTAGCTTAGAAAATCATGCTCTGTGGCTTGCGATGCTCAGCTTTATGGCAATGCGCGGTATAGGTCTTGGTGTGTTATTTGTGTCGCAGTGGAAGAAGGGCGAATTTCTCGCCTAGTTCTAATGGGTATAAATAGAAGGTGTACAGACTAAATGGCATTTAGAACATCATGATCTAATTACTCTTGCTACTATATTTTTCAATACCTTAAATAAAAACAGCAAGCTCATGGCTTGCTGTTTATGTATTTGGCCTATGGGTGGTCAAATACTCCTACTAGTTCTTTATTTAGAACAAACGGTTAAGGCCGTTAAGAGCGGCAACACGATAAGCTTCTGCCATTGTAGGGTAGTTAAAGGTGGTATTAACGAAGTACTCGATAGTATTCGCTTCTCCTTTTTGCTCCATGATTGCCTGGCCGATATGAATGATTTCTGCGGCACGCTCACCAAATACGTGGATACCTAGAATTTCTTTGGTTTCACGGTGGAACAGAATCTTCAAACTGCCGATGTCTTTACCAGCGATTTGAGCGCGAGCTAAGTGCTTGAATGAAGAGCGTCCTACTTCGTAAGGCACTTTCGCTGCCGTCAGCTCTTGCTCGGTTTTACCGACTGAGCTGATTTCAGGAATGGTATAGATTCCCGTTGGGATATCTTCAATCAAGTGACCTTCCGCTTCACCTTTAACAATCGCTTGTGCAACAAAACGACCTTGGTCATAAGCAGCACTTGCTAGGCTAGGGTAGCCAATCACATCACCGACCGCGTATACATGGTCAACATTAGTTTGGTAATTGGTATTCACTGATACTTGACCACGAGAGTCCGCTTCTAGACCAACTGCGCCTAAATTTAGTTTGTCAGTGTTACCGGTTCGACCATTGGCATACAGCAAGCAGTCAGCACGCATCTTTTTGCCTGACTCCAGGTGAATGATAACGCCATCGTCAGTGCCCTCGATTTTCTCAAAGGTCTCATCGTTACGAATCACCACACCGCTGTTCCAGAAGTGGTAAGAAAGTGCGTCAGAGGTTTCATTATCTAGGAATGACAGCAGGCGATCTCGAGTATTAATGAGATCGGTCTTTACGCCCAAACCACGGAAGATAGACGCGTATTCACAGCCGATAACACCTGCACCGTAGATGATGATGTGTTGCGGGTCATGTTTAAGAGAAAGAATCGAGTCGCTGTCGTAGATACGTTCATGTAGAAAGTCGACGTTGTCTGGTTGGTAAGGACGAGAACCTGTCGCGATCACAAACTTGTCGGCACTGTAATGCTCTTCGGTACCATCGCTCTGCATTACAGAAATAGTGTTGGTATCAATGAAACGAGCTGTACCAAACACCAGCGTACATTGGTTACGATCGTAGAAGCCTTGACGCAGTCGAGTCTGTTTGTCGATAACGGATTTCGCATGCCCCAGAATGTTGGAAAATGTCGAGTGAATGCTTTTGTTGTTCTGACAGAATAGAGGGTTATTATTAAATTCGATAATACGGCTTACAGCATGACGCAGAGCTTTCGAAGGAATGGTTCCCCAGTGGGTGCAACCACCACCAACGCCGCTCTCTTTTTCAATGATTGCAACGTTCAACCCGGCTTTGGTTAATCCCATCGCTGCCCCTTCGCCTCCGGGGCCACTACCAATTACGATTACATCAAAGTGGTTGGAGTGTGGCATAGATATCTTCCTTGTTATATTTGATTAACATTGCTGTAGCGGGATTTTAACTGATTCTGTTCTTGCGTACATGAAAAGGGCATCAGAGAGTCGGCGGGATCACGCAGTGCTAGCGAAAAAATAATTTTTGGTATGTCGTATGTCTCCAAATGGCGGTGTGGATATTGAAATTTTTTCTGCGAACGTATTTACTGCGGTACGTGAACAAAGAGGCGTGTTTGGTGTCTTATATAACCGGAGTATCTTATATAAATAAGTGATTCGCGTTATATTGAACAGAGTATTAGACATGCCTGTTTAGGCTGTAAAAGAAGAAATTGATAAAGTATGAAACCAATGGGCATTCGCGCACAGCAAAAAGAAAAAACTCGTCGCAGCTTAATCGATGCAGCATTTAGCCAACTCAGTGCCGATCGTAGTTTTTCCAACCTAAGCTTGAGAGAAGTCGCTCGTGAGGCTGGAATAGCACCGACTTCCTTTTATCGTCACTTCAAAGACATGGATGAGCTTGGCTTAACCATGGTAGATGAGGGTGGCTTATTACTGCGCCAGCTAATGCGTCAAGCTAGGCAGCGTATAGTAAAAGAAGGCAGTGTTATTCGCACATCGGTTGAAACCTTTATGGAGTTCATTGAAAGCAGCCCTAACGTATTCAGACTGTTATTGCGAGAGCGCTCAGGAACTTCATTTGAGTTTCGTACAGCGGTGGCTCGTGAGATACAGCACTTTTCTGCTGAGTTAACCGAATATCTAATCACGACTGGCATGACACGAGATGAAGCTTTTACGCAAGCAGAAGCTTCGGTCATATTGGTCTTTAACTCAGGGGCAGAAGCATTAGATTTAGATCGACGTCAGCGAGATGAACTGGCTGAGCGCTTGATCATGCAATTGCGAATGATGGCCAAAGGGGCTTTTTGGTATCGTAAAGAACGTGAACGTAACCGATTAAAAGGCGGGATAGAATAATGTCGAATGAAAATAATACTGTAAACCGTGGCTCAGAAAGAAAAACACTGGTACTGGCTCTGATTGCTGGTGTGTGTGGCGATGCACTTTTATCTTGGGTAACAATGAGCGAAGTGGGCTTCTCAATCTTCCCACTGATTGCTTTAGTTTTAGCTGTACAAGCACTTTACCAAGAGTACCTAACTAACCCAGTATCGGAAGATATCCCGCTAGTTGGTTTAGCGTGTTTCTTCGTGGGTGCATTTGGTCACTCTGCGTTTGTCAAAGCACAACACCCAGATGCGGGTTCAAACTTCTTCGCGATTATCGTCGCAATGCTACTGCTTGCTTGGGTAGGTAAGAAGTTAGGCTTTATCGGCAAGACAGCTTAATCCAACCTATAAATAAAAAAACGAGCCGATTGGCTCGTTTTTTTGTATCTGCAGTTTGGCTTTTACCTAGATTAGGAAAGCGAGTGTTATGCTTTACGTTCTAGGAATACGCCTGCTTCCATGTGGTGGGTGTAAGGGAATTGGTCGAACAGAGCAAAACGAGTAATATCATGTGTTTCGCTTAAGATCTCTAGGTTCTCTTTCAATGTTTCAGGGTTACAAGAGATGTACATGATGCGCTCGTAGCCTTGAACCATCTTACAAGTGTCTACATCCATACCTGAACGTGGTGGATCAACAAAGATAGTGTTGCAGTTGTAGCTCTTCAGATCGATGTTTGCTTGCTGCAGACGGCGGAACTCACGTTTGCCTTCCATCGCTACAGTAAAGTCTTCTGCAGACATACGGATAATCTGAACGTTATCAATCTTGTTGGCTGCAATGTTGTATTGCGCTGATTCAACTGATGGTTTCGCTAGCTCAGTCGCTAATACACGCTCGAAGTTTTGTGCCAGTGCTAATGAGAAGTTACCGTTACCACAGTAAAGCTCTAGTAGATCGCCTTTGCTGTCTTGAGTACAGTCAACGGCCCACTCCAACATTTTCTCAGCCACTTTACCGTTTGGTTGAGTGAAGCTGTTCTCTACTTGTTGGTAGATGTAGCTATCGCCATTTACGTCCAGCTTCTCAATAACGTAATCACGGTCTAATACGATCTTCATCTTACGAGCGCGACCAATCAGGTTTAGGTTAAAACCTTCATCGTTCAATTGCTGTTTTAGCGCTTTAGCATCTTGAATCCATTGCTCACCTAGTTGACGGTGGTAAAGCAGAGATACCAAAATCTCACCGCTAAGCGTAGATAGGAAGTCTACTTGGAATAGCTTGTGGCGTAGAGAGTGGTTGTCCTTCATGGCATCAACTAACAAAGGCATTAAGTCATTGATAAGACGGCTAGCAGCAGGGAACTGGTCTACGCGGTATTTTTCTTTAGTTTCTTGATTGAACATGACGTAATACATATCGTCACCTTCATGCCACACACGGAACTCAGCACGCATGCGGTAGTGTTGTTCTGGAGATTCGTACACTTCCAGCTCAGGCACATTATATTCTGAGAACATTTCAGTCAGACGCTTTGTCTTTTCTGCCAGTTGTTCTTGGTAGCGTTGCGGGTTTACATCTAAATTCGCCATGGTTATGCCTTTTGCTGTCGTGCTTTTAAATCAAGAGCGCAGATTTTATTCAATCACAGGCGCTTGTCCAGTGTTGAGAGCCAATCAGTGTAAATAGGCCATGAAAACTATAGCTTATAACTATCTTAGACTAGACAAATGATTCAGAGGTCAATACTATCTTCGGCAAGCTGGTGCCATTTAGATGTATAGATGGCTGAAGAGGGAATCTGGTGTGAATCCAGAACTGACGCGCAGCGGTAAAAGAGAACGAGTATTCATAAGACACTGCAAATAGCTTTTTGTGGGAAGTCGAATATCAGGTAACCATAAGGTTGTGCTCTTGAGTCCGAATACCTGCCAGCGGCTAAACCATAACATGTGGTTTGGTAGGAATTTACGCGATTTAGGATCACAACATGAACAAATCCCTTTTAGCGGTTGCTGTAGCATCGCTGCTTTCACCTATCTCCAATTTACACGCCCAACAAGCCTCTGCCGATGAAACCATGGTGGTTACGGCGAACCGTTTTGAGCAAAGCACGGAAAGTGTTGTCGCTCAAGTTGAAGTAGTCACACGCCAAGATATCGATCGAATCCAAGCTAAGTCGCTCACCGATGTGTTTAGACGATTAACGGGTATCCAGGTTTCACAAAATGGAGGCCGAGGTCAGCAGGCTTCGATCTTTGTTCGTGGTGCTAACTCTGATCAAGTTCTTGTTCTAATTGATGGTATTCGTTTTGCGCGAGCTGCAAAAGGTGGTGTCGATTTTAGCCAGTTACCAATTACATTCGTCGATCGTGTGGAATACGTTCGAGGAGCTCGTGCCGCTATGTATGGCTCAGAAGCTATCGGTGGTGTTATCAACATTATTACCGTTGCAAACTCTGACAATGAAAAAACGGCAGTAAGCGCTGGCTTGGGAAGCTTAGATTACGAAGAGCTGAGCTTTGTTAGTGGTACCAAGGTTGGTGAAAATGGTCACTTAAACGTATCGGTTGGCTACGACTCCGATGAGGGATACAACGTTCATCCTATGCCGGGAATAAATGATGGTGACCGACATGGCTTTGAATCACGTAATGCTCTTATTGGTTATGTCCATAATTTTGATCAGCAATGGAGTGGTTTTGCTAACTTCCGCATGTTCGAGACTATTTCTCAATATGATGGTTCGTATGTTGATTATGTAACGGGAGCACCTGTCCACTCTTACAAAGAGGCAGAAGTTCAGAACTCTACCTTTGCTGCTGGTGTTAAATATAGTGGCAGTGAACTTAAGTCTGATTTCCTAGTTAACTATCAGAATCAAGATAACTGGAACTACGAACAGTCTCTTGGCAAGAACTCAGCGTCAGCAACATCTGATGAGCTTGAACAGCTAAATGTTCAATGGGTGAATTCATACAAATTGACTTCGGCACTGACTCTTAGTGGCGGTGTAGATTGGCGTGATGAGGCTTATATTGTTAAGCCTTCGAATACAGAATACGACAGAACGAATGTTGCGTACTTCGCTGCATTAAACGCAGATGCGGATAAACTGTTCGGAGAACTGAGTCTTCGTGTTGATGACAATGAGCAGTTTGGTACAGAAACGACTTACAACACAGGGTTAGGCTATCGTTATGCTGAGTGGCTTGTTGTAAAAGCAGCTTATGGTACATCCTTCAAAGCACCTAACTTGTATCAACTATATAGCTACTACGGTAATGCACAGTTAGAAGCTGAAAAGGCAGATTCATTTGAGCTGACCTTTGGTGGCTTAATTAAGGATGTTGACTGGTCGATTACTGGCTATGACACGAATGTCGAAGACCTAATTGATTACAACTACGCGACAAGTAAGTACTACAATACCGATGGCGAAAGCCAACTGCGTGGTGTGGAAATGGTCGTTGGATTTGATACTAGCTTTATTAATCATCAAGTGAGCGCTAACTTTCAAGACCCAGAAGATCAATCTGGTGAGCAACTAATACGCCGAGCTAAGAAGATTTACAAGTATAATGCAGTGGTTAGTTTCGATGAGGTTGATGTTTCACTTGGTTACCAATATGTAGGTGAGCGACCTGATTTCTCTGAAGATCTTGCCGCGTATAGTTTGTTCGATGTTTCAGTTAACTACTATGCGAATGAAAACCTAACCTTAAATGGTCGAGTAGATAACTTAACAGACGAAGAGTATGAAACTGCTGGTGGATACCCATCGCCAGAGCGTACATATTACGTCAATGCTACTTACCAATTCTAACTAACACCTAAACCGCCCTCGGGCGGTTTTTTATTATTGGGTATATCAATGAAAAAGAAAGTCGTCATAAGTTGGTCATCAGGTAAAGACTCCACCTTAACCCTAGAGCGT
>AAZW01000086.1 GCA_000169995.1 Vibrionales bacterium SWAT-3 | reverse complement strand
CCTGTCGCAGAGAAAGTTGTAGCAGAAAAAACTGTAGCAGCAAAACCAGCGGTAGAGAAAACAGTAGCAGCAACTAAAGAAGTTGCAGTAGCACTGACTCCTAAGCAACAACAAGTTCTAGACATCGTTGTTAGCAATGCTGAAGGCATTAACCCTAAAGGTATCGGCCTAGCAGCTGGTCAAGAAGACGCGAAAGCAGCTTCATGGGCAACAGGCGCATTGAAAAAACTTCTTGAAGAAAACCTAGTAGCGAAAGAGCAGCTAGCAGGTAACAAGGTTATCTACAAAGCAATCTAATCCCACGGGATGATATTCGCTTCGTTAAGTTTTTAAGCCTCGATTATCGAGGCTTTTTTGTATCTGAAAGGTGCTGAATAACTCCTTTACTTTTCCCATTCTAAATATCCTCTTAACTTATTCACGATAACTTCCAATTTTGTTTCTTATCAGCGAGCACTAAAGTAGGGCGGATCAACCGATAAATGCGGATGACTCTCCCTAAAATGCAGCAACGACTAGAGCTTCATCACGAAATGGGAATCAATTGTTAATACGGGTTCATTGTAACTACTTAGGTATTTATCAATACGCATTTTCGGGGTGAATTCTTCAAGTCCTTTAAAATCGTTACCATTCTTTCATCTCCTACGTAGTTCTACTTAATCCTTTGGTCTAATCGTACCTTTACACAAGCTCAGGGTGCGTGCTCTCCCTGATATCTTGTTGCTTCATCGCGGTGCACTCTTAGGTTGAATCATAAAAAATGCTCAAAGAAAGAGTGTTAACCCAACAAAGGACGTGAACATGAGTCTCATTTCTAACTCCCTTACACGAGTTTTTAAAAACGTAGCGGTAACTGCTGCGGCTTGTTTAGCTTTGGTCGCAACCGGTGCAACAGCTGCGGATAAGGTTTATCGTTTGAAACTTGCTGAAACATGGGGACCTAATTTCCCTGTTTTCGGTGATGCAACGAAAAACATGGCAGCGATGGCTGAGAAGATGTCGAATGGTCGACTGCAAATCAGAATCGATTCAGCGAACAAACACAAAGCCCCTCTAGGCGTTTTTGACATGGTTAAGTCTGGTCAATACGACATGGGTCACTCAGGCTCTTACTACTGGAAAGGTAAAGTTCCAAACACTCTTTACTTCACTTCTATGCCTTTCGGTATGACGCCTGCAGAACAATACGCATGGTTCTATCACGGTGGTGGTATGGAGTTGATGGAGCAGGTTTATTCTCCACACAACTTGATGTCATTCCCAGGTGGTAACACCGATATCCAGATGGGTGGTTGGTTTCAGAAAGAGATCAACAGCGTTGAAGATCTACAAGGTCTGAAAATGCGAATCCCAGGCTTTGCAGGCGAGATTCTTGCTGAGCTAGGTGCTAAACCGACCAACATTGCCCCAGGTGAGCTTTACACGTCTCTAGAGCGACGCACGATTGATGCGCTAGAGTGGGTAGGTCCATCACTGGATTTACGTATGGGTTTCCACAAAATCGCGCCTTATTACTACACAGGTTGGCACGAGCCGGGTTCAGAGCTTCAGTTCCTAGTGAACAAGCGTACTTGGAACAAGCTTCCTGAAGATCTACAAGAAATCCTGCGTGTTGCAATGCGTACAGCGGCTTACGACATGTACACACAAGCAACGCACGAAAGTGGTAAGAACTGGGTTTCAATGAAGACTGAGTACCCAGATGTACAAGTAAAAGATTTCCCGCCAGAGGTTATGTCTGCACTGAAAGAAGCGAACGATCGCCTACTTGCTGAGCACGCTGAGAAAGATGCATTGGCAAAAGAGATTCAAGCTTCACAAGCAGCTTACCTAAAGCAAGTACGTTCATGGACGGATATTTCACATAGAGCTTATCTAAATAGCCAAGCGAAATAATCGACGGTTGTTGAACTGAAGTTAAATGAACCCAAAGCTTTTCTTATTGAGTATTTAAGAGTGAATAAGCTGAGGGTTCATTTTAAACATAATAATTAAATGCCCAAGAACCCTTTCTACATCGAACAGCTTGTTACCCCGCTGCACGATGTCTTTTCAAATTCCATGGAGTCGGGAATGCGAAGTCTAATTTATATTGAACGCCTGTTTAATCGTATTGGTGACGCACTGGGATGGCTTTCCAGTATGTTGTTTATTTTACTTATCGCCAACGTCGTCTATGACGTTGTCATGAGATATGCGTTCAACGATGTCTCAATCGCCTTTCAAGAGATGGAATGGCACCTTTTCTCTGCCGTTTTCCTACTAGGTGTGCCATATGCCATCAAAGCAGGTGGCCACGTTCGAGTAGACGTATTCTACGAGCAACTGAGCTTTAAAGCGCAAGCCATCATTGACCTGCTAGGCACGCTGATCTTTCTTCTTCCTTTTTGTTTACTGGTCGCTTGGTTCGGCATCGATGTCGCTAAAGAGAGCTATGAACTGGGTGAAACCTCAGGCGATCCGGGTGGCTTGCCATATCGATGGATCATTAAAGCCATGATCCCATTGTCGTTCTTCTTGATGGCACTAAGTGGTGTAGGCTTGATCCTGCACTCACTCAACAAGATTTTTAATCCGCACCTTATCCATGCAAATCATAAGTAGAGGCTAAACATGATTGGAATAGTAATGTTTTTTGTAGCCTTGTTTGCACTATTACTTGGCTTCCCAGTTGCGTTTACCTTTGGTGGTATCGCCTTAATTTTTGGTGTGTGGGCAGAAGGCATAGAGATGTTTGCTTTCATGCCATATCGAATTCAATCGATCATGGAAAATACGGTACTGATGGCCGTTCCATTATTCGTTTTCATGGGGCTTGTTCTGCAAAAGACCAAGCTTGCTGAACAGCTACTTGAGTCTATGGGCCGCTTGTTTGGTGGTGTGCGTGGTGGTATCGCGATTTCAACCGTATTAGTAGGTTCACTGCTTGCAGCTTCAACAGGTGTGGTTGGTGCTTCTGTTGTTGCGATGGGGCTTATCTCGTTGCCAGTAATGCTTAAGTACAATTACGACAAAGGCTTAGCGTGCGGCACCATTTGTGCTTCTGGTACCTTAGGTCAAATCATCCCACCATCTATTGTTTTGATTCTACTCGGTGATGTACTTGGTGTACCGGTTGGTGACTTGTTTCAGGCGGCGATTTGGCCGGGTGTGATGCTGGTGGGGGCGTACATTGTTTACATTTTAATATACGCAAAACTGCACCCTGAAGCCGCTCAACCAATTGAGCGTGACGATTCAATCAGCCGTAAACAAGAAGTGATTGATGCGCTTAAAGCGATTCTTCCGCCGCTCGCGTTAATCATTGTGGTACTGGGTTCTATCTTTGCGGGTGTGGCGACGCCAACAGAGTCTGCCGCATTAGGTGGCGCGGGTGCGATGATACTTGCATTGCTATACGGTCAGTTTAGTTGGTCAATGGTGTATGACGCCTCTAAAGAAACCGTAAAAGTAACAGCGATGGTGTTTGCAATCTTGCTGGGTGCGACCGCTTTCTCGATGGCGTTTACCTATACTGGTGGTGATTATCTGGTAGAAGAGTGGATGCTACAGCTTCCTGGTGAGAAGTGGGGCTTCCTGATCATTACCATGCTGGTTATTCTGATTCTGGGTTTCTTCATCGATTTCGTAGAGATCTGTTTCATCATCGTACCAATCTTGGCGCCTGTTGCTGAGTTAATGGGCATCAACATGACGTGGTTCGCTATCTTGATTGCAATGAACTTACAAACCTCATTCTTGACGCCACCATTTGGTTTTAGCTTGTTCTACCTAAAAGGTGTGGCACCAAAAGGCGTAACAACCAAAGATATCTACCGAGGTGTGATGCCTTTCATTGTGATTCAGATACTCGTACTTGGGTCACTTCTCGCGTTCCCCGCGTTTTATGGAATGTGAGTGACGCCAAGAATGTGAACGATATGTAACAACGGCTATCTATAAATTGCTAAAATAAAACGGCTTATTGATGTTCAATAAGCCGTTTTTAGTGAGGAAAAGGAATGCCTCTAAAAGCCAAGCTGATTCTGTTGACGCTACTCCCGTTGCTGCTGGTTACGGCGAGCATTAGTTGGATCTCGTTACACCAGACTAAAACTTTGGGTGATAAAGAGGTCGAGATCTTCAGAGACAGCCTGATCAAATCCAGAGAGAATGCACTCAAGGACACTGTCGATCTCGCTTTCGATGCCATCGAACACATCTACAACGATCCCGATATTCAAGAAGCCCAAGCTAAAACGGAAGTTCGAGCCATATTGTCTAAACTTAGATATGGCGCGGATGGCTATTTCTTCGCTTACGATCGTCACGGAACCAATCTCGTGCATCCAATACAGCCGGAATTGATCGGCCAGAATTTGCTGCAACTTCAAGATGAAGATGGTGATTTCCTGATTGAAGCCTTGTTACGAGAAGCACAAACCGGAGGAGGCTTTCATCAGTACTTGTGGCAAAAGCCTTCGACAGGGGAAGTGGTATCCAAGTTGAGTTATGCCGCTTGGTTGGAGCGCTGGGACTGGATGATTGGCACGGGTTTGTACATTGAAGATGTACATCAAGAAGTCGCTTCAATGCAGGCTGCGATCAACAAGAACATTGAAACCACGTTTTTCTCTATCGTGGTGATCTTGAGTGTTACCGTGGCGGTGATCATCGTTCTGACTTTAGCCATCAACATGCACGAACATCGTATTGCCGATAACAACTTAAAAGAACTGGCTCATAAGACGGTGATGTTTCAAGAAGACGAGAAGAAGCATCTAGCGCGCGAGCTGCATGATGGTATTAATCAATTATTAGTGTCGAGTCGTTGCCATTTGGAGCTACTTGGTAATAAGTTACAGAGTGAAGAGCTTAAAGCTCACCTCAATAAGTCGCAGCACTCGCTGATGAGAGCCATTGAGGAAGTGAGGCACATCTCGCATCAACTTCGTCCAAGCTCACTGGATGATATTGGTCTGGAAGCCGCGTTGTCGTCTTTGCTTTTAGACTTTAAAGCCCACTCTGTTATTGAGGTGGAAACCTTGTTCGCCACTCAACCGGGGAAGTTAAAGTCAGAGGCGGCGACAACCTTGTATCGAGTGGTTCAGGAGTCGTTAACCAACATAGAGAAACATGCACAAGCGACCAAAGTAACGGTTATCGCGCAGCAAATTGGCAATGTGTTGCAACTGCTTATTCAGGATAACGGTGTCGGTTTTAATACTTACAAAGCGATGGAAAAACGAGGGATCGGTCTGCGAAATATGCGAGAGCGGGTGGAGTTTATCGGTGGCGATTTTGAACTGACGAGCGAGATTGGCTTCGGAACGGAAATTACAGTGTTACTGACACTAGAGGGATTAATGAATGAGTGAAGTTATTCGAGTTGTGATTGCTGACGATCACCAAGTGGTACTTGATGGCTTTATGGCAAGATTGGAGCTCGAGCCTGATATTAGCGTGATAGGTACCGCAAGCAATGGCTTAGAAGCGGTTGAGATGGTAAAGACCTTACGCCCAGATGTGGTCTTGATGGACATTAGCATGCCTATCATGAACGGTATTGATGCCACCCATCTAATCAAAGAAGAGAACCCGCAAGCTAAGGTGCTGATGCTGACCATGCATAACAACCGTGAATATATCATGAAGGTGATGCAGTCGGGCGCAGTCGGCTATATGTTGAAGGAAATTTCTGCTGAAAAAATGGTTCAAGCCATCAAAACGGTCAATCAAGGTTCGACGTATTTCTGCGAAAAAGTGACTCAAAATTTGTTCACTCAGCCAATTACTCCGTCGCCATCTGTGAAGAATCCACTGAGTCGACGTGAGGAAGCGGTGCTGAAATTAGTGGCGAAAGGTGAGAGCAGTAAAGAGGTGGCGAAGGCGCTCAATATTAGCTACCGAACTGTCGAAACCCATCGACAAAATATTAAGCATAAACTCGACATTCACTCTACTGCAGAGCTTGCCAAGTACGCTGTCAATTGTGGGCTTGTGGATTGATCTTTCCTTTGAAGTAAATAGTCAACTCAAAGCAAGCCTATGAGTCTTAATGGTGCATAGGCTAGGTGATTATGATTGCTTATGTGCCTAAGCTTATTGCTAGGTTTACGAACAGAAAATCAATTGGTTAAACACCAAAATGCTTTGAGCTAAAAGTAATATTGAATTAAAGGCCGATATGTTCGGCTTTTTTTTAGACATTAATTTGAGTATTTACGTGAATATTGGATGAAAACCAAACGAACCGTTTCAGGTTTACTGAAAACAATAAGTTAACCTGCTAAACTTCAGACATCCAAGTATTTGAATTAATGTGACAACAGCTTGTGCTACTTGGATCGTAGGTTCGAGTTTGTGATTAGGTCACAGGTAAGTAAGGGATATTAGTAGTATTCCGTAGAGAGGGATAATGACTAAAGGTATAGATAAATACAGTATCGACAGTACCGATTACACTGTTGGTCAGGATAACGTCCAAAAATGGGGTTTCGACGTACATAACCCAGTATTTGGCATTAGTGCAGGTTTGATTGCTCTGTTTTTGATTGGTGTTCTGGTTACTGATACTGCATCAGCGAAGGCCGCACTGGATGGCGTTAAAGGGCAAATCATCAATTCATTCGATTGGCTGTTCATCTGGTCAGGCAATATTTTTGTAATCTTCTGCTTAGGCTTGATCGTTTCTCCGTTTGGTAAAATCCGCCTTGGTGGTGTTGATGCAACGGCAGATTACTCGTTCATGTCTTGGTTATCCATGTTGTTCGCAGCAGGTATGGGTATCGGATTGATGTTCTGGAGTGTGGCAGAGCCAGCGGCTTACTACACTGGTTGGTTTGAGACGCCACTTGGCGTAGAGCCGAACACACCAGAGGCGGCAAAACTGGCGCTGGGCGCAACCATGTATCACTGGGGTCTGCACCCTTGGGCTATTTATGGCGTGGTTGCTCTTTCGTTAGCTTTCTTCTCTTACAACAAGGGACTTCCGCTTTCGATTCGTTCTATCTTCTACCCAATTTTAGGTGATAGAGCATGGGGCTGGGCTGGTCACGTTGTTGATATTCTAGCGGTACTTGCGACTCTATTCGGTCTGGCGACCTCGCTAGGTTTAGGCGCACAGCAAGCAGCAAGTGGTATTCAACACGTATTTGGCCTTGAAGCTGGTTTGGGCTTACAAGTTATCGTTATTACTGCTGTAACTTTGTTGGCCGTAGTATCAGTACTTCGTGGTATTGATGGTGGTGTAAAAGTTATCAGTAACATAAACATGCTGGTAGCGTTCTTACTGCTTATCTTAGTGGCACTAATCGGTTATGCAGTGACACTAGGCTCTATCCCAACAACCCTAATGGCGTACATCGAGAACATCATTCCACTGAGTAACCCTCACGGTCGTGAAGACCAAGCATGGTTGCACGGTTGGACGGTATTCTACTGGGCTTGGTGGATTTCATGGTCACCATTCGTAGGTATGTTCATCGCACGTGTATCTAAAGGTCGTACGGTTCGTGAATTCATCACAGCGGTTCTGATTGTTCCAACTACTGTAACTATCATTTGGATGTCAGTATTTGGCGGTATGGCGATTGATCAAATCGTAAATAACATCGGCACACTTGGTAGTGAAGGTTTAACCGACGTATCACTAGCGATGTTCCAAATGTTCGATGCGCTACCGTTTGGTACGTTGCTGTCAATCATTGCAGTAGTATTGGTTCTAGTATTCTTTATTACATCGTCTGACTCAGGCTCTCTGGTTATCGACAGCATTACCGCTGGTGGTAAAGTAGACACGCCGGTACCTCAACGTGTTTTCTGGGCGTTCCTTGAAGGTGCGATTGCAGTGGCACTATTGTGGGTTGGTGGTACTGAAGCAGTACAAGCTCTTCAAGCTGGTGCTATCTCGACGGCGTTGCCTTTCACCATCATTCTGTTATTGATGTGTGTGAGCTTGCTAATGGGTATGCGTACAGAAAAACGCTAGCTCATACAGCGTGAATCGACCGTGTTATAAATACAGTCGAACGATAAATAATACGAAGGCAGGTGAGGAGACTCACCTGCCTTTTTTCTATCTATTTTCATGACAGTTTCTATAAATACTTCATCGTATCGGAGCTGAAATATTTTGTAATAACCATATCGTTAATAGCGCCTTGAATTTGGCGATATGCCAACTAATTGGCATAAGCTAAGACTATGGTTTACATAAAAATATATTACGATATTAAATTGTGAAATCGCTCGAATTTAATACTGATATTGGGTAGTATGCGCGGGATTTCCCACCACTCGTGAAACTTTGACATGAAACTAACACTAAAACAGAAGTTAATAGGTGCGAGCCTATCTGCTGTTGTCGTTATGGCTACAGCACTAACTTGGTTATCAGCAAACCAGTTATTTGAACAGACTCGTAATGGCGTATACCTACGAGCTGAAAGCGTATCAGAAGCAGCATCTGAAGGTATTAAAAACTGGATTGATATTCGTACGGATATCGCTTCAGCATTCAACGACTTTTCACGAGAGGATGATGTTGTTCCCTTCCTTAAGCAAGCTCGTGTAGCGGGTGGCTTTGACGATATCTTTTTAGGTACTCCAGAAGGTGGCATGTACCGCTCACACCCTGAACGTAACCGTGCTGGTTACGATCCTCGTCAACGTCCTTGGTACCAAGAAGCAAACGCTGCAGGTAAGCAAATCATTACTACTGCTTACCAAGATGCAATCACCAAAGCACTTCTAGTAACGATTGCAGAGCCAGTTCGCCACAATGGTCAACTTGTTGGTGTGGTAGGTGCTGACGTACTTATCGACCAATTGGTTAATGACGTTATCAGCCTAGATGTGGGTGACAATGCTCACGCAATGCTAATCGATGCGTCTGACGGCACATTCCTAGCGCACCCAGATTCAGCACTAAGCCTGAAGCCAGTAAGCCAGCTTTCTAATGACATCTCTATGCCTATCATCGAGAACGCAGTGCGTACTGGTAGCATCGAGATCATTAAAGAACGTGGCGCTGAGAAGCTACTTTACTTCACGAAAGTCCCAAACACTAACTGGATCTTCGCGGTTCAGATGGACCGAGCGACTGAAGAAGCAAACCATTCAACACTACTTACTCAGCTTATTATGACGGCTGTAGTGATCACGCTTATCGTGATCGTACTGGTTTCTTGGTTGGTGAGCTTCCTATTCCGCGACCTAAACCGAGTTTCTGCGGCACTTGAAGAGATCGCTTCAGGTGAAGGTGACCTTACTCAGCGTCTTGAGCCAAAGAGCGACGACGAAATTGGTCAGCTTGCACAAAACTTCAACCGTTTTGTGGGCAACATGCACACAATGGTGATCAAGCTAAGTGAAGTGTCTGCTGCATTGGGTAACCAAGCGCGCCAAACTGCATCACAAGCGGAAGAGCGTAGTGCTCGCATCCAGATGCAACAAGACGAAATCAACATGGTTGCAACGGCTGTAAACGAAATGGCAGCGGCGACACAAGAGATCGCGGGTAACGCAGACCACACGGCACAGAATTCATCTGAAGCGGTTGGCGCGTGTGAGCACGGTACTGGTCAAGTAACCCAGACTCAAAGCTCAATCCAAAACCTTGCTCAAGAAGTTCAAATCGCAACGAACGTGATTCTAGAACTTGAAGAGCACGGTAATAGCATCAACGCTATCCTGTCGAACATTCAAGGCATCGCTGAACAGACAAACCTACTGGCACTTAACGCAGCAATTGAAGCGGCACGTGCAGGTGAGCAAGGTCGTGGCTTCGCGGTTGTTGCTGATGAAGTTCGTGTTCTGAGCCAACGTACACACGGTTCAACACAAGAGATTCAACAGACTATCGAATTGCTACAAGGTACAACAGGCAAAGCGGTTAGCATCATGAATGACAGCCGTACTTTGGCTGAAACCAGTGTTGATGACGCAAACTCAGCGGCTGCAAGCCTGACGCAAATTCATGCTGCTGTTGAACGTATCAGCGACATGGCGACACAGATTGCTTCTGCGGCAGAAGAGCAAGCATCAGTAACGTCGGAGATCACTCGTAACACTGAGGGAATCCGTGACGTGTCTAACGAGCTAGCAGACGAAGCACACCAAGCGGCAGAGCAAGCAGCTCAGCTGTCTGAACTGTCTCACGAGCTAGAGAGCGAAATCAGTCGCTTCAAGCTGTAAGCACTAAAGCGTAAATTTAAAGCCGAATGTGATTATCACATTCGGCTTTTTTGTGCCTCTTAGTTGGAGGCTTAGGCGCTGAGTTCTAGTTGTTTTATAGGCTCAGCAATTAGTTAAACCTAGCTATATATTGTCAACCTTCACAATATCGTCGTTAAATTTAATGTATTCCACGTTGGTAATCTTATCTGTTCCATTCGAATTGCCAGAGATTTGTGTTACCCCCCCAGCTAGCTTCTCAATCAAATAATCGCCTTTATTACCATTTATCTTCAAGACATCGATACCATCGGAGCCATCAAAACTGTTGTTTGACGAATTCCCTTCAAAATAGTTATCTTGAGCATTCCCAAGTACAATCAAAGGCTCAGAGCCAATAACTTTCAAGTTTTTAATATACTGAGATTTAAAGGTGTACTTTTCATCGCTATTAGAAGAAAACTGTATTTTAAATGTATTATTTAAGCTTGGGTGTCCCTTTAAATATTGATTAACCTTTCCACTGTCAATCCTTGCAGTATATTGATGATATTCCGGTAAGAATTCTTTGACCATAGCAAAGCCTTCTCCGTCACTAGGCAAAGTTTCGCGTGTAACATATCGGTAGTTATCCATTCCTCCAAACTCAGTATTAAACCCACCATACATTCCATAATACGTGTCTGCTAATGCAGCAAAGTATTCGTGAGAAAAGGTTTGTCCCATTTTATACTGTTCTGGAAGCCCTAGGTTTTTACCTATATCGTCTCCGCCCCAATCTCCATCCCATTGTTCTTCACGTTTTTCATCAAGGGTCACACCATCAGCTTGTGGGCTCCAGATTGAGCTCCCAGCAACGTAGTCTTTAGTCGTATCTTTGTCATCGTAAACATATAAGCCTGAGACGCTGTCATACTTATAATCTTTAAATATACGGAGGCTATGTTCGGTTATTCTCTTCTGTAGACCACCTTTATCCCCCTCTCCAGTTAAAGGCGCGATTCCTTGGGCCTGAGTGATATGAAGAATCTCTTCAATCGAAGCGTCTCTTGATCCTGTCCCAGTTTTTGAGTTATAGCCGGAAAAATACTCTGGTTCACCAACATATGTCGTTTCGTTATAACCAAGAGCTTGGCTGTGAACAAACCAGCCATACTTTTTGAACAAATCATTATCCGAAGCTATTTTTTGGAGGAAATTGTCTTCAGTTGCAGAAGCCATTTTAGGCTCGCGAACTTTCAACAACCTAAGCAATTCCTGTTGAA
Source organism: Vibrionales bacterium SWAT-3 (assembly GCA_000169995.1). GTDB lineage: Bacteria > Pseudomonadota > Gammaproteobacteria > Enterobacterales > Vibrionaceae > Vibrio. The sequence goes on along the minus strand of AAZW01000086.1, from coordinate 4,202 downwards.
TTGTCTCGAGGTCACCCTCCGACGAAGCCATAAGTAGAGTACCCTGTCGTTGACTTATCGTTTTAAATATACCTACTTTGCTTAGTTCCGTATTCGCTCCATTATTAGACAAAAGAGAGGTCCATACACCTATCGCTTGACGAAGATCCTCATCACTACCTTTTGTCGCAAGAATGGTAATACCAATACTCGGATCTGAACGCAACGGTATTTTAATAAAGTAATCAAAGCCCGCATCCTTTGCGACCTGATAGTTACTTGGGAAGACCGTATTAAAAGCGCCATCGATATTGTAATTTGTAATCAAGTTCGATTCACGCGGCAAGGTAAATCCAGAATTCGTAACATTAGCACTGTTATTGTTACCGCCACCGCTTCCGCCGCCACACGCAGTAAGCATTATGGTAACAACAAGAGTAGGAAAAATAAGTTTATTTATCATAGAGAACCAAATTATCTGCAAGCAATAAAAGTCGCATGTTACAAGAAATGGTATTTTCTCTTAGTAAGCCTTTGTAAGTTATGTATTGATATTACTTACAAAGGATGCATTAATGATTTGCCTGGGCGATGAGTTTGTACGGTTGGTTTAGACGATGGGTTGGCTTGGTGAGATAAGCTAGGGCGGGGAAATCGGGTGGGAGAGTAGTGGGCGGCATAATGGCCCACTACTGAAGTCTGGATTAGAAGTATTTCTTTGCTACTTCAACAGCTTTGTTCAGGTCTGGAATCATAGTCAGCTCTGGAACTCGCTGAATATGAACGATTTTGTTGTCTTTATCGACAACGAATGTGCTACGAGCAAGTAAACCAAGCTCGTTGATTTGTGTGCCTGATTCAAAACCAAAAACGTGGTCTTTGGCATCTGAAAGCAAAGTTAGGTTGTCTGTAATACCTTTCTCATTCTTGAATCGATCCAGTGCGAAAGTCGTGTCTGCACTTAGGCCGATGAATTCAATGTTATCTGTCAGTTCAGGGTTTGCTTTTACAAAGTTAGAAAGATCCTGAGCTTGTTGGTTACATACGGGTGTGTCAATCGAAGCCAGTACACTAAAGATACGCACTTTGTCTGTTTTTGCTGTGGTATCGTACGGCTGGTTTTTGTTTGTCATCAATGTCACTGAAGGCAGGTAATCACCAACAGCCAAGCTATTACCGACAAGGTTGAACGTTGTCTCGTAGTATAAAGTCAGCGTATTGTCTTTCCCTGTTGGAGCCGTTTCACTGGTTGTTAAGTAGTCCGCAGCACCAGCCGTTGTGGTTAGAATCAGTGCCGCTAGCGTGATTAGCGTTTTTTTCATGTTGAGTCTCTTGAATTATATTAGTTAAGCTCAGTTTCAAGCGCAGCGAACTCTAGCGAAATAAGATGCGGTTTGTTCAAACCAACAGATAATGAAAATCACACCGTTCGATTTTATTATAAAATATCAACGACTAAGAGAATAAGACCCTATTTAAAATGAGAGTTTACATAAGCTGAGTATCTTGGATATTTGTAATATCCTAACTTCAGAGCTGTCATTTTTTATTTTGTATGAATGCAAGTAGTTATGGGCTTTATTCTTATAAACTATCGAAAAGTCGGTCTCAAAAACACCTTCGCTATTTTTAGTTACTGCTATGTCAATATGCCTCGCTCTACAATCCTTATATGAGCTTACTCGGATTATTCCCTCCATATTTTCAAGGTCTAACATCCCCGTATGATCAACAAGGTTATATGAGATATTTTCAGTGGACACCAAACGCTGAGTCATATTTTTGTTGATATTATTTGTGTTATAGCAACCTCTAATTAGTGACAAGGAAGTAATGGCCAGCATTAACATGAATAGCTTTTTAAGATAAACCAAAGTTTCGTGGGGTTTATTCGCCAGCTCTTGGTTATCGATTACTTCGACAGGTACTGAGACTTCGCTCGTTGCTCCATCTATTGCAGCAGCTATTGTATCATCTTCCTGGATTTCGGAAGTTAGACTGGTTTCAGTAGGTAGATGGGGTTCTGGTAGCTCTTCATTGGATATTTTCTCAAGTAAATAGCCAGCTTTACTCACAGTGGTGAGCTTTGTCTTTTTAATACCAATTGTTTTGAGCGACTTTCTTAACGTACTGATCGTATTGGTTAGAGATTGATCAGAGACAATGGCACCATTCCAACATTCACTAAAAAGCTCATCTTTACTCACACATCGACCATTGTGGTTATGCAAATAGAGTAAAACACGGAATGGTTTTGGCCTTAATTTGATTAAGGTTTTATTTTCGATATTCATTATCGAACGATCGCTCAGGTTTATATGTAACTCATCATTAATTACAAGTGAATTATCATTAATCATTCTACTTCTCTCAAATTAATTATTTTTATTGTTATTACGCCTAGACCAACTTGTCGTCGATTCTATTTTTTTCATCGCTTTGGCTATCAAAAATCAAGTTCGTTTGAAAAATGTGTGGAATGTATATTTGGTGTGTTTTTAGTGTGTTTTTAGTGTGTTTTTAGTGTGTTTTTAGTGTGTTTTGAATGGTGTGGTTTAGGTTGGCGCAAGTACGATAGACGCATAATTCACGGATAGAACATCAACAGATATAAGGATTATTAATAAGGTTGTTTGTTTTTGGAGTGAAGATGAAAGTCGTATCAAAAGAAAGTGTTACACGCGTTTTAGGCAGAATTGAAGAATATAAACAGGTAGCTTGTGTTGAATCCAAAGGCTTAGATGTCATCAGCTTACTGGTTCGCTTATGTCACCTTCAAAGCAAGAAGATCTCAGAAGACGATCGACAAGTCTTAGTAGACCACATCAAGGATTTGATATCAGAAGAGCTAGTCTTTGCCCAAAAAATGGAACTGGAAGAAGCTGAAGCGATATTAATGGATTCTGTTAGCCCGCTATGTAATCCAGCACAATCCAAGTGAGGCTAACTGATGCTTGAGTGGAACTCTGAACACCGTCGATACGAGATGTCGGTTCTTGGATTTAAAGTGCACAGTGTCTTTCAGTCGATTAATGACGCTGACCAAAATGTGTTTGGCTATGAGGCGATATGCCGAGTAGAGATGCAAGGTGCGAAGGTAAACGTTAAACGCTTCTATAAAATTCTTGAGGACTTCGGTGAGAAGTCTGAGTTTAGATTTAAGTTTTTCTTGAACATTATGCACTTGAGAAATTTTCGGAACTCGAGCATCTATGGTTGTGATCTGAAGCTGTTTCTCAATGTTACCCCATGCTTTTTTAAGTACTTTTCATACGGGAACGACTTAAACAGCTTGTACCTCCCGCTAATTAAGGAGGAGCAGGTAGACTTGAGTCAAATCGTCGTGGAAATTGTCGAGGACTATTGCCCTCTAGCTGACATAGAGAGCTTACATCGAGGTACTGAATACCTCAGAAACATAGGCATTTCGTTCGCACTGGATGACTTTGGCTCTGGCTGGGCGGGTTATAGCCGCATGGCAGTCGTGAAGCCTGACTACCTCAAAGTGAGCCGTGATATGTTGATTGAGTTCGCTATGAGTGGCTCTCAAGACGACAACCTTTTGGAAGAACTGAACACCATTACGACGATACAAGGTATCAAGGTGATTTTTGAGGGGATTGAGAACGTGGATAACTTATGTGCTGCGTCTCAGTATGGGGCTGATTATTATCAGGGTTACCACATAGATTTCCCTAAATCTTATCCCGTAAACATGCTAGATCAAGGTGTTGTCACGCCAGATGAAAAATTCAGGCTAAACACCTTCCTCAATAAAAAACCAGAATAACGAGTAAAAGCGCTTAAATCACCGAGTGACTGAAACCGCGCTCCAAATAATCAATTTGTCAATTTTCCTTATCTGAACTATTACTCTTCGGTTCACTAACCTCTCGTGTGGGAGGTTAGCTTTTTGGCTAGTGATAGTGATAGTGATAGTGATATGAGTGAGTTGTATTTGAATTACTTCGGATTGAACGCTGGGGGAGGGCTAACATTATTCTAATAGAGGATTACAGTTCGTTTTCTGAATTTCTTTTTGATTTAGTTTCTGAATTGTTTTCTTGGATTAACTGAATCAATTCGCTTTTGCTGTAGGTGCAATAGGCATGGAGAAACCTCTCAACCTCTTCAATTTCAACTTGATTCACTCTGCACGATACATATCCTTCCTTCTGATCCACACCAAGCTTAATGTTGTAAAGCTGCTGCTCTCTATCCAC
>AAZW01000087.1 GCA_000169995.1 Vibrionales bacterium SWAT-3 | reverse complement strand
TTGCTCGACGGTTAAACAATGAATGTCGATGTGCGTCGTGTTCTAATAATGACTGACATCGATACACAAACGAACGCTTTTATCGCGAGTCGTCTTTTTCCGGTATCTCGTCGCCACACTCATCACAATAACGCAAGCTCTCACCACCTCGAAGGTTTCCTCTTACACGAGAGATCTCATCATCGATGGTATTTTGTATTTGCTGGCTGACACTGTCGTCTCCAGCCCATCCTACGGCCATAAGCCCTCCTCTATACATAAACGAGAAAATCTTTACCTACCGCGGTAAGAGGACATTATAGCCGGATATCAGTTAAGTAATAATAACCGCAAATAACAAAATACTATTACACCTTGGTAATAGTAATTAAATAAAAGTAGTTAAGGAATGCATCAACCTATTATTAAAGTAATAAAAAACCCAGCCGATAGGCTGGGTTTTCAATATTTTATGAGCTCATTAAATCGTAAAACGATTAGCCGATGTGCGTTACGCCGCCCATGTATGGCTGAAGTACTGCTGGGATAGCAATACGGCCATCTGCTTCTTGGTTGTTCTCAAGAATCGCAACCATAGTACGACCAACAGCAAGACCAGAACCGTTTAGTGTGTGCACAAGTTCAGGTTTCTTCTCGCCTTTACGACGGAAACGAGCTTGCATACGACGAGCTTGAAAATCCCACATGTTTGAACAAGAAGAGATTTCACGGTAAGTCTCTTGTGCTGGAACCCATACTTCTAAGTCGTAAGTTTTCGCAGCGCCGAAGCCCATGTCACCAGTACATAGAACCACTTTACGGTAAGGAAGCTCTAGAAGTTGAAGTACTTTCTCAGCGTGACCTGTTAGCTCTTCAAGAGCTGCCATTGAGTCTTCTGGCTTAGTGATTTGTACTAGTTCAACTTTGTCGAATTGGTGCATACGGATAAGACCACGAGTGTCACGACCGTAAGAACCCGCTTCAGAACGGAAACATGGAGTGTGAGCTGTCATCTTAAGTGGCAGTTCAGCTTCGTCTGTAATGGTATCGCGAACCATGTTTGTTACCGGTACTTCCGCAGTAGGGATAAGTGATAGCGTCTTAAGAGGAACATCACTTACTTGCTCAGTTAGCGGGCTTGTGTGGAACAAGTCTTCGCCAAACTTAGGAAGTTGACCCGTGCCGTATAGGCTATCGTGATTCACTAGGTACGGTACGTACATTTCTGTGTAACCGTGCTCATCAGTGTGAAGGTCCAACATGAACTGAGCAATCGCACGGTGTAGACGTGCAAATTTGCCTTTCATCACGATGAAACGAGAACCAGAGATTTTTACTGCGCTAGCAAAATCAAGACCGCCAGACATTTCGCCAAGATCAACGTGATCTTTTACTTCGAAGTCGTAAGTCTTAGGTTGACCCCAACGAGAAACTTCAACGTTATCATCTTCGTCTTTACCTTCTGGCACAGACTCGTCTGGCAGGTTTGGAATAGACATAGTGATCGTTTCTAGATCAGATTGAAGTTCAGCCAGTGCTGCTTTAGCTTGGTCTAGTTCTGCGCCTAAGTTGCCTACTTCAGCAAGGATACGCTCAGCTTCTTCATCGTCGCCTTTTGCTTTCGCTTGACCAATGGACTTCGATCGAGAGTTACGTAACGCTTGTAGCTCTTCAGTTTTCATCTGAAGGGACTTACGTTTTTCTTCAAGTTCACGAATTGTCTCTACATCAAGGGCGAAGCCTCGACGTGCTAATTTTGCCGCTGTTTCATCCAGCTCAGCTCGAAGTAATTTAGAATCCAGCATTGCTAATCCTATGCTTTAGTTATTTGAATATTCAGTAGTTTGCTACTGAATCACTGCTAAACCCCTAAAACTGGTGCTATTTCGACCAGTTTATAACGATTTAATTTAAATTTTATGACTAGGTAACGATATCCAAAAAAGACTACTTTTCATAGCGTTTTTGTGGGCTTTTTGCGTCCAAATCCGCCAGATAATCTAGCTTCTCGCCAATTTTGGTCTCTAAGCCTCGTTTTGTTGGGAAATAGTATTGCTTCTCTCCCATCTCAGGAGGCAAGTACTTTTCACCCGCAGCGTAGGCTCCCGGTTCGTCATGAGCATAACGGTATTCTTGCCCGTAGCCCATGTCCTTCATCAAGGTTGTTGGTGCATTTCGCAAATGATGAGGCACTTCGTACTCAGGGAGGTTATGAGCATCGGATAACGCTTGCTTCCATGCTGTATAAACCGCATTACTCTTTGGTGCACACGCTAAATAAACAACCGCCTGTGCAATCGCGCGTTCCCCCTCAGCAGGGCCAATACGTGTAAAGCAATCCCAAGCAGACATCGCAACCTGCATGGCACGAGGGTCGGCGTTACCAATATCTTCAGAAGCTATCGCCAATAAGCGCCTAACGATATAAAGCGGATCACAGCCTGCCGCAATCATTCGAGCCGACCAGTACAAGGCCGCGTCAGGTTTTGAACCACGTATCGACTTATGAACGGCGGATATTAGGTCGTACCAAATATCACCCTTATTATCAAAGCGAGCCACTTTCTCACCTGCTACTTCAGCAAGCAGTTGTAAGGTGATCGCTTTCTCGCCTTTGTCGTTGTCTTCGGCCATGTCGTACAGCAGCTCAAGATAGTTGAGCGACATACGTGCATCACCGTTCACTAACTCAGCGAGACGGTCCAAAACATTATCAGCAAAGTGTGCAGGTACATCACCAAGGCCACGCTGCTTATCTTCAATCGCTTGACGTATTACCGTCGCAATATCATCGGTATTGAGAGATGTCAGCTTGTACACTCGCGCACGAGATAACAGAGCGTTGTTTAACTCGAAGGAAGGGTTTTCTGTGGTTGCACCAATGAAGGTAACCGTGCCGTCCTCTATATGAGGCAGAAAAGCATCTTGCTGGCTTTTATTAAAGCGATGGACCTCATCCACAAACAAGATGGTTCTACGCCCTGCTTGCTTGTTTTCGCGCGCTTTTTCGATAGCGATGCGAATGTCTTTCACGCCAGATGTCACGGCGGACACTCGCTCCACTTCTGCATTAGCATAATTGGCGGCGACTTCTGCGAGCGTGGTTTTACCGGTGCCAGGAGGCCCCCACAAAATCATCGAGTGGATATGGCCCGCTTCCAGCGCTCTGCGAAGGGGTTTACCTGGACCTAATATGTGCTGCTGACCAATATACTGTTCTACAGTTTCTGGTCTCATACGAGCAGCAAGGGGACGAAAATCTTCGTCCCCTGCAAAATCTAAGCTGTAATTACTCAATTGCAATCTCTTGATTCGTTGATGGCATTAATGCCTATCGACGTACTACCAAACGATCGACTTGTTTCGATCAGTTTCTTTGGTCGTCGACCTCGACACCTTCCGGTGCCACAAAAGTAAAGCGGTCTGCCGCTGGTTTACCCAGGTTCACATTACTGAAAGTAAACTCGCCTTTTTGACCGTCTTGTTCAATCACATTAAAGCCCTGAACAATGCCTTTTTCATTGATATTAATCTGGAAGTCACCCTGATTAGAGTCAACTGCCGTCGGTGTTAGCGTAAATTGGTTACCCGATTGCGCGACATTGTAGTTATCCCAATCGCTCTCTTGGTTGCGTGTCAGCAGCACAAAAGGCGTTTGCGATGTCGCTTGTTCTTGCCAGTAAATACTGACTTGCTCAATGAACGGGCTGTAATACCACAAACTCTGCCCATCAGAGACCAACAGGTTTTCATCCGGGAAAGTGGTTTCCCAACGGAATAAGCTTGGACGTGCAATTTCAACCGTGCCTTCACCTTCCATTACAACATCACCGTCAGGGCTTGTGACCACTTGTTTAAAATCAGCACTAAACCCTGCGTTCAATGCCAAGCGGCTACTCAACTCTTCTTTCGGAGAAGCAAACACTGAGAAGCTCATAAATAAAAGTGCGAATACTTTTTTCATTAATAATCCTGTTACAAGGTAAATCGGTCATAAAGCTATGACCGATTATTAAGGGTTGAGTTCCTATCTACACAATTAAGCGATTACTCTTTCGGCGGCGCTGGTGCTAAGACTTCTCGGTTACCGTTGTGGCCTGGAGCACTTACAATGCCTTGCGCCTCAAGCTGCTCCACAATTCGTGCCGCTCGGTTATAACCGATTTTGAATCGACGTTGTACGCCAGAAACTGAACCACGGCGTGAATGAACAACATGCTCGACAACTTGATCAAACAGTGGATCAACCTCTTCATCACCTTCCATCTTCTCACCCGGAAGCAATGTTTCAGGCGTTTGCTCACCATTGGTGATTTCATCAATGTAGTTTGGCTTACCGCGTGCTTTCCAGTTGTTAACCACTGCGTGTACATCATCATCTGATGCAAACGCACCGTGAACACGGATCGTATGGCTAGAACCTGGCGGTAAATAAAGCATATCACCCATACCAAGCAGCGATTCTGCGCCACCTTGGTCAAGAATGGTTCGAGAGTCGGTCTTAGTTGATACGGTAAAGGCAACACGGGTCGGAATGTTGGCTTTAATCAGACCTGTAATAACATCTACAGATGGGCGCTGAGTTGCAAGAATCAAGTGAACACCTGCCGCACGAGCTTTTTGTGCCAAGCGTGCAATCAGTTCTTCAACCTTCTTACCTACCACCATGATTAAGTCGGCAAATTCATCGACGATAACCACAATGTATGGCAGCTTCTCTAGCAATGGCGCTTCTTGGTCCATGCTATCGCCCGGTTTCCACAATGGATCGTGGATTGGGTGACCTGCATCGGCAGCCATCTTAAGCTTGTCGTTGTAGCCTTTGATGTTACGAACACCGAGTGCTGACATCAGCTTGTAACGACGTTCCATTTCGCCAACACACCAACGAAGTGCATTCGACGCATCTTTCATGTCAGTAACGACTTCAGATAGTAGATGAGGAATACCCTCATATACTGAAAGCTCTAGCATTTTCGGGTCGATCATAATGAAACGAACGTCTTCAGGCGATGCCTTATACAGCATACTCAAGATCATTACGTTCACACCAACCGACTTACCAGAACCCGTAGTACCCGCAACGAGAACGTGTGGCATCTTAGCTAGGTCAGCAATCACAGCTTCACCTGCAATATCTTGTCCTAACACCACCGTTGTTGGTGATTTCGCTTCTTGGAACTGCTCGCTGCCCACTACGTCTGAGAAGAATACAGTTTGACGGCTCATGTTTGGCAATTCCAAACCAACATAAGGTTTGCCCGGAATCACTTCAACAACACGTACCGCCAACGCAGACAATGAACGAGCCAAGTCCATAGATAGGCCCGAAATACGGCTTACTTTCACACCAGGTGCCAAATCCAACTCAAATCGAGTGATGACAGGGCCAGGGAAAATATCAACAACGTCCGCTTTAATCTTGTAGTCCGCTAGCTTGGATTCAACCAGACGCGCAATTGCTTCTAGTGCATCACGGTCGATAAATGTTTCACGTTTCTCAGGGTGGAACAAAAGCTCAAGTGTCGGTAGTGGCTCAGCCGGTTTCGGCAAATTAACTTCCTGCTGAACCAAGAATGGGTTTTGTGCAGCAGCCATGTTTGCTTGCGCTTCAGAAACAATGTTCTGGAAAGCCGCTACATCTTTATCCTGATTCAGGTCTTCCTCTTCTGTTACTTCTTCCCAAGGGAGATCAATAGCAGACTCTTCATCCGCAGCGGCTGCTTGTGCTGCGTGATCTTGCTGATATGAGAATGATTCAGGTTGTTCTTCGATATCACTCTCTACTGTTTCAGAATCAAACTCAGAAGGCTGCTCGTAGCCTTGCTCTTCCGACGCATCAAATGGTGCACGGTGCGCCGAGAATTCATCTTGCGCATCAGCTTCCGGTTCACCCATAGGTGAGGCGTACAAAGATTCAGGCTGAACATCGCCCTGAACGTCGTCAGCATCAAATTCTGTAGACTCTTGAGCTTCATTCTCAATCTCTGGTTGTGCATATTGTTCATCAAGAGCTGTTTCAGCGCTCTCTTCCACAATAGGCTCTGTAGGACTAACTGATTCCTGTTCTTGCTGCATATATTGCTGGTAAGCAGCTTGAGATTCATGAGCATCTGTCTGATCTTGTTCTGCAAGATCATCTTCATACATTGCAGCACTTTCTAACTGCTCTATCGTCGCATTCAACTGCTTAGAACGCTCAACGCCCTCTTCCAATGGCTCTTGTGACGCTTGATATACAGGAGCGGCAGCAATTGGTTTTTCAGGTTGAGGAGCAACAGCAGGTTGAGTCACTCGAGAAACGGGCTCATGAGAAACCGGGGCTTGCTGCTTAGCCGGCGCTTCCGCAGGCATATGAATATTGTAATGACGTTTTTCTGCTGCGCCTTCATTAGCTGTGCCGGTCGCAATACCAGACGGTTCATTGGTCGCTGAGAAGCTCATTGCAGGATCGAGAGCTTCCGATGCCGCACTAGACTCTTCAATAACATCTTCATTGTAGATTGGCTGCTGACGGCTCTCTTGCAGAGGATCTCGGTCTGCCGACTCTTTCAATTCTGGCTCAAGCAATTCTTGGTCTTGACCGCGTGCTTTATTTACCGCTGAAGTAAATAGCTTAATTGCACCTTCACCTAGCCATTCCACAATTCTCAACCAAGAGATACCGGTTAAAAGCGTAAAGCCTGCACCCCAAAGGAAAAGAAGCACAAGCGTACTACCCAGAATATTCAGCGTTGGCAGTGCAAGGCTCGTTAATACGTCACCAACCACGCCACCTGACGAGAAGTACCAGATATCATCGAAGTTAATGTCAGCCAAACCACAGCTGGTCAGGATAAGCACCGTTAAGCCAAGTAAACGGGTGCCCCACAACATAAAGTCGATCTGTTCGTCTTCATTACGCTTACGAAATAAGACCCATGCGGCAACGGTCACTAAGATAGGCAGTGGATAAGCCAGAGAGCCAAACACAAAGAAAAGCGTATCTGCTAGCCATGCTCCTAGATAGCCACCCGCGTTTTGAATGTCACCACCCCACGCCGTTTGCGACCATGATGGATCGGCTGGGCTAAAGGTTAATAACGCAACGGCAAGTAGAATAGAGAAAAGAACACCCAGTATTAGGCTGCACTCTTTAAGGCGTTGAGAACCATTTAAACGAGAAGACTGGGGCTCTTCACTCGTTTTAATGATTGTTTCTACTTTATTACTGCTCTGCTTGAACATAAACCAACTTAATAATTAAACGGGATAAAAACATAGCGAGCGGCACAGGCCGCTCGTTTCAATGAAACTACTGTTGATTTAACCATATCAAACCAAAAAACCCAATTCCAGAAAGCTAGAAAGCGGAACAAATGTCCGCTTTCTTTTATTTCACCAATTATGACTAACGAGTTTTAATCACAAGTTGATTGGTTTGTTTCACTTCTTCCATTACCACGTAAGTTCGAGTGTCGTTTACGCCCGGTAGACGAAGTAACGTATCACCCAGTAGCTTACGGTAAGCACCCATATCAGATACACGTGTTTTTAGAAGATAGTCAAAGTCACCCGACACTAAATGACACTCTTGGATGTCATCCAGTTTCTGCACAGCGGTGTTGAATTGTTCGAACACATCTGGCGCACCACGGTTCAACGTAATTTCAACAAACACCAAAAGTGAAGCATCAAGGTACTGTGGGTTCAGCAACGCTGTGTACCCAGTAATGTAACCTTGACGTTCTAAACGACGAACACGTTCAAGACACGGAGTCGGAGAAAGTCCTACTCGTTTTGAGAGTTCAACGTTCGAGATACGACCGTCTTTTTGCAACTCATTAAGAATGTTGCGGTCAATACGATCTAGTTCCTTGGACGGCTTCTTATAATTGTCTGCCATTTTTTATTCCACCTTATTACTTCCTTGCAAAAAAATATACTACAACTTTTTAATATTCAGTATCAAATTTTATCTGAACATATCTATACTAGATATTAATTCGACAGAATTACCCTACACATAGATAAAACAACCAAAATAAAATGAGGAGTCAGGATGATCATTGGCGTACCTAAGGAAATCAAAAACCACGAATACCGCGTTGGTATGACCCCAGCTAGCGTGAGAGAACTAATCTCACACGGCCACCAAGTTTTTGTTGAAACCAATGCCGGTACTGGTATCGGTTTTTCAGACGATGATTACATCGCTGTAGGCGCATCCATTCTTCCTACTGCTGCTGACGTTTTCGCGAAAGCAGAGATGATTGTAAAGGTTAAAGAACCTCAAGCTGTCGAGCGAGCTATGCTTCGCGAAGGGCAAATATTATTTACTTATTTACACCTTGCACCAGATTTTCCACAAACTGAAGAGCTTATCAAGAGCAAAGCTGTCTGCGTAGCCTATGAGACTGTAACAGATAATATGGGTCGCTTGCCACTATTAGCACCAATGTCTGAAGTAGCTGGTCGCATGTCTATTCAAGCAGGTGCACAAACATTAGAGAAATCTAACGGTGGTTGTGGTCTTCTTCTAGGCGGCGTTCCTGGTGTTGAACCAGCGAAAGTTGTTGTTGTTGGCGGCGGTGTTGTAGGTGCTAACGCAGCACGTATGGCTGTTGGCCTTCGCGCTGATGTAACGATTCTAGACCGCAACGTAGATACGCTTCGTCGCCTTGATGAAGAGTTCCAAGGTCGCGCAAAAGTGGTTTATTCTACTGAAGACGCTATCGAGAAGCATGTTCTAGAAGCAGACCTAGTGATTGGTGCAGTACTAATCCCAGGTGCAGCAGCGCCTAAACTGGTGACAAAAGAACACATCGCTAAGATGAAACCAGGTTCAGCAGTTGTTGACGTTGCAATCGACCAAGGTGGTTGTTTCGAAACTTCGCACGCGACGACACACGCAGATCCAACTTACATCGTTGACGACGTAGTTCACTACTGTGTTGCAAACATGCCTGGTGCTGTTGCTCGCACTTCAACTTACGCACTAAACAATGCAACACTTCCTTACATTGTTAAGCTAGCGAACAAAGGTTACCGCGAAGCACTTCTATCAGACAAAGGTTTCCTAGAAGGTCTAAACGTAATTCACGGTAAAGTGACTTGTAAAGAAGTTGCAGAGAGCTTTGACCTAGAATACGTAGATCCAGCTGAAGCTATCGCGATGTTCAACTAATGATGTCATGACTCACTGAGCGTCAAATTTTCTCGTTGAGGCGCTCAGCTGAATCATACACATAAAAAGCCAGTCCGATTATGTCGAACTGGCTTTTTTGTCTCTGTAACACTCATGTTCGAAAGCTGCGAAGAAGCACACTTTCTAGTAGCCGCACCGTTTATCGGTCGCTCTTAACACCATGAATCAATAGATTTCTGGGTGTGACGCTACGTTCACAAAACTCTTCAATGGTTGCTTCATAGCCTTGTTCGTTTAAGTAAATTGCTCGGTCTAATGCGAGCCATATCTCTAATGGGCGTCTGAAAACCTGCTGAACTAGGCTTAACTTTTCCATCTCCCAGAAAAGTGCTTCGCCTTGCACTAGATAAGAGTCAAAATCGACATTCGAACCAAGCGACAACTCCTTCACTTCACAAGCCCAACGGCAGAACGACTCAAACCCTTCAGCTAGCTCTGATTTTTTGATACTCGGCACAGGAATGTATTCATCAATTCCCATCTCAGCCTTGAGTAACTGGCTGAAGCCTAGGCGATAACTCATCTCCAATTGACGATGACGCTTAACCCTTTCACCACCGGTGACGGTTTCTTGCAGTGGGATTCGTAAATCACTCTTGCTCAATGTTAAAGCAGAGGCCTTTGCCACTGATGACATCGGTTGGTAGTTTTCGTCACGAATAAGGTGATAACAACAAGGAGATATAGTCACCGCAGGAAGCCCATGCAACACGGACTTTTTAACTAACTCGACATGAAGATCACCACAGGCATGCAGTGCCACAGCATGTTGATTGGCATTAAACACCTCATCAGCACTCTCAGAAAAAGCGTCACCTTGCACAAAGGTCATTTCTAGACGTTGTGCATCCGCTATTTTTTGGCCGCTTTCACACAGTGATTGCTGCCATTCGAAACTGGTCACCTTTTGGTTAGATTGCTGAGACAAAATTCGCCCTAAGAACCCTTTACCAGAACACCACTCCAACCACTCTTCACCGTGGTGATGTTCAAGCGCCGCTTCACCCATAGATACGATTTGCTGCAACTTTCTTCCTGGAATACCGTCTTCAGTTCCTCTAGGAAGCTGCAAGCCTTTGAGATTTGTATTCGTAAATTGAGTGCTTTGGTGAGCGTCCGCAAGCTGAGGCATAAAATAGCTGAGTTCAGTAAGCAGCAGATCAGGCAGTTCTTTCAGCGTCTGAATATTTTCAATCGTTAAGCTATTTAACCAGTCCACAAGGGGTGGGTTAACTTCTTTCCATGGCTGCTGTTGTGTTTGGCATAGGTGAAAAGGTTCGGAACGCCAATAAACTTGGTGATCAAGCAGAAATGAGTCGAGTATTTTAAATCGTGAATGCATGCTTCCCCCTATGGTGCGTGGATTGTAGGGGTAACCGGCGTAAATGAAAAGGTTAGAGGTAAAGAGAGCGAAAGGTGAACGCTAAATACCAAAAAGAAAAACGGCCTGTCACTACAGGCCGATTAAGAATCTAGTTTTGTATGTTGTGATTAACGAACTGGCAGCTCGATATCTTTAAACATCTCTTCGATCTCTTCATTCGATTTCAAAGAGATAGCTTGCTCTACCACTGGGCGAGTTAAGTGAGGCGCAAAGCGTTCCATGAAATCAAACATGTAAGAACGCAGGAACGTACCTTTTCTAAAGCCAATGCTGGTTGTGCTCGCACCAAATAGATGGCTCGCATCAATGGCAACCAAGTCTGTATCTTGTTCATGGTCAATCGCCATACTCGCAATCACACCAACACCGATGCCCATACGAACGTAAGTTTTGATTACATCGGCATCCGTTGCTGTAAATACTACGCGTGGTGTTAGACCTACTTTGTTGAATGCGGTATCCAGCTCAGATCGGCCAGTAAAGCCGAAGACGTAAGTAACCAGAGAATAAGCAGCCAGATCTTCGATGGTAATATTTTGCTTTTGAGCCAGCGGGTGATCTTTTGTTACCACGATAGAGCGGTTCCAGTGGTAACAAGGCAGCATTATCGCATCTTGGTAAAGGTGAAGTGCTTCTGTCGCAATCGCGAAGTTTGCAGTGCCCTTAGCAACTGCCTCAGACATTTGGCTTGGCGTCCCTTGGTGCATGTGAAGCGACACTTTAGGATAACGTGCTGTGAAACCTTTAATCACATCAGGAAGAGCGTAACGAGCTTGAGTATGAGTCGTTGAAATGTTCAATGTACCCATCTCAGGGTGAGTATGTTCGCCAGCGACCGCTTTAATGCTTTCAACACGAGCAAGGATCTCTTGAGAGATACGAATAATATCTTCACCAGCTTGAGTAACTTGAGTCAAATGCTTGCCGCTTCGCTCAAAGATCTGAATACCCAATTCATCTTCAAGCAGTCTAACCTGTTTACTGATGCCTGGCTGAGATGTGTATAAACTCTCTGCTGTTGCAGAAACATTTAGGTTATGGTTTACAACCTCAACAATGTACTTCAGTTGCTGTAACTTCATATCTAACCTCGTAATCCTTTACTCATTTCTGTGCTAACTTATTTGCAAAGAGAGCATTCTAGTCTCGTGTAATATAATTATTAGTTATAACGCTTCAAGCGCTAAAAAGACAGAAAAATTGAGTTTTTCTCGATGAACAAATAAAAATGCCACGATGGCTTTGCAAGCTAGCCCTCATTCCCATAAATTAGTTGATAGTTTTGATTGCTGATTACGCTCAACAAGAGATAATCAGAAATTGCATTTTACGAGTGCCGATACACAATGGAATCGTGTATCCTCTCTAGTTAGCTCAAGAAAACATAAGCAGACATAAATATATGAATAACCCTGGTTTAATTATTGCCTTAGTTGCGATTCTTTTGGTGTTGGTATTAGGTTACAACATCATGCTTCAGTACAAAGTTAAGGTAGAAACAGCGAAGAAACAGGAAGCTTCTCGTTATTTGACCATTATTGATGGAACCGAAGAGCTTATTGGCAACGCGCACCACATGCCGTTTAGCCAAGATCTTCTTGTGTGCTTAAATAATCGAATTCTTGATGCATTAGAAAACATGTATCAGCTCGACCCCAAAAATAAGCAACTTGCCCAGCGCATTGAAAGCGTAAAACAGCAAATCACCCAGCTTAAAGAGAACTACCAAGGTGGCGAAAGCACGGCCTTTAGAGTTCCAAGCAGCGATAAACAAGCAATCATGATGCTCAAACTGGTTAAGCGCTTGCGCGATACGGTTCGTAACGAGCACAACAAAGGCCGTTTTGAAACACAAGCTTATGTGGTAGAAAACGCACGTTTAGAGACAATTCAGATTCGAATCAACATTGAGAACGTGATTAAACGTGCTAACGATTCAATTTCACGCGGCCAACCAGGTACCGCTATTCAATTGCTTCGTAAAGGTATTGATGCACTGGCAACCAAGAATGACGCATACTCAATGAGAGCAAAAGAGAAGCTTCAACAGATGCTGAACGAGCTTGACCAAAAACGCCAAGACAAAAACGCGCAAGATTTACAGCAAATGGAATCTAAAGAACGCGATGACGATATGGATGCCCTATTCGGTCAAAAGAAGAAGTGGTAACCACTTAATCAAATCATCGAGAAGGCCACCTCAGTTCGCTAAGGTGGCCTTTTTTGTCACTAATGAATTTCCTTCCTCCGTATAGGGAGATCTCATTAGCTGTGATAAAATCCCGCATCATCAACAAACCTGCTCCGACCATGTATCAAGAATTACTCGCTCCAATCCACTCTTTTCTTAAAGCTGAAACGCCAGATTCATGGATCGATGAAGCCAAAAAGCCTGAAAACCTTCACATCATTTTGCGCGACCACATGTTGTGTGAACTCAAGGCTGCTCAAAGTGCTTTATTCCTTATCCGTAAATACGCGGTAGATAAAGAAAGTGCCAAGCAATTAAACGAATGGATCTTGCCATACGAGCAATTTGCTTACCGTCGCATTGGTGATTTAGAGTCACTTCGTGGCAAGAGCAACGTTTCAAAACAGATCACAGCAAAAGAAGGCTGTAATTACGGCGCTGACCTTATCGATAAGATGGTGCTGTTGATTAAAGAGGAACTCCACCACTTCTATCAAGTAATGGAATTAATGGAGAAGAAAGGCGTGACTTACCAGCCGATCGAAGCCGGTCGTTACGCGAAAGGATTGATCAAACAAGTAAAGACGTACGAGCCTGATGCTCTGGTCGACAAACTGATCATCGGTGCCTTTATTGAAGCACGCTCTTGTGAACGTTTTGCAAAACTGGCCCCTTTCTTAGAAGAAGACATGGAGAAGTTTTACGTATCCCTACTTCGTTCAGAAGCTCGTCACTACCAAGATTACCTCGAGTTAGCAGAGCAAATCGCAGGTAAAGATATCTCGGAACGTATCGCCCACTTCGCTCAAGTAGAAGCAGATCTGATCACCTCAGACGACAGCGACTTTAAATTCCATAGTGGCGCACCAGTATAATCCGCTAAGAAAGCACGCTCCAATCCAAACAATGAAGGCCAGCTAACAGCTGGCCTTCTTATTTGTTTCACGCTAGCTATAAGAGATAGTTAAGCTAGTGTACCGTTGATTTCAGCAAGCACAGCTGCAGGGTCTGCAGCCTGAGTAATTGGGCGACCAATAACCAAGTAGTCAGAACCAGATTCAATCGCTTTAGAAGGCGTCATGATACGCTTTTGGTCACCAACATCGGCACCTACAGGGCGAATGCCTGGAGTCACCAACTTGAACTCCTGGCCAAGAGCACCTTTCAATAAAGAAGCCTCTTGTGCTGAACACACAACACCGTCAAGACCTGAGTTTTTAGTTAAAGAAGCCAAACGCATTACTTGCTGTTGTGGCTCAAGATCTAAACCGATACCAGCTAAGTCCGATTGCTCCATGCTAGTCAGTACTGTTACACCAATCAGTAATGGGCGATCTTTACCATAAGGTTCCAAGATTTCGCGTGAAGCCGTCATCATGCGTTCGCCACCACTTGCGTGCACGTTCACCATCCATACGCCTAGTTCAGCGGCTGCACGTACTGCTTTTGAACATGTGTTCGGAATATCGTGGAATTTAAGATCCAAGAATACTGAGAAACCACGTTTATGTAATTCACGAACAAATTCAGGACCAAAAAGGGTAAACATCTCTTTCCCCACTTTTAGACGGCAAGATGCTGGATCAATACGGTCAACAAAGGCTAACGCATCCGCTTGGTTGTCATAATCCAAAGCTACAATGATTTTTTGGTCGTTCATTTCATCTCCTAACGCAGTTAACTTTCTTAAAAATATTTTCCCACCTATGTAGGTGGTATATAACAGTCATAAAAATGCAGCCCGAAAGCTGCAATTAATAATTTGGTCTTAAATGACCACAAATCTATTCACCATCTAGCCCACGAATAGGCTTGATCGTCCCCCACCCTTTACATGAAGGGCAGTGCCAATACATAGAGTGTGTTGAGAACCCACACTGACGACAACGGTAATGAGGCTTAACCTTAAGCTGTTCACCAACCATAGATTGAAGCGTGGTTAAGCTTTCTTTTGCTCGACCTTCTTCAGCTTCTGCTAGGTGGTAATCGATCAATCGATAGAAACCTTTCATGGTTGGGTTTTTCACGAGTTGCTTAGTCAGTAACTCTTGAGCAGAACCAATATCTTCATGATGAGCGACTAACTGCGCCAGCATCAATTCAGCCGACACGCCAGCTTTCTTCTGGATACAAGCTTTAAGGAATTCAACCAACTGAGCTTCGTGCCCAAGCTTGTGGTAGCACTCAGAAAGGGTCGGTAACACCTCACTGATAAAATCGATATCTTGCTCAAGAACAGCCTCAAGACAATCAATCGTCTTTTGGTAATCTTCATTCGCTAAGTGGAATTTACCCAAAGCGATGCTAGCACGTACACACTTAGGGTCTTCAGATAACGCTTTCTTAAAATGCGCTAATGCTTTAGAGCGATTACCATCGGCTTGTTCTTGCATCGCAAGTTCACACCAAAAATGCGCAACCGTAGCACGCATCTTCATTTTCTTCTTACCCAGCTTTACTAGGATATTTCCGTAATGTATTGCTTTGTTCCACTCTCGAGTTTGCTGATAAATCGCAACTAACTGCTGCAGAGCACCCTCTTTGTGGTCAGGTTCATCAACCAATTGTTCAAAGATTTTTTCAGCACGATCAAGAAAGCCAGAGACCATATAGTCTTTAGCTAATTGTTGCAGTGCGAGG
>AAZW01000088.1 GCA_000169995.1 Vibrionales bacterium SWAT-3 | reverse complement strand
AAAGATCAGGTGGACGCCATCAAGGTCCCGCCACATTCATTAGAAGCTGAGCAATCTGTTATTGGCGGTTTGTTATTAGATAACGAACGCTGGGATACGGTTGCTGAAAAGGTTGTGGCCAAAGACTTTTATAGTCGTCCTCACCGTCTGATCTTTGAAGCGGTAAAAGATATCCTTGAAGAAAGCTCTCCTCTGGATCTTATTACACTCTCTGAACACTTAGAACTGCGTGAGCAACTTGAAGAAGTGGGTGGCTTTGCCTATCTTGCTGACCTAGCTAAGAACACGCCAAGTGCGGCTAACATTAACGCTTATGCGGATATCGTCGCTCAGCGTGCATTGGTTCGTAGCCTGATCGGTGTGGCGAATGAGATTGCCGATTCTGGTTACGATCCACAAGGTCGTACATCAGAAGACCTGCTCGACCTTGCTGAAAGTAAAGTATTCGCGATTGCGGAAGGTCGTGCGAGTGAAAACGAAGGCCCTCAAAACGTAGATAGTATTCTTGAGAAGACGCTAGAGCGTATCGAAATCCTATACAAAACGCCACAAGATGGTGTGACAGGTGTCGATACCGGCTTTAATGACCTCAATAAGAAAACCGCTGGTCTACAAGGTTCTGACTTAATCATTGTGGCGGCGCGTCCATCGATGGGTAAAACGACCTTCGCGATGAACTTGTGTGAAAACGCGGCGATGAAGCAAGATAAGCCAGTGTTAATCTTCTCGCTAGAGATGCCAGCTGAACAGCTGATGATGCGTATGCTTGCGTCACTTTCTCGCGTAGACCAAACCAAAATTCGTACCGGTCAACTTGATGACGAAGACTGGGCTCGTATCTCGTCGAGTATGGGTATTCTGATGGATAAGAAGAATATGTATATCGATGATAGCTCGGGTCTAACGCCAACCGAAGTTCGTTCTCGCGCTCGACGTATTGCTCGTGAACACGATGGTATCTCTATGATCATGATAGATTACCTTCAATTGATGCGTGTTCCTTCATTATCAGATAACCGTACTCTTGAAATCGCCGAGATTTCTCGTTCATTGAAAGCGCTAGCTAAAGAACTGAACGTTCCGGTTGTCGCACTTTCTCAGCTTAACCGTTCCCTAGAGCAACGTGCTGATAAGCGCCCAGTAAACTCGGATTTGCGTGAATCAGGTTCGATCGAGCAAGATGCCGATTTGATCATGTTTATCTATCGTGATGAGGTTTATAACCCAGATAGTTCACTAAAGGGCATTGCTGAGATCATCCTTGGTAAGCAGCGTAACGGTCCTATCGGTTCGGTTCGTCTGACATTCCAAGGGCAACACTCCCGATTTGATAACTATGCAGGTCCTGCATTTGATGATGAGTAATCGTTAATGACGTATATGAAAGCAGCGACGGCAAGTATTGATCTTAGTGCGTTGGAACATAACCTTCGCCAAATAAAGTCGAAGGCTCCGCAATGTAAAGTCATGTCGGTTGTGAAAGCGAATGGCTACGGGCACGGCTTACTGCACATTGCTAAGCACTCAAAAAACTCAGATGCGTTTGGTGTGGCTCGTATTGAAGAAGCCTTACAATTGCGTGCTGGTGGTATTGTTCAGCCGGTTTTATTGCTTGAGGGTTTTTACTCGCCAGGTGATTTACCGATATTGGTGACCAATAACATCCAAACCGTGGTGCATTGTGAAGAGCAACTGAGCGCTCTAGAAAATTCAGTTCTAGAATCACCCGTTGTGGTGTGGCTGAAAGTTGATAGCGGCATGCATCGCTTGGGTGTTCGTTCTGAACAATATAAAGACTTCGTTGAGCGCCTGCATCAATGTCCTAACGTGGCTAAGCCTCTTCGTTACATGAGCCACTTTGGTTGTGCTGACGAGCTGGATAGAACCACTACGGTAGAGCAGACCGAACTGTTTTTGTCTCTTACTGATGGTTGTGAAGGGGAGCGCTCACTGGCCGCTTCTGCTGGTTTGTTGGCTTGGCCTGATAGCCATCTTGATTGGGTTCGCCCTGGAATTATCTCTTACGGTGTATCGCCGTTTGTTGATAAATCAGCACAAGAGCTTGGCTTTATGCCTGTGATGACTCTTACCTCGCACCTGATTGCCGTTCGTGATGTTAAAGCGGGTGAAAGCGTGGGTTATGGTGGTAACTGGACTAGTGAGCGTGACACTAAAGTGGGTGTTATCGCGATTGGTTACGGTGATGGCTATCCTCGAACTGCGCCTAACGGCACGCCTGTGTTTGTCAATGGTCGAAAAGTGCCTATTGCAGGCCGAGTTTCTATGGATATGTTAACGGTCGACCTTGGGCCGGATGCTCAAGATAAAGTCGGTGATGAAGCGACACTTTGGGGGAAAGAGTTACCTTCTGAAGAAGTCGCAGAACATATCGGCACGATCGCTTACGAGCTGGTTACTAAGCTTACCTCGCGTGTAGCGATGGAATATGTGAAGTAGCTATGGATTCAGTACAGTAAATGATGTTCAAGCGAACCACTCGACACTTAGTGATGTCAGCAATGGCATTACTCGGTGTTAGCTTTTCTTCTTCAGCTCTGAGTGAAGAAAAAGACTCAGCCTTTGTCCCTTTCTACTTCAGCACTGAAACCATGGGTAATACCTTTGGGGTTGCTGGTGTCGCAAAGGGTGTTTGGCAACCTCAAGCCGCTTTGTTTGGTATGGCGTTGTATTCAGATAAAGATAGTTACGTCGGTTTCTTATCAGCTTTTAATTTTGCACTGTCTGAGAACGTACTGTTCAGTACTCAGATGTACCAAGCTCGCTTTAATGAAAACCCGTATTACATTGGTTCTCAAGGCGATAACGATTCATCGATTGATGACAAAACTATTGCCGATGGCTTAGAAGAAAACTATCAGTTTGAGTTTAAGTATCTGTTGCCATGGGGCAATGTTGCTGAACATGGTTTGTTGGGTGCGTTTCAACCTATCAAAGATGTAAGCTTTGCTTCACCTGTTGAGTCGGGTGTCAGTTCGATTATTTTTACACCTTTTTATACTTCTCGAGAGTTAGAAGGTCTAAATAATAATGAAGAGGCGACGGGCTTTAGTTTAGCGTTTGATTGGGATAATCGTGATAGCACACGTAATCCAACCAAAGGCTCTCATACTAATCTTGAGTTCACTACTGGTGCTGAAAGTTGGTCGAATGACGATTTATGGCTGAAGTGGACATTTCAAAACAGCCAGTATTTTGCTTTAGGTCCGTTAGGGGACTTATTCGATCAACAAGTCGTGGCATTTGATTTCTATACGGCTGATACGCCCACTTGGGATAACTGCTCAGGTCAAGACTGCGCTCGTCCACCAGAAACGGAGCAAGCTCGATTGGGTGGTTTGTATCGCTTACGAGGCTACACCGGAGGTCGCTATCATGGACGCTCGGCGGTGCATTACTCTGCAGAATACCGTGTACTTCCAGATTGGCAGCCACTGGGTGATATCCCACTGATTAACTACTACGATCTGCCTTGGTGGCAATGGGTGGCGTTTGCCGAAGTAGGGCGCGTTGCGGATGAGTACGATATCAAAACACTGCACACGAATATGAAATGGAGCCTTGGCGGCGCGGTTCGTTTTCAAGTGGAAGGTATTGTGGTTCGTGCGGAATTAGCGCGAGGCGGCGATGAAGGGACCTTTAGGGTTATGATAAACCAGCCCTTCTAAACCTTTCGGCCTACAGTAGGCTAAATACTATTTTTATAAGAGTGGTAGTGGAAGCACACCACTCTTTTTTATTAACAAGACATTGTTTTTATTAAGAAGATCTAGCTTTCAAGCCGTCTACTCACCTTGAATCGTAGCAATTATTGTTCGGCTTCCACCACAATCTCGATGTTCACCTAAGTAAATACCCTGCCATGTTCCCAAAGCTAAACGACCGTTGGTGATAGGGATTGTCACACTGTTGCCAAGTGTCGATGCTTTAATATGAGCTGGCATATCATCATCGCCCTCATAGGAGTGTCTGTAGTAGGGCGCTCGCTCTGGGACAAACTTATTGAAGTGTGATTCCATATCGCTACGAACAGTCGGATCGGCGTTCTCATTCAGCGTTAGGCTGGCAGAGGTATGCTGAATAAAGAGATGTAATAAACCAACAGATAGAGAATTGATATCGTGTATCTGTTGTTCAATTTCATCAGTAATGAGATGGAATCCACGCTTTTGTGCATTTAGGTGTATAGTCTTCTGAATCCACATACGCCATCCTTTATAATGTATTTGGAAAAAAAGTGGTTTAACGCTATCTTTTGAACTTGAATTTATCAGGTCTCGCTCACATTTAATTATGTTAGAGCTAGAGTCTGCTCCGATCTTTCTGTCAGGAATTCGAATCCTGATTTATCTCAAGGTGCAGCTCTTCATATACGGCATAATACGTCGTGAAAAAAAATCACAAAGAATCTTTCAGTGGTGACGCGTTTTGGTCATCACAGAAAAATATAAACTTTCGCCTAATCGGGGGTTCTATTCATCACCCAGGTGACGTTTAGAATAAAACCTACAGTAACATCGGGATAGATACCATGTTGAAAAATATCAACCCAACGCAAACACAAGCGTGGAAAGCTCTAACTGCACATTTTGAGTCTGCTCAAGATATGGATATGAAAGAGCTATTTGCTCAAGATGCAAAGCGTTTCGAGAGCTTTTCTACTCGTTTCGGTTCAGACATCTTAGTCGATTACTCTAAGAACCTAATCGACGCTGAGACTATGCAGCACCTATTTGCTCTTGCAAACGAGACTGAAGTTAAGTCTGCAATTGAAGCGATGTTTGGCGGTGATGCAATCAACAAGACTGAAGGTCGTTCAGTGCTTCACACAGCTCTGCGTAACCGTAGCGACAACCCAGTAATGGTTGATGGCAAAGATGTAATGCCTGCTGTTAACGCGGTACTAGCAAAAATGGAACTGTTCACGCACCGTATCGTTTCTGGTGAGTGGAAGGGTTACACAGGTAAAGAGATCACTGATGTAGTCAACATCGGTATCGGCGGTTCGGACCTTGGTCCATACATGGTGACTGAAGCGCTAACGCCATACAAAACTCGCCTAAACATGCACTTCGTTTCTAACGTAGATGGTACGCACATCGTTGAGACACTTAAGCCTCTAAATCCAGAAACAACGCTATTCCTAGTGGCATCTAAAACATTCACTACTCAAGAAACAATGACTAACGCGCACTCTGCACGTGATTGGTTCTTGGCTGAAGCGGGTGATAACGCACACGTTGCTAAACACTTCGCAGCACTATCAACAAACGCAACAGCAGTAGCTGAGTTTGGTATCGATACTGACAACATGTTCGAATTCTGGGACTGGGTTGGTGGTCGTTACTCACTATGGTCTGCGATCGGTCTTTCTATTTCTCTTTCTGTAGGCTTCGATAACTTCGTAGAGCTACTAGAAGGCGCTCACGAGATGGATAACCACTTTGCTTCAACTGAGTTTGAAAGCAACATTCCAGTAATCCTTGCGCTTATCGGTATTTGGTACAACAACTTCCACGGCGCTGAGTCGGAAGCTATTCTACCTTACGACCAATACATGCACCGTTTCGCTGCGTACTTCCAGCAAGGTAACATGGAATCAAACGGTAAGTTTGTAGACCGTGAAGGCAACCCAGTAGAGTACCAAACTGGTCCTATCATCTGGGGTGAGCCGGGTACAAATGGTCAGCACGCTTTCTACCAGTTGATTCACCAAGGCACTAAGCTGATCCCATCAGACTTCATCGCGCCTGCTATCAGCCACAACCCTGCATCTGATCACCACCAGAAGCTAATGTCTAACTTCTTTGCTCAAACTGAAGCTCTAGCTTTCGGTAAGACAAAAGAGACTGTAGAAGCTGAATTCCTAGCGGCTGGTAAAACTGCAGAAGAAGTGGCTGAACTAGTACCTTTCAAAGTGTTTGAAGGTAACCGCCCAACGAACTCTATTCTTGTTAAGCAAATTACCCCTCGCTCTTTAGGTAACCTGATCGCGATGTACGAGCACAAGATCTTCGTTCAAGGTGTTATCTGGAACATCTTCAGCTTCGACCAATGGGGTGTAGAACTTGGTAAGCAACTAGCAAACCAAATTCTTCCAGAGCTTGCTGATGACGCAGAAGTGACATCTCACGATAGCTCAACGAACGGTCTAATCAACGCATTCAAAGCACTTAAAGCTTAATTGAGTTGATAGCATAAAAGTAAACGCCAACCTTAGGGTTGGCGTTTTTGTATCTATAACTCTAACAAGAGTTAAATCGCAGGTAATAAAAAGGCTGACGTATCGACGCCAGCCTTCTAAATATTTTGCCGTAGTTATTTCTATTCGAAACAGATCTCGATGAAGGCATTACCCCACTGAGATGAGAAAGGCATGATGATGATTGCGCCTTCGCATTTGTGACGAATAGTGTGGCCTTTACCAGAAACCACAATCGGCGTTGCCATGTCGAAGTCGAAGCCGCTTTCCGCAAGAATACGTTTTGCACCGCCCGTGACCATGTTGGTGATTTCACCAACCATGTCGGTTACTTCTTCGTTCAAACCGTTTGGTCGCTCACCAAGCATGTTTTCCATGATTTCCAGAGCCAGACCTTCATCAAAGGTAATCGACATTGAACCACGAGATTGTGGACCAACCATACCGATTAAACCAGAGACATCACCACGAGCGATTTCGTCTTTCTTAACTCTTGGTTTTTGTGGCTTCAATTCTAGAGAAGCCATCGTTTTTAGAACGTTCATCAAAGAAGCTAAAAACGGGTTTACAAATTCAGCGCGCATAATGTTCTTCTATAATCTTATTCTTTCATTTCGGAGGAGCAAGACTGGCAAATGCCATGCGACTCAATGACGTGGTTGGTCAATTGAAATCCATGCTTCTCAGCGTTACTCGCGAGCAGAGTTACAAGGGAATCGTCTTGTAGTTCTACCACTGTGCCA
The DNA here is from genome assembly GCA_000169995.1 of Vibrionales bacterium SWAT-3. GTDB lineage: Bacteria > Pseudomonadota > Gammaproteobacteria > Enterobacterales > Vibrionaceae > Vibrio. Next base: position 8,276 of record AAZW01000088.1, on the reverse strand, counting down.
CATTTATCGCAGATCAGTAGTTGGGAGAAATGTTTGTTGGCATTACAAGAACAGCAGCATATAAAGCTATTGGTTGACTCAACTCTGTGAATGAAACCTTGCTCCAACAAGAAATCCAAAGCGCGATATACTGTAGGTGGCTTGGCTTGCGGCTCACTGACTTTCAATTGCTCTAATAATTCATAAGCACTAGAGGCTTTCTTATTAGAGAGGATGAGCTCAAACACTCGCTTTCTTTGAGGCGTTAATCTAACGCCACGCGATGCGCATATCCCTTCAACTTGCTCTATTAATGTGTGGTCCAAATTCTTCACCATTCAATCGGACATCCTTAAACAAACCCTATTTTCAGGTTATTTCGGCTAAGGAGCCATTGATTTCTATTAAAGTCAGGTACAGAGCGTATTGTGACCCACGACTTTGAATAAGACAAGGTAACTCAAAATGACATTGTGACTCAAGGCATAACTGATTAGTGAAGCTGAATTAGAGATCTGGTGAATGATTTATAAAAAAATGTGAGGCAAAGTTCATATAGCACAAACAGAGCATAGCCTTTACAATAGCCGACTTTGCTTTTGCTGGGTATTTCAGCATCTTTGTTTGACTCGCTACTAGGGTACTTTGCCATGACACATTCATGTAGGTTGTCTGTCGCTCCAATGCTCGATTGGACTGACCGCCACTGTCGTTACTTTCACCGTTTGCTCTCTCAGCAGACTCTTCTGTACACGGAAATGGTAACAACAGGCGCGATCTTACACGGTAAGGGTGACTTCCTAGAATACAGTGAGCAAGAGCACCCACTGGCTCTTCAACTTGGTGGTTCAAATCCAGTTGATCTTGCGGCTTGTGCCAAGCTTGCAGCTGAGCGTGGTTATGATGAAGTAAACCTTAACGTAGGTTGCCCTTCAGACCGAGTTCAAAACGGTCGCTTTGGTGCGTGCTTAATGGCGGAGCCAGAGCTGGTAGCAGATTGTGTATTAGCGATGAAAGAAGTCACTGATATTCCAATCACGGTGAAAACTCGCATTGGCATCGATGACCAAGACTCTTATGAGTTTCTGACGAAGTTCATCTCAACAGTTTCTGAAAAGGGTGGTTGTGAGCAATTCACTATTCACGCACGTAAAGCGTGGCTGAGTGGTCTTAGCCCGAAAGAGAACCGTGAGATCCCACCTTTGGATTATGATCGTGCTTATCAGATCAAGAAAGACTTCTCAGATCTAGTGATCGCAGTAAACGGCGGTATCACCACATTAGAGCAGACAAAAGAACATCTTCAGCACCTTGATGGCGTGATGATCGGTCGTGAGGCTTACCATAGCCCATTTATTCTGGCGGAAGTGGATCAACAGATCTTCGGCTTAGATACGCCAATCAAGAAACGCTCACAAGTTGTCGAAGAGATGTACCCGTACATCGAACGTGAGCTTTCAAAGGGTGCAAGCCTAGGACACATTTCTCGTCATATGCTTGGCCTGTTCCAAAGCATGCCGGGTGCAAGACAATGGCGTCGTTACATCAGCGAAAATGCGCATAAGAAAGGCGCGGGCATCGAAGTCATGCAGACAGCATTGGCTAAGATTCCTAAAGAGCTGAACGTATAGGTTAAATTCGCCATTAAAGGCTAAATTTACCACTTTGATTTTTTTGAAAAGCCGCGCATGAGAATGTGCGGCTTTTTATTTAGCTGATAAATAAGGTTTTTATTGATTTTGGCGACTTGGTACAGATGCTGCAATGTTAGAAAGTAGGAAAGATAGGTCATTAACTCATTAGGGAGACCATTATGTTTGAATTAATCTTTGTTCTTATTTTCGTTGCTACGCTACTTGTGACAGGTATTACCTTTATGACGGTATTAGCGGCAACTGGAGTCGCATTAGCCGTAATGTTGCTGCTTGGTATGATGAGTGTGGTGTTTAAATTACTGCCTTGGTTGATTGTGATTGCAATCGGCGTGTGGTTTTTCAAAAACTTTGTACATAGCTCGAATCAGAGACGCTACTAAAGTCATGACACCGTCAAATATCGGCTTGCCGTCGGTTTATCGTTTTAGTCTTTAAGATGTGTGGTAGAATTTTCCCCAATAATCTATGAATGTGCATACACTTAGCACAACGATATGGAATTGGAGCTATCTCAAATGAATAAAATGCCATTAATTGCTTTAGTGGGAATGCTATCTTTAAGTTCAGCGGTATCTGCTGAGGAAGAGTTTTCTTACACGGCTAAAGTCGGTGCCGATATGTGGTGGGGAAGTACCAAGCTAAACGAAGTGAGACAAGACGAAGACTCTAACTCTCCTTCTGTGTATTTCGCATTTGAGCATAATGCCCCAATGCTGCCAAATGCTAGCTTCCGTTATACGTCTATTGATACGGATGCATTGGCTTTTGATAAGTACGACTACACATTCTACTACACGTTGCTAGAGCACAAGTTGATGAACTTCGATGCGGGTCTGACGTTTACTCAGTACTCAAACTCGAATTACATTGAACCTCAAAAAGGAACTCAATCAAGCTTCGATGAGTTTACTTGGAGCTTCTACGGTAACGCAGAGATCAACGTTCCGGACACCAACTTCGATATCATTGGTACCATGGAATTTGGTGATAGCAGTGGCATTAAGAGCACAGATTTGATGGCGGGTGTCCAGTACCGAATCCCAGTATCAGAGTCTGAAATTGCCTTGCGTGGTGGTTACCGTGTTATCGACTTAGACTCAGATGAGTTCTTTGATTCTGAGCTAGGTAAAAACTTTGTCATGGTAGATGGCTGGTTTGCTGGCGCAGAAGTACGATTCTAAGTCGACCCTAAAGAACATCTAAAACCAATTTTAAGAACGCCGCTTTATTAAGCGGCGTTTTTTTATATCTGTTGATTATATCTTTCTGGAATTAGTTAGCACATTCATCACTTTCGACCATCCTTATACAGAGAGCTGATTAACGTCTATTCTTATAAGGTCTATGTTGTTGGGTCAGAACAAGGGATGGAATATGACACTCAATGAATTACGCAATTTATATCGAGAAAATTTGTTAGTTGAAGCCATCATAGAGCCCTCAATACAAGAAGGGTCTTGGGTTGTGGAGTTTCGCCATATGGGAGGCGGCTTTGTTCTGCTTACTGATGTCCATGGTGAGGAGTGCCATTACGCGGATTTAGACCTAGCATCTAAGTCGGCAATGGCGGTCGGTTTTCAACAAGTTCGTATTGAAAACCAGTAGCCCATTTACCCATTCAATCGCTTTTTACTTCCAAAAAGTTATAAAACATACTTTTCTATTCTTTCTTGTTATTAATAGGAGTGGTTAATCTATCGTCACGCAATGATTAGGGATGTCGTGACCATGTCTTTAAATAAGAAAGAGTCTTCACAAAATAATAATGCACAGTCTGGGGCGAACGAGCTACCTGGATTAGCTGCACCGCTTAATGACCAACAACTGGGTCATCTTCAACAAACTGTTTCCGAATTATCTTCTCAGCAATTGGCATGGGTCAGCGGTTACCTATGGGGTGTGAGCCAAGCTCAACCTGTAGGTGCTGCCGCACCGATTACTCAAGCAGCTGCGGCGGTTGCTGCAAAACCTGCTGGTAAGCTCAGCATTATTTTTGCTTCTCAAACCGGTAATGCTAAAGGCGTCGCTGAATCACTAGAGGCAGAAGCAAAAGCCCTAGGTATCGCCGTCGAGCTTTTCGATGCCAGTGATTACAAAGGCAAGAATCTAGCGAAAGAGACGCACGTCATTTTCGTGGCTTCGACTAATGGCGAGGGTGAAGCGCCAGATAACGCGATTGAGCTGCACGAGTTCTTACAATCAAAGAAAGCGCCAAAGCTATCAAACTTACAATACGGTGTGATTGGTCTGGGCGACTCAAGCTACGAGTTTTTCTGCCAAACCGCGAAAGACTTCGATAACTTCCTAGCCAAGCTTGGTGCCAAATCATTTGTTGACCGTCTTGACTGTGACGTGGATTACGAAGCGGCAGCAACCGAGTGGCGTGCTAAAGCTCTATCACAAGTACAAGAAACACTGTCGACGGGCGCAGAAGCCGAGGTAGTTCAATTACCAGTAGGTCAAGCCGCTGCTGGTCATTCGCAGTACACCAAGCAAAACCCATATACAGCAACATTGCTAACAAGCCAAAAGATCACAGGTCGTGATTCGGGTAAAGATGTTCGTCATATCGAGATTGATCTGGATGAGTCCGGTATTACTTATCAACCGGGCGATGCACTGGGTGTGTGGTATGAAAACAGTTCAGAATTGGCGAATCAGATTCTTGCCAAGGTTGGGCTATCCGGTATTGAGAGCGTAGATGTGGATGGTGAAAACCTTTCTATCCATAGTGCTCTAGTGAGTAAGTTCGAGATCACGGCTTCAAACCCTCAACTTGTGACTAAGTTTGCTGAGCTATCTGGTAGCAAGAAACTATTAAAGCTGGTGGAAGATAAAGACAAGCTTCGTGAATACGCGGGCAACACGCAAATTGTTGATGTATTAGCTGAGAAGAAAACCAAACTATCGGCTGATGAGCTTTTAGGGCTATTGCGTAAGCTTACACCTCGCCTTTACTCAATCGCATCGAGCCAAGCTGAAGTGGATGAAGAAGTTCACCTAACGGTTGGTTTAGTTGAATACCAAAAAGGTGAAGAGTCACGCTTAGGTGGAGCATCAAGTTTCCTAGCTCAGCGTTTAGAGGAAGGTGGTGAAGTGAAGGTCTTCGTCGAGAACAATAATAACTTCAAGCTACCACAAGACGACAATACTCCAATCATTATGGTCGGCCCGGGTACAGGTATCGCACCATTTCGCAGCTTTGTTCAAGAGCGTGAAAACAATGACGCTCAAGGTAAGAGCTGGTTGTTCTTTGGTGACCGTACTTTTACTCAAGACTTCCTATATCAAGTTGAATGGCAGAAGTACCTCAAATCTGGAGCCCTAACCAAGCTAGATGTTGCCTTTAGCCGCGACCAAAAAGAGAAAGTGTATGTTCAAGACCGCTTAATCGAGCAAGCAGAACAAGTATGGCAATGGCTGCAAGAGGGCGCGTATTTCTATGTGTGTGGTGATGCGACTCGAATGGCGAAAGACGTACATGAAGCACTAGTTACGATTGCTGAAAAGCAGGGCAATCAAAGTCGCGAACAGGCTGAGCAATTTATTAATGATTTACGTAAAGCGAAACGTTACCAAAGGGATGTGTACTAATGAGCAAGCAAGTAATAGAGCAAGAAGTGCTAGGCCAAGTACTTGGTCCATTGGCTGACAATGAACGTCTAAAGCGTGAGAGTAATAACCTGCGCGGTACGATTGAGCAAGACTTACAAGATCGTATCACTGGCGGCTTTACAGCAGATAACTTTCAACTGATTCGTTTCCACGGTATGTACCAACAAGATGACCGTGATATTCGTAACGAGCGTGCCAAGCAAAAGTTAGAGCCTCTGCATAACGTTATGCTTCGTGCACGTATGCCTGGTGGCATCATTACTCCTAAGCAGTGGTTAGCAATAGATAAGTTTGCCGATGAAAGTACATCTTATGGTTCAATTCGTTTAACGACTCGTCAAACGTTTCAGTTTCACGGCGTGTTAAAGCCAAATATCAAGTTGATGCACCAAACGTTAAATAGCATTGGTATTGATTCAATTGCTACTGCGGGTGACGTAAACCGAAACGTTTTGTGTACGACAAACCCGGTTGAGTCCGAGCTTCATCAAGAAGCGTATGAGTGGGCGAAGAAGATCAGTGAACACCTACTGCCTAAAACACGTGCTTATGCTGAGATCTGGCTTGATGGTGAGAAACTAGAAACAACCGATGATGAGCCTATCCTAGGTAATAATTATCTACCGCGTAAATTCAAAACAACAGTTGTGATCCCACCACAAAATGATGTTGATGTTCACGCTAACGATCTTAACTTTGTCGCAATTGCTAAAGACGGAAAGCTGGTGGGTTTTAACGTGTTAGTTGGTGGCGGCTTAGCAATGACGCACGGCGATACCTCTACTTATGCTCGTAAAGCTGACGACTTTGGTTTCGTACCACTAGAAAATACGTTAGATGTTGCGGCAGCGGTTGTTACCACACAGCGTGATTGGGGTAACCGTTCAAACCGTAAGAATGCAAAAACTAAGTACACACTAGACCGTGTAGGTATTGATGTGTTTAAAGCGGAAGTTGAAAAGCGTGCGGGTGTTAAGTTCTCGGAAAGTCGCCCTTATGAATTCACGGAGCGTGGTGACCGTATCGGTTGGGTTGAAGGCATTGATGGTAAGCACCATTTGGCGCTGTTTATTGAAAATGGTCGCTTGCTTGATTTCCCTGGTAAAGCATTGAAAACCGGTGTTGCTGAAATTGCTAAGATCCACAACGGCGATTTCCGTATGACTGCAAACCAAAACTTAATTGTTGCTGGTGTCGCTAAGAGTCAGAAAGCAAAAATTGAGAAGCTAGCTCGTCAATATGGCCTGATGGATGACGCGGTAAGTGAACAGCGTAAAAACTCGATGGCGTGTGTGGCATTCCCAACATGTCCGTTAGCAATGGCAGAGGCCGAACGTTTTCTTCCTGAGTTTGTTACTGATGTTGAGGGGATTCTTAAGAAACATGGATTACCGGAAGACGATAACATTATCCTTCGTGTAACCGGTTGCCCAAATGGTTGTGGCCGTGCAATGTTGGCCGAGCTTGGTTTAGTCGGTAAAGCACCAGGTCGTTACAATATGCATTTAGGTGGCAACAAAGCCGGTACTCGCATTCCTAAGATGTATAAAGAGAACATCACATCAGCTCAAATCTTAGAAGAGATTGATTCGCTGGTGGGCCGTTGGGCTACAGAACGAGAAGATAACGAAGGGTTCGGTGATTTCACAATCCGAGCTGGCATCATCCAAGAGGTGATCATTTCAAAGAGGGACCTGCATGCATAATTCTGTCGCTTCAAAATTGAAGTTAGCAGAACTACTCGCACTGACCAAGACGGAGCAGGTACTTCGTCTTGGGCAGATTAACGCAGAGTTAGAACAGCTAACTGCTTTAGAAAGAGTGAAATGGGCACTAGAAAACTTAGAAGGGACACATGTGGTGTCTTCAAGTTTTGGAATCCAAGCAGCACTCATGCTGCACTTAGTCACTCGGGCAAAGCCGGATATTCCAGTTATCCTTACCGATACCGGGTATCTATTTCCTGAGACCTATCGCTTTATAGATGAGTTAAGCCAGAAGCTCACCTTAAACCTACAAATATTTCGTGCTCAGCAAAGCCCTAATTGGCAAGAAGCACAATATGGGAAACTTTGGGAGCAAGGGCTAGAAGGTATTGAGAAGTACAACAAGCTAAATAAAGTTGAACCAATGAGAAGGGCGTTAGATGAACTTGAGGCTGGTACTTGGTTCTCAGGGTTGAGAAGAGAGCAATCCCAATCTCGTGCAAACTTGGCAATCTTATCTATCCAAAATGGTGTGTTTAAGTTCTTACCTATAATAGATTGGACCAATAAAGATGTTCACTACTACCTAGAAGAGCACGGTCTGAGTTACCATCCGCTTCGAGAGCAGGGTTACCTTTCAGTTGGCGATACACACACAACTAAGAAGTGGGAGCCTGGTATGACAGAAGAAGAAACGCGCTTTAACGGGTTAAAACGAGAATGTGGGCTTCATGAGGACGATGGCGAACAATATGGCTCTGGTATTTAGGCTCATTGTTGATTAAAAAGCTGCTTTAGGGCAGCTTTTTGCTTTTCTGGGGGCAAAACAACAATGCCTGTGGATAACTCTGTGATTATTTTGTAGGTACTTTGTAAGTAAACTTGCATAAATAAGCCCTTGGTGGTTTATCCATCATATAAGCCTCGTTTTTGCATTTTTCTTAAATAAACACTTGCCAATGTGAGCGACATCTCTATAATGCCGCCTCACTGACACGGCAGACGCCATAAGGCTTCAGCGAAGAATGTTAGTTAAGCAACTAGCTTCAAGCGATTATTCGCTTCTACTTTTAGAAAGTAGAAATTAATTTTCAAAAGTGTTTGACACTGAAAATTAAGTCGCTAGAATAGCCGCCTATTCCGAAGTGATGTCAATCACAACGAAGAGAAGTTCTTTAACAATTTAAACCTATCAATCTGTGTGGGCACTCGTTGATGAATGTCAAAAAATGAAACTTCGGTTTCAACTTGATTTCAATGAACTGAGTGACCAATCGATAATTTATTATCGGCACAGTCAATTCATTATCATTCTGTTGGA
>AAZW01000089.1 GCA_000169995.1 Vibrionales bacterium SWAT-3 | reverse complement strand
TGCCCATACCGTTGGTAGCGTTGCTAGAGAACCAAACATAACCATACCCAGCACAATAATACGGAACAGCACTAGGCCTTTCTTGTTGTTATGCTCTAGGAAGATAAGGTTCGTTTCAGCGTACGAGTAGTTTGCAATGATTGAAGTGAAAGCGAAGAAGAAAATCGCTACCGCTACAAAGATGCCACCCCATGAACCCACTTGTGCTGTTAGTGCACGTTGAGTCAATTCGATACCCGTTACTTCACCGTGTGGTACATACTCGCCCGACATTAGGATGATTGCTACTGTTGCAGAACAGATAACGATCGTATCCATGAACACACCTAGCATTTGCACATAACCTTGTGATGCTGGGTGCGGTGGGTAAGGCGTAGCAGAAGCTGCTGCGTTTGGCGCAGAACCCATACCTGCTTCGTTCGAGAACAGACCACGTTTAATACCGTTAATCATCGCTTGTGCGATTGCGTAACCTAGGCCACCCGCAGCCGCTTCTTGCAGACCGAATGCACTCTTGAAGATAAGAGCGATCACTTCAGGCACTTTCTCGATGTTCGCAAACATGATGAACAATGCGATAGCAAGGTAAGCCAACGCCATGATTGGAACGATGATTTCTGCAGTACGTGCGATCTTACGGATACCACCGAAGATAACGAATGCAGAGATAATTACGATTGCTACACCTGTGTAGCTACGCTCAAAGTCAAACGCAGTATTCATCGCGCTTGCGATTGCGTTCGCTTGAACCGCGTTGAATACAAGACCAAATGCGATGATTAGGAAGATAGAGAATAGAACCCCCATCCAACGCATGCCTAGGCCTTTCTCCATGTAGTATGCAGGGCCACCACGGTAGTTACCGTCGTTGTCGCGTGTTTTGTATAGCTGTGCCAGTGTGCTCTCTGCAAACGATGTTGCCATACCTAGCATTGCAATTAGCCACATCCAGAAGATAGCACCAGGGCCACCAGCAGTAAGTGCAACAGCAACACCTGCCATGTTACCCGTACCTACACGAGCAGCAAGACTAGTACAAAGAGCTTGGAAAGAAGAGATACCAGCACTGTCTGCTTTACGGCTGTTCTTTAGAACTGAGAACATGTGGCCGAAATGGCGGAATTGAATGAAGCCTAGTCGTACGGTGAAGTAGATACCCACACCAACCAGTAAATAAACTAAGATAGATCCCCAAAGGAGATCGTTCATCAAATTGATTAAGTCTGTCACGTGAACCTCGTAATTGAGTTTAAGCACCGATCATGCTTCCAAGCCTTCCCCTAGATCACCTATGCCAGTGTCAATAGTTGTGTCGGCATTAGTTTTATATTTATTTGTTGCGATCTAGATTGTAAATGTCGCTTCATGCATCCATTTTACGTATCGGTGTATTTTTTGACGGACGGATAATGCAGCGAGACGACCTAAAAATCAATATGCAAATGAGTTTATATTAAAATGACATTTCACTAATAACACACCTTTTGTTAACACATTTTTCAACAATCCAGCCCAATAAAAGTCACATTATCGGGACATAATCTCAACATCAACAACCTACCCCACCGAATAAGAACAACACACTGTAAAAGTAACGTCAGCCTAGGTTTTACAAGGTATAGTGAAGATCTGTGTTTTTTTCTAGAGTAATAAGATCCCCGTCTCGTACAGTACAATACGCACTTAAATGCATTATCACTAAAATACTATTCCTTTCGCACAATGAATTAACATTCAATAACCTTTAATTTAATCGTTTACTTCGGTTTGTTTGCTCATTTTTTGCACATAAAAATCACCACAATGTGTGAGCATGCATAAAAAACGAGAACAAAAGCTTCATGATTTTGAAACAAATGAGAAACAAATCAAGGTTATGGTGAACCTAAATATGATATTTAATAGTTCGTAAGAACTAGTCCCACGGAAGGAGATATGGCTTATGGATAGCTTTCAATTCGATGAAGTATCAGAACTAGAAATGCCTCGTGCAACTCAGAAAACACGTTCTAAACCACTCAAGCGTAAGTGGCGTGAAATCGAAGCAATCAACGATCGTAGGCAGCTTGAGAAAGAGCTAAGAGAGATGAACCTCGGTCTTGATTTTAGCCTTGACGATATAAAGCTTTAATCAGCACGATAAGAAAACAGATGACAAAAGGCACCTTCATAGGTGCCTTTTGTCTTTCATTTGGTGTTATCGTACGCTGCGAGTCATTTTGAAATTTCCGTTGTGAGGGAAAAACCCCTTTAATATAGAGGGAAATACTGACTCGCTAAACACACTCTTGTTCATTTTGTCGCACGCGCGCCGCGAGTTGACGATACTGATCAGCAATCGTATCCCCAAACACAGGATCGTCTTCGGGTTGAAGCCATTGCGATTCAACCTCTTGCCAATCCTTCACTGTAAATGCTTGCACGATCATAGGTAACACATGCTTCTCTTCATACTCCATATGCTTTCGCTGCGCTTTAACAAAGCTTTCGAGTTGATCGATGAACACCTGCTGTGGGACCACGGCATCTTGGAGGATCATGTCTACCACACCTAAAAAGTCAGCCGTTTTCTCAGATAGCAATTGATGCTCGAGTTCCAAGTCCTCAATTGCTTGGTCACTGCCATATTGCTTAAGGTAATAGCGATAAATGACGTCTTCTTTAGGGTGATGAACTTTGTCTGAATGGTTCATCAAGTAATGAACCACCTCAGCGATCAGGCTATAGTTTATCTCTCGCTCCTGCTTTAGCAGCTCTAACTTATTGTTGAGTATTGCGAGTAACCGAGCCATATAGCCATGCTCTCGTCTTATCCTTTCAATCATCATAGTATTGCACTCCATTACACCTACTATTTATAAGTGTATACGAAGATGCCGAGTTATGATTTGACCCTGCTCAGAAAACAACCAACCTACACTTCTGCAGGTAGGCGCCAGTCTATAGGTTGCTGATCCATAGAAGAAAGCAGTTTGTTAGCCGTGGAAAAATGCTGGCAACCAAAGAAACCGCGACGTGCCGACAGCGGTGAAGGATGAGGTGCAGCTAACACATGATGTTTCTGTGTATCAATCGCTTGGCCTTTCTTTTGCGCATGCGCGCCCCACAACAAGAAAATAATCGGCTCAGAGCGCTGGTTTAGTTCAGCAATGATCGCATCGGTAAAGGTTTCCCAGCCACATTTTGCATGTGAGTGTGCTTGTGCCTCTTCTACAGTCAAAACAGTATTCAACATCAACACCCCTTGTGATGCCCAAGCTTCAAGGTAACCATGGTTAGGCGCTTCAAAACCTTCGATATCTTGTGCCAGTTCTTTGTACATGTTGCGTAGAGAAGGCGGGATTTTAACGCCGGGCAATACAGAGAAAGCCAAGCCGTGTGCTTGATTAGCACCGTGATAAGGGTCTTGTCCTAGAATAACCACTCGCACAGACTCAAAGGGCGTCATATCGAAAGCGCTGAATACCTGCTCTTGAGGTGGGTAGATGGTTTTCCCACTATTACGTTGCTGTTCGACGAAAGCGAGAACACTTTGGAAGTACTCTTTCTCACGTTCGTCATTAATAATGGATTCCCAAGTCTTTGGTGTGCTCATCGTTTTACTTCCCAATCATCATGATTTCTAGGTTTCGCCAGTCAAAAAATAGCTGTATAGGCTAACTGTCCTAAATAAGGCTTTAGGGCGTGTTGACCTTTCGTGGTTAAATTTTGTTCGAGATAAAAGCGTTTTAATCGCGGCGAGGGAGAAGTAGCCTAGTCATTCTAAGCAAATCTCCCTCAACAAAGAGTAAAACGCTTTTAGCCGAACCCTCCGGGCAGTGTTTGCTGGTCATTTCTACTGCGTTATCGGCTTCTCATGTAGGCTAGCTACACATCAAAACCTCTGCCTTGTATAAATACCCAGCAACTCGCTGCAAAAATCAGCTCGAAAGATCAACACGCCCTATTTATACCTCATACAGCTATCAATAAACATGATGTGTAGGGTTCACTTGTTAATGAATCATAATAATCAGTTCAAGTTGTGTTGATCTCGATTAACCGCTTTTCTGCTGAGTACGATGGTGACCATGGCTATGCACGTGGCGATTTGGAGTCGGTAAACGACGAGCGGCAGAAACAGTTGAAGTTTGGGCTTTTGAATACATAAAGGCACCTCCTATAAGACATCGTGAACTACATATTCACTTAGTAGCTATGAAAGAAAGGTGCCAATTCTTATAAAAAGAAGAAAATTAATTTTCCCCTCTATTATTACGCCTCTTCCGTCGCTAGCGTTGCTGAGCGATGAAACATTCTAAGCTGTTGAATTTCCTCTTTCCAAATCGTCGAATCAATCGTTTCCAAGATAAGAGGGATTCCGTTAAAGCGGGAATCTGAGGCAATATACTCAAAACAATCCCAGCCAATTTCGCCTTTTCCTAAAGAATGGTGTCTATCAACTCGGCTCGCGAACTCAGCTTTTGAATCATTGATGTGCATTGCTCTTAGATAGTGCATACCCACGATGCGGTCAAATTCAGCGAAAGTGTGTTCGCAAGCTTCTTTTGTTCTTAGGTCATAACCCGCTGTAAAGGTGTGGCAGGTATCTAAACACACGCCAACACGCGATTTATCTTCTACTTGTTCGATAATCTCTGCTAGGTGCTCAAACTTCCACCCCAAGTTAGTGCCTTGGCCTGACGTATTCTCGATCACCGCAATCACATCTGGAACCGCTTGATGGGCGAGGTTAATCGACTCTGCGATTTTAGCTAGACACTCAGTCTCAGAGATCTTTTTAAGATGGCTGCCAGGATGAAAATTCAGTAGCGTTAGACCAAGCTGATTACAACGCTCCATTTCGTCAATAAAGGCAGCGCGTGATTTCTCTAGTTTCTCTTCTTCTGGTGCGCCGAGGTTAATCAAGTAGGAGTCGTGAGGAAGAATGTGCTCCGCTGAAAAGCCCAACATTTTGCAGTTGGCTTTAAAGGCGCTAATAGTTTTCGCCTCTAACGGCTTTGCAGCCCATTGCCTCTGGTTTTTAGTAAACAGTGCAAACGCATTAGCACCTATCTCTCGAGCTCTCATTGGAGCCTGATCAACACCACCGGCTGCCGACACATGAGCGCCAATAAACTTAATATTTGTTTCAGGTTTTGACGATGAAATTTTGTTTGTCATTAAATCACTTCACACTTTCAGAATGCATAACAAATAAAGGGCCGTATCGGTTTCCGCTCAATAAAAGCGCAACAAGTGTAGTAAAATTACAACAAATATGACCATTAAATATTTTTTATAGTTTAAAATATTTTGTAATTATTTTGTTTTCAAAGATTTTATTGATTTACCTCAATATAATTACCTTTATAAAAATATGGTTTTTGGTTGTTTTTTGACTTAAATCAATGTTAACCTTACAAAAATTAGGTATATATTACCCAGCTCAATAAAAATCGAAAGTTAACACCATAATCAAACCACGTTCAGTGGACTAGGAGATAGTTATGACCCAAGGTATTCAAATTACTAAAGCAGCAAACGATGACCTACTAAACTCAATCTGGCTACTAGATAGCGAGAAGAATGAAGCTCGTTGTGTTGTTGCTACTGCAGGTTTCGAAGCTGACCAAGTTATCCCAGCTGCAGACCTAGGCGAGTACGAAAGCCGTGAAGTTGCAATCGAAGCAGCACCACGCATCGAAGGTGGTCAACACCTAAACGTTAACGTTCTTAAGCGTGAAACGCTAGAAGATGCAGTTGCTCACCCAGAGAACTACCCTCAGCTAACAATCCGTGTATCGGGTTACGCTGTACGTTTCAACTCTCTAACAACTGAACAGCAACGTGACGTTATCGCACGTACGTTCACTGAGTCTCTATAATCTCAGTAAACTAGAGTGTTAAAGATTTAAAAAGCTTGGTCAGAGATGACCAAGCTTTTTTCGTTTTTATGCTGCTCAAATTTGCCTATACAGCGGCTACGGCGCATTTCGCTGAGAAGGATCTTTAGTAAAGGCCTTAGCTAACGTTGTAGGATCCACTTTGTCTCTCTGTAACGCTGCACCTTGTGCCCACCACATCAATTGATGGAAGGTTCTGTTCATGTATTCATCCCATTGAGCTTGCTCTGACTCTTGGGCAACACAACCCTCTTCATCAAAGACTTCTTGTGCCTTAGGTAGATGAATCATCGCAGAAACCGGTAAACAACCGAGTTCAGATAAGAAGGTACGCATCGAAACCGACGCTCTTGCCCCGCCCCACTGTCCCGCAGAATACGTCACAATCGCACTCGGCTTATACGAAAATAGCGAGCTACCAAAATGGTTGAGAATATTGGCCAGTGCTGGGCTCATTGAATGATTATATTCCGGGCTTACCATCACGTAGCCATCAGCTTTGGCAATCTTATCGGCTAACTCCGCAAGATGTGCAGGTACTTTGGAACGATGGTAAGAAAACTCAGGCTTAAATACGTCACCAAAGTCGTAATCCAGTGGGTCGATAATCTCAACCGTATGATCTGAGTGTTTATTCGTTAGTAGTTTTGCACACGCCTTGCTGACTCTCATTCCTAATCGAGCAGGTCTTGGCGGTGTACTCTCACGTACAGAGCCAAGAAAAATCAAAAAATTCATACTATCCCTTTCCGTTGAGCTTGAGTTAAAACTATTAACCAGATAAACCATTTAACCCTAGGAAATGGCCTAAATAAAGTTAACTTTATAAGCTATCGGGCAATAAAAAAGGTGAATGACTGCTCATTCACCTTTCTCTTAACCATCAGGTTCTACACGCAAATAAAAATTACGCTGGTTGAACTCGACGAAGTACTGCTTTTAGTGCTTCAAAATCATTATCTAAATCTTCAGATAACAACTCCATTGCAGCGTGTTTAGCTAGCGGACATGGCAGTTCAATGTCTGAACCTAGGATATCATCAACCACTTCTTTGAACTTCGCTGGGTGCGCTGTACATAGGAACAAGCCAGTTTCATTCTCTTGAAGCTGCTCTTCAAGCAGGCGGTAAGCAATCGCACCATGCGGTTCACATAGGTAACCTTGTGCTTTTAGGTCACGTACTGATTCAGCGCTCTGCTCGTCAGATACTTTACCTTTGCCCAGTGTATCCAAGCCCCAGCCTTTCAGTTGGCAAAGCTCTTCGATACGTGGCCAGTTGTTCGGTTGGCTCACATCCATTGCGTTCGATGTTGTCGCAACTGTCGGTTTTGGAGCCCACTCGCCAGTTTCTAAGTAACGAGGAACTGTGTCATTTTCATTGGTAGCGGCGATAAAACGCTTCACTGGTAGGCCAAGCGCTTTCGCCAATAGGCCTGCAGTTAGATTGCCGAAGTTACCACTTGGTACCGAGATAACCAGGTTTTCACGTTGCTCTTTGGTTAGCTGAGAAGCCGCTTCAAAATAGTAACAGATCTGAGCCATCAAGCGGCTGATGTTAATAGAGTTTGCTGAGTTAAGACCAATCTCTTCACGCAGTGCTGCGTCATCAAATGCATCTTTTACTAGCGCCTGACATGCGTCAAAGTCGCCATCAATCGCTACCGTGTGGATGTTCTTACCCAGCGTACAGAATAGTTTTTCTTGTAGCGGGCTGATCTTGCCTTTCGGGTAAAGAATCACAACGTTGATGTCTTCCATGCCGTAGAAAGCATGCGCAACCGCTGCACCAGTATCACCTGATGTTGCTGTCAGGATAGTGATTTGACCACCATTCGAAACTGCCGCTAGAGATTGAGCCATAAAGCGGCCACCGAAATCTTTAAACGCCAGTGTTGGACCATGGAAAAGCTCAAGCGCGTAGACGCCATCTTTCACTTGATTGATAGGTGCAGGGAATTGGAATGCTGCATCCACCATTTGATCGATCTGCTCTTTTGGTAGCTCATCACCAATCAATGCCGATAAGATCTTTGAACTACGAGGGACAAAATCCTCTGCTAGCAGCGCATCGATATCATCAAACTTAGGCAGTTCAGATGGGAAAAATAGACCTTGATTGCGACCTAAGCCTTGACGAACGGCTTGGCCAAAAGAGACTTGTTCATCATTTTCTTTGATGTTGTACAGTTTCATAACTCACTTCCTGTAACGATCGAACCTTGCTTATCTAGGCGACAAACGTGAACGAATCCTTCTTCATTTTGTACGTAATTTTGTTCTAACCAGCGTGCAACACGCTCGGCGACATCTTGTTCTTTGCAAATGCTAAATAGAGTTGGGCCACTACCGGAAATACCAGTAGCTAATGCACCTGCCGACAGCGCGTATTTACGTGCGTCAGCAAACCCTGGAAGCAGTTTCTCACGATATGGTTCAGCGATCACGTCTTTGATCATCTTCGCTGCCAGTTCAGGTTGACCTGAGTGACACGCGTGGATAAAGCCCGCTAAGTGGCGACCATGAGCAATGATATCCTGACGACGGTACTGAGATGGTAGGATCTCTCTCGCTTCAGCCGTAGATACTTTAATGCCCGGATAAGCCATCACCCAGTACCAGTCATCAAAGCACGGCACTTCTTGGCTAATGATACCTAGCTCTTCAAGCATTAGTTGCACACCACCAAGGTAGCAAGGTGCTACGTTGTCGTAATGCACACCACCTGAAATTTTACCTTCCATCTCACCCATTAGGGCAAGCAGTTCAGTTTCATTCAGTGGCTGACCATGAAAACGGTTTAGTGCATCAAGCGCCGCTACGATTGAACATGCACTTGAACCTAAACCAGAACCGATAGGCATGTTCTTTTCTAGCGTCATTTCCAGTGGCTTAAGCGCAACGCCTTTTTTATCTAGCTCTCTAGAGAACACCACCCAGCAGTCGTAGACGATGTTTTCTTTCGCTTCAGTTGGCAGCTTAGAAACAAAGCTGCCAGCTGTTTTAAGTGAGAATGGTTCATCACCTGCTTTAACCATAACTCGGTCACCCAGCAGTGTGCCATCCACTGGAGACACAGCGGCCCCCAGCACATCAAACCCTACACTGACATTACCGATTGATGCAGGAGCATAAACGACAACATCCATATCACTTGAACTCATTCCTAAACTCCTAATTTCCAACCAAGAGTACGCATCACATCAGAGAATACGCCTGCTGCTGTTACTTCAGTACCAGCGCCGTAGCCACGAAGTACTAGCGGGATTGGTTGGTAGTAACGGCTGTAGAATGCTAGAGCGTTCTCGCCATCTTTAATCTTGAACATTGGGTCGTCGCCATCAACAGCTGCGATGCGAACCTTACATTTACCATCGGCGATCTCACCAACATAACGAAGTACTTTGCCTTCTTCTGCTGCGATAGCTGATTGCTCTTGGAAGTAAGCGTCCGCTTCAGGCAAGCGAGCCATGAACTCTTCAACCGTACCTGAATCATCAAAACCTGGTGGTAGAGCTTGGTCAACTTCAACGTCTTCAAGCTCAAGCGCCATGCCTGCTTCACGAGCAAGAATAAGTAGCTTACGCGCCACATCCATACCAGATAGATCATCACGTGGGTCAGGTTCTGTGAAGCCGTTGTCTTTCGCAATGTTGGTTGCTTGGCTTAACGTCATACCTTCATCAAGCTTACCGAAGATGTAAGAAAGAGAACCAGACAGAATGCCGTTGAATTTCTCAAGCTCATCACCTGCAGAGATTAGGTTCTGTAGGTTTTCGATTACAGGTAGACCTGCGCCAACCGTTGTCTCGTACATCAGTTTACGACGTGAGTTACGTGCGACTTCACGCAGCTGATGGTAGTAAGCCATACTTGCTGTGTTTGCTTTCTTGTTTGGTGTTACTACGTGGAAGCCTGCTGCCAGGAAATCAGCATACTGCGCCGCAATATCTTCGCTAGACGTACAGTCAACCAATACAGGGTTGATGATATGGTTACGTTGAACAAGGGCGGCTAAGCGAGCTAGGCTGAACTCTTCTGTCGCACTCGACATGCGATCACGCCACTGTTCTAGTGGTAAGCCTTCACTGTCTAGCAACAAGCCTTTGCTGTTGGCTAAACCACATACGCGAATCACGATGCCCTTTTCAGCCAGTTTGCCTTGCTGACGTTGGATCTGGTCAACAAGTTCGCCACCAACACCGCCAACACCAACAACGAATACGTCAAGGAAGTGCTTAGAGTTAAATAGGTTCTCGTGACACGCTTTGATTGCTTCTGAAATTTTATCTTCAGGGATAACCGCAGAGATAGCTCGCTCAGATGAGCCTTGTGCAATCGCCACAATGTTCACGTTCACTTCAGCTAAAGAAGAGAAGAACTGAGAAGCAACACCGCGTGAAGTGCGCATGCCATCGCCCACCAAGGTCACGATAGCAACGTCATCCATGAACTCAACTGGCTCTAGCAAGCCATCTTTAAGCTCAAGTTCAAACGCTTCTGATAGCACTTGCTTAGCTTTTAACTTATCAGCCGACTCGATACAGAAGCTGATGCTGTACTCAGAAGACGATTGAGTAATAAGAACAATAGATACGCCAGCCGAAGACATCGCGCCGAATACGCGGCTCGCCATACCAACCATACCCTTCATGCCTGGGCCCGATACGTTAACCATCGTTAGGTCACTTAGTGTCGTGATGCCTTTGATCGCTAGGTTATCTTCGCCAGTGTCTTGACCAATCAAAGTACCAGCACCTTGTGGGTTAAAGCTGTTTTTGATCAGACAAGGAATGTGGAATTGTGCGATAGGAGCAATAGTTTTCGGGTGTAGAACCGAAGCACCAAAGTAAGAAAGCTCCATTGCTTCTTGGTAGCTAAGTGATTTAAGCAGACGAGCATCATCAACTAAGCGCGGGTCACAGTTGTAAACGCCATCGACATCAGTCCAGATTTCACAGCAGTCCGCACGTAGACACGCCGCTAGCACAGCTGCTGAGTAGTCAGAGCCATTACGACCAAGCGTGACTAGCTCACCTTTTTCATTACCAGCAGTAAAGCCCGGCATGATGTTAACGTGGCCTTTCGGAAGTGGTGATTGTTGGAAGTTCTGTGTAGAGACATCCACATCGACCATAGCTTCAAGGTGATCGCCTTTAGCATATAGGTATTGAACTGGGTCAATCAGGCTTGCTGGTTGGCCTTTCGCTTCCAACACTGCTTTCATTAACTGGATAGAGATTCGCTCACCTTTACTGATGATGCGAGCGTTGACGTGGTTTGGGCACATACCAAGTAGGTTGATGCCATTCACGAACTGCTTTAGCTGAGCAAGAGAAGTATCCACCTGCTCTTGGAACGCAGAACCATCAATTGAAGGTACGACCGCTTTGATCTCTGCAAATAGTGCATTAAATGAAGATTCGATCTCTGTAATCTGTGCGTCAGCTTCACCATTTTTTAGTGCAGCTTCAATAACAGCGACCAACTTATTGGTTGTTTTTCCTGGAGCCGATAGTACAACGGCTAGCTCTTCTTGCTGGGCATTATTAGCGATGATATCAGCCGCTCGTAAAAAACGATCTGCATCAGCTAATGATGAACCTCCAAACTTTAAAACGCGCATCCCTTTCTCCATAAGTCATAAAAATGGTACAAAAAAAGGCCTGTATCTTGTTGGATACAGGCCTTTTTTTTAAAATCCGTTACTTAGCAGCCTGCCCCAACAATGTTAATGTCGGTAATAATAATGGTTGTGGTCATTACTAGGTGGCTTAGGTGCTGCATATCAAATTCTCTGCTTGTGCTTTACTCTACGTGTATCAATTTTTACCACTAGACGTCAATGAAAAGTTGCGTTTTTTTTACATTCAGACCGTTTTTCAGAGCAAACCGTCATTTCAGTGATAAAACATCCAGTGCGCACCGACAATTCAGAGGTACGGTTTGATAAACGAACAGAAAAAGCAACCAATTTCATATAAGGTCATAACAAAATGCTATATCGATTGTTCAGCAAGCGTACAAGAACTGTGCTTTAATTGAACGATAACGTTCAAAGAACAATAATAAATGACATCAGGAGTGGGAAGTGAAGAGATTACTTATTCTTTTAGCCTTTGCTATGCCTGTTGTTTGTTCAGCGAATAGCTTGCCTTTATTGCCGAGTCAAATTGATCGTTCGGCCCACAAGTTCTTTATTTCATCTCAAAACGCATCCAACGAAAGTTTCGATACTTGGAAAGTCGACAGCGGTTACGCGTACAGCTTATTCGATGACGTGGATGTTTACGTCGGTACACGAATCAACAATGCGTCATTGAAGCATGAAAGTGGATTCTTGAGCGGTGTCAGTTACCAGTTCTCAGAAAGGGTCTCGTTCAACAGTTCTTTGCACACCTATAAAGATGAAACAGAAGACAGTGACAAATCTGTTGCGGCTGAGGTGTCAAGCCGAGTGCAACTGACCGACAACTTGGATTTGCATGCCACCCTTGATTATGAAGAGTGGCAGCAAGGTGTCGAAGTGGGACTAGGGTTTCGCTTCTAATCCATAAGCTTAATATCGATGGACAAGTTATGATCCAAGCCTCACCTGAGGATCACTCACCACTTATGATTCAAGCAGCAACTCAGATGAAATTAGCACGCCATTCCAATCGGCATAAATGTAATCTCCAGGCTGAATCAATTGGTTATGCACCGTCAGTGTCACGTTCACTTGGCCTACGCCACGTTTCTCGGTTTTGAATGGTGATGCACCTAGCGCCTGAACACCCAAGTCCATTTGTGACATCATTCCAACATCACGTACAGCACCGTTTACAATCACGCCTTCCCAACCATTCTCTATGGCAAGAATCGCGAGTTGGTCACCAAGCAGTGCTTTTTGACACGAGCCATTTCCGTCGACAACCAACACTTTACCATTGCCGTCGGTCTCTAAAACCTCGCGAACCTTCGAATTATCGTGATAACAACGAACTGTTACAATTTTTCCCCAGAACGCACCACGTTGGCCGAAGTTCTGTAATGGAAGGTTAAGTAGGGTGACTTTGCTTTCAAACTCATCACACAAGTCGGGTGTTATATCGTGCATATATCCTCCGTGAGTAAGGCGTACCTGAAAATCAGGCGAGCCCCTATGCTTTTATATTGTTATTAAAAATTATTCCTTTGTTTTCATTGTTCTATGCTCAATTTAATACTGAATCAAGGTTGATTGAACATATTTATCTACTAGACTCTAAGGACAGCGTTCAGCTTCCTTGGTTCATAATCAGGTCTTTAGCGGGCGAGATGTGATCACTATCTCGAATAATCATTCTGGTTTTCCTGCTAAATAGTCACCATAACACTGGTTAAGTTGTAGCCATACTATTAAAGTTTGTTGCGATACGGCAATTGATGTAAATCAACAAAGTGAATGGAATTAACATTCTCGCGTTGTTAGCATGCTGTTAACATTATAGAATCCGTTGCAATCACTAAAAGAATGATTGAAAGGCGTACTGGATCTACGTTATTGGGCAATACTTCAAGGAAGGCAGATAGCTGGAAGTAAGTGTTTTTTTGAAAACTTTAAGTTATCATCAAAAATACATTACCTGTATGTTATGTTTTTGCCTAGAATTTATTCTATTAGCACAGTTTCGTCACAAATTTAGGTACCGCCAAATGCAAACCCCGCAGATTCTTATCGTTGAAGATGAGCAAGTAACTCGTAACACTCTAAAGAGTATTTTTGAAGCAGAGGGATATGCTGTTTTTGAGGCTAGCGACGGTGAAGAGATGCACCAAGTGCTATCTGACAACCAAGTTAACCTTGTAATTATGGACATCAACCTTCCAGGTAAGAATGGCCTACTACTTGCGCGTGAAC
>AAZW01000090.1 GCA_000169995.1 Vibrionales bacterium SWAT-3 | reverse complement strand
TCATGTACGTTAACTTAGCGGTTTTATTTATTTCAGGTTATTTGATTTCTACATCAGATGGCCGTGGGATCGACGTTTTCAATTGGTTCACTGTTCCTAGTATGGGTGAACTTTTTGCAAACCAATCTGATCTTGCAGGAACGGTTCACTACTATGCTGCCTGGGTACTGATCATAATGGCATCAGTGCACGCCTTAGCAGCGATAAAACACCACGTTATCGACAAAGACGATACGCTACGAAAAATGATAGGAGCTTCAAAATGAAAAAGTCAATTATCGCTACAGGATTAGCATTCGCTATGGCAATGCCTTTCGCTGCTAACGCTGCTGATTACGTGATTGATACAAAAGGTGCACACGCATCAGTTAACTTTAAAGTTAGCCACCTAGGTTACAGCTTTATCCAAGGTCGTTTTAACACATTCTCTGGTGATTTCTCATTTGATGAAAGCAACGTTGAAGCATCAAAAGTAAACGTAACTATTGATACAACAAGCCTTGACTCTAACCACGCTGAGCGTGATAAGCACATTCGTAGCTCTGATTTCATTGATGCTGGTAAGTTCTCTGACGCGACATTTAACAGTACCAAAGTGGTCGATAAAGGTGACGGAAAACTTGAAGTAATGGGCGACCTTAAACTTCACGGTGTAACTAAGCCTATTGTTATCGAAGCTGAGTTCATCGGTGCTGGTCAAGACCCGTGGGGCGGTGAACGTGCAGGTTTCGTTGGCACAACTCGTCTAGAACTTGCTGATTTCAACATTCCAGTAATGGGCGCTTCAAGCTACGTAGACATGGATCTACACGTTGAAGGTATCAAGAAGTAATCAAGTGATTACTGGTCGCTTGTAGGTATCACCTTTTAATTAAGATCAAATTCACTAGATACCTAAACACGACAGTTAGAAATAGAGAAAGGCGCAAAGTATTCACTTTGCGCCTTTTTATTATGGTAAATGGTAACGCGATTAGATCTGTTTTGTGTCAAACCTTTAGTCGCGCTTTAAGCCACCATTTACTTTTAGCCAGTCAACGTTGCCATGACTGATTTTCGAGGAGAACAACTAATCCCTAATTGCTTCCCTTGTTCTAGTTAGCTAGTAAAACAGTCGTTAGCTATACGCTTCCTAGTTAAACCGTTTCATGTTAAACCACAGTGGGTTAACCCGTTAACCCGTTAGCCAGTTAAGCTGTTTCTAGTTCCGCTTTTGGAACCACGTTTAGGCGGTCACCGTAGATTGGGCGAAGTGCTAGCATTACCTCAGTTCTAGTAAGAACACCTACCATCACACCGTTTTCCACACTGGGAAGCATATGTGGTTGGCTTACTTTCATCGCTTTCGCGCGCTCTTCTAAAGAAAGTGAAGTCAGGCGAGTTGCGAAGCCCATGCTAGTAGTAGGGTACAGTTGCTCTTTGTCAATACATAGGAACTCAGCCACATCAACTAGCTTGTCGTTTGCATCGATTGCCACAACGTCGCGGCTCATTAGGTCTACGACTTTCTGGCCTTTAGTTGGGATGTAATCTTGGCACCAAAGGTCAACCATTACGTCATGAACAGAGAAGATACCAACCAGACGACCTTCAACATCGCAAACAGGAGCGCTAACAAGTTGAGCGTCTAAAAGTGAATCAATTGCCACTGATGTAGGCATCTCTACGCTTAGTGTAATTGGTTGAGTGTTCATGATTTGCTTGATAGTTGTTGCTGTGTTCATAGTGATTTCCTTAACTGACGTGATTTCTGTTGTTTGTGTAATAGCTGTAATTTTTGCTGCTTTAAGTTGTGGGCGACGGTAGATGCTCCAATTAGCTAAGCCGACCAATACCGAACCACCTACAATGTTGCCGATTGTTACTGGCACCAAGTTTGCGGTGACAAATTTCATGATGTTTAGGTCTGCGTATTGGGCTGGTGTTGCGCCAATTTGAATCCAAAAGCTGTCTGGTGCGAATGCTTGAATCGTGATGCCTAGTGGAACCATGAACATATTCGCCACACAGTGTTCAAAGCCTGAACTAACGAACATTGCTACGGGTAATACGGTCATCATCGCTTTGGTCATAGCATTAGCAGAGCTGAACGTTAACCAAATGGCTAAACACACCAACAAGTTACAAAGCACACCCAAAGCGAAAGCTTGAACAGGGCTGTGGTGTAGCTTGTGCTGAGCAATATTCAGAGCATTTAAACCCCATTGCCCACCATCCAATTGATACAAGCCAGCTGCGCTTACTAGAGCCAAAAGGAACATGGCACCGATAAAGTTGCCGACATAGACCTTGCCCCAAATAGAAAGCATCTTACTGAAGGTAATCTGCTTGTTAGCCCATGAGATGCTTGATAACACTGAGCTGGTAAACAGCTCGCCGCCGCAAATCACTATCAGGATTAAACCCATACTGAATGCAAGACCGCCGGCTAAGCGACTCAACCCCCATCCAGCATCAGCGCTGCCCGTGGTTACCGTGATGTAGAATAAAAAAGCAAGCCCGATGAATGCGCCAGCCATGATCGCTAAACTTAAAGTCATGCTGCTGGTTTTATTTGCTTTGCTTAATGCAAACTTTTCTGCTTCCGCCATCATTTCTGTTGGTGAGAACAGTTGATGATTTTCAGAAGTGCTGGTTGCCATATCCCCCCCTTGAACAATCCGTCATGTGTAATTCCTAGTGTTAATGACTTGGTTAATCAGTAATGTTTTGCAGGGCTCGTTGGGTCCTGCCATTCCAGATTAGGGGGTTGGTCGATAGAGGTAAAATTGATAATTTTTAAAAACCACATCAAATTTATTGATATAGCTTGGGTTACGCGTAGAATGAAATTGATTGCTCATCGGCTTAACAAAAACAGAGCAATAGGACACAAATAATTAAAAGCATTAAGGATGAATTTTGCGTTATTCATTAAAGCAACTCGCGGTATTTGATGCAGTGGCAGATTCCGGGAGCGTTAGTATTGCAGCAGATAAGTTGGCGTTGACTCAATCTGCGACAAGTATGTCTCTAGCACAGTTGGAAAAAATGCTTGGTAGGCCTTTGTTTGAAAGGCAGGGCAAGCAAATGGCCCTTACTCATTGGGGCATGTGGCTAAGGCCCAAAGCGAAGCGTTTACTGCAAGACGCGCAGCAAATCGAAATGGGGTTTTACGAACAGCATTTATTGAGCGGAGAGCTCAAATTAGGTGCGAGCCAAACCCCCGCAGAGCACTTGGTACCAGACCTCATCAGTATTATTGATAACGACTTTCCAGAGATGCGAATCTCGCTCGGTGTACAAAGTACCGATGCCGTTATCGATGGCGTATTAGATTACAAATATGACTTGGGTGTTATCGAAGGCCGTTGTGACGACAGCAGAGTACATCAAGAAGTGTGGTGTACGGACCATTTAACTGTTGTTGCAGCGGCACACCATCCATTTGCGAAGCGTGAAAGAGTGAGTTTGGCGCAACTAGAGCAAGCGAAGTGGGTATTACGCGAACACGGTTCGGGTACTCGCAAAGTTTTTGATAGCTCTATTCATCATTTAATTGGTGATCTTGATGTTTGGCGAGAGTATGAACACGTTCCTGTTTTAAGAAGTTTGGTCGCAAACGGTCCATATTTGACGTGCTTACCTTATCTCGATGTCGAGCAGTTTGTTGAATCTGGTCAATTGGTTACTTTAAATGTGCCCGAGCTCGAAATGGAACGTACGCTTTCATTCATTTGGCGTGCCGATATGGCAGAAAACCCGCTTGCTGAATGTATTAAGCGCGAAGGCAAGCGCATGATGAAAGGCAAACCGTCCGTTCTCTAGTGGATATTCAAAACCAACACTAATAACTAAATGTGTTGAATAAGCGATTACGGTCTCTATCTAGTGATAAGTGCACATTCGCGTACATTATTAATGTGATCAAGATCGTCCAAAAGAAGGCGTTCTTACCATAGTATGCTTACTTGATTTTAAGTGAGGCTAAAACCGGTTACGTTCAATTACGTAATTAGGCTTTAGAAATAGGGCTCTTCTCCGCTTAGATGAGTCTATAAACTAACAATAAAACCGCTAACACATTGATTTACAATCGCTTCCCACCTTATATATCAGTGTTGTAGTTTGTCGTTATTATCTTCCGCTCTATTTAACTTTAAAGGCCAATCCGTACAGTCTGTAACGCTTGAAGAAAGCTCTCATTCAGTACTCGTCAAGTGCAAGCGAGATAGACGCTGTAAAGTTGTTGATCCTGAGACTGGAGCTCCGCGCACCGTCGACCACTACGTTCACCGTCGCCTGTCGGATTTACCTGTCAGTGGTCGCCCTTGCGTTATAGAAATTGAATTGGCTCAGACAAGGGATAGGCTCGGCCGAAGGTTGATTGAAGAGGCTGATTTTGTTGATAAGGGGAGTCGTTATACAAAGAGGTTCTGTCACTTTATTAGTGGACTGTGCCGCTATATGAGCATCCACGCAGTGTCGAAGCATTTAGACATACGCTGGGAAACCGTGAAAAATATCGATAAAGCATTCCTTCTCTCTACCTTGCCTGCTTTAGAGCCTAAGAAGTTGACCAACCTTGTTCATATTGGCGTTGATGAAGTCGCCAGGGCTAAAGGCCATGATTATATGACCGTCGTTTATGATCTCGTTTCAGGACAACTTATTTGGGTTGACCATGGGCGGACTTCAAACGTACTCATCAACTTTTTTGAACAATTATCACCGCAAACGAGAGACGGCATCCAAGCGGTATCAATGGATATGGGGCAATCTTACCAATCAGCAGTGAGAAACGCTCTTCCGAATGCAGACATCGTTTTTGACCGGTTTCACGTTATGCAGAACTACTCTCTTCTGATAAGGAAAGAGCGTAATAAAGCGTTTAGGAAAGGAACACATGACGAGAAGAAAATGCTTAAAGGGACGCTATTTTTACTCCTCAAAAATGCGCCGAAATTAAGCGATAAGCAGTCAGATAGGCTAGATGATTTACTGGAAAGCAATAAGACTCTTTGTACGATTTATATGCTCAAAGAGCAGCTTCAAGCCTTATGGGATGAACGTAATTTTGACTTGATGATCGCAGCGCTTGATGCGTGGTGCCAGCTTGCTAAAAAGACGAGGATCTTATCTCTCATCAACTTTGCAGACGCGCTTTGGGAGAGAAGAGTTGGGATCTGCAACTATGCAAAATATAAGCTGACGAATGCCCGAGTGGAAGCAGGGAATGTATCGATAGGTCTTCTTAGACGGAGAGCCCGAGGAGTAAGGGATACTGATTACTTTAAATTGAAGATTAGACAAACCTCAATCCTAGAAACTCACTCTACCATTTATCCGGAAATCAAGCTCATCTAAGCGGAGAAGAGCCGAAATAGTATGAGTACATTAGTCGCGATTTCATTAACAACAGGTATTTTGTCAGGTCTTTGGGGATGGATAGCTATCTCTTTCGGCTTATTGTCATGGGCAGGTTTCTTAGGTTGCACCAGTTACTTTGCTTCGCCAACAGGCGGTGTAAAAGGATTGGCAGGTAGCTTACTGACCAACATGACAGGCGTATTCTGGGCAATGGTGATTATCGAAAGCTCAACCTTCGCAGGGTTAGAGATTTTAGGCTATGTGATTACGGCTATTGTCGCTTTCTTTATGTGTATTCAAGCAAAACAAGCGTGGTTAGGTTATATCCCAGGAACCTTCATTGGTTGCTGTGCGACGTTTGCTGCAGGTGGTGACTGGCAATTAGTTGTGCCTTCTTTACTACTTGGCGGAGTATTTGGATACTTGATGAAAGCTACGGGCTTGTGGCTTCACGCAAAATCAACTCAATCTTCGGAAGTGGTTGAACAACACGCTAAGCAAGCAAAGGCGTAACGAATACGTTAAGCAACGTTGCTTTAGTTACTGTGAACTCTTGCAAGATAACCCCCAATTAATTTGTATATCAATTTATACAGGCACACCACTTGGTGTGCCTTTTTTGGTTTTGGTTACTCTAAAAATACGATGACCTTATCTACAGAAGAACTTATAGCGCATATCAGAAAAGCTAAAGGTTTAGGCTTAGGTTTAGGTATTCCCATTCGCCATGGTGATCACTCGTTTTAGTGTCCAGCGTAATAACAGTGGTATGCATTCTTGACCGCGGCTCTCACAATGGGAAACTATCGCCAAAGCGAGGTCCGGTTTTGCATGTTTCTTCAATACTTTAGCCACTACTTTTTTCGGCGGAATAGGGTGATCATAAGGGATCTTGACCATGTCCCTGAAAAAGCTCTCAAATCCATTCATATACAAATAGTGTTCGATGTCTTTATCTGGTAACTCGGTTAAACGATGGCGTTCTTGATCATTACCAAGCTTGGAGTGAACCGTTGCTGCGTACTTTTTACCTGCGGCGTCCCCATCGGTGACCACGTGCCAATCGATGCCAAATTCTTGTGCGACTTTGATTAAAGCTTTGAGCCCAGACTGAGCAAACTCAATAATCTGTACACCTTCGGCTGCAAGGTTATATCCACATTGGTTGGCCAGTTCATTAAACAGCCAAACTTCGGTTTCACCTTCAACTAACAGCCAGCATCGAGCGAATAACGCACCAGAGCGATGGAACCGAATATGGAAACCAATACGTCTCAATTCATCTTTGCTGAAGTGGTTCATGTTCAGTTGATTAGCGATGGTTTTGTCTGATTGACGAACCAAACGACGAATAGATTGTAATGGAACCGCGGCAAGCAACTCACCACTGTTAGTAGTGAGGATTTTCTGCATTGGCAGCTTTTGCATCAGGCTCCAAGCCCTCGCCAAGTGAGTAGGGTGCAATCGACCTTCGGGATCTTCGAGGATCAAAAGCGGACGCGCACATCGTCTTAAGTCATTTGGCCCTTTAGCCTGCAGATAAGCGTTCAGTAGCCCCATGAATAATAAACGAGTCTGTTTGTTCTTTGTCTCTTCGACAAGCTGGTGAATGCTCTGATCATTAGCGCCTGCTGAATAGAGCAAGCCATCTCTCTGTTTTCTTGGGTTACGACGCGAATTACTCTTGAAGGAGAAGTAGTGTTCAATCAGGCTCTGCATTGACTGTAAGCTGCTGCGCATCTCGCCTTTGTTTACATGCCCAGGGATCGCCATTAGACGACGGCATGTATTATCGATTCGTTTTTCAATTCGAGCTTGGCGTGCGTTACCATTATTGCCATTGCCATTGCCATTGCCATTGCCATTGTTCGAATTTCCATTCCCGTTCCCATTGATAGGCGCGTTATGGTTAAGTGACTTGGCATTAAAAGGACGATCAAAGTGCCTTGCATCGCGTAATCGAATTACTGGGTGCAAGGTCATCAATTCTTGTGCGAGCTTTTCTGAATGGTGAAGCTTGAGAGGGTTACCATCTAGGCCTAAGAATGCATAATGGGTGGTGGTTTCATACTGCTCCAAAGTCGCGCTGATTCGGTAATAAATGCGATAAACACCGAATTCATCTTGGACCCAGATCGGCTTGAGCTTGCGATAACGGCCTGCATTCAACTCGCTCTTGTCGTTGGCTTTGAGCGATAGGACAATTTGAAGATGTTGAGACTGTGGATGTGAAACTGAGTAATCGACATGAAAATCGGTCATTTCAAAGTGGTATGGCACACCGTCTGAGGGCAGAACGACGGAAAGGGCATCTAATAATGAAGACTTACCCCATGTATTTTCACCAATGAGCGTGGTTAGCTCGTCAAACGCCAATGACATGCGCTTGATACCTCGAAAGCCAGAAATCTCGATTCTTTCTAGTTGCATAGGCTTACTCCTAACGGAAGGCTCTGCTAATTGTTTGAAAGCTAACAGATATCTTTAATCATAATTGAAAAATGCATATTCGGTATGCTTATCTGTCACAAAACCCACTCTTTGTTTATACGCCGTAAAATGAGATTTTTGATCTATCTCGAGTATTTTTTTGCAGTGCAGTTTCATAAAATTCACGATTCTGTCATGATTCCCGACCTAGTATGAAGGGACAAAGAGAGAAGACAATATGACTAAAAAGAATAAGCCGACAAAAATTGTGTTGGCACACATCAACGACACCCACTCATACTTTGAACCAACGTCATTACAGCTATCACTTAAAATGAACAACCACATCATTGAACCTTATGTCAGTGCTGGTGGTTTTGCTCGAATCGCAACACGCTTTAAACAAATAGAACAAGATGCCCAACGACAAAAGGTCGGAACCCTGTTCCTGCATGCTGGGGACTGCTTTCAAGGGACCCTGTACTTTTCTCTATTCAAGGGGAAAGCCAACGCCGATCTGCTGAATGCACTGAATATTGACGCTATGACTCTCGGCAATCACGAACTAGACATGGGTAATGAACCCGTTGCTATGTTCGCAAAGAAAATCCAATTTCCGCTATTGGCAGGTAACTGGAACTTGTCGAATGAAGATATCAATAAAACTCATACCTTAGCAGACAACGACATTGTTAAGCCTTATCAACCCGAAACACGAAGTGCTTCTTATATAACGAAAGAGTTCGATGGTCAGAAGGTCGCTATTTTTGGCTTAAGCATCGATAAGATGTCGAGTATTGCCAACCCAGATTTAGATACGCCATTTGAAAATGCCCTTGAAACAGCGAAAGTAACCATAGAGCAAATTCTCAAAGCAGGTATCAATAAAATTGTATTGCTCAGTCACCTTGGTTACGAAGCCGATTTAGAGCTCGCGGCAAATGTCTCTGGCATTGGAGTGATCGTTGGCGGTCACATAGCCACCGCTTGCAGGGTGATTTCTCAGATATTGGCTTGGTAAAAGACGATGACTATGGCGTTAAAGTGGGTGATACCTATGTCGTACAAGCGGGCTTCCACGCAATGAGCCTAGGCCACTGTGAAATCGAGTTCGACGCTCAAGGTAAAGTGACGCGCTTCAATGGCAAAAACGAACTGTTATTAGGTCGACGCCTCTTTATCGATGCGAAATTGAGTGAAGTAGGGCAAGACGATGCACATGATATGGCGTGTGATTTTTTGAACAATCACCCAAACATCGCAGTGTGTAAGAAAGATCCTGAACTACAGAGTATTCTGACAGACAAGTATCAGCCTAGAGTCCGTAAACTTCAGCAGCAAGTAGTAGCGCATGCCGACACTAAGTTACGCCATGTTCGTATCCCCGATGAAAATGGGCCAAGCCAACTTGCACCGCTCGTTGCTCAATCATTCCACTACTTAATGAACCAAAAAGGACATCAGGTAGATTTTGCGATCCATAACTCTGGTGGTGTAAGGAACTCCCTTAACAGCGGCGATGTTTCGGTTGCCGATATTGCCGGAAAGCTACTACCGTTTGCCGTACCTATTGGCGTGTATGAAGTCAGAGGTGAAACGATCGCTGATATGTTGGAAGGTGCCATCAATAACGCATTGGATAACGGTGTGGTTGGCACAGGTTCGGGGAGTTTCCCTTACACCCATAACTTAAGGTTTTGTTACCACAAAGAAGCGCCACTCGGGCATCGCATCCATCATTTAGAAATTCATTCAGAAGAGTCTGGTTGGCAGCCGGTTTCGCATGATCGCGTCTATCGAGGCACATCATCAGCCTACACGATGAAAGGAAAAGAAGGTTATCACGCGGTGTTGGATATGATCGGAGATGGCACTGTTACGACCTACTCAATGGCAGACTGCTTTATTGCGTTTTTGCAGGATAACCCTGAATCGCTTCAATACAATGAACCACTTAATTGTATGGAGTGTTTTAGGTAATCATCTCTAAAACAAGTCATTTATAAAATTGGCACTGTTTATGCTTAGAATCTAGGGTAATTCTTGTGGAGGCAAAGCATGAATAGGAAAGATTGGTTGGATGCAGCGGCTGTTGTCGGTTGGGTATCCATTTGGTCGGCATTGGTTTATCTGGTACCTGTAGCCGGTATATAGCACATCGTGAACTGATGTTTCAGTAAGATATAGTGATAAAACGAATAGTATTTTATGTGTTGTCTGTTGGCTCTAGAGCTAACGGACAGGGCTAATAGTATTG
Organism: Vibrionales bacterium SWAT-3; assembly: GCA_000169995.1. Taxonomy (GTDB): domain Bacteria; phylum Pseudomonadota; class Gammaproteobacteria; order Enterobacterales; family Vibrionaceae; genus Vibrio. The sequence continues at coordinate 3,652 of AAZW01000090.1, read as the reverse complement.
TCGGAATCAATACGAGTGTCTTATTGACAGAGTGGTATAAATAAAAAAGGAGCGTTTTGCTCCTTTTTTATTTATTTCTGCAAATTTATCTAGACGAAACAAAGTTAGGGGAATATTATCCACGCGTTTGGGGAGTAGTTAGCGCAAGTTTACATATCGTCATCTCGTTAGGCCAAGTGTCTATCCGGTATGTAAAGGTGAAATCCCATATTTCACTTCAACGAGACCAACGCAATCACAGTCAAGATCCGTCGTGGAGCTTGATATGTTTTGTTTGCGGAAGGTCTTTAAACAGTTCTTCCGCCCGGAGGAATAATGAACTCAACTCAATCTCTATTATCTACCAATAGTGAATCCTTTTTTTCATCGCCAATCATGACGACGTATGCGGGATTTTTCCTGCTGACGGTTATTCTCGTCTCTATTGATATCTATCAGACTCGCGGTGGTAACGTCACAATAAGAAAAGCGGCGATCTGGAGTGTTTTCTGGTTTTTGCTAGCATTCTTGTTTGCAGGTTCTATCTACCTGTTTTGGGATGTGTACGCACCAAATAGTGATTACACCGCGCAAAAGGCGACAGTGTCATTCATCACGGGTTATTTGCTAGAGAAATCATTGAGCGTAGACAACCTGTTTGTATTCGCGATGATCTTTGCTCAATACCAGGTTCCTGAACATCTAAGACCTCGTGCGCTTCTTTGGGGCGTAATTGGTGCATTGGTGCTTCGTGCAATTATGATCGCACTAGGTGCTCAACTACTTGCTGAATATCACTGGGTGCTTTACGTATTCGCTGCATTCTTGATTGGTACAGGTATTAAACTGGCTTTAGACAAGGGCGAAGAGGAGAGTGTGAATACACTGCCTGAAAAGCTACTTCGTAAAATCATGCCGGTAACTGAAGACTTCCATGGTCCAGCACTAATGATTAAGCAGGGCACCAAATGGGTACTAACACCAATGATGTTGGTGATTGGTGCGATTGCAGTCATGGACGTGATGTTTGCACTGGACTCTATCCCTGCAATCTTCGCGGTAACACAAGAACCGTTCTTGGTACTTGCGGCCAACGTGTTTGCGTTACTTGGACTTCGCTCGTTGTACTTTGTACTGCAAGGTATGATGGACAAGTTCATCTATTTGAAACCAGCGCTTTCGTTCATCATGGTGTTCATTGGCGTGAAAATGCTTCTGGTTGATAGCGAGTGGGCTATCCCAACTTACTGGTCATTGGCGGTATTGGTTTCTACGATGACAATTGCGGTTATAGCGTCAGTTTATGCAAAGAAGCCTGCTATTGAACAAGTAAATTAGAGTAAATATAACGGCTCTTCTCCGCTTAGATGAGCTTGATTTCCGGATAAATGGTAGAGTGAGTTTCTAGGATTGAGGTTTGTCTAATCTTCAATTTAAAGTAATCAGTATCCCTTACTCCTCGGGCTCTCCGTCTAAGAAGACCTATCGATACATTCCCTGCTTCCACTCGGGCATTCGTCAGCTTATATTTTGCATAGTTGCAGATCCCAACTCTTCTCTCCCAAAGCGCGTCTGCAAAGTTGATGAGAGATAAGATCCTCGTCTTTTTAGCAAGCTGGCACCACGCATCAAGCGCTGCGATCATCAAGTCAAAATTACGTTCATCCCATAAGGCTTGAAGCTGCTCTTTGAGCATATAAATCGTACAAAGAGTCTTATTGCTTTCCAGTAAATCATCGGCTCTTCTCCGCTTAGATGAGTCTATAAACTAACAATAAAACCGCTAACACATTGATTTACAATCGCTTCCCACCTTATATATCAGTGTTGTAGTTTGTCGTTATTATCTTCCGCTCTATTTAACTTTAAAGGCCAATCCGTACAGTCTGTAACGCTTGAAGAAAGCTCTCATTCAGTACTCGTCAAGTGCAAGCGAGATAGACGCTGTAAAGTTGTTGATCCTGAGACTGGAGCTCCGCGCACCGTCGACCACTACGTTCACCGTCGCCTGTCGGATTTACCTGTCAGTGGTCGCCCTTGCGTTATAGAAATTGAATTGGCTCAGACAAGGGATAGGCTCGGCCGAAGGTTGATTGAAGAGGCTGATTTTGTTGATAAGGGGAGTCGTTATACAAAGAGGTTCTGTCACTTTATTAGTGGACTGTGCCGCTATATGAGCATCCACGCAGTGTCGAAGCATTTAGACATACGCTGGGAAACCGTGAAAAATATCGATAAAGCATTCCTTCTCTCTACCTTGCCTGCTTTAGAGCCTAAGAAGTTGACCAACCTTGTTCATATTGGCGTTGATGAAGTCGCCAGGGCTAAAGGCCATGATTATATGACCGTCGTTTATGATCTCGTTTCAGGACAACTTATTTGGGTTGACCATGGGCGGACTTCAAACGTACTCATCAACTTTTTTGAACAATTATCACCGCAAACGAGAGACGGCATCCAAGCGGTATCAATGGATATGGGGCAATCTTACCAATCAGCAGTGAGAAACGCTCTTCCGAATGCAGACATCGTTTTTGACCGGTTTCACGTTATGCAGAACTACTCTCTTCTGATAAGGAAAGAGCGTAATAAAGCGTTTAGGAAAGGAACACATGACGAGAAGAAAATGCTTAAAGGGACGCTATTTTTACTCCTCAAAAATGCGCCGAAATTAAGCGATAAGCAGTCAGATAGGCTAGATGATTTACTGGAAAGCAATAAGACTCTTTGTACGATTTATATGCTCAAAGAGCAGCTTCAAGCCTTATGGGATGAACGTAATTTTGACTTGATGATCGCAGCGCTTGATGCGTGGTGCCAGCTTGCTAAAAAGACGAGGATCTTATCTCTCATCAACTTTGCAGACGCGCTTTGGGAGAGAAGAGTTGGGATCTGCAACTATGCAAAATATAAGCTGACGAATGCCCGAGTGGAAGCAGGGAATGTATCGATAGGTCTTCTTAGACGGAGAGCCCGAGGAGTAAGGGATACTGATTACTTTAAATTGAAGATTAGACAAACCTCAATCCTAGAACTCACTCTACCATTTATCCGGAAATCAAGCTCATCTAAGCGGAGAAGAGCCAATCATCTAGCCTATCTGACTGCTTATCGCTTAATTTCGGCGCATTTTTGAGGAGTAAAAATAGCGTCCCTTTAAGCATTTTCTTCTCGTCATGTGTTCCTTTCCTAAACGCTTTATTACGCTCTTTCCTTATCAGAAGAGAGTAGTTCTGCATAACGTGAAACCGGTCAAAAACGATGTCTGCATTCGGAAGAGCGTTTCTCACTGCTGATTGGTAAGATTGCCCCATATCCATTGATACCGCTTGGATGCCGTCTCTCGTTTGCGGTGATAATTGTTCAAAAAAGTTGATGAGTACGTTTGAAGTCCGCCCATGGTCAACCCAAATAAGTTGTCCTGAAACGAGATCATAAACGACGGTCATATAATCATGGCCTTTAGCCCTGGCGACTTCATCAACGCCAATATGAACAAGGTTGGTCAACTTCTTAGGCTCTAAAGCAGGCAAGGTAGAGAGAAGGAATGCTTTATCGATATTTTTCACGGTTTCCCAGCGTATGTCTAAATGCTTCGACACTGCGTGGATGCTCATATAGCGGCACAGTCCACTAATAAAGTGACAGAACCTCTTTGTATAACGACTCCCCT
>AAZW01000091.1 GCA_000169995.1 Vibrionales bacterium SWAT-3 | reverse complement strand
CGAATGAATGGGTACTCTTCTACAAGCCCGTTTGAGAAACTCGAGTGAAGATTACCCGTTAGTGCGGGCATAATCATTGAAGGGTTGCTGCTGATATTTTCTGTACCTTCAGGAATACTCACCAACCACTTCGATTCAAACTGACCTTTGCCTAACTCTAGTGACATGTTGTTCATTGAAAGGTCGAAGCCCTTAGCAAATAGAATGTCGATGAATGGGATGATCTCAGCAACGTCTTCTTGTGTTAGGACAGGATTAGACTGGTAAATCTCAAAGATTTTCTCGAACGACTCGCTATCGAGTTTCGACATTTCGAAATCAACATTTAAGTTGTTCACTTGTCCTTCACTCGTCTCGATGTTTGCGATATCCAGTTTAAGGTTGCTACGCAGACGTTTGGTTGCATCATCCAGGTGCGACTCAAAATCATACGTTGAGTTCTCGATAGTCATGAATGGCTGCATTGCCGAATCTGAAATCAAGAAACTATCAATAGTGAAGTTCTGTGTACCAAGCCAGTAACCTTTAGCTTGTTGACCTGAACCGATGCCTTTCAGGTTTGATAACGTCACCTCTTCACCCGTTTCAAAATCGATCTGAACAGAAGGGATAGAAAGCTCGTAATCCACTTGGCCTAACACTGTCGCATGGCCTGTCAGGTTCGACTTAGTGATAGACACCGAGGTACCATTCTCATCAGTGCCTTGATGATTAAACTGGCTCAACTCGAAGTCGAAGTCCGTATTACCGTTTAGCTCTGTGCTCGTCGTTAATGTCAGAGGCAGAATGTCAGTATTATCGAACGTCGAAACAGCATTAAGACTAACCAAACCATGGCTAACCGCACTGTTAATGACAAACTCACTTGGTAAGCCATCTATCGCAAGCTGCTCTTTCAGATCTTCATCCATCACAGTGATGCGAGTGGTTACATTAGAAGAAAGGTAACCCCTATCGTACTCAACGATCTCAGCTTGAATGCTCGAATTGTTAAGTTTTGCAACGCCATCAGTAATCGCATTTTGTCCAATTTGCCCAACCGCTAAAGGCCAGCAAAGAGCCAATGAGATTGCGCCGCCAATTGCGCCAATTTTTCTTAACTGTTCCATGAGTTCTCTTTCTACATGTGTTTGTTTTTTTCAGTCTAACCCATCAGTCGCAAACAAGAAACATTGAGTTAAATCAGTCTATTGCTCGATACTGCAATTCACTCAGCAAATTAACGGCTAGCTCTCATCCTTATTCGACAGTTCTTGCTAGGCTAGAAGCGTCGCTACTACTAAGGGTAAACTGTGAATCAATACGCTGTTATCTGTTTGGACAATAATCCGATCAGCATTGAGAGGATACGTACGGAGTTGGCTCCGTTGTCTGGTGTTTTCGATATCTATACTGCCGAGAACATCGAAGATGCACACCACGCATTGGAAGACATCCATGACAACCACCAAACGGTCGCTTTGGTGATAACTCACCATCACTCTGAATTTAATGGCGTGCAGTTTCTTATTGAACTTGAACAGCTTCCTCATAGTAATACTGCTAGAACCATTTTGGTCAGCGCGTCGTCAGACATTCAATCCATTCTAACGGCAGTAAACGAAGGTAGGCTGAACCACTGCCTAACGAAACCGGTTCAGGATAAGGTTCTCTTCAAGTCGGCTCAAAAGGAGCTGACGTCTTTTGTTATCCAATACGACTCTGAAAACCTGTTGTCTTACAGTGATGCGTTAGATCAACAGCGCTTATTAAGAGCACACATAGAACAAAAGATTCAATCTTTTCAATCAGGTTTTATTCACGATTACCACCAGCTTTCAGACAATGCGCTCGCTGAACGTGTCTTCAATGCCTTGCAAGATGTCTTCTCCAAAGATGATAAGACCAAAGCAATTCGCGATTACTCTCCAGAGCACTTATTAACAGTTGAAGGAGAAGATAATCGCTTCTTATGGTTGATCATTGAGGGTGAAGTCGCTCTCTATAAGAAAGATGAATTAGGACAGCAGCGAGAAGTGGTACGTCACTCTAAAGGCAACATCGTTGGTGGAATGTCATTTGTGACAGGCGAGCCTTCGTTCTCTACAGGAATCACTTTGACACCAACTCGTGTCATTAAGCTAGATAAAGAGAGTTTTGCTCAGGTGATGCATTCCAATAATACTTTGCTGCCTTTGTTTACTAACCTACTACTTCGTCACTTTAATCGCCGCTTACAGCGCAGCATCACCAATAAAATCAAGTTGCAACAAACGCTCGAATCATTGGAGTCCGCACACCAGCAATTAATTGAAAAAGAGAAGATGGCTATGCTTGGACAACTTGTCGCTGGTGTCGCGCATGAGCTTAATAACCCCATAGCGGCAATTATGAGAAGTATTGAAACGCTATCAGAGCATCTAGACCAAATACTCGAGAACCTCGCTGTACCCGAATCTAATAAAGGAACAAAGGTGTTAGCGTGTTCAAAATTAGCCAAACCGCTTTCGACTTCACAAGAAAGGCAACTGGTAAAACACCTTACATCAACCATTGATGATCGCGCCCTTGCAAAAAAAGCGGTTAGATTGAATTTAAGCCAAGATGCTAAAGTTTTAGAGACCCTGAAAGACTCACCTATCGCTGGTAGAGAGCTACTCAACGACTTAGAGCATTACCACTATGTTGGAAATTCTATCCGTTCCATTCAAGTGTGTAGCAAACGCATTGCCGATATGGTGAAAAGCCTAAAGAGCTACGCCCGTGAAGATGAAGAAGTACGTCACTACGCCGATATCCATGAAGGGCTCGAAGATACTTTGGTGATTTTCGAAAACAGGTTGAAACATCATCAACTTGAAAAGCACTACGACATCAATTTACCCGCTTTACTTTGCCAGCCGCTTGCATTGCAACAAGTGTGGACCAACCTTCTCTCCAATGCACTTGATGCCCTATCAGAACGTGGCGAGGTGTCTATTACCACCTCCCAACAAACTAAAGACAACCAAACGTTTCTAGTGGTTCAGATATCAGACACTGGTATTGGAATCGCTAAAGAAGACATTCATTCTATTTTCAACCCTAATTTCACGACCAAAAAAGAAGGTAACTTTGGTTTAGGGATTGGGTTATCTATTTCTCAACAGATCGTTTCGGCCCATCAAGGATTTATTTTGGTGGAGTCTGAGGTTGGAAGCCACACTCACATGCAAGTATGGCTACCGTTCAAACAAGAAGGAGCACCTCATGAATAAGTACTTAATTTTATGTGTCGATGATGAACCAGAAGTGCTCAATAGCGTGCTTCAAGATTTAGCCGTGTTTGAAGAAAACTTTATCGTTGAGGGAGCTGAATCAGTTGATGAGGCAAAACAAGTCATCAAAGAGATGAAGCAAGACGGCATTAAGCTTGCTTTGATCTTATGTGACCACATCATGCCGGAAAAAACAGGGATCGATTTTCTTATCGAACTTAACCAGCACGAATCTACAAAGCCAACACGAAAGCTGCTACTCACTGGGCAAGCCGGACTCGAAGATACGGTAACCGCAATCAATAATGCGGCACTCGATTTCTATATTTCGAAACCTTGGCAAGGTGATCAGCTCAGAGATACCATTACTCAGCAGCTAACCGATTATGTAATTGCCAACGATAAACAGCTACTGAATTGGACTTCCATTCTTGATACAGAGCGCATCCTTACCTCAATGGCAGACATGCGCACAAGCTTTGGAGAATAACGCTCACGATTAACGTTTGAAGGGCAATAAGATAAACAGCCGTCAATATAAGACGCCAACGGATACATATAAAATTTGGATGATTTACTCATCTCGTTTTCTTATTTGCTCTAAAACATGAGATCTCCGTAGCAGACTGACCCTTAATTTGTTTATTTTTTGACTAAATGATTAGGGCGTGTTGATCTTTGCTGTACATTTCGCGTTCAACAATACATCGGTAGCCACATTAACATGAATGCCAGCGATAACATGCTGGCATAATTCCTTTCTAGCTTGTCATATCTACTTGAAATAGCTCGATAATGCTTAATTTTCCCAAAGGCATTTTCGACCAAGTGACGATACTTGTATAGACACCAATCCATACTGTTTTTGTCTATATCTTCTCCGTAATTGCGTTTAGCAATTACTGTTTCTCCGCCACGTTCCTTAACAAAAGTGCGGAAAGGTTCGCTGTCATATCCTTTATCACAAACGATGGTATTAACTTCATCGAGTTGCTCAACTAAGCTTTCGGCATGCACTATATCGTGGCGTTGTCCTTCTGATAAATCAAAGCAAATCGGCAGGCCACCACTATCCACGGCTAAGTGAATTTTGGTTGAGTTGCCCCCGCAACTTTTTCCTATTTGCTCTGAGCTTTCAGTCGCTGCACCTGTACTATGCTGATGCGCTCGAACTATAGAGCCATCAAGAAAGACCCATTCAAAATCAGCCATGCTAGATAAGCTTTTGAAAAGTTTATCTAAAACCCCTTTCTTTGACCAAAGATTAAATCGTCTGTAAACGGTACTCCACTCTCCGAACTTAGAGGGTAGATCCCGCCAAGGAATACCTGTTCTCATTCGATAAAGTATTCCTTCAAATGTCATTCGATGTTCAGTTTTATCGTAAATACGACCTGTACTTTTCATAACTTGGAGTAGCAGTTCCCAGCGAATATCAGTTAGCATTGTTCTTGGCATGGTATTGGTTATGGTTTTACTTTTGGCGAAGCAAATTATAACTCTTTACCATGCTGTTCAAAAAATACTCACGAAAGATCAACACGCCCTAAGGATTTACATTTTAATGGATTACTTTTCCGTGAGTTAGATTAAACTGTCTCGATGTTTATGGTTTGTCGATTTCTCTCAAGCCAAAGGAATTAACACTAATAAAGGTTTACGGTCGTTATGCGCAAAATACTACTTACTACCGCTATGCTGTTGGCTTCGAGCCAAGCGCTAGCTGTCGAAGAACAACCACAAGTAATGAGCAACTTCAGCTACGATTACTTTGAAGCACGTATCGGTGCTAGCCCTGTTACATTTGGTGGCGCGTTCAGTAAGTCTATCCACCCGAATGCTCACGCGATTGCGCGCATTGATTCAGAATTTGAAAGTGATTTCGACTCTGCTGTTGGTCTTGGCTTCCACGCTCCAATCAACAACTGGGCTGACTTAACAGGTGAAATGCTAGCGCGCATCGTTCAACCTGAACACACAAGCTCTACTGATATCGGCATGGAAGTGAACATTGGTGTTCGCCAATGGCTTGGTCCACAACTAGAAGTTGGTGGTAAAGGTGGTTACGTTTCTATCGATGACAACGATGATTGGATCGGTTCTGTTTACGCACGTTTCCACTCTACAGAGCTATTCTCTATCGGCGCTGAAGCTCGTATCAACGACTTCTACGGTGATCAGCTAATGTTCACAGCTCGCTTCAAGTACTAATACTTAGCTGACGAGTTCAAACCTTCGGGTTCTAAGAGAATACTCAGTCTCTTTAGTCGAGACAGAAACAAAAAAACCGAGGATTTATTCCTCGGTTTTTATTTATAAACTGTAACTTCAAGCATATAAGGACGACTTCTTTAGTGGCAGCTCTTTAGTAATTGCTGCTTGCGTGGTTCTTGTAGTAGTTTCCAGTGGATACCATCAATCGCACCCGCAAATTTCCAAAGTAGTTTTAGGTCAACATCGTTTCCGTACGCTTCGCGAACCTTATTAAATACTTCTGGTGCGCCTAACTGCATAAACATAGAAACATCGTCGACACCCGCCTTTTTCACCATGCGCTCTAACGTAAGCTGCATGTTAGGAAGATCTCTTAATCTACGGCTAGCAGATGACTTCTTGAAACTGCGCTGCTGAATTGAATTATCGATAGAAGTACGAATAATGCTATCCAATTCAGGATGTTCGCATGTGAACAGATCAGTAATGTCGTAGTAGTTTACAGTTGCTGTTGTCTGTTTTTTCACATGGCGATACTTTTCACAATCAAGATCTGCCAGTTTTTTATCTAATGACTTACCACCTCTAATGAATAAAAAACCTTCACTCAATGAGGCAAACATAGCGTCATTTTGAAAGAGGCCAATACCTCCGAACATAGAACGTTTTTGATGCTCACCAAATTGATTCACGTAATTAATAAATGCTGTCTCGGTCATATCCGTTGATCCTTAATCAAATTACCCCGATTAGGTTGATCACCAGACAAGCAGCTTTTTATGCGAAAAATTTTTAAATCTAATTTTTATTGTTGTTTAGGTGAATATTATAGTTGCGCTTTTCACCTTTAAATAAATGATACTTCGAAAAGAAAAATAAGTCTGGACTTAGTTCACATCAATCAATTGTGTATTCCGCTTTTTCATGATTAACATCACACAAAGCTATCATTCCGTGATTGAATTTTGACGCTTGATGATACACCGGTTCAATATTTAAAAGCTCGTGTGGGCCGATCAGTATTGCCTCGCAGCATTGTGGCTTGTAAAATGGTAGGACATACATGTTTTTACTTTTTATATGAATCATTTATCGTTTTTCTGGCTACCACAAAACAAGGCACTTCTTCTTAAGGGCCTAGAATCAGAATTTGCCCAACTTGTTGGACATTCCATCTCAGCGGGAAAAATAACTCTTCCTCCTATTCCTAACGTTGTACTTAAGATCCAAAAACTTTGTACCCTTGAATCGACTGGGATAACGGAAGTTGCCGAGTGCTTACTTGAAGACCCTGGCCTTACAGCCATCGTCATTCGAGTTGCAAACTCGGTTGTCTTCAACAGACGCAACATTACCTGTGTCGACATTATGACAGCCGTTTCGCGCCTCGGCATACTGCGTGTTCGTGACATCGTGACAGCACAAGCGATCGAGCAACTCAAGCACTCGGTTGATTTAAGTAAAGAGTGTAACCAGCTATTGATTCAAAGCGCATCTATATCAAAAGAGTTAGGTGCAACCATGGTACTTGTGACCAATGGCTTTAAAGAGATCGCTCCTGCTGAATATCGCTACCTTGAACATGAGAAGTCTTTACTAGTTGGGCTATTAGCCGATATTGGGCTGTTCTGCCTAGTAAGCGAATACCACCTATACCTTGAGAACGGTAACTACCTCGATCATGATATCGCGCTGCAGATTTTCCAAGGCCAATGTTCGGCCACCAGCAAGCTAGTACTCAAACGTTGGGGCTTCGACAGCGACTTCATTGACGTGTGCAGTAACACCATCAACAAACAAGAAGAACGTGAAGTTTCTTACTTAGATATCGCACGCATTGCTAACCACCTACTGATGTTCAGAAACAAGGATGAGAACATCGATGATCACGAAGTGGAGCTCAACGTGACAGGCGCAGAGGTGCTTTATAATCTAAGCAACTTGAGTAAACATGATTTTAATGCAAAGCTAAACGACGTGATCAACGCTAGTGGCTTCTAAGTCACAGAAAAAGTTGAAGTAATTGCAATAGAGGAAAGCATGTTTACAGGGATGATCTTCATATTTGCTCCACTTGTTGTGGGGTATCTATTTTCAATTTCAAACACCCAAACGCTAGAATTCATCAACCGCTCTACATCGCGTTTGATCTACGTAATTCTTGCGCTGATGGGATTAAGCCTTGCCGCGCTTGATAACCTTGGTAGCAACCTACAGACAATCCTTCTTTATACGGTCACTTTCTTTGTCTGCTTGAGCGTTTGTAACCTGATGGCGCTGCCTGCTATAGACAAAGTACTGCCGCTAAAAACAGACAGTAGTCAAAAGAAGCTGCCCCTTTCTTCGATGGCAATGGAGTCAGCCAAACTCATTTTGGTTGTCGGCTCAGGCCTTATCGCAGGACTCGTTCTGCCTATCGGCCTTCATTGGGTCGATACAGCGAGTGAATGGATTCTGTTCGTTCTTCTATTCTTCATTGGCATCCAGCTGCGAAACAGCGGGCTGACTCTGAGACAAATCTTGCTCAACAAGCATGGCATGGTCATCGCTGTCACGATAATTATCACCTCTATGTTAGGCGGCGTGATAGCAGCTTACTTGTTGGATATCCCTCTGTTTAAAGCGCTAGCCATGTCTTCTGGTTTTGGTTGGTACTCTTTGGCAGGAATCCTAATGGGCGATGCTTTTGGCCCTGTCTACGGCGGAGCGTCATTCATGCTTGAGCTACTGAGAGAGCTTGTTGCCTTAGTCCTGATTCCAGTGCTCATTCGTAGCTATCCATGTACGTCTATTGGTTATGCAGGAGCTACCGCCATGGACTTCACTTTGCCTGTTATTCAAACAACAGGCGGCGTCCGCTGTGTGCCGATCGCGATTGTTAGTGGATTTATATTGAGTCTACTCGTGCCCATTTTGATGTTGTTCTTTGTATCTCTTGCTAACTAGATCGCAGGAATAGCGATCGATTTAGATTAGAATGCATCTCGAATACCAACGCCCAAGATACCGATACAGTTACCCAAATAAAAAGACACTAAGTGTCATTGCTCAACAAAGAATGATCACGGTAACCTGTAACGACAAAGTAATAACAAGAATAAACTTACAAAAGGACCCGCTATGAAACGCCTTTGCGTCGCATTACTGCTAGCTTCAACTTCCACTTTCTCTTTTGCAGCAGATTCAATGTCTGAAACAAACCAGTGCCAAGCGAAAAAATACGATGCTTACATCGACGCCTCTCTAAATTGGTACGCCGATCTTGCTGAACTCACCTCTGAACAATACCCAGAGCTAACAGAAGTCAGCGAATGGTTCCTTGAAGGCCGTAAGCACCACTTCGAGCTAAATCGTGCAGCGGTACACTACTACTTGGTAAACGACTCAAGCAAAGTCGCTACAGAGCAACCTGTTGAAGGTTGGCTGCAACTTGAGCAACATGACATTAAAACCCTATCACAGCGCGATGATGAACTAGGCAAGGTAGCAAAAACGACGTTCGACGACCGTCAATCAAAGCCTCACGCTCAAAACTACGAGCTGCGTTCTGCGTTTGCAGAGCTACTTAGCCACCCTAAACAGATCGATACAGCACTGCAGCGTTACAACACGTCTATTGCTGAACTTGAAGCGATTAAATGTAAGTAACCCCTCATTTAATAGGCTTTTATGAGAAGTTGGATTTCATAATTAAGACGGGACATTGTTCCCGTTTTCGTTTAGATTGTCCCGCTCGCGTCAATATTAGAAAAATAACTCGCTTGCTATGGTTACGGAACAAAAAACAGCAGATGTTAGCTTCGACAGTCTTCTACGTATCTTCACGGTACCTGAAGGCCCAGATTCAACACTCACTCAAATTGAAGACAAACTTTCACGAAACCTGAATCAATTCTTACGTGAACATATCGTGGCTGAAGAAAAGCCACTGCGTGAAATTGAGAAAGATTTTTCAAATGCTCATATCCCAGAGCAGCCTGAGTTTGTTTCTGAACATACTGAGCATCTCCTCGATTCTCTTGTATCGCACTCGGTTCATACGTCTTCACCAAGCTTCATTGGTCACATGACGTCTGCCCTGCCTTACTTCTTAATGCCGCTTTCTAAAATCATGATTGCGCTGAATCAGAACCTAGTAAAAATCGAGACTTCAAAAGCTTTCACTCCTTTAGAACGTCAGGTTCTAGGTATGCTTCATCGCTTAATCTATCAAGATGATGACGCGTTCTATTCTCGTTGGATGCACAGTGCAAATCACTCATTAGGGGCGTTTTGTTCTGGTGGTACTATCGCGAACATTACTGCGCTTTGGGTCGCACGTAACAATGCGCTAAAAGCACAGGGCTCGTTCAAAGGTGTTGAGAAAGAAGGCTTATTCAAAGCCATGAAACACTACGACTACGAAGGCCTAGCCATCTTAGTCTCTGAACGTGGTCACTACTCCCTGAAAAAAGCCGCTGACGTACTGGGTATTGGTCAGGAAGGTCTTGTATCAGTTAAAACAGATAACGACAATCGCATTTGTACTGACGACCTACGACTGAAGATCGAGCAGCTCAAGCAGAACAAGATTAAGCCTTTCGCCGTTATCGGTGTCGCTGGTACAACGGAAACCGGTAATATCGATCCACTAAGAGATATTGCAGAGGTATGTGCCGAGTCTGACTGCCACTTCCACGTGGATGCAGCTTGGGGCGGCGCGACTTTGATGTCTAACAATCATCGCCACCTACTTGATGGTATTGAACTAGCTGACTCTGTCACTATCGATGCTCACAAGCAGCTTTACATCCCTATGGGTGCCGGCATGGTTCTGTTTAAGAAACCAGACGCGATGACTGCGATTGAACACCACGCTCAATATATCCTACGTAAGGGCTCTAAAGACTTAGGTAGCCATACCTTAGAAGGTTCTCGTTCAGGTATGGCGATGCTGGTTTATGCTGCAATGCACATCATCAGCCGTCCAGGCTATGAACTGCTGATCGATCAAAGCATCAACAAAGCACGTTACTTTGCCGACCTAATCAAAGAACAAAGTGATTTCGAACTGGTATCTGAACCAGAGCTTTGCTTACTGACCTACCGCTACGTTCCTGAAGTGGTAAAAGCAGCCCTGCTTAAAGCAGCTCCTGAACAGCGTGTAGAGTTGAACGAACTTCTGAACGAACTGACTAAGTTTATCCAGAAGAAACAGCGTGAAACAGGCAAATCGTTTGTATCTCGTACTCGCCTAAACCCTGAAGCGTGGGCTCATCAGCCAATCATCGTTTTCCGCGTAGTACTTGCTAACCCCTTAACGGGCAACGAGATTCTTTCTTCTGTACTTGAAGAGCAGCGTGAAATCTCTAAACTAGCTCCTAACTTGATGGGTAAGATCACCAAACTGGTTACGCAAATAAACGCATAGCCATTCAATTTTAGTTGCATCAAATTGAAAATTTATTTCTTTTTGATGTAACTTAGCTGTCAGTTCATACTCAAATCGCATTCTTTTTGCTCAAAGCCTCTTCCAATTCTGTACTTTTCTAAAATTTTGTTGAGGCCTGTCATATTCTTAAGCATTCATCCCGTGTTTTTGTATTAGTAAATAGTATGTTGGGTTTATACTGACTCTATGGTGCTAGTTAGCTTGATATCTATTTGATACAGCAGTAATTACAACACCCAACATTGCGTTGGTATTGTGTTTACTGAAATTTGTTTCAGCCATACCCCCTGGTAAAAAGATATTAACTAGCAAGTTGTTCTCTATACCCTTGTGAACACTATGAATACATTAGAAAAAATACAAAAAAACCTGGAAAATTTCAGCAAGTCTGAGCGTAAAGTAGCCGAAGTAATTATGGCTTCCCCTCAAACTGCAATCCATTCTAGCATTGCTACCTTAGCTAAAATGGCTGACGTAAGTGAGCCTACAGTTAACCGCTTCTGTCGTCGTTTAGACACAAAGGGCTTTCCTGACTTTAAACTTCACCTAGCTCAAAGCTTGGCGAACGGTACACCTTATGTGAACCGTAATGTTGAAGAAGATGATGGTCCAGATGCTTATACGCATAAAATCTTTGAATCAACTATGGCATGTCTAGACGTTGCTAAAAACAGTCTAGATGCGATGCAAGTGAACCGTGCGGTTGACTTGTTGACTCAAGCAAAACGCATTTCGTTCTTCGGACTAGGTGCTTCTTCTGCCGTAGCGAAAGACGCTCAAAACAAGTTTATTCGTTTTAATATCCCAATCACGTGTTTTGAAGACATCGTGATGCAACGCATGAGCTGTATTAACTGCAGCGATAACGACGTTATCGTTCTTATCTCTCACACAGGCCGCACGAAGAGCCAAGTTGAGATTGCGAACCTAGCTCGTGAAAACGGCGCAACAGTTATCGCTATCACAGCGAAAGACTCTCCACTTGATAAGGCAAGTTCACTGTCTATTTCACTGGATGTGCCAGAAGACACTGACGTATACATGCCAATGGCAAGCCGCGTTGTGCAAATGACGGTTATTGATGTATTAGCAACTGGCTTTACACTTCGTCGTGGCTCAGGTTTCAGAGAGAATCTAAAGCGTGTCAAAGAGTCACTTCGTGATTCACGCTACGAGAAATACTCTCAGTTCTAACCCCAAAGATTAGAATTAAAAAACGGAGCCAAGTGCTCCGTTTTTATTTATCTACGTCTTCAATAGTGTCATGGCCATTTACCAATACTATTAAATGGTCCAGCTGTTCCCCCTCTCCACCACACTATTCTCTGAGGCATAAGAGTTGATGATCGTGAAACTCGACTCCACCATTTGAGACTCGTCATCGTTATGACTAAACGTGACTTCGCCCTGAGCTTCACCACAATGACACTTCTCACAAACCTGCTGCAAAATATGAATTAAACGCTCTTGATTCAATGGCAATGGATTCCCTTTAATAGCAACCGACTTAAGTGCATCAGCCGATACCTCTTCGAATTGCGCTTCACAAACACCAAACTCTAATAGACTTGGTAGCTTAAGCGTATCGAGTACTTCTGATAACCACTGAATGGCATCCTCTGCCGAGGCTTGTGCTTTGCCCGTGACTATTTGAGCAATCCTTTGATAGCGCTCTAAAATATCGCTTCTTTGATGCTCCCTCGCGACCTCAATATTCTCTAGCATCACAAATGGCGCTAACCGAGCAGTAATCACGCTGTGTGGAGCCGATATCTTACCGCCCAATGCAGACGCTAAACCATGCGCAGCACCTAGCTTGGCGTTGGTGATTGCCATACCACCAAGCATGGAAGCGAATGCCAGATCAGAGCGTGCTTGCGGTTCATCATAAACACACGCTTGCACCACGGAACCGCTGAGCTTACGCAACCCTTCTTCACAGATCATATCCGTCAATGGGTTTGGGTCTCCGCATACATAAGCTTCCATCAAGTGAGTAAAGGCATCCATTGCGCCCCTGCCCGACAAATACAGATTGGTACTATGAGTCAGAGTCGGATCGACAATCGCCACATCAGCCAGCATATCTGGGCTTCTTAAGCTTATCTTTACTTGGTCTTGTCCTGATTTAAGCACTGCGTTCTTGGTGACTTCAGCACCAGTACTGGCAGTTGTGGGGATGGCAACAAAAGGCAGTGGTTTGGTTTTGAGAGGCACATTACGTCCAACCACTTCAACATAGTCATAGAGGTTGCCTTGGTTAGGTAGTACGGCTGCTAACGCTTTCCCCATATCTATCGCACTGCCGCCGCCCATAGCAATCACCATGTCTGGCTTAAATCGTCGTGCAGATATCGCGGCCTCTTCGACCATTTTGATATTAGGCTCACCAGAAACCGCGATGTGTTGATAGCGCATGCTTTGAGCATCTAGATAATCGGTGACAATGGATGTGCGCTCTAATGTGCTACCTGTCACCAACAGTACGCTGTAACCGTATTGGTTGAAGAGAGACAATGAAGCGGAAAGTGCTCCATCACCAAAGATGATCTTTGTAGATGTCATAAATTGAAACATGGTGCCTCCTGCGCCTATGACCAAACAAAACTGCGAACTCTTGGTTGTTGGAATGTATCTTTGTATCTCAAGCTTGATTTTAATCGATTCGTAAGACGCTTATGCTTACAAGCGTCGAATAGGGAAAAAGAGAGCGAACAAGTGTTGTTGACCCGCGTTT
>AAZW01000092.1 GCA_000169995.1 Vibrionales bacterium SWAT-3 | reverse complement strand
TTGGATTCCGAGAATGCCCTTGAGCTGAATGTGATTGATTTCATAGCCAGCGACCCCCAACAGTTGGTCGAAATGAGTAACGGCCGCACCATCATGATTAATGGCATCAATCAGGACATAGAACTTAATGACGTGGCCTTTGTCGAGAGACAACAAGATTGGCGATTTAGTTTGCTCTCGGTAATCACGAATCCAAATGTTGCATACATCTTAATGCTGATTGGTATTTATGGTCTGCTGCTTGAGTTTTATAACCCAGGTGTCGGGTTGCCAGGGGTGCTTGGTGGCATCTGTTTGGTATTGGCTATGTATTCCTTACAAATGTTGCCTGTGAGTTATGCCGGTCTTGCCCTCATTTTGCTCGGTATTGCCTTGATGGTCGCCGAAGCCTTTAGTCCGAGTTTTGGTATTTTTGGCTTAGGGGGCGTTGCTGCGTTTTCACTCGGTTCCATCATGTTGATGGACACTGAAGTACCTGGCTACCAAATCGCATTACCGCTAATTATCGGGATAAGTTTGTTCTCCGTTGCCTTTATCGTCGTAACACTCTCTATGTTAGCTCGAGTAAGAAGCAAGCCTGTGACCACTGGGATGGAAGCGGTGGTCGGTGAGACCGGTAAGGTGGTCAGCGGTTTTCCAGGCGCGGGTAGAGTGCTTGTTGCTGGCGAAATTTGGCAAGCCCAATGCACTAGTGAGCTGCAAGCCGGGCAGAGTATCAGAGTCACCAAGCTAACAGGACTTTCTTTAGATGTTGAAGCTCTTTCTGATGAGACATCATCGAAAACTGGTTAGTGCTTGATGAGAGGGTTAACTCGAAGAACTAATTCATTGTTGAGTCATCGTTACCATTAGGGGGCGGTTATGTTTATACACACTATAGGTATTGTCATCGTGCTGGTTGTCTTGCTGATCGCCAGTATGTTCAGAGTACTACGCGAGTACGAGCGTGCAGTGGTCTTCTTCCTTGGGCGCTTTTATGACGTGAAAGGGCCAGGATTAATTATCATCATTCCTTTCATTCAACAAATGGTGAGAGTCGATCTACGAACCATTGTATTGGATGTTCCCACACAAGATTTGATCACCAGAGATAACGTGTCCGTGAAAGTTAACGCTGTGGTCTATTTCAGAGTGTTGGATCCTAAGATGGCGATCAATAATGTTGAGAACTATCTTGAGGCGACTAGTCAGCTTTCCCAAACCACACTAAGATCGGTTTTAGGTCAGCATGAGTTAGATGAATTGTTATCTGAACGAGAGGAGCTCAACAGAGATCTCCAATCCATTCTTGATCAACACACCGATAACTGGGGGATCAAGATCGCCAACGTTGAGATCAAGCATGTCGATCTGGATGACAGTATGGTGCGCGCTCTGGCTAAACAGGCGGAAGCCGAGCGTTCTCGCCGAGCTAAAGTGATACACGCGACCGGTGAGCTCGAAGCATCCACCAAGCTAAGAGAAGCCGCCGATGTGCTAAACAAAGCGCCTAATGCTATTCAGTTGCGCTATATGCAGACATTGACCGAAGTGGCGAATGAACGTACCACCACCATCGTATTTCCTATGCCTGTCGATTTAGTGGATAAAATCACCGATCCAATAAAAGCGACACTCAATGAGGCTGCGATTAGGAAAGCGATGAAATCCGATGATTAGCCAGGGTTTCTAGCTGCAATAAAAAAGGCGCCACAACTGGGGCGCCTTTTGAATTTAACGTCGTGCTTAACAGATGCTAACCATTACTTCTGTGTTGCCGCTTTCATCGGTGCAACGAACTCGGCCAGTGTTTTAAGCATTTCTTCTGGTTGTTCAACGTTGTCTTCAATGATTTTTACAACCGCTGAGCCAGAGATAGCACCGGCAGCGCCTGCTTGAATCGCTTCTTTTACTTGCTCTGGAGCTGAGATACCGAAACCTAGTAGTGCTGGTGGCGCGTCGAACTTGTTCAAACGATCAAGCAGTGCGGTTACTGGCATGTTTGCTTTGGTTTCTGCACCTGTTACGCCAGCACGAGAAAGTAGGTAAGTGTAGCCGCCACCAAGTTCTGATACTGATTTAAGTGTTTCGTCGCTCGCCGTTGGTGGAGCAATAAAGATTGGGTGAACACCAAACTTCTTCGCTGCCGCAACAAACTCACCACTTTCGTTGGTTGGTACGTCTGCAATCAGTACCGAGTCGATACCAGCATTCGCACAACGCTCGTAGAAGTTCTCAATACCACGTGCATAAACCAAGTTTGCGTACATCAGTAGGCCGATTGGTAGCTCTGGGTATTTCGCGCGGATTTGACCAATAAGATCAAAACACACATCCGGCGTTACTTTAGAATCTAACGCACGAATGTTCGCACCTTGGATTGTTGGACCATCAGCCAGTGGATCTGAGAATGGGATACCAAGTTCAAGGGCGTCAGCACCTGCTTCAACCAAAGTTTCCATGATCTTAAGAGACTGTTCAGCGTTAGGATCGCCAACCGTTACGAATGGTACAAATGCGCCTTGATTCTTTTCAGCTAAGCGAGTGAAGAGTGATTGATAGCGATCCATTATAGTGCTCCTTTCGCTTCAAGAATGTCATGTACAGTGAAGATGTCTTTATCACCACGGCCAGATAGGTTAACCACCAGCAGTTGTTCTTTTTCTGGTTCCGCTTGAGCCATTTTCAACGCGTGTGCAACGGCGTGAGATGATTCTAGCGCAGGGATAATACCTTCGTTGCGAGCAATTGCTTGGAACGCTTCTAGTGCTTCATCATCGGTTACGTTGTCGTATTCCGCACGGCCAATTGCATTTAGGTGAGCGTGCTGTGGGCCAACTGAAGGGAAGTCTAGACCTGCAGACACAGAGTAAGACTCTTCTACTTGACCGTTCTCATCTTGCATTAGTGGCGCTTTCATACCAAAGAAGATGCCCGTCTTGCCGTGTTTTAGTGGCGCACCGTGTTGGTCGGTATCAATACCTTTACCAGCTGGCTCTACACCGATTAGGCGAACGCTTTCTTCTTCGATGAAATCAGCAAACATGCCGATCGCGTTAGAGCCGCCACCGACACAAGCGATAACTGCATCTGGAAGGCGACCTTCACGTGCAAGAATCTGGTTCTTGGTTTCTTCACCAATCATACGTTGGAAGTCACGAACGATGGTTGGGAATGGGTGAGGACCCGCAGCCGTACCTAGTAGGTAGTGCGCATCTTCATAAGTTGCAGACCAGTCACGTAGCGCTTCGTTACACGCATCTTTCAGTGTTGCTGAACCAGAATGAACTGGGATAACCTCTGCGCCCATTAGCTTCATACGGAATACATTCGGGCTTTGACGTTCAACGTCTTTAGCACCCATGTAAACGCGACACTTAAGACCCAATAGAGCACAAGCGAGAGCCGTAGCAACACCGTGTTGGCCCGCACCTGTTTCAGCGATGATCTCATTTTTGCCCATGCGCTTAGCAAGTAGGGCCTGACCAAGTACCTGGTTAGTTTTGTGTGCGCCACCGTGAAGTAGGTCTTCACGTTTTAGGTAAAGTTTGGTCTTTGTACCTTTAGTTAGGTTGCGAGTCAGCGTTAGCGCTGTTGGACGACCTGCGTACTCTTGAAGTAGCGTCATGAATTCACTGCGGAATTCAGGATCGGCTTGTGCATCGATAAATGCTTGTTCAAGTTGGTCTAGTGCTGGCACTAGGATCTGCGGTACGTATTGACCACCGTATTCACCGAAGTAGGCATCGAGTTTAGCCATTGTGTTATTCCTTCAATTCTATTGGAGTGTCTTCACCCCAAGTCATTTAGTCTTGTTTGAGCTTCGCAAAGGCAAAGCTCACAAATATGTTTTAGTTTCCGCTTTCTAGCTCTAGTTCTGGTTTTTCCTTTCAGAAGCCAGACTAGTAATTACGAATCGCCGCAAAAGCGCGTTGCAGTTTGTCTGCGTCTTTTTTACCTGGAGCCGATTCAACACCAGAGTTTAGATCTAACCCTAAGCAACCTAACTTAGCCGCTTGGTTGGCATTTTCTGGGTTTAGACCACCTGCCAACATGATCGCACTTTGGTTGTTGATCAGGCTCCAATCGAATGCTTGGCCAGTACCGCCTGTTTGAGAACCCACTTTAGTATCTAGCAGATGACGAGTCACGTTGCTTTCCAGTAATTCCGGTAACGCGCTCTCAGCATCGCAAGAAACACCATAAGCTTTCCAAATCTCAACGCTTTCAGGCAGTGATTGTTTTAGCTCATTAACATACGCTTGAGACTCATCACCGTGCAGTTGTACTGCAAACAAACCGAGCTCAGAAACCGTGTTAGCCACATCTGCCACGCTGTGGTTTTGGAACACACCCACGTAGTTCAATGGCGCGCCACTCATCGTTAAGCGAGCCGCTTCGATATCCACATGACGCTTAGACGCTTCAACGAAAATCAGACCACCGAATACCGCGCCTGCTTGATACGCTTTGGCAGCATCGTCAGAGTGAGTTAAACCACACACCTTGTTTTCGCCCTGCGTTACTTTACGAACGGCTAGCTCAAGGTTCTTTTCAGCCATAAGAGAGCTACCGATTAGGAAGCCATCTGCAAATGTTGAAAGGTCACGTACTTGTTGGTGTGTGTAGATACCAGACTCTGAAATGACGATTGCATTAGGTGCTAGTTCACGCAGTAGTGGGGCCAGTTCTTTTGTACGATTCAAATCCGTCGACAGGTCACGCAGGTTACGGTTGTTAATGCCGATAACCTTAGCGTTTAAAGCCACTGCGCGGTGCAGCTCTTCTTCGTTGCTGACTTCTGTAAGCACACCCATGTTCAGTGAATGAGCAACCTCAGCAAGTGCTTGGTACTCTTCGTCATTCAGCACTGATAGCATCAATAAGATCGCATCTGCTGAGTAGTGACGAGCGAGATAAACTTGGTAGGTATCAACCATAAAGTCTTTACACAGGATTGGCTGCTTAGCGATACTGCGAACCTTTGGCAAAAACTCAAAATCACCTTGGAAGTATTTTTCGTCGGTCAGCACTGAAATTGCGTTAGCGTGGTTGTTGTAAACCGATGCAATGTAGTCCAAGTCAAAGTCGTCACGGATCAAACCTTTCGACGGTGATGCTTTTTTACATTCAGTAATGAAAACCGTTTGTTCGCCACTTAGAGCTTCGTAAAAACTGCGGTCTGAGTTGGTTAAAGCGGCTTTGAACTCGTCAACAGGCTGAGTTTGCTTACGCGCTGCAACCCATTGGTATTTATCACGAACGATTTTTGCTAGTACTTCTGCCATTTCAGCTTCTTTGACTGAAACGTGGGTCGACAGTTTATCGGTAGTCTGTGTCATGTTCTTTGTCTCAATTCGTCGTTCGTTAGGCGTGAGCAGCAAGCTTTTGTACAAGCTCGTAGGCTTTGCCAGAGTTCATCGCGTCAATGGCCTGTTGTGCGTTGGCTTTTAGGTCTTCGTGACCAAATAGGCGCATCAGTAGAGCAACGTTCACGGCTACTGCGCCAACTTGGGCCTCAGTGCCTTTACCCGTTAGGATATCAGTTGTGATGGCTTTATTTTCTTCTGGCTCGCCGCCCTTGATTGCTTCAAGCGGGTGAGTGTTCAAACCAAAGTCTGCCGGTGTCACAGTATATTCGTGAATTGCGCCATCTTTGATCTCAGCAACGATCGTTTCGCCGTGAATGGCGACTTCATCAAGCCCGCTACCGTGTACAACCGCCGCGCGCTTCATACCCATTTGCAGCATGGTTTCCGCGATAGGGCGTACAAGCTCTTTGCTGTAAACACCCATTAGCTCGATGTTAGGGCGAGCAGGGTTAATCAGTGGGCCAAGGATATTGAAGATAGTACGTGTTTTCATCGTTTGACGAACTGGCATCGCGTGACGCACACCACCGTGGTATTGCGGAGCAAATAGGAATGCTACGCCAAGCTCATCGACAGCCGTACGCGTGTCTTCCGCCGTCATCGCTAGGTTGATACCGAACGAATCTAGTAGGTCAGAAGAGCCTGATTTGCTCGATACACTGCGGTTACCGTGTTTCGCAACTTTCAAACCACATGCAGCGGCTACAAATGCTGAAGTCGTCGAAATATTAATGGTGTTGTGACCGTCGCCGCCTGTACCTACGATATCTGCAAAATCGTAATCTGGGCGTGGGAACGCGTTTGCATTGGCAAGCAGTGCTTTCGCCGCACCAGCGATTTCTTCTGGCGTCTCGCCTTTGATTTTCAGTGCAGTCAGTGCAGAAGCCATCAGGATTGGGTCTAGTTCACCCTTGATGATAACGTCGAATAACTGTTGGCTTTCTTCTTGAGTAAGAGACTGCTGTTCGTAAAGTTTATTAATCTGTTCCATGATCGTTTCCTAGTTAGTCTTTTTATCAAGAGTGGCCTTCTTCTCAAGGCAGAGAGGTTTCTCAAGAGCCCATTCGATCGCGTTCGCTAGAAGCGTTGCACCGTAGGTAGTCATAATTGATTCTGGGTGGAATTGGAATCCACATACTTTGTCTTGTTCTTGAACCACAGACATGACCAAACCATCGACTTCAGCGGTTACCGTTAGGCTATCTGATACATGCGTAGCAACCAGAGAGTGGTAGCGAGCAATAGCCAGTGGAGAAGGTAAGCCTTGGTAAGTCGCATGATTTTGGTGCTCCATCATCGACACCTTACCATGAATGATTTCGCCTGCGCCTGCAACGGTGCCGCCATAAGCTTCAACGATCGCTTGGTGGCCTAAACAAATACCAATCATTGGCACCTTGCCTTTTAGCAGCTGAATTAACTCAGGCATGCAGCCCGCGTCTGCTGGAGCGCCTGGGCCTGGTGAAAGTAGAGCAACAGGGTTGTCTAGTTCGTTGATTGCCGCTTCCACTACCTTTGAAGAGATGTTGTTACGGTATATTTTTACGTTGTGACCCAATGAGCGGAATTGGTCTACAAGGTTGTAAGTGAATGAGTCGAAGTTATCGATGAATACAATATCAGCCATGATTACGACTCCTTCTTGTTAGAGATGTTTTTAGTGTGTGCCGCTTGAATCGCTGAAATAACCGCTTGAGCTTTGCCGCGAGTTTCATCGGCTTCTGCTTGTGGATCTGAGTCGAACACTACACCAGCACCAGCTTGTACTTGTGCCACACCATCTTCAACGTAAGCAGAGCGAATCACGATACACGTATCTAACGTGCCTTCACCTGTTAGGTAACCGACCGCACCGCCATAGCTACCGCGACGCGTTTTTTCTACGTCACGAATAAGCTGCATTGCGCGGATTTTTGGGGCGCCTGTTAGCGTACCCATGTTCATACAAGCTTGGTAAGCGTGTAGGGCATCTAAATCTTCACGTAATTGACCAACGACACGAGAAACCAAGTGCATCACATGACTGTAGCGGTCGACTTTTAGTAAGTCTGCTACGTGGCGAGTGCCAGCTTCAGCGATACGTGCCACATCGTTACGTGCTAGGTCGACAAGCATCATGTGCTCAGCGTTTTCTTTCTTGTCGGTGCGCAGTTCAAGCTCGATACGACTGTCTAGGTCGAAATCGATTTGACCGTCAGGACGCTTACCGCGACGACGAGTACCGGCAATTGGGTAGATCTCAATTTGGTTGGTTTCAGTTTCGTATTTCAGCGCGCTTTCTGGAGAAGCACCAAACAGCGTAAACAGCTCATCTTGCATGTAGAACATGTAAGGACTTGGGTTACTTTGTTTTAGTTCTTTATAAGCGGCTAGTGGAGCGGGACAAGGAAGCGTGAAGCGGCGTGATGGTACGACTTGGAACACATCGCCTTTTACTACGTACTCTTTTAGGTCACGAACCGTTTGACAGAAATCTTCATCAGAAACGCTTGGTACCGCTTCCACGTTGTCTAGTGGTGTAACTTCCGTGATGGCTTTCAGTGACTGACATTGCGTTTGAATGTCGGCTAAACGCTCAGTTAGTTGTGCTTTGATGCTGTCGTCTTGAGCGAACAAGCTTGCGTGAAGCAGACCTTGGTTCTCTTGGTGGTCGAAACGAAGCAGGGTTTCAGCCACGTAGAATACAAAGTCAGGGCAGTTGTTGGTTGCTTCAGCATCGCCTAGCGGTTCAAAGTTCGCCACGATGTCGTAAGCGAATAGGCCTGCCATGAATAACGCGTGCTTATTATCAGCGTCTTGCTCAAAGCTGTGCTGAACCAAACGTAGTGCATCGAAAGAAGAAGCTTCTCTTAAGCGTGAGTCTTCGTCTAATTCGTTGCTCGGCTCAACAAAAGTGAGCGTCAGTAAGTTATCCGTCAAATCAGATTTAATCTCTGCTTTCACGTTTTGAGTTAGGTGTTCGATAAGCGCTTGACCGTTTTTAGTCAGGGCTTGAAAGGTTACTTCATGTTCGCGGCATACAATGCGAACAGCAGAGTCGATAAGGAGTAGGCTTGTCAGGTTCTGTTTAGATTCAATCTCAGCAGATTCCAACAGCAAACTGTCTGTTTTGTTTTCACACAAGGTATGGAAAACACTGGTTGGATCTTGCGAGTAAGGAACTGAAGAATTGATGACCTCAATGGTTCCCAGCTTTTTGATTTCAATGGCCTTGTTCACAAGACCTCCTTTATGATTCTTTAAATTTCCTGCCGTACATAGTCGCATAAAGATACCTTTCACCCAATCTAGAATATGGTCAATTCGATGATTTGTTAGTCAGTTGAATGTGAGATGTTCGACAAATTAAAAAGCCCGCTATGGAAGCGGGCTTAGTGATAACTTTTTTATAAACAAACTGTTTAATTAGAAGTATACGTTAGCCCACCAAGAACTTGTCCAAGTGCGCCACCAATTAAGCTCTGAACTTGCTTCTACTGAAGAAAGTTCTAAAACTTTATCTTTATGGTCTTGGTTAAATTCTTGTAACATGGTGAACCTATCAAATGTGATACTTCGTATTTGTGTACTAGTTAACTAGTTTTCTGCTTGCGGGTCAAGTGTGTTGGCACAAATATAACGATAAAAATTGAAAACAATGAAAAAGAATATATGAGAATTGATCTACATAGTCATACAACAGCCTCAGATGGCCGACTTACTCCACCTGAGCTAATTGACCGAGCGCTAAGCTTTAACATCGAAGCGTTAGCGATTACAGATCATGATACGACGGATGGGCTTGCTGAAGCGCGCAACTATATTGCGGATAACAATCTTCCTATTCAGCTGATAAATGGCATCGAAATCTCCACAGTATGGCAAAACAAAGATATTCATATTGTTGGTTTAAACGTCGACCCTGAGTCACCAGAGCTGAAAGCTCTTATTGAACAACAGAAGCAGCACCGTATTGGCCGTGCCGAACTGATTGCCCAGCGCCTTGAGAAAGCAACACGCGAAGGGGTATTAGAAGAGGTTAAGTTGATTGCTGGCGATGCGCCGATCACTCGCGCCCATTTTGCTAAGTGGCTAGTCGATAACGGTTATGCGAAAACCATGCAGCAAGTGTTCAAAAAGTTTCTTACTCGCAATAACCCAGGTTACGTGCCACCAACTTGGTGCTCAATGAGTGATGCTGTCACGGCCATTCACGCCGCTGGTGGACAAGCGGTATTAGCGCACCCAGGCCGATATGGTTTTACTGCTAAGTGGGTTAAGCGTCTACTGACTGCATTTGTTGAGGCAAAAGGCGACGCGATGGAAGTGGCACAACCTCAACAAGCACAACAAGAAAGACGCACTCTTGCGGATTATGCTATACAATACAAACTATTAGCCTCCCAAGGCAGCGACTTCCATTATCCATCTCCTTGGATGGAACTTGGACGCAATCTCTGGCTACCTTCTGGGGTCGAAGAAGTATGGAAAGATTGGGAGTTTCAAACGGTTTCACCATCTGATAGCGATGTCAGTATCTAAGTGAAGCAGCTCCTTCTGATGATAGAGTCGAGAGATTCGATAACGAGGATCAATAATGAGCCAGTTTTTTTATGTACACCCAGATAACCCACAAGCACGTTTAATCAACCAAGCGGTTGCGATTGTCCGTAACGGCGGTGTAGTGGTTTATCCAACCGACTCAGGCTATGCGCTGGGTTGTCAGCTTGAGAATAAACAAGCACTAGAACGCATTTGTAAAATTCGTCGTATCGACGATAAGCATAACTTCACTCTGTTATGCCGTGACCTGTCTGAGCTGTCACTGTATGCCCGAGTAGATAACGTTGCTTTTCGTCTGCTGAAGGCTCATACGCCAGGTGCTTACACGTTTATTTTTAAGGCGACCAAAGAAGTGCCAAAGCGTTTGATGAACGCGAAACGTAAAACCATTGGTATTCGTGTACCAGACAACAAGATCGCTTTAGACCTGTTAGAAGCAATGGGTGAGCCATTGATGTCTACGTCTCTTATCTTACCGGGTAATGAGACAACAGAGTCGGATCCAGAAGAAATTCGCGACAGCCTAGAACACGCTGTTGATGTTATTTTGAATGGTGGCTACTTAGGTGAACAACCGACCACAGTGATTGACTTCAGCGACGATGACGCTGTCATTCTACGCCGTGGTGCAGGTGATCCAGCGCCGTTTGAATAATCGCATTACTGGTTAACAGTCTGTAACGATACAGAGCGCCTACCATAAGTAAATAACAAGTGCTTTTTGGTAGGTAATTTGCGATAATACGCGACCGCGATTTGGTCGCGAAAAATTCATTCGACGTCTGTGAAGACGACAATTAGGTAGAAAAGAGTAAATGAGCGAAAAATTACAGAAGGTTTTAGCGCGAGCTGGTCACGGTTCTCGTCGTGAACTAGAAGGTTTAATCAAATCTGGCCGTGTAAGTGTTAACGGGCAAGTTGCGAAACTGGGCGAGCGTCTTGAAGACGAGAACTCAGTGATCCGTATCGATGGCCATACTGTTTCAGGCAAAGCGTCTGAAGAAGTGGTTTGTCGTGTACTTGCTTACTACAAACCTGAAGGTGAGCTATGTACTCGTCATGATCCTGAAGGTCGCCGCACAGTTTTCGATCGTCTACCTAAGATCCGTGGTTCTCGTTGGATTTCGGTTGGTCGTCTTGATGCGAACACGTCTGGTCTTTTGCTTTTCACTACCGATGGTGAACTTGCAAACCGTCTAATGCACCCAAGCCGTCAGGTTGAGCGTGAATACCTAGTACGTGTATTTGGTGAAGTTACTGAGCAGAAGGTTAAGAACCTTGTGCGCGGTGTTGAGCTAGAAGACGGCATGGCTCGTTTCGAAGATGTGGTTTACGCTGGTGGTGAAGGTATGAACCATACTTTCTACGTAGCGATTAACGAAGGTCGTAACCGTGAGGTTCGTCGTCTTTGGGAATCACAAGAAACAACAGTAAGCCGCTTGAAGCGTGTACGTTACGGTGATATCTACCTTGACAAGAAACTGCCTCGTGGCGGTTGGAAAGAGCTAGATCTTCAAGAAGTAAACTACCTGCGTGAGCTTGTAGAACTTAAGCCAGAGAAAGAGACACTGTTGGACCTCGATCCTTCAAACACCTCTCGTAAGCGTGAGCGTTCTCGTAGCCAGAAAATTCGTCGCGCTGTTCGGCGTCATGAAGAGCGCGCAAATGCGCCAAAAGGCCGTAGCAACCAAGCTAAACGTAAGAAGCCAGCTACTCGTGGTACTACACACTGATCAGGTCGCAGTGCACCAGCAGCAAAAGGCAAGCTCAGGCTAACAAAAGTAAGCCAAAGATGAACAATGGTCGTCCGGCTAAACCAGCTAAGCCAAGAACACGTCAGTAATTACATGACTTCTTAAGCTTAAAGCTTTATTGTCTTAAAGCACTGAATACTAAAAAACCTGCTCATTGAGCAGGTTTTTTTATATCTAAGCAAATAAAAGGTGCGGGATGCGAGTAATCGAGTATCGAAAGCATGCTGTCATAAACGCAGTAAGCGTGCTCTTCGCATCTCTTATCTCGTTTACGCGCATCTATAATCTGTTCGTATCTCGTATCTTCTACTTATGATTCGAAAAGTTATCACCCTTCGCCAAGCGGTCGTAAAGCACCACGTTCACAGATGCAGCGAGGTTCATGCAACCATTGGTTGGAACGTAAATCGTGTCGCGGCAGAAATCAGTGATCTCTTTCTTTAGCGTGCCATCTTCTGGGCCAAAAATATAAAACGCGCGTGGTGGGTGTTTGTAATCCGGTAGAGGCTTCGCACCTTCGATCAGATCAACGGCCACAGGCACGCAGCCTACTGGAATAATGTCTTTCAGCTCTTCAACGCCAATCAGTGGCAGCTCTAAGTGCTTCTCTTTGGTGTCGGTATGAAATTTTCGCGCATGATCGTAGCGTGTGCCTGTGTAGAACACAGAGTTAGCGCCGTAGCAACCAGCCGCTCGCATTACAGAGCCTACGTTTTCAGGCGTCTTTGGGTTAACTAGGCCAATGCAAGCATAGCCTTTGGATTGTGTATCTGTTTTTGCTTTGGTCATATCAGTGAATATAAAGTTGATAAAGAAAGAGAGTTCTCATGCAGGGAAGTAGCGTGATAAAAATAGCCGAGCAAGTGGCTCGGCTAGATTTTTAACTCGTTTACATGAGTGCTTGTTTACTCATGAAGTTGAGCGTCAGCAGTCGTATTAGTCGCGCTTCCACAGCATGTGACAGAACTTATGCTCTGGGTCACGGCTGATTAGCATGCGAGCAAAGACGTCGTCTAGAACGTCATCAGCTTCATTCACAAGACCAATGCGCACTTCTGCGTAGATTTCTTTGTCGACTTCAAAGCCAACATGTTCAACCCAATCATCGCCAGTTTCAACAAGCTCTGCTGCGCCACGATCTTCAAACTGAGCCGTGAAAAGAATCACGTCTGCAGGTTCTAGGTTGTCAGGTGCCATCTCTAGGAAGATGTCGTATGCAGTGTCAATTGCGTCGTCATAAGACATTAGGTCGTTAGCTTCGGTCATAATAAGTATCTTAGCTTGCGCGGTTCATGTATTTACGTTCAGCAGTGTTTACTACTACTTTGTCGCCAGTCGCGATGTACTCAGGTACTTGGATTGTAAGACCTGTAGAAAGACGAGCAGGCTTAGTACGAGCAGACGCTGATGCACCTTTGATTGAAGGGTCAGTCTCTTCGATAACTAGCTCAACAGAGGTTGGTAGCTCAAGCGTTGCAGCGTTGCCATCGATAAGGATTGCGTACATGCCTTGAGTTTCTTCGTTGATGAACAGTAGTTCGTCTTCGATTGTTTCACCGTTGAAGATGAATTGTGTGTAATCTTCGTTATCCATGAAGATGTACTCGTTGCCATCAACGTAAGAGAACATTACTGCACGCTTAGTTACGTCGATAGTTTCAACGATTTCGTCAGCCTTGTGGCGAACTTCAGTTTTAACGCCAGTTGCTACATCGTTACCACGGAAGCGGTAAATCTTTTGGCCGCCACGGCCGCCTGGTGTTGTTACTTCGATATCTTTAACGATCACTGTTTTGCTTTCTACTGTGATA
>AAZW01000093.1 GCA_000169995.1 Vibrionales bacterium SWAT-3 | reverse complement strand
TAGAAGGGGAAAGAGAAATCCCGCTGGCAGAACGTCACGTTGGATCACCACTACTATGGACACCAAGTGAAGCTGAGAACGAACTCCTAAAGAGAGACTGGGAAGAGTTGATGGAGTTGATCGTTTTAGGGAACGTTGAACAGATCACGGCAAGGCATGGAGAAGCCCTACACTTACGTCCAAAGGCTGCAAACAGTCGCGTGTTAACCGAAGCTTATGGAGCCAGTGGCAAGCCCATCAAGACCAAGCCTCGTGGTTTTTATTTGCGAACTCAATTTACTCACAACTTGCTGACGACGCATTACGCATAGCCCAATAAACATTAGTACGAAACAATATCAGTGAGTTACGTTCTTTGATCAATGAGGTTTCAACGCTAATTCGATATCACAGTAGCTTTGACTTGGCTCACTGCCAAATTCGTCATAAGCATTGTGCAAGCGAAGATAGGCCTTTTCAAACCCTAGCCGGAGTAACTCCTCTTTCACTTGATCCAAAGATCCAAAGTGAAGTGGCTCACCATCTTGTTTTACCGGCTCAAGCTTATGTTTGTACTCCAAAGCCAGCAGATATTCCGAGATATCGGAACAGCCAATAACGTACACTTTGGGGATTTGATACGAGTCTTTGTGCTCTCCATGTAGCCACATGTCTAACTGATGCTTTTGCATAACCGGCCTCCCTTGCTCTCTATAGCTTAGTAGAACTCTATTTCTTTACTAGGGCACGTTGATTTTTCTCGATTAAAAAAACAAAAAAGAGAAGCCAATGCTTCTCTTTTTTGTCCAGTTCTAGTTCAAAAGCGCTCACTTTTGACACCTAACTATCACCGTCAATGATTTAAGGGGGTGAAAGGTGCGATCAACCCCGAAAGATTACGTCGGTATTCGCGCGCTAAGAACACGACGAAGATGACGAACGCGACGTTCAATGGTGACAACTTCAGGCTCAGAGAAACCAATTGGACGACCATCGGCTTCAAGGCCAATATCTCTTAGCAAATGAGTGTTGTGCCAAGGTAGGTCTAGTGAACTACGACGTACTTTTCGCTGCCATTCCCGCTCTTCACGACGAAGATCGGCACGGATAAGGACTGTTGCTAATTTTAAATATACTGAGTGACGCATAATAACTCTCCAGTTGTTGAGTCAACTGAGGAAAAATAGCGTGTTAGATAGTATGAGGGCTTCTCACTTAGCTGCTATTTTTCCGCAGCCAAATAAGGATACGGATCTATTAGTTAGGTTTATCTTGGGTGTTTCGATCGGCCATGGCTGAGATTTGTGACATAACAGTCACCATGTCAGTACACGGATCAAACGACGCGCAAATGTGCTGTATAAAATCGAAATGTTTCATTTGCGCCTCCAAGCTAACTAAAAAATCCAAAAAGAAATGGGGAAGTAAAAGCAGACAAGTCTTTGTTAAATCGTTGCTTTCACGGTTAAAGACTAACCAAGTGAGTATATTATTCAACCGCTAATTGGTTAACATTTTTAAAACAATGCAATCGCCTGAAATATCAGTTGCATATTCATTTGCATATAACATATTCACTATGATTATATAAAATCACAGCATATCTCTCTTAACGACTTAGAGTTCATCTCTCAGTTGTTCGAACATAAACGCAACGACTAGCAACAAAAAAGCCACGCATGATGCGTGGCCTTAAATTTACACTAACTGACTTAATGACTTAGAAGAGAGTTCTACACAACACCCTCAGAAATCAGGCTGTGTTTATTCAGCAAACGGTACATGGTTGCCCGTGACACGCCAAGTTCCTTAGCGGCTAATGAAACCTGTCCACCATAAGATTCCAAGACGATCAGTAAAGCATCACGCTCTGAACGTTCGCGAATACTCTTCAAGCTACGTCGCTCATCATTCTGCTTTGGCAGATCAAGCTGCTGCTCCTCAATGATCACAGCATCCGACATCAACACAACGCGCTTTATCTGGTTCATCAATTCGCGAACATTACCTGGCCAGTGGTAGCGATTCATCGAACGAATAGCATCTTCTGAAAAACTCTTTGCCTGAGCGTTAAACTCTTTCGAATACTCTCGTAGGAAGTGATTGGCTAATACGGAAATATCACTCACGCGCTCTTTAAGGCTCGGTACATGAATGCGTAGCACATTAATATAGTGATAAAGCTCTTCATTAAAATCCCCTTCGATTAAGGCTTTTTCAATATCAGAAGAGTTCGCTGCCAGAATACGTACATCGACAGACTTAGGTCCATCGGCCGTTTCAATCTTACCTTCCTGCAAAAAGCGCAACAGATTCAATTGTTGATTGCGTGGCATTGCCAAAACATCATTGAGTAAGATAGTGCCGCCATCAGCCTCTTCTAACATACAAGGAGAAGACATTGGCTGTTCGGAGATACCAAATACCTCAGATTCTATTCTCATTTCAGACAAAGCACGGCAGTTCACCGTTAGAAATGGCTTTTGAGATCGTGATGAATTTTGATGAATAGAGCGTGCAATCGTCTCTTTACCTGAGCCGCTCTCTCCATAAATCAGAATACTGACATCCGTTGGGCCAATACGCTTCACTTGGTCTCTTAGGCGTTTCACAGCCACAGAGTCGCCTAGCAGTCCCATATTGTTGTTGATGCCGTAGTTTGGCCATACTTTCTGTTCAAGCTTAAGCATTCCTAACTGGTGACCAATGGTGCTTAACAGCTGAGCGTCTGGGATCGGGGCAGTGAAAAAGTCGATACAAAAGTTAACGATAAACTGGCAGATCGTATCTGAACTTAATTGAGATTCACGGATAAACGCGAGCCACCTTACCTGCTTGTTATTACTCACAAGGTTAGCAATACCATTAAGGCTGAATTCATCATGGCTAAGATCCACAATGCCAATACATGGACCAATTTCATTAATCAAGGCATCCGCTTTTCGTAAGTCGGCACACTGAGTACACTGCCAACCCACTTGCTCTAATACAGATAACCAGGGTTCGTACGCACCACCAACGACGATAAGAGAGCCTAGCAAGGAATCCATCTTAAATTGAGTTCCCATCCTTCTTCCTTATTCTATTTTTATTTAAATCAGGTTAATACGAGTCACCGCTTATTCGCGTGGCAAAATGCCGCGAGATCGTATTCAATGCAGAAACCTATAGTAGAGAGACTATCTTAGATTTTATGTCTCATTAGTAAGACTATGTCAGAAATAATGATTTTTCGAATCAAGAGTGCGGTACAGGCTGGGTTTTGAGGCCTAAAAACAGAAAAAGCCACCCGAAGGTAGCTTTTTATTGGATTGGGTTGCGATAACCCGTAAGCGATAATTACGCTTGTGGGCGCATTGCCGGGAACAAGATCACGTCACGGATTGTGTGCGTGTTTGTGAATAGCATTGCTAGACGGTCGATACCGATACCTTGACCCGCTGTTGGCGGTAGGCCGTGCTCAAGAGCTGTGATGTAGTCTGCATCGTAGTACATTGCTTCATCATCGCCTGCGTCTTTCGCGTTAACTTGTGCTTTGAAACGCTCGTCTTGGTCTTCTGCATCGTTAAGCTCAGAGAAGCCGTTCGCTACTTCACGGCCACCGATGAAGAACTCAAAACGGTCTGTGAAGAACGGGTTGTCATCGCTACGACGAGCTAGAGGAGAGATGTCCGCTGGGTAACCAGTGATGAACGTTGGTTGAATTAGCTGAGGCTCAGCCGTTTCACCAAAGATCTCTTCTAGAAGCTGGCCACATGTCCAGAATGTCTCTACTTCAACGTGTACAGATTTCGCGATTGCTACCATCTTCTCACGGTCTTGTAGGTCTTCTTCTGTTAGCGCTTGGATCTCAGCGTGCTCAGGGTTGTAGTGTTTGATTGCTTCAAACATGCTCATGCGAGCGTACTTACCACCAAACTCTACTGTCTCGTCACCGTAAGGCATAGAAGTAGAACCAAGAACGTCCATAGCCGCAGTGCTTAGCATCTCTTCTGTTAGATCCATCAGATCTTTGTAGTCAGAGTACGCTTGGTAGAATTCCATCATTGTAAATTCTGGGTTGTGACGTGGCGATAGACCTTCGTTACGGAAGTTACGGTTGATCTCGAATACACGGTCAAACCCACCCACTACTAGACGCTTCAGGTAAAGCTCAGGAGCAACACGTAGGTACATGTCGATGTCTAGTGCATTGTGGTGTGTGATGAATGGACGTGCTGTTGCACCACCAGGGATCACGTGCATCATTGGCGTTTCAACTTCTAGGTAGCCTTTTGAGCTCATGAAGTTACGGATTGAAGAAACAAGCTTAGAACGCACGATGAATGCGTTACGAGAATCTTCGTTCACGATTAGGTCAACGTAACGCTGACGGTAACGCATCTCTTGGTCAGTTAGACCGTGGAACTTCTCTGGTAGAGGGCGAAGTGCTTTAGTTAGCAGTTCGAACTCTTCCATGTTCACGTAAAGGTCACCTTTACCTGACTTGTGAAGTGCACCTTTAACACCGATGATGTCACCGATATCTAGGCCTTGGTACTGCTCTTTAAGTACTTTCTGTACGTCTTTTGCTGCGTATGCTTGGATACGGCCAGACGTTTCTTGAATCGCTAGGAATGGACCACGCTTAGCCATTACACGACCGGCAATAGCAACAACGTGGTTTAGCTCTTCTAGTTCTTCTTTAGTCTTTTCACCGAATTCCGCTTGAAGGTCGCCAGCTAGGTGCTCACGACGGAAGTCATTTGGGTGGCCGTTTGCTTTGCAGCTCTTGCGGATATGATCCAGCTTGGCACGACGCTCAGCAATTAGCTTATTCTCTTCTTGTGCGTTTTCGTTTTGAACAGCATCAGTCATTTTCGATGTATCCTGTCTTTCTTTATGAAAATAGTTTTGTCGGTGAAAAGCTTATAAACCTGATTTCAGGCTAGCTTCGATAAATTTATCTAGGTCGCCATCAAGAACCGCTTGAGTATTACGGTTTTCAATGCCAGTGCGTAAATCTTTGATACGAGAATCATCCAGTACGTAAGAGCGGATTTGACTGCCCCAACCGATGTCTGATTTAGTATCTTCGTTCGCTTGTTTTTCAGCATTTTGTTTTTGAATCTCAAGCTCAAAAAGCTTAGCACGTAGCTGCTTCATCGCTTGATCTTTGTTCTTATGCTGCGAACGGTCATTCTGACATTGAACCACTGTGTTAGTTGGAACGTGAGTAATACGTACCGCAGACTCAGTGGTGTTTACGTGCTGACCACCAGCGCCCGAAGCACGGTATACGTCAATACGTAAGTCAGAAGGGTTAATATCAATCGTAATGTTGTCATCAATCTCTGGGTAGATAAACGCAGAAGCAAATGATGTATGACGACGGCCACTTGAATCAAATGGTGATTTACGAACTAGACGGTGAACACCAGTCTCTGTACGTAACCAACCGTACGCGTACTCACCAGAGATACGTACTGTTGCCCCCTTCAAACCAGCAACTTCACCTTCAGATACTTCGATAACTTCCGTTTTGAATCCCTTCGCTTCCGCCCAACGCAAGTACATGCGTAGCATCATCGAAGTCCAGTCTTGTGCTTCAGTACCACCTGAACCCGACTGTAGATCGATATAACAATCTGAAGCATCATGCTCGCCAGAGAACATACGACGGAACTCAAGTTTACCTAGCTTAGCTTCAAGCTCCGCTAGTTCTGGTTCAATTTCGTCGAACGTTTCTTGATCTTCTTCTTCAACCGCTAGCTCTAGTAGGCCATCGACATCCTCAACACCTTGGTCAAGTTGGTCAATCGTTTCTACTACCGCTTCCAGTGCAGAACGCTCTTTACCTAGCGCTTGAGCACGCTCAGGTTCGTTCCATACATCCGGTTGTTCTAATTCTGCGTTTACTTCTTCTAGACGCTCTTTCTTAGCGTCATAGTCAAAGGTACCCCCTCAGGATATTTGTGCGCTCAGACACATCCTGTAGACGGTTTTTTATAGGATTGATTTCAAACATTTTAGCTCATCATTTATGAGTAGAATTTAACCGGAGAATTGTACTCAAAAGTGTGACGGAGATACAGAAATTTTTAGAGGGCAAACCAATATTCAGTCACTTACAACAATATAAAGTTTTAAGCTCAGAAATTGGTGCCATTGCGGGCGATTTAGGAATGAAAACAAGCCCGAATTTCACATCCGAGCTTGTGGTTTTGATAAGGCGAATGAAGCCGTAATCTTATTGAAGTTAGGCTATTTTGCTTCGATGTGGTCAACCATTAACTGCAATGACTGGTTACCACGAAACTCGTTAATATCCAGCTTATAGGCAAGATGTACCGTTTTCACTGAGGCATCTGGCCAGCGGCGCAAATCAACATTGAAAGCGATGCCATCAATCATCACATTGGTTGGGTGGCCTTTGTATAATGGCTCTAACATTAACTTAAGGTGTTTTTCACCCACCAGCTTTTGATGCAGTACTTTAAACTCACCATCGAAGATAGGCTCTGGAAATGCTTGCCCCCAAGGACCACCCGCGCGTAGCGTTTCAGCGGTGTGCATAGAGAACTCTTCAGGTAGCAACTCTCCGTCAGACAAGATAATACCCTTAAGTGCCGTTTCTCCGAGTTCTTGTTTCACTACATCGTTGAACAATTTGCTAAAACGTTCAAAGTCCTTTTCCATGATCGTTAAGCCAGCCGCCATTGCGTGGCCACCAAACTTAAGAATCAAACCTGGGTTTTGAGTGTCGATACGGTCTAGCGCATCGCGCATATGCAAACCCGGAATCGAGCGGCATGAGCCTTTAATGCTCCCTTCTCCACCATCGGCGAACGCAATCACAGGACGATGGTATTTGTCTTTGATACGCGAAGCCAAAATACCAATCACACCTTGGTGCCAATCACGTTGGAATAGTGCCAAACCAGAAGGCAGGTCGTCTTTACCAAACTCAAGGCGCTCACAGAAAGCCATCGCTTCTTGCTTCATGCCCTCTTCGATCTCTTTACGAGTCTGGTTCAAGCCATCAAGCTCGCTCGCCATGCGACGTGCAGCGTGGATGTTGTTGCTCATTAGCAGCTCAACACCAAACGACATATCGTCAAGTCGACCCGCAGCATTGATACGAGGACCCAGTGCAAAACCAAAATCCGAAGCAACCAAACGTTTAGCATCTCGTTTTGCAATCTCAATCAAGGCTTGAATACCCGGACGAGCCTTACCCGCTCGAATACGTTGCAAGCCTTGGTGCACCAAGATTCGGTTGTTCTCATCAAGTGGCACCACGTCCGCAACCGTACCTAGAGCGACAAGGTCAATCAGCTCCATCAACTTAGGCTCTGTCATGCCACGTTCAGCAAACCAATTTAGTTTACGCATGTGCACACACAGTGCCATCATCAGGTAGAAAGCCACGCCAACACCAGCAAGCGCTTTAGACGGAAATGCACAGCTCTCTAGATTCGGGTTCACCATCGCATCAACCATAGGCAACTCACTGCCCGGTAAGTGATGATCTGTGACCAGAACTTCTAGTCCTTTCTCTTTGGCAAAACGTACCCCTTCAATCGAAGAGACACCGTTATCAACCGTCATGATCACTTCCGCACCAATCTCGATTGCTTGCTCTACCACTTCAGGGCTGAGGCCGTAGCCATCTTCAAAACGGTTCGGTACTAGGTAATCAACATTTGAACTGCCAAGCATTCGCAGTGCAAGTACCGACAACGCAGAGCTGGTTGCACCATCGGCATCAAAGTCGCCAACAACAATAATGCGTTTTTGATGCTGAATCGCGTTAAACAACAATTCAGCGGCAGCATCAATGCCGCCTAGTTTCTGATAGGAGTGTAGGCCTTTCGCTGCAGTCTCAAGTTGGTCTGCACTGTTGACTCCGCGGCTCACATAGATACGTTTTAACAGATCTGGTAAATGAGCCGGTAAAACGGAAATGTCGACCTCAGGACGGCGTTGAATCTCTATCATATAAAAATGGGCCTGATATCAATCAGGCCACTCCTTAAATCAAAAACATGGGAATAAATAAGTAATAAAGTCGCCATATTAACTGATGGCGACTGTGACAGCTCTGTTAGAGACTACTGCTCTAGACGCTGAAGCAGCTGTGCTGGAGGTAAGTAACCACTCACCAACTCACCGCTTGCCAATACGATAGCAGGTGTACCATTAATACCAAGCTCACGACCCAGTTGGTACTGCTTAGCGATGATCTGTTTATTCTCTTCAAGGTCTTTACTTGAAGCTGGCATCTCACGCTCTACCTTAGCATTGTGCATCGCGGCTTTTGGATCGTCAGAAGCCCAGATCGCCGCCATTTGGTCTGCTACTTGGCCTGTACTACCTTGACGTGGATATGCCATGTAACGCACCGTGATACCTAGGTCATTGTAGCCCTGCATCTGGCTGTGCAGACGAACACAGTAGCCACAAGTGATGTCAGTAAACACAGTCACAACATATTTTTCGTTGTCTGCTTTGTATTCAATAACCGTATCAGACAATGCCGCTACTTTCTCAGCATTGATTGGCGCTTGACGCTCTGCCAATACATCGCTGAATTTGCCGTTCTCATCCAGAGAGTAAAGTGTGCCTGCTAGAAAATGGTCGCCCGCTGGAGAAGAGAAAATAATGCCACTGCTGGTTTGAATCTCTAAAAGACCATCAATATCCGAAGGAACAATCTTATTGACCTTGATGCCGATTTTTTCAAAACGCTTGGTGAGCGCCGCAGTATCAATATCTTGAGCTGAAGCAACCTCTGCGGCTGTTGTGGTTTGTTCTACTTTCGCTTCTGATGCATTACATGCAGTGATCATCAGCGGCAGCGCTAATAGAGGAAGACGGCGTAATACGCTCATTAAGTTCACCTTAAAAATAAATGGATTTAAGCACGAGGGTGATGCTGAGTATGAATTTGCTTCAGCCTTTCAGTCGCCACGTGAGTATAAATTTGGGTTGTCGATAAGTCACTATGCCCAAGTAACATCTGTACGACCCTAAGATCGGCACCATAGTTCAGTAAATGAGTGGCAAAAGCATGTCTCAAAACGTGCGGGGACAGCAATTCTGTGTCAATACCTGCGATAACCGCGTAATGCTTAATACGATACCAGAATGTCTGACGGGTCATTTGTTTAGCACGTTTGCTTGGAAAAACCACATCTGAACTGTTTTCACCAAGCAGTTGCGGACGCCCTTGTTCGATAAAACTCTCAATCCAGTCCACAGCGTTTTCGCCCATTGGCACCAAGCGCTCTTTACCGCCCTTACCAATAACACGCACCACGCCCTGTCTCAGGCTGATGTTTTCCATCGTTAGACTAACCAGCTCTGTAACACGCAAACCGGTTGCATATAATAACTCAAGCATCGCCTTATCACGAAGCTCAATCGGGTCATTCGGATCGGGAGCATCGAGCAAAGCATCCACTTGCTCTTCACTTAGGTCTTTTGGCAGACGTTGTGGCAGCTTAGGGCTGATCAACAACGCACTCGGATCATCCGCTCTAACTTTCTCACGATGCAGGTATTGGAACAAACGACGAATCGCCGACAACATACGAGCACGGGAAGTCTGCTTAAAATCGGCATCAACCAACCAGCTCTGGTAATCCTGTAGCCCAGATAGACTAATAAAGTCGAGGCGATAATTATTCTGTTCCATCCACGTTAATAGCTTGGATAAATCAGTACGATAAGAGACAAGAGTATTCTCTGATAACCCTCGCTCCATCCACATAGCATCTAAAAACTGCTCAACTAGACCGTGGTCTGCGCTCTGCCCTTGAGGCGACTGCATAGTGTTACTCACAATATTGGAAACTGTTTTGAGAGTATGCCAGAGCAAATATGAATGCCATAAAAATTACACCTTGAGTGGATAATCGCTGCAATCGAAGTCGATTTATGGTTAGAATTCGCCATCTGAAATTAAAATCGAACGTTTGCTATGAAAATTGGATTATTTTACGGCTCAACCACCTGCTACACAGAAATGGCAGCAGAAAAAATTCGCGGCATTATTGGTGAAGACCTAGTTGATATCCATAACGTGAAAGAGACTCCGCTTTCATTGATGGCAGATTACGACCTGTTACTGCTAGGTATCTCTACGTGGGACTTTGGCGAAATCCAAGAAGATTGGAATGAGCTGTGGGACGACATCGCGACAACACCAGTAAAAGGTAAGGTTGTAGCACTGTTTGGCTTAGGTGACCAAGAGGGTTACGGTGAGTGGTTCTTAGATGCGATGGGTCTATTGCATGACGAGCTAAAAACAGCCGGAGCTCAATTTGTTGGCTTCTGGCCAAACGACGACAGCTACGAATTCGAGGCGTCTAAAGCGCTCACCGAAGACCAATCACAGTTCGTAGGCTTGGCGCTTGATGAAGATTCACAATATGAACTGAGCGACGAGCGTATCGCGAGCTGGGTTGAACAAGTTCTGGTTGAGTACAGCGAGAAGCTGTAAGTACATAAGCTCTCCACAAGCTGTTCAGTTCAAAACAGACAGAATACAAAAAGGCCTCACTACTGCGAAGTAATGAGGCCTTTTCTATGTCATCCAGAATAACTATCTAATCTCAATCAGAGATTAAACCGTCTCTTCTGCCATCTCTTGCTCTGCTGACTTACCAACAAAGAACATACAGATGATTGCTGCAGCCGTTGGCAGTAACCAACCCATGCCGATCTCGAACAGAGGCAGCATCTTCAGTGCTGATACATCAACACCCGCTACTTTCGCACCATCGATAAGAGCGAACAGTAGTGACACTAATACCACAACGCGGTACGCCACTTTTGGATTAGGGAAGCGGCTACGCAAGAACGTCAGTGCTACCAATGCGATCGCTACTGGGTACAGCGCAAACAATACAGGAACAGACAGAGAAATAAGCTGAGAAAGACCAACGTTCGCTACCGTAGCACAAGCAACACCGTTGATGATTACCCAAGTCTTGTAAGACAGCGGCGTCAATGAGCTGAAGTAGTCAGAACACGCAGACACAAGGCCAATCGCTGTTGTTAGACACGCTAGTAGTACGATAACAGAAAGTACTAGCTGGCCTGAAGGACCAAACAGTGATTGAACGTATAGGCTTAAGATCGCACCGCCATTATCAGCGCCTGCAGCAACCGTTGAGCTTGTCGCGCCAAGGAAGAACAGAGAGATGTAAACAAACGCTAGACCAGCCGCTGCAATACAACCTGCGCTGATCAGGTACTTAGTTGTCGCCGCACGGTCAGTGATGCCTTTGCTGCGGATAGAATCCACAATCAACATACCAAACATCAGTGAAGCAAAAGTATCCATGGTGTTATAACCTTCAAGGAAACCTTTCGTTAATGGCTGAGTGATGTATTCACCGTGAGCACCAAGAATATCGCCCTGAGGGTTAACAAATACAGCAACCGCCAGTACAACTAAACCGATGAAAAGTGCTGGTGTTAGAACCTTACCGATAACGTCAATTAGCTTACCTTGAGACCATGAGAAGAACATGGCAACCACAAAAAATGCGATAGAAAAGAATGTTAGGTGAGCTTGAGAGGCATCGATGAAGAACGGTTTCACCGCCATCTCATAAGCAACAAGGCCGGTACGTGGTGCAGCAAATGCAGGACCAATGATAATGAAGATCAACACAGCCATGATAGTCGCTGCTTTCTTAGGAAGATCTTTGGTTAGATGATCCCAAGAGCCACCCGCAAGTGCAACGGCTACGATAGTGATTAACGGCAGACCAACGGCAGTCAGCAGGAAACCAGACATCGCTGGAAGAAAATGATCACCAGCCAATTGGCCAGCTAGAGGTGGGAAGATGATGTTACCCGCACCCAAGAAAAACGCAAAAAGCATAAAGCCCAATGCCATTATATCTGTTAGTTTTAGACTCTGTTTCACAGATAATCCTTAATTATATTTATGAATTTATGTTGTGCTTACGTGAATGTTACAGCGAAAAGCTGCCACTCAATCTATAAAATAGTCGCGCATAATGACGAAACACTTGGCTAGCTGCAAGCCACCACACAAAAACACCATATAAATTTGCATATATCA
The DNA here is from genome assembly GCA_000169995.1 of Vibrionales bacterium SWAT-3. Taxonomy (GTDB): domain Bacteria; phylum Pseudomonadota; class Gammaproteobacteria; order Enterobacterales; family Vibrionaceae; genus Vibrio. The sequence goes on along the minus strand of AAZW01000093.1, from coordinate 527 downwards.
ACCAAAAGCAGTGGATTCCACTAGATATGAAAAAATAGCCACAATTATAAACTAACCATAATTCACAACAATAGTTTCTCAATCAGAACATTGATTCATACAAGTGGTTAACATTAGAGCTAATCACTTTAAATATCTCGATACTCAGAACATTCATGAAAGACAAAATCGTGCAGACTAAAAGCTTCAATTTTAAGCAATTCTCAATTTACGGTGGGCAAAGCGGTATGCCAGTCAGCACTGATGGTGTACTCCTTGGCGCATGGGTAAGCATTACACCTAAGTCCTCAGCACTCGATATTGGAACTGGCACCGGGCTTTTGGCCTTGATGGCCGCGCAGCGTTTTACAGATATCTCGATCTCCGCGATCGATATTGATCCACATGCGATTGAGGCTGCGACCATTAATATTGAGCAGTCGCCATGGCAAGATCGCATCACTCTACATAATGGCAGTGTACTCACCACCGACTTTCCGAAAAAGTTTGACGCGATAATCTGCAACCCACCCTACTTCAACTCTGGG
>AAZW01000094.1 GCA_000169995.1 Vibrionales bacterium SWAT-3 | reverse complement strand
ATCACCGATAGAGTGTTCGCCAAGTGCGTGGTTCAGTAGACGACGACCAAGGGTAATCGACTCTTCACGGCGCATGGTTTTCAGAACCTGACGGATCTTAGTACGCGCACGTGATGTCACCACGTAGTTAAGCCATGCTGCATTCGGACGTGCGCCCGGAGCACTGATGATCTCAATGGTTTGACCGTTCTTCAGTGATTTGCTGAGTGGGTAAGGGTTCATGTCTACACGAGCACCTACACACATGTTGCCGACATCGGTATGTACCGCGTAAGCAAAATCGACCGCTGTAGCGCCAGCAGGAAGTTCGACAATACGACCCTTCGGCGTGAACACGAAGATCTCATCTGGGAACAGATCAGACTTAACGTTTTCAATGAATTCGAATGAGTTACCTGCGCTTTGTTGTAGCTCAAGTAAGCTCTGCATCCAACGTTGTGCTTTAACCTGTGCGGTTGTGCCATTACTGCTGCGTGAGCCATTGCCTTTGTAAGACCAGTGTGCCGCGACACCTTTGTCTGCCATTTGATCCATATCTTCAGTACGGATCTGAACCTCAACTGGCACCCCGTGAGGGCCGATCATTGATGTGTGCAGAGATTGGTAGCCGTTGGCTTTTGGTACCGCGATGTAATCTTTCATGCGGCCTGGGCGAGGCTTGTACAGGCTATGGGCCTGACCAAGTACGCGATAACAAGTATCTGGGGTATCAACCACCACGCGGAAAGCGTAGATGTCCATAATGGTGTGGAAACGCTGCTCTTTAGTTTTCATCTTGTTATAGATGGAGAACAGGTTCTTTTCACGACCAAGTACGCGAGCAGGTAAACCAACTTCTTCAAGGCGGCCTTCAATTTCGCTATGGATACGTTGAATCATCTCCTTACGGTTACCACGCGCAGCTTTCACTACGTTTTTCAGTACGCGATAACGGTTAGGGTAGAGGGCTTCGAAGCCCAGCTCTTCTAGTTCGGTCTTGATGTTATGAATACCAAGACGGTGAGCTAGTGGAGAATAGATTTCTAGGGTTTCACGAGCAATACGACGCTTTTTGTCAGGACGAAGTGCCCCAAGCGTACGCATGTTGTGAGTACGGTCAGCTAATTTGATCAAGATAACGCGGATGTCTTGCACCATTGCGAGAACCATTTTACGAAAGTTCTCTGCTTGCGCTTCTTTGCGATCACGAAATTTAAGCTTATCCAGCTTAGATACACCATCTACCAATTCAGCAACGGTATTGCCAAATTTTTCCTCTAGATCTTCTTTAGTGACATCACAGTCTTCAATCACATCATGAAGTAGAGCAGCTTGTAGGGTTTCGATATCCAGACGCATTTCTGCCAGGATTCTTGAAACAGCTACAGGGTGGATAATGTATGGTTCACCGCTTGAGCGGGTTTGCCCTTCATGGGCGTCTCTCGCTACCACATAAGATTGACGCAGAGCCTCAATTTGAGGCTCTGTTAGGTATTCTTGGGCAACGTCTTTGAGGCTATCGAATAGATACAAATTAAAGGCCCGGAAGGTTAATTAGTTCGAATGACGTTCTTATCGAGTGTGATCGATGCTGCTTACTGCTGCAAGTTCAGCCGCTTCTTGCTCTTGTTGCTCTTGACGTTCACGAGCATCTAGTACGTCTTTAGTGATAAGACCTTCTTCGATTTCGCGAAGAGCGATAACCGTTGGCTTATCGTTCTCTTCAGGCACTAGTGAATCTTTACCGCCAGTTTGCATTTGACGTGCGCGGCGAGCCGCAATAAGAACTAGGTCGAAACGGTTGCCAACTTTTTCAACAGCGTCTTGAACAGTTACGCGTGCCATGAGGACTCCAAATAGTAATTAACTAATAAATTTTTGATGACGAGAAAGTATACAAGTTTAACTAGAGACTTTCTAGATCACCGTATACTTATCTCAATGGAAAATCTAGCCTTGCTAGCTTATTCCGCCAGTAGAGCAGTAAGCATGCCGCTGTATTTAGCTGCTTGCTTATCTTCTTTTAAGCGTTCCGCACGAATGATAGCTCTGAAGTCCATTAGGGCTGCATCAAAGTCATCATTCACGATCACGTAGTCATACTCATTATAATGAGAGATTTCTGATTTCGCTTCGCTCATGCGTTTCGCAATAACTTCTTCGCTATCTTGACCACGAACGTTTAGACGACGCTCTAGCTCACCATTTGATGGTGGAAGAATGAATACACTCTTCGCTTGAGGCATCTGTTCGCGGATCTGACGAGCACCTTGCCAGTCGATATCTAGGAATACATCGATACCGCGGTCTAGGTTTTCTTCAATCCAAACGCGTGAAGTACCGTAGTAGTTGCCGAATACTTCAGCGTACTCTAGGAATTCATTCTTCTTGATGAGATCTTCGAAGTGATGCTTCTCTACGAAGTGGTAGTGAACACCATTTTCTTCACCAGGGCGCATACCGCGAGTGGTGTGTGAAACAGATACCTTCATTGCGTAGGTTGGATTGGTTTCTAGCATTGCTGAGATCAAGCTCGACTTACCTGCGCCACTAGGTGCAGATACGATGTAAAGAGTACCTTTGCCCATCTGTATATTTCCACTGTTGGTTGGATTGAGTGAAGGCGATAAACCGACACTATAAAAGATAGCACTGACCTTAATTACGTTCCGGTAATTGCGCATATATAGCGGCAATTGGTGAAAATTAGGTCAGAAAAATGGAGGCGAAGAGTAGCATATTTAGATGATTGAGAACAACTGGCTTGATCGTTATTTATTAGCGAATGATCTTCTTAAAGATCGTTCTAGAAATGTAATCACTCATCAACTGCACTTTTTTATGTGATCTCGACAAAATTTGTTGAAGTTTTAATCTCAATCCTTACAATCCGCGCAAACGATTAAATGCTGTATATATCTAGGGTCTGTTGACCTTTCGCGATGGAGTTTTGTTCGAGAAAAAATCGTTTTAGGCGCGGCAAGGAGTTTGTAGCCTAGTATTCTAAGTAAAGACTCCTTAACAAAGCATAAAACGATTTTAGCCGAACCCTTCGGGCAGCGTTTGTTGGTGATTTCTACTGCGTTATCGACTTCTTATGTAGGCTAGCTACACTTCAAAGTCTCTGCCTTGTAGAAATCCCCAACAACTCGCTGCAAAAATCATCTCGAAGGGCCAACAGACCCTGCTAGACTAGATGTTTCTACTACCGAGCCTATCTTGGTGACTACAGTTTTTAGTGTAGAGACCTCTCTATTCTCACAGCATTTGAATCACCAAATTCTTAATTTATTGCAAAGGTTTTGTTGTGAGTACCGATTCCACCCTGAAAGCCCAGAACACCTCTGGTTCGCTTGATTCAATGTTTAAAATCACTGAAAGAAAGACCACGATCGGCACTGAGCTGTACGCCGGCTTCATTACTTTCTTGGCAATGAGCTACATTCTGGCGGTTAACCCAGCGATTTTGGGTGGTATCCCGGGGATGGATAAAGGGGCGGTATTTACTGCAACGGCTTTGGCGGCGGCTATCTCTACGTTAATCATGGGTATCTGGGGCAACTACCCTGTGATGCTAGCACCGGGCATGAGCATGAATGGCTTTTTCAAAGGCCTGTTATTGAGTGGTTCTGTTGCCGTGCTGTGGAATGAAGCGCTATTTGGTATCTTCCTTTCTGGTATTTTGTACCTTGCGTTCTCTCTGACCAATATTCGTAAATCGATGATTGAATCGATCCCAGAGGACTTAAAGTTGGCGATTACGGTATCGCTCGGTTTGTTCATAGCTTTCTTAGGCCTTAAGAATGCGGGCATCATCGTTTCTAATCCGTTTGTATTAGTTGGCTTAGGTGATATCTCAGACCCACAAGTGATCATCGCTTACATCAGTATTTTTATTGCGCTTGGCTGTATGGTTCGTGATATCAAGCTAGCGACCTTTATCTCATTCGTATCAGCGATTGCACTGACAATCCTAGCTGACGTGTTCATGGGTACATCAAATGCGCCAATCCCAGAGCAGCTAGTGGCGATGCCACCGAGTATGGCAGGTAGCTTCGGCGCGATTTTCGATTTCTCTGCGCTTACTCCTGAGAAAATGTTCGATCTATTGTTCATCGTACTTATCTTCCTGATTGTCGACTTCTTTGATGGCTTGAGCACGATTGTTGGTGTTGGCCGTGATGCAGGTATCATCGATAAAGATGGTAAGGTGCCAAATGCGAAGTCTGCTCTAGTGGCAGATGCGGGTGGTACGGTGATTGGTTCTGTTCTTGGTACCACATCGATTACGGCATTCTCTGAGTCTGGTATTGCTTCTTCTCAAGGTGCGAAGACAGGTTTGGCGGCCGTGATGGTTGCTGGCTTGTTCCTAATCTCGCTATTCCTATACCCAATCTTCTCTATTTTCTCGGCAGCTATGGTTGCGCCGGCGATGGTAGTGGTAGGTATCTACATGGTGGGCCGCCTTGGCCAGATCAATTGGGAGAAGAAAGAGTCACGCATCGCAGCCTTCTTCACCATCATGTTCACGGTACTAAGTTTCTCACCTGCAAACGGTATGGCGATGGGCTTTATCAGCTACGCATTCACTATGGTTGTTGCGGGTAAAGGTAAAGAAGTTCACCCGTTAATTTATGGCCTGTGTGTGGTGTTCCTAACCTACCTGATTCTGCTTTAAGGCTAATCGGCCGAGTTAAGCTGAGACAAAGAATGAATAAATGGCTCTGCAGTGAATGTGGGGCCATTTTTGTATCTGCTTCAACAAAAGGTGTGTCATTGATGGTGTTCTCCGATAGAGAAGGAGCGACTTATATTGAGGCATGCTATTGTAGAGATTGGATTAATTATTTTTGAAGAGTGACTATGCCTTCTCATTTACCCAAATCTTTCAGTAAGCCTTTCTTAAAGGTTTTCCATATTCTTGAAGCGGTGCTGCTGGTGGCGATTACCCTTGCAACACTGTTTGCGATGCTTGAGGAGTTCATGCACGTCTTCACAGAGCGCAGAGTACAACTGACCGATATTCTGCTGATGTTCATCTATCTCGAAGTGTTGGCCATGGTTCAGCAGTTTGTGATGAACGGTAAGATCCCTGTGCGTTATCCAATCTACATCGCGATGATGGCGATCGCTCGTTACATTACTCTGGGAATGAAGGAACTCGATGCGGTTCTGATCGTTTGGCTATCTTTAGCAGCATTTATTCTAGCGGCCGCAACCTTGCTGATTCGAGTTGGTCATCACTACTGGCCGTATGTCGATCTTAGAACCAAGCAGCCGGACGAGTAAAACCGTCGACTTATAAGCCATTTAAGAGCCCAGCCATGTTGCTGGGTTTTTTATTACCTCTTTAGTGTCAAAAAGACATTAAGGTGTCTCTTTGTTGTTTGCATTTGTTGTGTCTTAATGACTCTTTTGTTTGTCTTTTCCTTGATATATAAGGCTTTGTGTTCTGGCATGAATGTTGATTAGTGGGTATTAGACTCATATAAGGAACACGCTATGCATTTTGAAAGCACTCATTATAAACCTGAAATATTCTCCGAAAAGGTTGCGCTTCTTGTTACTCGACTTCTCAAAAAAACGCTTAACCTGTTTTACGGAAAACATTTAGCCAAACGTGCGATGTTGTTGGAAACCATTGCGGCTGTACCAGGCATGGTCGCTGGGGTATTTAACCACCTTAAAGCACTACGTCGTATGAAAGATGACGGCGGTTGGATCAAAGAGCTATTGGATGAAGCAGACAATGAACGAATGCATTTGATGATTTTCCTGACTGTTACCAAGCCGTCCATTATAGAACGCATCTTAGTGATGTTACTGCAGTTTATCTTTCTCATCATCTACGGCGTTATCTACCTCGTTTCATCTAAAACTGCGCATCGGATTGTCGGCTACTTTGAAGAGGAAGCATGCAACAGCTATTCAGAGTACATATCCAAAATTGAAGAGGGGGCTCTGCCTAACCATCCTGCGCCAGAAATCGCGATTACCTATTATCGCCTGCCCGAAGGCGCAACATTCTTAGATGTGCTTTTCCGTATCAGAGAGGATGAAGCTAAGCATCGCGACAAGAATCACGACATTGCCAATCTCTACAAAACGAAAGACTTACCTGAGCATCAATGCTAATTCCAAGGAAACTATTATGACGAATACCGCTCAACAGCAATCTCATCAGGTCGTACTTATTACTGGGGCAAACTCGGGAATGGGGCTAGAAACGGCACTCCTATTCGCACAAAAAAATTATCGTGTTTATGGTTCGGTTCGCAGCATTGCTAAAGGCCTTGAACTTGAAAAAGTGTTTGCGGAAAAAGGCTTGTCGATAACGCCTGTCGTGTGTGATGTAACGCGAACACAAGATGTGAACGATGCAATCAGAATGGTGATGAGCGATGCAGGTCGACTCGATATTCTGGTGAACAACGCAGGTTATGGATTAGTGGCCAGCGTAGAAGAGGGAACGGATGAAGAGTTTATGCATCAGTTCGACGTTAATGTGTTTGGTGTCCTTCGCACTTGTCGCGCTGTGATCCCATTTATGCGCGAACAGAACTCAGGGATGATCATCAACGTCAGCTCATTTTTAGGAAAGATGGGGCTGCCGCTGCTTACTCACTACAATTCTAGTAAATATGCAGTAGAGGGGCTCACGGACTCGCTTCGCTATGAACTCTCGCCTTATGGAATCAAGGTTCATACGGTTGCGCCAGGCTTGTTCCAAACCGGGTTTGTGAAGAATGGCCTAAAAGCGAATCCGTCGACGACCAGTCCAGACTCCCCATATGCTGAGCAAGCGAACATCTTATTGCCACAGGTTGTTGAGAAGATAAACCAAGGTCCATCACCTGTTGAAGTGGCCAAAGCGGTATTGGCCGTTGCTGAAGGTGATACTCAACAGGCTCGTGTGCCAGCTGGTAATGATTCTGTTTATTTCGATAAGCTGAGTCGTGAACTGACTCAAGAAGAGTTTGAACTCAACGTTAAAAAGGCGCTATCGCTAGTATAAAGCCATAAAAGAAAAGCCCCTGCATCTTTCGATGCAGGGGCTTACTTGTATTAGCTCTGCGTTGGCTTATTCAATGTTCTGAATTTGCTCACGCATCTGTTCGATAAGAACTTTCAGCTCTACGCCTGATGCAGTGATATCAGTGCTGATAGACTTAGACGCTAGCGTGTTTGATTCACGGTTGAACTCTTGCATCATGAAGTCCAGTTTACGGCCACATGCGCCGCCTTTCTTCAATACTGCATTGGCTTCTTTCACGTGAGAGTCTAGGCGGTCTAGCTCTTCGGCTACGTCTGACTTCTGTGCGAGTAGGATTAGCTCTTGCTCAACGCGAGAACCTTCAAGCTCAATCTTCGCTTCTTCAAATTTGTTAAGCAGACGCTCACGTTGCCACTCTAGGATTTCAGGCATGCGTGCACGTACTTTTACCACTTCTTCAGTGATCGCATCTAAGCGCTGTACGATTAGCGCCTTCATGTTCTCACCTTCACGAGCACGAGCATCAATGAACTCAGCAATTGCATCGTTGAACGCTGCTAGCAGGTCTTTGTTGATCGCATCCATGTCTTGCTCAGGCGTTTCCATCACACCAGGCCAGTTCATGACTTGGAATGGGTTCAGACGGCTATCTTCACCTGTCATCGTCATCACTTGGTTCGCCGCATTGATCACTTGCTGCGCTAAACCTTCGTTGATGCTTAGCTCGCCTTTTGCTGCCGGGTTAGCTTCAAAGCGTAGGTTACATTCTACTTTGCCGCGCGCTAGGCGCTTACGGAAACGCTCGCGTAGGATTGGCTCTAAACCACGGAACTGTTCAGGCATACGGAAGTAAGTTTCTAGGTAGCGTTGGTTTACACTACGGATTTCCCATACTGCGCTGCCCCAATCACCTTTTACTTCTTTGCGTGCGTACGCGGTCATACTATAAATCATCGAATTTTCCTGTCTTTTATCATTCTGAAAATAACGCGCACGCATAGTATCACGTTACGGGTGACAGCCGAAGCTCATCACTTTCACTAAGGAATCGCTTTTCTTGAACAGCGTCTTCGAATGGTAAATAGCTTTGAACAGTAAACTGCTATATAATCTCGCCCCAATCAAATATGTCTCACCCCTTTCTTAGGTGATGCACGCTTTCGATAGTAAATCACTTCAGACTGTTAATAAGGTAGATACCAATGCGTCCAAATGACCGCGCTGTAGATCAAATTCGTCCAATTAAAATTACTCGTAACTACACAGCATATGCTGAGGGTTCTGTATTAGTTGAGTTCGGCAACACTAAAGTTCTATGTAATGCGACGGTAGAAGAAAACGTACCGCGTTGGTTGAAAGGTCAAGGAAAGGGTTGGGTAACGGCTGAATACGGCATGCTGCCACGTGCAACGCACACTCGTAACCGTCGTGAAGCGGCGAGCGGTAAGCAAGGTGGTCGCACGATGGAAATCCAACGTCTGATCGCTCGTAGCCTACGTGCTGTTGTGGATCTTAAAGCGATGGGTGAAATCATGATCACGGTTGATTGTGATGTTATTCAAGCAGACGGCGGCACACGTACTGCGTCTATCTCTGGTGCAAGCGTAGCAATGGCTGACGCAATCAAGAGCCTAATAGACAGCGGTAAACTGAAAAAGAACCCAATGAAAGGCCACGTAGCGGCTGTTTCAGTGGGTATCGTTGGTGCAGAAGCACTGTGTGACCTTGAGTATGTTGAAGACTCAGCAGCCGATACCGATATGAACGTTGTAATGACGGAAGACGGTAAGATGATTGAGATTCAAGGTACTGCAGAAGGCGAACCGTTCAGCCACGAAGAGCTGATGAAGCTTTTAGCCCTGGCGAATAAGGGCATTGCCGATATCGTCGAAGCGCAGAAAGCAGCGTTGGCCGACTAGTCATTTTTAATAGCTCCCAAATAGGGGGCTATTTTTTTGTCTGTAAAACCCGAAAGGGGACTACAGAGCGTAAGTTAAGTTTTATTGAGTAAACATAGAGGATGAGCATGAAAGCATATCAACGTGAATTTATTGAATTTGCACTAGAGAAAGAAGTACTTAAGTTTGGTGAGTTTACTTTAAAGTCTGGCCGTAAGAGCCCTTACTTCTTCAATGCTGGATTGTTTAACACAGGCCGTGACTTAGCGCGCTTGGGTCGTTTCTACGCAGCAGCACTGGCGGATTCTGGTATTGAATTTGATGTACTGTTTGGTCCTGCATACAAAGGTATTCCAATCGCAACGACAACAGCAGTTGCACTGGCCGATCACCATGATGTAGATACGCCTTACTGCTTTAACCGTAAAGAAGCGAAAGACCACGGTGAAGGCGGCAACCTAGTCGGTAGCGCACTGGAAGGTCGTATCATGCTGGTGGACGACGTAATCACTGCAGGTACTGCAATTCGTGAATCGATGGAAATCATCCAAGCGAATGGTGCTGATCTAGCGGGCGTTCTTGTTGCGATTGACCGCCAAGAGAAAGGTAAAGGCGAGCTGTCTGCGATTCAAGAAGTAGAACGTGACTTTGGCTGTGCGATTATCTCTATCGTTAGCCTGACTGACCTAGTGACTTTCCTTGAAGAGAAGGGCACAGACGCAGCGCACCTTGAAGCAGTGAAAGCGTACCGCGCTCAGTACGGCATCTAATACGATTTGTTATAGCTATAGAATGCACAAGGGGCTGATGAATCATCAGCCCCTTTTCTTTTGGTTCAGAATAGTATTTATAGCGGCTACTCTACTTATAACGAATACCGCGTTCAGCTTCTGGGTCTTCCATGGTTTTGAAACGCTTGTGTAGCCACATCCACTGTTCTGGTGCGCGTAAGATAATCTTCTCAAGATAGCTATTCATGTAAGCGGCAGCCGCTTTCTCATCTTTTTGCGGGTAGTTATCTTCTATGGACTCATCGGCCATGATTTCATATTTGCCGTTGTCGTTTCTAAAGCCAGAACCGGGAACAATCGCGCAGCGACTGGTGTAAGCCAGAATACTAGTACCAGTCGTCGTACACGCATCAGGCACGGCGAAGAACGGAACAAACACTGACTTATTACGGCCATAATCATGATCTGGAAGGTAGAAAAGGATCTCACCCTGACGCAGGATTCGGATCATGCGCTTCACATCTTTACGGTGAATTAGGCGGTTGCCGTTTTGGGTACGACCACGGTATTGAATGAACTCATAAGCAGGGTTGTTGTGTGGACGGTACACTCCTAAGCCAGGAATACCGAGTACAGCCATCGCTCGTGCGGTGATCTCTAGGTTCAAGGCATGTACACAGCACAGAAGGACACCTTTGCCATTGGCTTTGTGTGTACGCAGCATCTGAGTGTCTTTATCTACTAAGATTCGCTTAAAGCGCCACGTCGGCCAGAACCAAGTAATACCGGTTTCGATCAGCGCCATACCCGTATTCTTAAAGTTCTCGCTCACCATAGCCGCAACTTCATCTGCTGGTTTATCTGGGAAAGCGAGCTCTAAATTGCGAGTGGCGACTGCGACGCGTTTTTTGCCATAGCGAGCGCCCAAAGTGCCCAATGAGCGTCCTAGCAGTAATAAAAGGCGGTAAGGTAGAACGTTAACGATAAGCGCCAACAGCCCAAAGCCGAACCATACTCCCCAATATTTAGGGTGAAGCAGTGCTAAGGAAAAAGGTGGCTTAGTAATAACGTGTTGTGCAGTGCTGCTTGTCGGAGAAGTTTTCGTCATAACCATCACTTAAAGTTGGATTGCTACTTAATCTGAGCGCTGAGTAGTGCCCAATAAGCATCGAAGTTTTCTGTCGGTTGATATTTGAAGTCAGAACGCACGAATCGATTCAGACTGCCTTCAACTTGGCCGAGCAATTGTGCCGCTAAGATTTTCTCATCAACAGGGAATGATTTCCCTTCACGAAGCTTTCTTTCTCGCAGAATTTGGCGAAGTTGAGTCTCAATGCGTTCGAACAGTTGATTGATGCGGTCACGTAGGCGCTCGTTTTCAAACATTAGAGCATGGCCAGATAAAATTCGAGTCAGGCCTGGGTTACGTTCTGAGAAAACTAAGATAAGTTGCAGTACTAGGCGTATGCGCTCTAGCGTGTCTTTCTCTTCATCCAGAATGCGGTTGATTCGAGACATTAAGGCTTCTTCAATGAACTCGATAAGGCCTTCAAACATGCGAGCTTTGCTAGGGAAGTGGCGGTAAAGTGC
>AAZW01000095.1 GCA_000169995.1 Vibrionales bacterium SWAT-3 | reverse complement strand
CTCGCACGGTGTTAACGAATGGGTCGTTCCAGAAGGCCAATACTTTGTGATGGGGGATAACCGTGACAACAGTGCTGATAGCCGTTACTGGGGCTTTGTCCCTGAAGCAAACCTTGTTGGTAAGGCTGTTGCTATTTGGATCAGTTTCGAATTCGAACGTGGTTCAGACAGTGTACTTCCAACATGGATTCCTACTGGTGTGCGTTTTAATCGCATCGGTGGGATTCATTAATCGATCAATTAACACATCGAGAGAGCATGAATTCTCCAATTGATAAACTAGAGAGAAAGATTGGCTATCAGTTTAATGATGCCGATCTTATCCACTTGGCGCTGACTCACCGCAGCGCCGCTGGTAAACATAACGAACGTCTTGAGTTTCTGGGCGATTCAATTTTAAGTTTTGTTATCGCTGATGATCTATACCACCGTTTTCCTAAGGTAAACGAAGGTGATATGAGCCGCATGCGCGCAACATTAGTACGTGGTCATACATTGGCAGAACTAGGTCGTGAATTCGAACTAGGAGATTACTTAAAATTAGGTCCAGGTGAGTTGAAGAGTGGCGGTTTCCGTCGTGATTCTATTCTAGCGGATGCTGTTGAAGCGATCATCGGTGCTATCTATTTGGATAGTGACACCGAGACGGTTCGCGGCATTATTTTAAGCTGGTACCAATCTCGCCTAGAAGCTATTCAGCCAGGAGTATCTCAAAAAGACCCGAAAACTCGTCTTCAAGAGTTCTTACAAGGTCGAAGAAATCCTCTACCTGTCTACACAGTGACTAATATTAAAGGTGAAGCACACAACCAAGAGTTTACGGTTGAGTGTGAAGTGGCAGGTGTGGATAAACCTGTTATCGGTAAAGGCACTAGCCGCCGCAAGGCAGAACAAGCGGCTGCTGAAACAGCATTAGAGCAACTAAGCAATGTCTGATAACAACCAAGAATTCGATATCGATGCATTCTTTTCATCTGATAGCAAGCAACCTAGCCTACCGGAAAACCAACACTGTGGCTTCATCGCTATTGTAGGTCGCCCAAACGTAGGTAAGTCGACGCTTCTGAACCATATTCTGGGACAGAAGATTTCTATTACATCACGTAAACCACAGACCACACGTCACCGTATTATGGGCGTGGAAACTGAGGGTGATTACCAAGCGATTTTCGTGGATACTCCTGGACTTCATATTGAAGAAAAGCGTGCCATCAACCGCTTGATGAACCGTGCAGCAAACAGCTCACTGAGTGATGTGAACCTAGTATTCTTCCTTGTCGACGGTACTCACTGGACCGAAGACGATGAGATGGTTCTGAACAAGCTGAAGAAGACTGACTTCCCAGTTGTACTTTGCATCAACAAAGTAGATAACGTTCAAGATCGTACTAACGTGATGCAGCACATGATGGAAGTCTCTAAGAAGATGGACTTCATTGATGTTGTGCCAATCTCGGCGAAGCAAGGTAAGAACATTGATGTACTGCGTAAGCACGTACGTGAACACTTACCTAAAGCGACACACCACTTCCCAGAAGAGTACGTGACGGATCGCTCGCAACGCTTTATGGCATCTGAAATTATCCGTGAAAAGCTGATGCGCTTTACGGGGGATGAACTACCGTACTCGGTAACGGTTGAGATCGAACGCTTCGACTACAACCCAGATAACGATGGCTTCCACATCAACGCACTGATTCTTGTTGAACGTACTGGTCAGAAGAAAATGGTGATTGGTAAAGCGGGCGAGAAGATCAAAACGATTGGTCGTGAAGCACGTATCGACATGGAAGAGCTATTCGGTCGTAAGGTTTACCTAGAGACTTGGGTTAAGGTTAAATCTGGTTGGGCTGATGATGAACGTGCACTTCGTTCACTAGGCTACATCGACGATCTATAATCTAGTTTGAACTTCACTTTCCTCTACTGGATGTGAAAGTCAAAATAGTGAGTTTAAGAGAGAGTGCGAACTCTCTCTTTTTGTATCTGTAAGAAGGATAAATCATTGAGCGAAGGGTTACAGCGATGCTTTGTATTGCACCGTAGGCCATATAGCGAGTCGAGCTTGATACTGGATATTTTCAGTGAAGAGTTTGGTCGTGTAACGTTGATGTCGAAAGGTGCTCGTAGCAAGCGTTCCAATTTAAAAGGAGCGTTGCAGCCTTTTACACCTCTACTACTCAAGTGGTCGGGGAACAGCTCAATGAAAACACTGCGCCAAGCCGAGCCTATCAGTTTAGGTTTGCCTCTCACTGGCATTAACCTCTACTCCGCAATGTATGTGAATGAGCTGATTGGCCGAGTGCTGATGGCTGAAGTGCCAATGCCTGCTCTTTTTCACGACTATCTTCATGCTTTAACAGAGCTGGCGCATAATGAAAATCCAGAGCCAGCACTACGTCGTTTTGAGTTGGCACTGCTATCTGCTATGGGCTATGGCGTCGACTTTTTACACTGTGCAGGTACTGGCGAACCGATTGATCCAACAATGACTTATCGCTATCGAGAGCAGAAAGGTTTCATTGCTTCAGTGCGACGAGACAACCTGACTTTCATGGGCGATGAACTTATTGCGATCAGCGAACGTAGGTTTATCACTAAAGAGCAGTTAAAAGCGGCAAAACGCTTTACACGCATAGCCTTAAAGCCGTATCTTGGCGGCAAACCATTAAAAAGTAGAGAACTGTTTTTGCCAAGAGCAGGTCTTTCTAGAGCACGGAGTATTGGAAAATGAGCTCAATCCTTTTAGGCGTTAATATCGACCATATTGCAACACTACGTAATGCACGTGGTACCAAATACCCAGATCCAGTACACGCAGCTGAAATCGCTGAGCGCGCTGGCGCTGACGGCATCACTATTCACCTGCGTGAAGACCGCCGCCACATCGTAGATCGCGATGTACGTATTCTGGCTGAAACTATCCAAACTCGCATGAACTTAGAAATGGCAGTGACGGATGAGATGGTTCAGATTGCACTTGATACTAAGCCTGAATTTGTTTGTCTTGTTCCTGAAAAGCGTGAAGAGCTAACCACTGAAGGTGGCTTGGATGTGGTTGGTCAACTAGATAAGATCAAAGCAGCAACGCAAAAGCTGTCAGAAGCAGGCATCAAGGTATCTCTATTTATTGACGCTGACCGCGAGCAGATCGACGCAGCAAAAGCGTGTGGTGCACCGTTCATTGAGCTTCATACTGGTCACTACGCTGACGCGAAAACAGAAGAAGACCAACAAGATGAGCTGAAAAAGATTGCGGCTGGTGCAAGCTACGCAGACGATCTTGGTATTACGGTAAATGCGGGTCACGGTCTGACTTACCACAACGTAGCACCAATTGCGGCGCTACCAGAGATATATGAACTGAACATCGGTCACTCAATCATGGGACGTGCAGTCTTTGATGGCTTGAACAAAGCCGTAGCTGACATGAAAGCCGTAATGGAAACCGCTCGTAACAATATCTAGCGTGTTAAATATCTAGTTTGTTAAGTAGCATCATCAATAAGTAGTTAAAGGGTAATCATGGCTGTTGTAGGGCTTGGGACAGATATCGCGGAAATTGAACGCGTTGAAAAAGCATTATCACGAAGTGGTGAGGCATTTGCTCTGCGTATTCTGACGGAATCTGAGTTTGAAGTGTTTCAGCAGCTCAAGCAAAAAGGTCGCTATCTTGCTAAACGTTTTGCTGCCAAAGAAGCAGCATCAAAAGCGCTGGGCACGGGTATTGCTATGGGTGTCACCTTCCATGATTTTGAAATATCAAATGATGAGCATGGTAAGCCGGTGCTGAGCTTGCACAATAAAGCTTTAGAGATTGCACAAGCGAGTGGCACAACATCGATTCACCTAACTATTTCAGATGAGCGTCATTACGCCGTGGCGACGGTACTCTTTGAGTCGTAATCGCTACTCATCCTGATGTTCATTAACTACTGAGTAAATAGAACAAACAAAAAAGCAGAGCTTATTACGCTCTGCTTTTTTATTTCCTTGAAATTGAGGCTAAGCCGCTCTAATCACTGGTTGGTTTTAAGTAGTGAACAGCGGTCGCTTGTACTTTATCTAGCTCGTCTTGAAGCTCAAATAATTCTGGCTCGATATCTTCAATCGAAGTACCTGAGCGCAGCTCTTTCTCTATCGTGGCACAGACTGATTTAAGCCTTGGTACCCCACTGTATGAGCTGCTGCCATGCATTTTGTGGATGATGTGTATCAGCTGTTCAACAGGGTAGTCTGTGTCTTCGATCGCTTTCTCCGCCGCGTCATATACCTCAGGGATAAAGTCGACCAGCATTTGCAGCATATCGCGTGCGAGGTCTTCTTTATTGGCGGCTTGCTTCATTGCAGCTTGCCAATCAATGATGATGTTTTTGTGCTCGCTAGAGTTACTTTCAGATACTGGATTGTTATCGACCTCTGCAGACACTGCTGGATGGTCTGGATTGATTTTTTCGATGTGCTCAACCTCAGAGGTCGGGCTCCAATGAATCAATACTTGCTGTAACACATGCTCTTCAATTGGCTTGGTCAGGTAATCATCCATGCCAGCTTCTAGCAGCCTATCGCGCTCGCCTGTCATAGCGTGTGCGGTAACAGCAATCACTGGAGTGTTGGCGTTGTTGGCGAGCTTCTTGATGTTCTGACAAGCGGTAACACCATCCATCTGCGGCATCTGAATATCCATGAAGATGATATCAAACTGGGTCTCAGTGGCTTTGTCGATCGCCTGTTGACCACTGGTACAGCTGATAACGGTTTCCACGCGTTCTTTGAGTAGCGCGGTGATAAGTTTCAGGTTAGCTGGGTTATCATCAACAGCCATCACAGTCAGTGGTAGTTTCTCTTCTGAATGGGTTTCAATCGCTGGTGCAATCAAGGTTGGCGCTTGATTCGACACCAGAGTTTGCAGTAGCTTTTTACGTGAAAGAGGTTTAGTGATGCATTGAACATCGACTTCTTTCATCAATTGTTCGCCAAGTGCGAGCTCGGTACTCGGTGTACCAATAATCACGTTTTGAGCAATCTTCTTCGCGCCAATTGCCCAGCCGCTTACCGTATCAAACTGGTAATCTTGGTTGGCTGCGAGGTTCAGCAGTACGTAGTCGTACGAAGTCGATTCGTCAGGCATCACTGAACGGTAGGTAACGACTAAGCCTTCCTGAGTTAGGATTTGTTGAGTAATCGAAGCGGCTTGCATGTTTGGCTCGATAAGCAGTAGTTGCTTGTCTTGCAGACATTGAGTCTCAATTAGCTCTGTCATCGGCATATCAGTGGTTGATAGCCTTAGCGTAAACCAGAAAGTGGAACCTTGGTGTAGGCGACTAGTTAGGCTGATCTCACCGCCCATTTGGCTCACAAGTTTCTGGGTGATAACCAGACCTAGGCCTGTACCACCATAGCGACGAGAGATACTTGCATCTGCTTGGCTGAAGGCTTGGAATAGTTGCGCTTGCTGACGCTCAGAGATACCAATACCCGTATCACGAACCATGAACTGTAGCTCGATGTTGTCTTCGCTTTGTGAGCGTAACTCAACGCTAATATCGATGTTACCACGCTCGGTAAACTTGATTGAGTTACCCACTAGGTTGGTCAGGATTTGTTGAATACGCAGCGGATCGCCAACAACGCCAGCTGGTACTTTAGGGTCAATCTTAAGGGTAAGTTCTAGGCCTTTCTCATGAGCGTTGGTCGCTTGAAGGTTCACGACCTCTTCTAGGCTCGCTTGGAACTCAAATGGAATGTTTTCTAGCGCCAGTTTGCCGGCTTCAAGTTTCGAGAAGTCCAAGATATCGTTGATGATGCTGAGGAGGTTGTTCGCAGAGCGTTCAATGGTCTGTAGATAATCTGTCTGACTGTTCGACAGGTGAGTTTTAAGCATCTGGCGAGTAAAGCCAATCACACCGTTGAGCGGTGTTCTTAGTTCGTGAGACATGTTTGCCAAGAACTCAGACTTAACACGTGCCGCTTCTTGTGCACGTTTTTTCGCAATGTCTAACTCAACGTTTTGAATCTCTAGCTGCTCAAGAGTTTCACGCAGATCCGAAGTAGCTTGGTCGATACTGTGCTGCATCTCGACGTGATATTCCGACAGCGATACCGCCATCGCGTTGATACCGTTTTTCAGCGAGTCCAACTCACCGTGCATTTTGCCTTCGATACGGACATCCAAGTGACCACGACGAATTCGGTCCACCATGTTCTTCATGTGCGTGATAGGTTGAGTCACATCGTGCATTAAGCGGAAAGCGAATACACCAGAAAGACCCAACCCAAGAATCAGCACTAAGAAGGCAGAGAACACTTCTTGATATTGCTGCAAACGAAGCGAAGAAAGGTCCAACTCAATCGCAATATAACCAATCGCTTGGTTGGCTTGAGACTGGCCGTTAGCCGAGTTGATGTACTGGCCTTCTGCAATAATCGGGGTTCGAAGAATCAGTGTGTTATCGAGTAGGTCAGAAGAGCTTAAATGCGGAATTGGTTTATCTTTTGGATAAGTCAGGCTTTCGAAATCAGGGTGGAAGTTTGAGGTTACAAACAACTCATGGCGTTCATCGAACACCGCGATACTGCGTACCAGCTTAGAGTTCTTTCGATGTGCATAGCTAATTAGCTGACGAACAGACTCTCGACTTTCGAGTTGCATGCCAGACTCACTCGCAATTGCCAGTGGTTCAATGATGCTAGTACCTGTGTTGACCACCTGACCTTCAAGGTCTTGATAGCGGTTAAATGAGAAAAATGCACTCAATAGCAGCCCAATAATCAGGGTTGGAGCTAGAGTTAAGGTAATTACACGGGCTCTTAAGCCATATCTGGTCATGTTCTTTAATTACATCGAGGTCTGGATATGGGAAAATAACGCACACAATGGCGGTTAAGTGAACGGTAAGCTTAATCAAAGCCGTGACGTTCGACAATGATTCCAAGACAGAATAGTGAGTCCTGGATACCAATTACTTATTAAAAGATACATTAGGCACAAGCAATGGCACGTTTTTTCCAACCAAAAAAGAAAACTCAACTCGAGACCAAGCATCAATCGGTTTTGGTTGAACGAATGGATCACAATGGCGCTGGCATCGCTTATCAGAAGAACAAACCGGTTTTCATTGATGGCGCATTGCCCGGTGAACAGGTGGTTATTCAGCTTACTGAAAGTAAAAGTAAGTTTGCGCGCGCGAAACTCATCAAATTACTGAAGCCAAGCGAGCAACGTTTAAAGCCTTTTTGTAAACACTTTAATCAGTGTGGCGGTTGTCATCTTCAGCACCTTGGTTACCAATCTCAGATAGAACACAAGGCACAATCTCTTACGCACTTGATGAGCCAATATAAGACGGATGAGACAGAGATGGCTCAACCGATTGTGGGTGATGAAACAGGTTACCGTCGCCGTGCGCGTATCAGCTTGTTTGTTGATAAGAAAACGCACAAGCTTCAGTTCGGTTTTCGTAAGAAGCAGAGTAAGCAGATAGAAAACATCACCGACTGTGCCGTGCTTGAGCCTCGCCTAAATGTATTACTGCCAAAGGTGAAAAATTTACTCAACACTTTCAGCAACCTCACGTCTTTAGGACACGTTGAATTGGTATTGGGTGATACTGGCCCGGTAATGGTGTTACGCCACCTTAAGCCTTTGATTGAAAGAGATGAGCAAGCATTGATTGCGTTGGCGAAAGAAGAAGGCGCGATACTGTACTCAATGCCAGAGACCGACAAGTTGGTCCGCCTGGTTGGTGATGCGCCTAGCTACAGCGAAACGGGCGTTACCTTACCTTTTGAGCCAAATCACTTCATTCAGGTGAACCAGAAGGTCAACCAGCAGATGGTGGCTCAAGCGATTGAATGGTTAGAACCTAAAGCGGATGAGCGAGTGCTGGATCTGTTTTGTGGTTTAGGTAACTTCAGTCTACCTATCGCTCAACAATCGGCGTTTGTGGTTGGTGTTGAAGGTGTCGATGAGATGGTTCAGCAGGCCACATCGAATGCCCAATTGAACCAGTTGAGCAACACCGAATTTTACCAAGCGAACCTTGAAGAAGACCTATCGGCACAAGCTTGGGCGAAAGAGAAATTTGATAAAATCTTACTGGACCCAGCTCGTGCTGGAGCGAGTGGTGTTGTTGATCAAATTTCAGCGTTAGGAGCGAAGCGTGTGGTTTATGTTTCGTGTAATCCTGCTACTCTAGCTAGAGATTCAGAGAGCTTAGAAAAGCAAGGCTACCAATTAGCCAAACTTGGTATGTTGGATATGTTCCCCCACACCAGCCATTTAGAATCGATGGCTCTCTTTATCAAGGCTTAAAGGCCCGTAAATAAGGCTTAAAAATGAATGACAAAGGCGCAGGGACACTTGCGCTGATATCAATATGGTCGAACTAACTTGGAACCAGTTAGTCATATTGAATTGGGTATAAAACAGAATAACTAGGAAGGCACGATGGTTGCGGTAAGAAGCGCACATTTAAACCCAAGCGAACAGTTTGAGCTAGAAAGTTGGATTGCGTCATTAAAGCAAGACGCAAAAACCTCGAATAAACTGAACAAAGTTTATCGTCACTGTGAAGAGCTATTAAAAGATCACGAGCAAGCATCACTCTTGCTATGGCGTGGACGCGAGATGATTGAAATCTTGGTCACGCTGTCGATGGATCGTGCAACATTAGTCGCAGCACAACTCTTCCCAGTGGTATCAAGTGGCGTTTTTGAGCGCGAAGCCTTCGAAGAAAGCTACGGCAAAGAAATCGTTAAGCTGATTGACGGTGTTGAAGAAATGGCGGCCTTGGGCCAGCTAAACGTAACCCTTGAAGGCAGTGCCGCCTCGGGTCAAGTTGATAACGTTCGACGCATGCTATTGGCCATGGTTGATGATTTCCGCTGCGTAGTTATCAAACTTGCGGAGCGAATCTGTAACCTTATCGAGGTGAAAAAAGCGCCTGATGCTGTGCGCCGAGCGGCAGCAAAAGAGTGTTCTAACATCTATGCCCCACTGGCAAACCGTTTAGGTATCGGCCAACTTAAGTGGGAAATCGAAGATTACGCCTTCCGCTACCAACAACCAGATACCTACAAGCAAATTGCAAAACAGCTGTCAGAGCGTCGTATCGTTCGTGAACAATACATCACAGATTTCGTTGATGATTTAACGGCAGAAATGCAGCGTTCAAACATCAATGCTGAAGTGAGCGGCCGACCAAAACACATCTACAGCATCTGGCGCAAAATGCAGAAGAAAGGCTTAGCCTTCGATGAGCTTTTTGACGTACGAGCAGTGCGTATTATCGCTGACCAGCTCCAAGACTGTTATGCAGGTCTAGGTGTCGTTCATACCAAATACAAACACCTACCAAGTGAATTTGACGACTACGTGGCTAATCCTAAGCCAAATGGTTACCAGTCGATTCATACCGTAGTACTTGGCCCTGAAGGCAAGACTATTGAGATTCAGATCCGTACTAAGCAAATGCACGAAGACTCTGAGCTTGGTGTGGCGGCGCACTGGAAGTACAAAGAAGGGGCTTCAAGCGGCCGTAGTGGCTACGATGAGAAAATTACTTGGTTGCGTAAACTTATCGACTGGCAAGAAGAGATGTCGGACTCTGGCGAGATGCTGGATGAAGTACGTAGCCAAGTCTTCGATGACCGTGTATACGCATTTACTCCACGTGGTGACGTGGTCGACTTACCAATGGGTGCAACCCCGTTGGATTTCGCCTACCACATCCACTCGATGGTCGGACACCGCTGTATCGGTGCCAAGGTAGCGGGGCGTATCGTACCGTTCACTCATAAACTATCGATGGGTGACCAAGTTGAGATCATCACACAGAAAGAGCCGAACCCATCTCGTGACTGGCTAAACCCAACTACAGGTTTTGTTCACTCTGGTCGTGCTCGAGCCAAGATTAACGCTTGGTTCCGCGCACAAAGCCGTGAGAAAAACCTAGAAGCGGGTCGTGACATCCTGGAAGTTGAGCTAGCGAAAGTGGGCGCAACCCTAAAAGATGCTGATCAATACGCACTAAGACGCTTTAACGTGAATACGCCAGACGAACTCTATGCAGGTATTGGTAGTGGCGACTTGCGTATTAACCAAGTGGTTAATCACATCAATGCGCTAGTGAATAAGCCAACGGCGGAAGAAGAAGACAAGAAAGCGCTAGAGAAACTGCTTGAGTCGGAAAACAAGCCGGCACAACAGAGTCGTCCTAAGAAAGATGCAGTTGTTGTTGAAGGCGTAGATAACCTAATGACGCACCTAGCGCGCTGTTGTCAGCCGATTCCAGGCGATGTGATTAAAGGTTACATCACTCAAGGTCGTGGTATCTCTGTTCACCGTGCTGATTGTGAGCAATTGAGTGAGCTAAGCCTGCACGCACCAGAGCGTATTATTGATACCGTTTGGGGCAATGGCTTTGTCGGTTCTTACATCCTAACGCTGCGCGTTGAAGCATTAGAGCGTAATGGCTTGTTAAAAGACATCACCTCACTGTTCTCGAATGAGAAGATCAGCGTGACGACAATGAAGAGCCGTATCGACTACAAACGTCAGCTATCGGTAATGGATTTCGATTTGGAAGTGACGAATATTGAAATTCTGAGTCGAGTGACCAGTCGAGTCGAACAAATTAAAGATGTAATGAGCGTCAAGAGATTAGGATGATATTTGGTATCATCCTCGTCATTCCCTACAGTGAGGGACGAACGTGATAGGGAATCTCTCCAAGCGGTTTGAGATCCCTAACTCGCTCATTCTTCACTCTTGGGGATGACGAACAAAGATAAAGGTGAGTGGTTTTGGCTGCTCGCCTTTTTTAGTTTTAGAAGACGTTATAAATTTAAAAATCAAAGACAGTAATAGGAAGAAAACGATGAATCACCCGATAGAACAACTTGAACAGATCATGGCTAAGCTGCGCGATCCAGAAGGTGGCTGTCCTTGGGATTTAAAACAAAATTTTGAAACAATTGTCCCGCATACTATCGAAGAGACCTATGAGGTGGTGGATGCGATCCACAACAAAGACTGGTCGAATCTGCAAGAAGAGCTTGGCGATTTACTGTTTCAGGTGATTTTTTACAGTCAGTTGGCGAAAGAGCTGGGGCTGTTTGAGTTTTCTGATGTGGTTGATGGCA
>AAZW01000096.1 GCA_000169995.1 Vibrionales bacterium SWAT-3 | reverse complement strand
TTCTTTTTACGAGCCTTATCAGCTTCAAGCTGCTGCTCTTCCAATAACCGCTCTTGCTTTCGCTTCTCTTTTATCTCTTTTCGACGACGCTTAAAAAACGCCTGTAGTTGCTCGCGACACTCATCTTCTAATAACCCGTGCTCAACATCGGCATAATGGTAAGAGGCTTGGCTTTCAAACAAATTCAACACCGTCCCTGCCGCACCTGCTTTTAGATCTGGCGCGCCAAAAACAATACGCTTCACTCGGCTATGTAACAAGGCACCCGCACACATAGGGCATGGCTCAAGCGTGACATACAAGGTGGTATCAAGCAGTCGATAATTTTCCAAAACCTGTCCCGCTTTGCGCAAAGTTTCCACTTCAGCGTGCGCTGTTGCGTCATGGCTACCAATCGAACGGTTCCACCCTTCAGAGATAACCTCACCATCTTTTACCAGCACGGCACCAACAGGTACCTCTCCCTCACTCTCCGCTTTTTTGGCCACTTCAATGGCACGTCGCATGAAGATTTCATCTTGAGGGGTGAATTGATGGTCTGACAAAGGGGACTCCAAAAAGCAAACAATAGAAATAAAAAAGGTATGCGGTGAAGCATACCTAATCTTAGTGAAGATGGACAACAAAGAGATGCCCATCAATAACCATGGACTGGATGATTAACTGTCGGTCTAGCTTTCAGCTTCAAGCAAATCATTGACGATTTGCGTCGCTTTCACGCTCACAATACGATTGTTCTCAACCGAGATAATCTCAAACTGCCACTGCTGACACTCAACGATCTCTCCCGTATCAGGCAAGCGACCTAACAGCCATGTGATGAGTCCGTTTAAAGTTTGGAAGCCCTCGCTTTCACCTTCTAACTCTGAAAGCTCCAAGCGGTTTTTCAGCTCGCTGATCGGGATTAATCCATCCACCAGCAAACCATCTGGCAAAGATTCAGTCCAAAGATCGTTCGGGTTGTTTGATAACTCACCCGCAATCGCCTCTAGAATGTCGTAATGAGTAACAAGGCCTTGAACATCGCCATACTCATCGACAATGAACGCCATCTCTGTACCCGACTCTTTAAAGTAGCCAAGCAGACGCAGTGCCTTCATCGATTCCGGTACATAGATCGGCGATTTAGACAGCCCCATGATCACTTGAATACTTAGATTACCCGCCTGATTCAGTAAAGCCTTGGAAGATACTGTGCCCACCACCTTATTTAGATGATCTTGGCACAGAGGGAATACGCTGTGCTTCGATGAGCGAAGCTGCTTCAAGATGTTCTCAACAGGTTGGTCGACATCCAGAAAATCGATGTCTCGACGCGGCGTCATCAACGAGCTCACCAAGCGATCATCAAGCTGCAAGATATTGCGAATCATCTCTTGCTCGCCACGCTCAATCACACCAGAGTCAGAACCCTCTTTAACAAGTGCATGAATATCGTCTTCAGTCACGCTGTCTTCTTCGCCACCTCGGCCCATCAACTTAAGAATACCTTCGGTTGAAGCAGACAAAGCAAAAACAAACGGCGTCGCGATTTTAGATAACCAATAGATTGGCATAGCGACCAACACAGCGATAGTTTCCGCTTGAGATTGAGCAAAGCGTTTTGGTACGAGTTCACCAACAACAATGGCAAAGTAAGTAATACCGACAACGACGACCGCGGTAGACAGGACATTCGCTTGCGTTGCATCCATGCCCCACTGTTCAAGTTGAACGGCTAATGGTGCAGATAGCGTCGCCTCGCCCACGATACCACTGAGCAGGCCTATGACCGTAATACCGATTTGAATGGTTGAGAGGAAGCGAGTTGGATTTTCTTTGAGCTCAAGTGCGATCTGAGCAGAACGGTGCTTTTCGGCCAAGCGTTTCAGCCGACTATTTTTTGCTGCTACCAATGCAATCTCAGACATGGCAAACAGACCATTTAAAACAATTAACCCTACCAGAAGCAGAATTTTCATGATGTTTTGGATTTCCTAATTTTACCGGCCAACAATTAGCCGTAATCCGGAGTATAAGCTGAGTTCCTTGCTTTTTGATATAAAAACTTTTGGATATAAAAATCATCGAAAAAGAGAGCGAAAAAGTAACAAAAAAAAGCCCGCACATTTCGGTGCGGGCTTGATAATGAATAAAGCTTAATTTTGCTTAGTTCAATCTTACATAGTGTAAGTGTAAGGTGCTTGGATACCTAGTGGAATACCAAGAGCCCAGTAAGCTAGCAGGAAGATAGACCAACCGATTAGCATTGCAATCGAGAATGGCATCATTAGAGAAGCTAGAGTACCGATACCTGTAGACTTAACGTAGCGTTGGCAGTAAACAACAACCAGTGGGAAGAACACCATTAGTGGAGAGATGATGTTAGACACTGAGTCACCAACACGGTAAGCCGCTTGAGATAGCTCAGGAGAGATACCCACAACCATTAGCATTGGAACTAGGATTGGACCGATAAGTGCCCACTTAGCCGATGCAGAACCAACAAGAAGGTTAACTGAAGCTGTTAGTAGAATCATACCAACGATTGTCGCTTCACCAGGAAGGTCCATCGCTTTCAGGCCTTCAGCACCGTAAAGTGCCAGCATAGTACCGATGTTTGATTGACCGAATGCCGATAGGAACTGTGCACAGAAGAACGACATTACAATGTACGCGCCCATCGTAGCCATTGTCTCAGACATCGCCTTGATTACGTCATTGCTGTTCTTGAATGTACCCGCAACGCGGCCGTAAACGATACCTGGGATGATGAACAGGATGAAGATCAGAGGAACGATAGACTTCATAACTGGTGCAGAGAATGCTGTTAGCTCACCTTCAGGAGAGCGCAGTGCAGAGTTCTCAGGGATTAGAGCCGCAACAAGCAGACCAATACCAACAACCATTGCCCAACCTGCGTATTTGAATGCTTTTGATTCAATTGCAGTGAACGTACCTAGATCAGGTGCTTCTTCAGCATCTTCATCAACTGGCGTGTTCGCTAGGCGAGCTTCGATGATCTTCTCAGTTACGTACCAACCGATAGCAACAATAAGAACTGAAGATAGGCCAGTAAAGAAGATGTTCGCTAGAGGGTTAATCACGTATTCAGGGTCAAGAACATTTGCCGCTGTTTGCGTGAAGCCAGCTAGTAGTGGGTCGATACCTGAAGGAATGAAGTTCGCAGAGAAACCACCTGATACACCAGCAAATGCTGCTGCAATACCCGCTAGAGGGTGACGACCCGCAGCGTGGAAGATGATACCACCAAGAGGGATTACTAGAACGTAACCTGCATCAGCTGCTGTGTGAGACACGATAGCAACCAAGATTAGCATTGGCGTAAGTAGCTTAGCTGGCGTGAAGTTCAGCATTTTCTTAAGGCCAGTCGTAATGAAGCCTGAAGAGTCTGCAACGCCAACACCTAGCATAGCAACAAGTACGATGCCTAGTGGTGCGAAGCCTGTGAACGTAGTAACCATATTCGCTAGGAAGCTAGCAAGCGCTTCACCAGTCAGTAGGTTATTTACTTCTAGAGCAGCACCCGTTTGAGGGTTGATTAGATCGAATGAAAGATTCGACAAAAGTGCAGATGCTACCCATACGATAACTAGAGCCCAGAAGAACAGGATTGCTGGATCTGGAATTTTGTTGCCGGCGCGTTCAATGAAGTTTAGAAAGCGATCCATTCCACTGATCTTGTCAGTCGATGGTGCTTTTTTTACGGCTTGGTTACTCATTGTAACTCCATATGTGATGTTGTTTGTTTAGGCCTAATATAAGTTTTTACCACGGCCTATTGGTACAACACATATTCTATTAAAGCCCCCATAAAAAGCACAAGATTCCACCCTAAATTCCATAAATGGAGACATATTTTGCAAAAATACCATACAACTACAACAATATAAAAACATAAAAAACACCATTCCATATACATGAATTTAACCAGTAATTAAACAATGTCCGAGGAGTGAAAGTTGTCCGTAAAAGGAGTGGCGTAAGCCTTGGCATGCAGTAAACGTTTGCTTAGGGATCAGTCAAACTCACTGTATTTGGAGAGCATAGTTTCGAGATAAATGCTTTGTGCGCGGTTCATACGATCTTGCCATGCAATTGTGACAGTAATGTTTTTGAGGGCGCCAGATAAGGCTCCGCTCGCATTAGTAACTTCACATGTCATCGAATATGCAGAACCCGATAAACCGGATAAGGGATCTGAACTCGCAATGTTGAGACAGTAGCTCGATTGATTTAGTTCCTCAAAAGGAATAAGCCCTACCGCCCCACTAACATTGAGCGCGCGAGTTCGATAAAACTCCATCTGCCTTTCTGCAAGATGCAAAGCTTCGATACTCTGGAGCGCATGATCCGATTTTTGTTCCGCATACACCTGCAATTTAACCAGCCCTAACGACGCAACGCCAATCAGCAGAAAAGAGATAAGTACCTCTAGTAAACTGAAGCCAGAACTCTTAGAAATCATTCCACGAACCTCGCTGCCATTGATACGTTGAAGGCGGGTCACTTGGGTTCGAATCTGCACGGAAATCCATGTCCATATCGCCCACTATGGTCGTTACTCCCGAGGGAGAATCAAAGATAAGACCACCAGAAGGTAAACCAGAGGCAAACTGAATCCCGACACTCTTTTTAATCACGCTAGACTCATCGATGTCTTTGATAAAAGGCGCAAACACATTGTTAGCCGCAAGCGAGTTCCAGAAATTATCGACTCTCGTTTTCACATGGCTCTTTTGATAATCAACCAAGTGATAAATCACCCCGTTATAGGTCATGGCGCCATTCAGCGCGAGCACGCCATCTTGAATCACGAGAAGTTGAGAGGGATTATTTACAGCTGCTACTGCTGCGTTGATGTGACAGTTACCTTCTATCCAAAGCCCTTTGGTTTGACCTATCGTAAAATGGTCCATGATCTCAGGGCCACACTCCGTTGCGTTCAATAGCTGAACATGCTTAAACAAGTCCGTATCTTGCGATAGGTCGAGAATATTTTGTTCCGTTCTAGCCATGCCAAAGAAGGTGTAAAACGGATTCATATTAGGGTCTGGATTAAAGTCTTTCTTGAACGGCGGTGGGTTGGTTCCTTGATAATAGTCAGGGGCATAAATCGAATAGGAACTGCCGGAAGTGCCTTTCGGGATCTCCGTTTTGTAGTCGCTATGACAAACGCCATCGAAACCAGAAAAGGGCCCATCAGCAGTAGGATTAAGGACTTCTAAACCCAACGCCTGCCCCGAATCACCATGAATAGCATCAAATTGATAAGTAAACAGGTCAGCGAAGGAGACACTGACACACTCATATTCATTACCTGTGATTGGCTCTTCTTTCGCTGTTGGCTTGAGACTTAACGTACCAACTATTTCTATTGGCCCTGTCGACTGAATTGCTCCCGTTCCTAACTGAGACTGTTCTCTTATCGTCTTATAAAGGGAGTTGGTGTTCGAAGAAGACGTCACCAAATACGTACTAGAGCTAGCCGTGCTCGACAGATCGATCTGGGGCTGATTTTGATAAGGAGAGCACCAATTAGCAAAGTCTGCTGGGCGAGTACTGGCATCTTGAATGTCGGAAACACTTTTATCTAATTCAAGTAGATAAGCGTAAGTACACTCCAGTCCACCTTCCGATCGCCAATGTGCTTGCCTGCCTTGAACTTCATTTTGAGCCACTTTCATCTGATGGAAAATGCTTCGATAGGAGCCTAGCGTCACAACTAAGGCTCCAAGCAAAAGCACAGATGTAATCAACAAAGTCACTACGCCATACTGCTTTGTATACCTCCTCATTGCCAATTCCTCTGCTTAATAGAAACAGACACTGACTTAGTCACCGCAGCAGTTGGAATTGATGCGGTTATACTGATATCTGTGAGCGTGCTCTTTATCGAGTTCTGCTCTAATACCCGAGACGTAATATTGAACTCATCGACATCCATAATCGTGTCATCAAACAGTGAATAGCAGCCAGTCACCTGTTCAAACGTGGGGATCGCCTCTGATACCGTAGTGCCCTTCTCGCATATTTGCAGCTTGGTGCCGTTTTTTTGGTAAACAATATTGCGGTGGTTTTTATTGCCGCTCGAACCCTCTCTGAAATAAACAAAGCCCACCGCAACGCCACCACTCACTTGAATAGTATTGCTTGCACCAGATAACTTGATTGAGTAACCGTTTGAGCCGTCGTAACCCGCTCGTTGGATATCTTCTTTCATCACTTGCATGGTGCTGGTTAGGTTTTGTAGCAGCAGTAACTCAATACCTTTGTCCTTGGCTATTCTCTGCCCTGTAATAAAGACACTGCCGATAATCGAAATAGCGAAGATACCGATCACAGAGGCCACCATTAACTCAACCAATGAAGTGCCTTGTTGCTTGCTGAATCCGACCACAACCGGTTTAACACGCATCATAACCATACTGCGCACTCGACTCACCACACACTTTTATGCGCCCTGGAGGGCTAGATAATTTAATCAATAAACGGTCGGTTGAAGATGCATTAGGAGAAAGGTAGATCGTGCCTCTGGCTGGTCTTCCCCTGACACTCTCAAAGCTGATTCTTTCCCCTGTGTAGTTGTGAGAAAATGAGACATCGTGAAATGATTCGCCCGACAATTGCAGCAAAGTTTCTCCAGTGAGATCTTCAGTCGGCTTCAACCATACCGTCCAATCACCAGTCGATTGCACTTCATTTTTTGCGGTAGAAAAATGCACCCAGAGATCCTGATTCCTTTTCACCGATTCAGACTTAGCTTGAATTAAGAAGCCGTTGAGCTCCCCTGCCAACCGCTGCATCTTGACGGATTGAGTCACTGAACTAAAACTCGGGGCAGCAGCAGCCAGCAGTACTGAAAGTACCACGACCGTAATCAGCAGCTCTAGAAGCGTAAACCCGCGAGTCATTTCCCAAATTCCTATGTAATTCAGTGCGCAACCGTATTTAATCTTGCAGCGATGCTACCACCGGAGAAGAATGTACTGGGTTATGAAAGGAAACTACTCGCGATGATTCGAAAAAATATATGCAACAGCAACAACATAAGCATGAGAGGGATGACATTGATCGAGTTATTGCTGGCTGTCGTCATCGTGGGAATACTTGGGGCTATCGCTTACCCGAGTTATACCAACCATGTCATGAAGGCGCATCGTGTCAACGCGTTGGCCGACATGACCAAAATACAATTAGAGCTGGAAACCTTATATACAGGTGACTATGAATCTGCAGCGCAGGGGATTATCTCCGCCGGGACATGCAGCTTTTGCGATACCGATACAAGCCGATACACACTCGCTATCTCAGCAAGCAGCACTACCTATATCATTCAAGCTGAGCCGCACGCACCACAGACAAACGATGACTGCTTAGACTCAACGACTGATATTTTAGAGTTACACCACTCTGGTATCTCAGAGCCTGAGGCGTGTTGGAAATAACGAGGTAAGCCAATCAAACCCATGTGTGACCTCTTTTCTCTTTTCTCTTTTCTCTTTTCTACAGACACAAAAAAGCCTGCTACATGAGCAGGCTTTCTATTTTCATCATTAAGTTAAAGTATCAATAACTTAAGAGTTCAATAACCTAATTACTTAGTTAGGTCATCGAAGAAGTTTTTAACGCCGCTGAAGAAACCTTCAGACTTAGGCTTGTGCTTGCTTGCCGCTTCGCCGCCACATGTCTCTTCAAACTCACGTAGAAGTTCTTTCTGACGAGAGCTTAGCTTAACTGGCGTCTCAACCACTAGCTTAACGATTAAGTCACCCACACCGCCGCCACGAACGCCTTTCACGCCTTTACCACGCATACGGAACATACGGCCCGTTTGTGTCTCTTCTGGCACCTTAAGGTTTACACGACCATCCAGTGTTGGAACTTCAACTTCACCACCTAGAGCAGCCATAGAGAAGCTTACTGGTACTTCACAGTAAAGGTTGTTACCGTCACGCTCGAAGATGTTGTGCTCTTTTACGTGAACTTGTACGTATAGGTCGCCAGCTGGAGCACCTTGCTCTCCCGCTTCACCTTCGCCAGATAGACGAATACGGTCGCCAGTATCAACACCAGCAGGGATCTTAACGTTAAGTGTTTTCGTCTTCTGCTTACGGCCTTGACCGTGACAAGAGTTACATGGGTCTTTGATGATCTTGCCTTTACCGTTACAAGTAGGACAAGTCTGCTGAACCGCGAAGAAACCTTGACGCATTTGTACTTGGCCGTGGCCATGACAAGTGCCACAAGTTTGCGCAGAAGAGCCTTTCTTCGCGCCGCTACCATCACAAGTGTCACATTCAACCAGTGTTGGTACTTCAATCTCTTTAGATACACCACGAACCGCTTCTTCAAGCGTCAGTTCCATGTTGTAACGTAGGTCTGAACCACGTTGTGCACGTTGTTGACCGCCACCACGACGACCGCCGCCGAAGATGTCGCCAAATACGTCACCGAAGATATCGCCGAAGTCACCTTGACCGCCGCCGAAACCGCCGCCGCCACCCATGCCGCCTTGTTCAAAAGCTGCATGGCCGTATTGGTCGTAAGCTGCTTTCTTTTGAGGATCGGTTAGGATCTCGTACGCTACTTTTACTTCTTTAAATTTGTCCGCTGCGCTCTCATCACCCTGGTTACGGTCCGGGTGGAATTTCATTGCTAAGCGCTTGTACGCTTTTTTAATATCGCGCTCTGATGCATCGCGGCTTACGCCTAATACTTCGTAAAAATCACGTTTTGACATGTTCTAGGTCACCAAAATAATTGCTACTACCGAAAAGTAACTTCAGTAGTCTGTGTATCAATCTAGATAAAAGTTCTGCCGGCTAAATCACCGAATAAAGCTATTATCTAGATCGACAAGTCTAAATACAAATTTACGGGCGTGAGAGTTACCTCTGACGCCCGTATTAATAAGTCTTCGAGACAAATTTCTAAGCAGATAGCTTGAGTTCTAGGAGGAAGCGCGCAGCCTACGCTAGTAGGTGAGCACTTCCGACAACGAAATCAGGCTACTCTGCGACGAAATTATTTTTTGTCGTCTTTAACTTCTTCAAACTCTGCGTCTACCACATCGTCGTCTTGCTTAGGTTGCTCACCCGCTTCAGCGCCAGCTTGCTGTGCTTGAGCTTGTTGTTGAGCAATTTCCATTAGCTTCTGAGCTGCTTGCATAACTTCTTGAACTTTAGCGTCGATAGCTTCTTTGTCGTTACCAGACTTAACTTCTTCTAGTGCCGCGATAGCTGCTTCGATCTTCTCTTTCTCGTCTGCAGGTAGAGCTTCACCAGCTTCTTCTACTTGCTTCTTAGTACCGTGAATCATTTGGTCAGCTTGGTTACGTGCAGTTACTAGCTCTTCGAACTTCTTGTCCGCTTCTTTGTTAGCTTCTGCTTCTTGTACCATTGCTTCGATCTCTTCCTCAGACAGACCGCCTGATGCTTGGATAGTGATCTTCTGCTCTTTACCAGTCGCTTTATCTTTCGCAGATACGTTTAGGATACCGTCAGCATCTAGGTCGAAAGTTACTTCGATTTGTGGCATGCCACGTGGTGCTGGTTGGATACCTTCTAGGTTGAACTGACCAAGAGACTTGTTGTAAGTCGCTTGCTTACGCTCACCTTGTAGTACGTGGATAGTTACCGCGCTTTGGTTGTCTTCAGCTGTAGAGAACACTTGATCCGCTTTTGTAGGGATAGTTGTGTTTTTCTCGATTAGCTTAGTCATTACGCCGCCCATCGTTTCGATACCGAAAGATAGAGGAGTAACGTCTAGAAGTAGTACGTCTTTAACGTCACCAGCTAGTACACCACCTTGAACTGCAGCACCCATTGCTACTGCTTCGTCAGGGTTCACGTCTTTACGTGGCTCTTTACCGAAGAACTCAGATACTTTAGCTTGAACCATAGGCATACGAGTTTGACCACCAACTAGGATAACGTCAGTGATTTCGCCTACAGATAGGTCAGCATCCGCTAGAGCAACTTTTAGAGGCTCAAGAGAACGTTGTACTAGGTCTTCAACTAGAGACTCAAGCTTCGCACGAGTCACTTTGATGTTCATGTGCTTAGGACCAGTCGCATCAGCAGTAACGTAAGGTAGGTTTACGTCAGTTTGAGTGGTAGAAGAAAGCTCGATTTTTGCTTTTTCTGCTGCTTCTTTAACACGCTGCATTGCTAGTGGATCAGCTTTAAGGTCGATACCTTGCTCTTTCTTGAACTCATCTACTAGGTAGTTGATCATGCGGTTATCGAAATCTTCACCACCAAGGTGAGTGTCACCGTTAGTTGAAAGAACTTCGAAAGTCTTCTCGCCTTCTACTTCATCGATTTCGATGATAGAGATATCGAATGTACCACCACCAAGGTCGTATACAGCGATAGTGCGATCACCACCTTGCTTGTCTAGACCGTAAGCTAGAGCAGCAGCAGTTGGTTCGTTGATGATACGTTTAACATCTAGACCAGCGATACGGCCAGCATCTTTAGTTGCTTGACGTTGAGCATCGTTAAAGTAAGCAGGAACAGTTACAACTGCGCCAGTTACTTCTTCGCCTAGGAAGTCTTCAGCTGTTTTCTTCATTTTCTTAAGAACTTCAGCAGATACTTGAGGAGCAGCCATTTTTTGGCCTTGCGCTTCTACCCATGCATCACCGTTGTCAGCCTTAACAATGTTGAAAGGCATGATTTCGATATCGCGTTGAACTTCTTCATCTTCAAAACGACGACCGATTAGACGCTTGATAGCGAACAGTGTGTTTTGAGGGTTAGTAACAGCTTGACGTTTTGCAGGTTGACCAACTAGCGTTTCGCCTTCTGTGTATGCGATTACTGATGCTGTTGTGCGTTCGCCTTCAGCATTTTCGATTACGCGTGGTTTGTCGCCGTCAAGAACAGCAACACAAGAGTTAGTAGTACCTAAATCAATACCAATGATTTTACCCATCAGGCTATCTCCGAAATATATTCTATTAAGTTTTTGCTATACCCACTGATGTGGGGGTGGTAATTAGAGATTCAACCCTAATACACAAAATTAAAGTGCAAATACAATT
>AAZW01000097.1 GCA_000169995.1 Vibrionales bacterium SWAT-3 | reverse complement strand
CGCTTTGCACCGGAGCTGACTTCTCTTGTCTCCTCCGGTTTTTTCATTTTTAAACCCTACCCCAACTTAGGTATACTTACTCCATCCTTACCAACTTGAGATGCAAACTATGTCTCATGATGACGATTTAGATCTATTCCAACAAATGATGGGCGATGTTAAACGTATCGACCATGACACCGCAGAACACCAGAAAGTACATCGCGTTACAGAGTCTCACCTTGCTAAGCGTGAAGCCGCTATGTGGCTCTCTGATGATGAGAAAGATTACCTATCACTCGATTACTCTCCGATGGTTAAGCCAGACGACGTTATTGCTTACAAGAAAGATGGTGTTCAGGAAGGCGTATACAAAAAACTGCGCCTTGGTAAGTACCCCATTCAGGCCAAACTCGATCTCCATAGAAAGACGCTGAAAGATGCTCGCAACGAAGTGCTGTCATTTTTACGCCAATGCTTAAGAATGGATGTTCGCACTGTCATTATTGTTCACGGAAAAGGAGAACGTTCAAATCCACCAGCGATGATGAAAAGCTACGTTACCAACTGGCTTACTCAGATCAACGATGTGCAATGTGTTCACTCTGCACAGCAATTTCACGGTGGTACCGGTGCTGTTTATGTCATGCTTAGAAAGAGCAATGAGAAGAAACTAGAAAACAGAGAGCGTCATCAAAAGCGCACTAGCTGATCATTGAAATTCTGGATAGGGCGTTTACCCCAAGATCGATATTTAGTGCCTAGACTCAAAGCAAGTGCTAAAATTGTCGTCAGTTAACGAATTCAAACGTAAAGCAACTGCTCTGTAGTTGCTTTTTTGTTTCCCTATATTTCCGTTGTGAAACGCTAAGAGAATATCATGTCACAAGAATCCCAAGCTAAACGCCTTAACAAATACATCAGTGAAACTGGTTTTTGCTCACGCCGCGAAGCCGACAAACTGATTGATGCAGGTCGAGTTACTATTAATGGCAAAATCCCAGAAATGGGCACTAAAGTAATGCCAGGTGATGATGTTGAGATCGACAACAAACCGGTTCGCTCAAAAGAGAAGCCTATCTACATCGCGTTGAATAAGCCGACAGGCATTACCTGTACCACTGAACGTGATATTCCTGGGAACATAGTCGATTTTATCGGTCATCATAAGCGCATCTTCCCGATTGGCCGTTTGGATAAACCATCTGATGGTTTGATCTTCCTAACAAACGACGGTGACATCGTAAATAAGATTCTTCGTGCTGGTAACAACCACGAAAA
Source organism: Vibrionales bacterium SWAT-3 (assembly GCA_000169995.1). Classification (GTDB taxonomy): domain Bacteria; phylum Pseudomonadota; class Gammaproteobacteria; order Enterobacterales; family Vibrionaceae; genus Vibrio. The sequence continues at coordinate 9,425 of AAZW01000097.1, read as the reverse complement.
AGAATATGTGGTTCGCGTTGATAAGCCAATCACTGGTGAGTTCTTACAGAAAATGGCAGCGGGTGTGCCTATCCTAGATACGGTGACTTTGCCGTGTAAGGTTGAGAAAGAAACTAAGTTCTCATTCCGAATCACGTTAACGCAAGGTCTGAACCGCCAAATTCGTCGTATGTGTGAAGCGCTTGGCTATGAAGTTTTCAAACTGCGTCGTGTTCGTATCATGAACATCTCTTTGGACGGTATCCCTAATGGTAAGTGGCGTTACTTGAGCGAAGAAGAGATCGCAGAAATACTAGCGATGTGTGAAGGTTCTGTAAGTACTGAAGACGCATCGAAAATTAATGCGAAGGGCCAACGCATCCGCAAGGCGACAGACGCTAAGCTGTTTGATAGCCGTGAAGAGAACCAAGCTTCGACCGCTCGCCGTAATCCAAAAGAAAACCGTACTCGTACTTACCGCGGTAATAACGCGGATGAATTCCGTCATGCGCCTAATTCAAAGCGTGGTCGTAATTCATCGAATGGCGAAAACAAAGGCCAAAGCAAGGGCAATACAGAGAATTGGAAATCGAATTCTCGATCAGAGCGCTCTAACTCAGACAACAAGAGTTCAGATCGCAATCGCGCTGGCCGTGGTAATGCCGACCACCGAGGTGGCAAGCCGACTAATCGCCACCAAGAGTCAAACCGACCAAATAAACCAGCAGCAAAACGTGTTGGTGGTACTCTGGGCCTGAAAAAGTAGAGTGATTCCGTATACAAAAACGCCCACGACTAAGTGGGCGTTTTTATTTGTTATTTTATACATCATGCCTTGTAACGACTAGCCATCAGCTTGCAAGCACAAATCAGTAAACTGAGCTCGAGTTAGTTGAGCTAAATCTTTAGGGGCAAGTTCAATTTCCAACCCTCGCTTGCCTGCACTTACGCAGATCGTTTCAAAACCCGTCGCACTGGAATGAACAAAAGTCGGCAGCGCTTTCTTCTGACCAAGCGGACTGATCCCCCCTACTACATAACCTGTGGTTTTCTGAGCAATATCTGGGTTGGCCATCTCTGCTTTTTTACCTTTTGCCGCTTTAGCCGCAAGTTTCAAATTTAGTTTCTGGTCGACAGGAATCACCGCAACAGCCAAGTCTTTAGCGACACCATTTAGGCAGAATAGCAGCGTTTTGAACACACGTTTAGGATCCTGACCGAGCGCCTCAACGGCTTCTAAGCCATAGTTAGTATTGTTGGCATCGTGGTGATATTGATGCACCGTATGAGCGATTTTCTTTTTCTTGGCAAGATTGATTGCAGGGGTCATAACAAATCCAAACGATAGATAAACAAAAAGCGACGCCGGAGCGTCGCTTTAGTTAAATTTATCATGGCGCTAGAGTCAATCGAATTTAGCGCTTGACGATCCAATTACTTGTAAACAATTTGACCAGAAGGTGCGTACTTGTTCACATCAACTGGGCTATTCGCTTCTAGGTACTCTTTCAGTACTTCAGCGTCAACAAAACCAGTGTTTACGTAACCAGGGTGGTCAGACAGTTTAGGGTAGCCGTCACCACCAGCAGCGTTAAAGCTTGGTACTGTGAAGCGGTACGTTTCTTCTAAGTTAAGTGGCTTACCACCAATAACAACGTCAGACACTTCACCGTTCGCTACCGTCATTGAGATACCTGCGAATTGTGCGTAAGCACCTGAATCGATTGGTTTAGTCGCAACTACGTTTAGGTAATCTAGAACTTCTTTACCCGTCATGTCTGTGTAAGTCAGGATGTTTGCAAAAGGCTGTACTGTTAGTACATCTTTGTATGTTACTTCACCCGCTTCAATTGAATCACGAACACCACCAGAGTTCATCACAGCGAAGTCTGCTTTTGCACGCTCCATGTGAGAAGTTGCAATCAGACGACCTAGGTTAGTCTGTTGGAAACGAACTACGTTACGGTCACCTTCAAGCTTGCCATTTGTTTCAGCAATCTTAACTTCAAGCTGTGCTTGGCCTTGCTCTTGGAATGGACGTAGGAACTCTAGTAGTTCTGGATCTTGCGCAATCTCGTCTTGGATAAGTACGCGTTGCTTCTTACCGTCGATCTTAACCTTTTTCTTCAGGTTAACTGGGATTAGGTCGTAGCTCACCATTTCTAGTTCGCCATTACGGAATTCGTAATCAGCACGGCCTACGTATTTGCCCCATTCGTGAGCTTGAACGATGTAAGTACCGTTTTGAAGGTCAGGTTTACACTCATCACCCGGCTTGAAGTTTTTCTTCGCAACGTTAGGGCCTTCCATACATACAGGCTCTTGAGAGTGACCACCAACGATCATGTCTAGGTCACCTTCGTCTAGGTAACGCGCTAGTGCAACATCACCAGGTGCGTTAACGCCACGCTGACCATTTTCGTAGTGACCCATGTGAGTCACAGCAAAGATAAGATCTGGTTTTTCTGTTTCTTTAAGTTCAGCGATCAGTTTCTTCGCTTCTTCTTTAGGGTCACGGAAGTCAATACCTGCGATAAACTCAGGGTTACCAATCTTTTGAGTATCTTCAGTTGTTAAACCAATAACCGCAATTTTAATACCTTGCTTTTCAAACATCTCATAAGCTTGGAACTTACGTTCGCCAGTCGCTTTATCGTAGATGTTTGCAGATAACATTGGGAAGTTAGCCCAATCGATTTGCTTTTGTAGTACGTCTAGTGAGTTATCAAACTCATGGTTACCAAGTGCCATTGCATCGTAACCAATCTTGTTCATACCTTTAAAATCAGGTTCTGCATCCTGAAGATCTGACTCTGGTACACCTGTGTTGATGTCACCACCAGATAGAAGCAACACGCTACCGCCTTCTGCTTCAACTTCTGCACGAAGTTGATCAACCAGCGTTTTACGTGCAGACATGCCGTACTCGCCGTATTTGTTCTGCCAGAAGCGACCATGGTTGTCGTTAGTGTGAAGAATCGTTAGCTTGTAAGTTTCGTCTTGGTTCCAATCATGAGCAGATTGAGACGCACAACCAGCTAAAGTCGCTAGAATTGCAGCACTTAGTGCTGTCTTTAGAATAAGGCGTTGCTTCATTGTCATACCTTTGAACTTTTTAGGGGAATCCACTGCTTCAACCGCTCTCATAGAGCCAATACTTACTTAATAAACATCGTTAGAGAATGGTAAAACTTGAAGTAGTTTAAATTAAGACGGTAAACCTAACAGAGTGATTTCATATTTATGTAGGATAGATCACCTTAATCCCCTATCGAGTGTGTAACAAAGCGACAAAGTTGCATTTGAGCAAATAAGTGATCACAGGCAAACGTTTTCATAATTTTTTAGATTATTTGTGATTTACTCAATCCAGATTCCCCATAGAGTGACATTCGTTAAATTTATTCGATTTATCAAAGCCTTACCAGTATGTTATAACATCACAAAACCACACTAACGCTAGCTTAAGGATCTCAAGCTAGTAGCCATTCACTTAGCTATAGGTACAAAAAAGCCGGCACTTGCACCGGCTCTTAATTCTATACAGTTCGATTATTTAATATCGATGTGGTTAAAGCCTTTGATAAGGTCATCAAGTGCTTTCATCTGCTTCAAGAACGGCTCAAGCTTGTCTAGAGGCAGTGCCGATGGACCGTCACAACGCGCTTGATCTGGGTTCGGGTGAGCTTCAATGAACAGACCAGCAATACCTGTCGCAAGACCCGCTTTTGCAAGTTCAACCGTTTGCTCACGACGACCGCCAGATGCAGCACCTGAAGGGTCACGCATCTGTAGAGAGTGCGTCACGTCAAAGATGATTGGGCTGCCGTTTGAAGATTTCTTCATTACACCAAAACCAAGCATATCTACAACTAGGTTGTCATAACCCATGCAAGAGCCACGCTCACAAAGGATAATCTTGTCGTTGCCACATTCTGCGAATTTATCAACGATGTTACCAACTTGGTTCGGGCTCATGAACTGAGGCTTCTTCACATTGATAACTGCGCCAGTCTTAGCCATCGCCTCAACAAGGTCAGTTTGACGAGCTAGGAATGCTGGAAGTTGAATAACATCAACCACATCAGCAACCGGCTGAGCTTGTGCTTCAGTGTGAACATCAGTGATGATCTTCACGCCGAATGTGTCTTTCAATTCTTGGAAGATTTTTAGACCTTCTTCCATACCAGGGCCACGGTATGAGTGAACTGAGCTGCGGTTTGCCTTGTCAAAAGACGCCTTAAATACATAAGGGATACCCAGCTTTTCAGTTACTTTCACGTAGTGCTCACAGATCTGCATTGCTAGATCGCGAGATTCAAGAACGTTCATGCCTGCAAATAGCGTAAATGGCTTGTCGTTAGCAATTGGCATATCGCCAATATGAACTGTTTTCTGTTCCATCATATTCTCTCTAAATAATTATTAATTAGTGAACAACCACGGTCTTTTCATTCATGACGTTCACTTGAGATTTAAGTAACTCAGATGCAGGGTCATCTGGGCATTGGTCGATAAAATATTGGTAATCCGTCGCTGCCACTTGGTGACAATCCAACTGCTGATAGATAAAGCCACGGTCGCGGATTTCATACGGGTCGTCAGGTACAAACGTTAATGCAAGGTCGGTACATTTCAATGCTAGCGTATAGCGCTCTTCTCTCAGTAGTGCACTCTTTAGCAACGCTAACCACTTACCAATGATTGTTGGATGGTCAGCCACTTCTAAATGCTCTGATTTAAGCTTAGCCAATGGTCCATCATGACCAATCAACCACGCTCGCAGTGTCTGTTCACCAACGTATTCACCATTGTAGGGGTTGATATACACTGCTGCTTGACCGTACCAAGTCACTTTAAGCAGAAACTGAGTCGGGAAAGAGATCCCCTCTACAGGAAAGCCTAGCTTGCGACCTAGAAAAAGAAAGATCGCACCAAGACTGACTGGAATGCCTTTCTTACGCTCTAGCACTTTATCGATGAAAGCGTTCTCTGAAGAGAAGTAAGCGTCTTTATCACCCGCAAAGCCCCATTCATAGAAGAATAGTCGAATAAAGGACTCAAACTTCTGTTGCTCGTCGGTTTCATGAACCAAAGCAAACTCAGCTTCTTTAAACAATCTCGCCAATTCTTGCTCAGCCCAACTATCTTGAGTCTCTGGGTTAATCGCTTTATTTAAGATCAATGCACCTTCAGCTAATTCTAGCTGGTCAAAGTCTTCGTCAAAAAATTCGTACATAGGTAGTTAACCGAAATAAGGAGATCATTAACCGAAAAATGTTGGTGTCTTCGTCATCGCAATTTTGCCTGCCATAGCTAACCAGCCAAGCGCACCGAAGAATGAGAATACTCTCAATAGTTTATTTTTACCCAGTTTAAGCGCAAAGAAACCCAATGCGATGTAAGCCATCACACAAGTTAGCTTTTCTGTTAGCCATGGCGCAGCTGGAGTAAATGGAATGAAGCCAGTGATAAAAATCAAGCCAATACCCGATAGCAATAGCAACGAGTCGTTGATATGAGGGAAACGCTGCAAGAAAGGGTGCTTAAGCTTTGGTGAGTTCGCCATCATAAGAACGAAACGAATTGAAAGAAGTGACACGCTTATCGCAATCGTTAGTAGGTGAAAATGTTTTAAACCTTCGTACATGGTATTCCTTTATATTTTTATATGTGCTTTCGTTAACACGAGCGACATTGGCCCCGTTGTTGCTCTGTATTTCTGCGTTAAATGCATTACCGAGTCAAATGTAATTTCGCGTTAAAGGTATCAATTTCGTAAGTTCGCCCTCTAGGGTTACATGAGTGGCTAGCAACAACTAAGCCCCCAAGCAAACGACAACGAACTATGAGTAATAACGACCTAATGTCACTCGGTCATTACCGCAGTAATCTTTCTCTGTAACCACATCGAGATAACCTAGCGTTTGCATTATCTCACGTACAGCCAAGCCTTGGTCGTAACCGTGTTCAAATGCCAACCAACCCTCATCTTCTAAAAAGCCACGTGCGTTTTCAGAAATGTAGCGAATGTCAGCAAGCCCTTTCTCTTCAGCGACAAGCGCTGTAATCGGCTCAAAACGCACATCGCCTTGCGAGAGATGAGGGTCATCTTTCTCTATATAAGGTGGGTTAGAGACAATCAGAGAGAACTTAACCTCATCGCCATCAGAAGCCAGACCGCTAAGCGGATCAAACCAACTGCCATGCAAGAACGTGGCATTGGTGATGTTTAAGCGTTTCGCATTCTCTGTTGCAAGCGCTTGAGCTTCAGGACGAAGGTCAATACCTGTCACTGGTCGATTGGGCATCTCAGACGCCAGCGCCAATGCAATAGCACCAGTACCTGTCCCTAAATCCAGAATCGCACCTTGTTTGCCATAGGTTTTATCCAGCGCGACTTCAACCAAACGCTCAGTATCCGGGCGAGGAATTAAAGTAGATGGCGAAACTTTTAACGGCAGCGACCAAAACTCACGTTCACCGACAATGTAAGCCACAGGCTCACCGGTTAAACGACGTTTTAAAAGGGCTTGAAATTCAGATTCTTGTTCTGAGGTAAGGTGCGTCTCAGGCCAAGTTAACAGGTAAGATCTTGGTTTATCTAAGGCGTGACAAAGCAGTACCGCAGCATCAATTGAGGGTGACGTGTTGTCACCCTCTTGAAGCGCTACGATTGCTGCTTTTAATGCACTTTCAACCGTATAGGCAGATTGCATAGGGTTTAGTTGTTCTCAGCTAGCGCAGCAAGTTGGTCTGCTTGGTGCTCTTGTAGAACCGGATCAATCAGACTTTGCATGTCACCTTCTAACACTTCGTTTAGGCGGTAAAGTGTTAGGTTGATGCGGTGGTCAGAAACACGACCTTGCGGGTAGTTGTAAGTACGGATACGGTCACTACGGTCACCCGAGCCTAGTAGGTTACGACGCGTGTCTGAAACTTCAGCAGCACGACGCTCTTCTTCAGCTTGTACAATACGCGCAGCAAGAACAGCCATCGCCTTTGCTTTGTTTTTATGTTGAGAACGCTCGTCTTGACACTCAACTACTGTACCGGTTGGCAAGTGAGTAATACGGATAGCTGAATCCGTGGTGTTAACGTGCTGACCACCCGCGCCAGATGCACGGAAGGTATCAATTTTCAGGTCTGCAGCCTTAATTTCCGGAAGATCCGCTTCTGGGATTTCAGGCATAACAGCAACAGTACATGCAGAAGTATGAACACGGCCTTGAGATTCAGTCTCTGGTACACGTTGAACACGGTGACCGCCTGATTCAAACTTCATTACGCCGTAAACGCCTTCACCGCTTACTTTAGCGATCATCTCTTTGTAGCCGCCTTGCTCTGAGTCATTGCTGCTCATTACCTCAACGCGCCAGCCTTTCTTCTCTGCAAACTTAGAGTACATACGGAAAAGGTTACCCGCGAAGATACCCGCTTCATCACCACCCGCACCGGCACGGATTTCTAAGAAACAGTTACGCTCGTCGTTTGGATCTTTAGGTAGAAGAAGAATCTGAAGTTCATCAGTTAGACGCTCAATCGCTTCTTTCGCTTCTTTAATCTCTTCCTGCGCCATTTCGCGCATCTCTTCGTCGTCTTCCTGCGCCATATCTTCGGCAGCTTCTAGATCGTCTTGAGCTTGCTGGTAAGCTTGGAAGCACTTAGTCACTTCTTCTAACTGAGAGTACTCTTTAGATAGTGCACGGAATTTGTTTTGATCACCGATCACATCTGGATCGCCAAGCAGGTGTTGAACTTCTTCGTAGCGTTCAACAAGTGTTTCAAGCTTTACTAGAATCGAGGCTTTCATAATGTCTTATCTTGTTGGAGGTCTAATATTATTGAGGGTCTTCTAGGCCCAAACTCTGTCTAATGACCGTTAATTTCGCAGGTTCTCCTTGCTCAGCAGCACTTTGTAGTGCGCGGGTTGGAGCATGGATCAATTTGTTTGTGAGCTTATTACTAAGCTCTAGTAAAACTTTCTCAGGGTCACCGCCAGCGGCAAGTGATTGTAAACTTTTACTCAATAATTCTTCGCGGATTTCATTCGCCGACTTTCGGTACTCACGAATGCTGTCGACCGCTTGTAGTGAACGCATCCAACTCATGAACGCGGCACTTTCTTCACTGACGATCGCTTCAGCTTGGATTGCTTCCACTTTACGTTGCTCGATGTTGCCATCAACAATCGACTGCAAATCATCAACCGAATACAAGTAAGCATCGTTCAGTTCGCCAACCTGTGATTCCACATCACGAGGCACTGCAATATCAACCAATAACATAGGTTGATGCTTTCTTGTTTTTAGAGCAGTCTCAACCATACCTTTACCAATAATTGGCAGCGGGCTTGCAGTTGAACTGATCACAATATCTGCTCTGTGCAGATGATCCGGAATTTCATTTAAGCTGATCACTTCAGCACCAAACTCTTCGGCTAATCCTAAAGCACGCTCACGAGTTCGGTTAGCCACAATCATTTTAGTACAGCCATTTGCTGAAAGGTGCTTAGCCACAAGTTCAATCGTTTCACCAGCACCAACTAACAGCACAGTAGAGTCAGCAATCGACTCAAAAATATGCTTGGCTAAAGTACAAGCTGCGTAAGCCACAGACACCGCACTTCCGCCGATTTCTGTTTCCGTTCGAACGCGCTTCGCCACAGAAAATGATTTCTGGAACAGCTTTTCCATTGAAGCATCGACAGACTTACTACCACGAGAGTCTGTATAAGCTTGCTTAACCTGACCTAAGATTTGCGGCTCACCCAAAACCAAAGAGTCCAAACCACAAGCAACGCGCATTAAATGTTTAATGGCAGCCTGCTCTTCATGGATATAAAGACTTGGCTTTAGCTCTTCAGGGCTAACTTGGTGGAAAACCGACAACCAATCGATAAGCTTGTTTTTTGCTCCGCTTTTAACGTCACAATACACTTCAGTTCGGTTACAGGTAGAAAGTATGACACTTCCATTTACGTGTGCATTTGCGTTAAGTTGCTTAAGTGCCTCAGACAGTTTATCTGGACCAAAAGCGACTTTTTCTCGCAATTCAACCGACGCTGTATTGTGATTGATACCTACGGCAAGCAAAGACATGTATCAGAAGTTCTCGATCAGGGAATGGAAACAAGGGGCGAATTTTACTTGATGCATGGCTCTATTTAAAGAGCAAGCGGGATTTGTTTTCCTGACTTCGTGAATTCAATGCTATAGTTGAAGCGTTTTTTAGATGAATTTGAACAAGTTGTGAGCAAATATGGGCAAGCTTCGTAAAATCGCGTCTCTTATTTTTATTACCATAATCATGGTGGGTTGCTCGTCTATCCCGGAACAACCGACGAGTGTCGAATGGCAAACGCACCAAAGCCGCCTATTACAGATAGAAAACTATCAAGCTTCAGGTAAGCTTGCCTACATATCTCCCGAGCAGCGCCAAAGCCT
>AAZW01000098.1 GCA_000169995.1 Vibrionales bacterium SWAT-3 | reverse complement strand
TACTCAAGAATCGAGCCTGCATTAAAAAACTTGTTACAACATCAAGACTAATTCTTTACTCTAAGAGCAAATAAGCTCTTACAAAGGATTAAGTGTGAACAAGTCGATTCTCATCACTGGTTGCTCAACTGGCATTGGCTATACCTGTGCTCACGCACTTCACAAACGCGGCTTTCATGTCATCGCATCTTGCCGCGACCCACAAGACGTTCAACGTCTTCAAGAAGAAGGCCTCACCTGTATCCAGTTGGATCTTGCCAACAAGGAAAGTATTGAGAACGGAGCTAAGCAAGCCATAGAGCTAGCGCCAAATGGGTTATATGGACTGTTCAACAATGGCGCGTATGGTCAGGCCGGTGCCTTAGAAGATCTCCCGACGCAAGGGCTAAGAGAACAGTTCGAAACCAACTTTTTTGGTTGGCACCACCTCGTTTGCCAGATCCTGCCTCATATGCGAGAGCGTGGCGAAGGGCGTATTGTCCAAAACAGTTCCGTACTCGGCTTTGCTGCGATGAAATATCGTGGTGCATATAATGCATCAAAGTTCGCTATTGAAGGTTGGACAGACACTCTGCGTTTAGAGCTGCATGGCAGTGGCATACACATTTCATTACTGCAGCCCGGTCCAATAGAAACCCAATTTAGAACCAACGCCTTAAAAGCTTTCAATAAGTGGATCAGCATCGAGGGCAGTGTTCATCAAAATGCTTACCAAAAACAAAAAGACCGACTTGAGAAAGAGTCATCGAATAACGCGTTTGTTTTGCCTGCTGAAAGCTGTATCGAACCTGTTTATCACGCGCTCACCGCCAGTAAGCCAAAGTTAAGATACCGAGTCACCACTCCCACTAAGGTGTTTGCTGTATTAAAAAGATTACTTCCGAGCCGCTTGCTAGACCCTATTCTAAGAAAAGCCGCATAAATTACTAACTTTGAATGAACAGTCGCAAACTTTAATGTAACGATGTAATTTATTCGTAACAATAAGATGTCATGATTTAGCCTATCTCATCAGTTATCCCCAATTGATGTACTAACCCTTTGGATACTTCATGACTTTAAACCGCCTTAATTTGGTAGGTCTGAGTCTGGCAATTACGTTGTTTATTCTGTTTTGAGTATCTTACGTAATACCTCACTGACCAACTCACTGAGAACGCTGTGTCTTCCATGTTGAGCTAACAACTCTATCAACGTTGAAGCATGGCGTTTTTCTATTTTTGCCTCTTTTTATCCTAGATTACCCAGTTAGATCTTGAAGTTACCCGCTTATCCCCCCATATTTGCAACGTATCCCAAAACAAATCTCAAGGAACGTAAATGCAATCTCCGCATATTGTTGAACTTAATGAGCAGAACTTTCGTCAAGTACTAGAAGGTTCGATGCAGACCCCTGTCCTCATCCATTTTTGGGCACCAATGAGCCAAGAGAGTGCTCAAGTCATTCCTGAACTTCAAACCTTAACTCAGCAATACAATGGTGCATTCACACTCGCGCTATTAAATTGCGAACAAGAGCAAGCCATTGCTAGCCAATTTGGTGTTCAAGCACTGCCGACTATTGCACTGTTTGTTAACGGTCAACCTGTCGATGGCCTAGGTGGCCCTCAGCGTATAGAAGCAATAGTGGAAATGCTTGGCAAACACCTGCCAAGCCAAGATGAATTGGCGCTACGCCAAGCACTTGAGCAAATGCAAGCTGGTGAGCATACTCAAGCTTTAGCGGCTATGCAGCAGCTTCCAGCTGAACTAACGAGCAAAGGTGAAGTTAAACTGGCCATTGCAGAGTGCCTACTAGAAACCCAGCAATTTGACCTTGCAGAGGCTCAACTAGCAACAATTCCACTCGAGTACCAAGACAATTACTACAAAGGCTTAGTCGCCAAGCTTGAACTTCATAAGCAAGCAGCCGATAGCCCAGAGATCCAAGCATTAGAAGCGGCGCTTCAGCAAAATCCAAGCGATGCGAAAACCGCATCAGAATTGGCACTGCAATACCATCAAGTAAACCGCAGTGAAGAAGCAATGGACCTACTGTGGTCTTTCCTAGTCAAAGACCTCAATGCTCTTGATGGAGACATGAAAAAAGAGTTCATGGATATTCTAAGTGCACTTGGACAAGGCAACCCTGTTGCTAGCAAGTACCGTCGTCAGCTTTACTCTCTACTTTACTAATCAGGTTCCTGATACCTATACAGTAAGTAGTCAAATACAAATTCAACAAAGCAACTCATAAGCTTTTTGAATGAAAAACTCATAATGGGCCATAAAATCAATGTTTTATGGCCCATTTCTCATTTATAAATTTGCCCCCACTTTAAATATGCGTCAGTATGAGTAATAAATAATTTGAAACTTAAACTTGCAAAGGACTTTGTATGCCTATCGATACTTTGATTACTATTGGCGTCTTTACTGTCGTCGCACTGCTCTTTATTTTCGCTGGTGTAAAAACCGTACCACAGGGTAATAACTGGACGGTGGAGCGCTTCGGCCGCTACACACACACCCTAAAACCAGGCCTTAACTTGATCATTCCGTTCATTGATAAAATCGGTCAACGAATCAATATGATGGAGCGGGTTCTTGATATCCCCGCGCAAGAAGTTATCTCTAAAGACAATGCCAATGTGGTTATTGATGCGGTCTGTTTCGTACAAGTGATTGATGCTCCGCGAGCAGCGTATGAAGTCAATGACCTCGAACACGCGATTCGTAACCTAACTTTGACTAACATTCGTACGGTACTGGGTTCAATGGAACTTGATGAGATGCTAAGTCAACGTGACATGATCAACACCAAGCTTCTTAACATCGTGGATGAAGCCACCAACCCGTGGGGCGTAAAGGTTACCCGTATCGAAATTAAAGACGTACAACCACCAGCAGACCTGACGGCTGCGATGAATGCTCAGATGAAAGCGGAACGTAACAAGCGTGCCGATATCTTAGAAGCAGAAGGTGTAAGACAAGCTGAGATCCTTAAGGCTGAAGGTCACAAACAATCAGAGATCCTAAAAGCTGAAGGTGAAAAGCAAGCCGCAATACTTCAAGCAGAAGCGCGTGAACGTGCGGCAGAAGCAGAAGCGAAAGCAACAGAAATGGTATCAACCGCGATTGCACAGGGTGACATGCAAGCCGTGAACTACTTTATTGCACAAGGCTATACCGAAGCATTGAAGTCAATTGGACAAGCAGAAAACGGTAAGATCATCATGCTACCACTTGAAGCGACTGGCCTAATGGGCTCTGTTGCTGGTATTGCAGAAATGTTCACACACAAGAATGATACAAATAGTAAGGACTAACTTATGGTCGAATTACTAGAACAAGTAAACCACTGGCACTGGCTGGCATTTGGTCTAGCGTTGCTTGCACTTGAACTGGTTGGAACCGCTGGTTACTTTTTGTGGATAGGCATCTCAGCCATGTTGGTCGGTGCTCTTTTGGGTGCTCTACCAATTGGTTGGCAGATGCAATGGCTATCCTTTGCTAGCTTCTCCCTAATTACCACTTGGTTGTGGTGGAGAAGGCAACTATCTAGTGATAAGCGGTCAGATTCAAATAGAGAACTCAACCAAAGAGAAAAGCAGCTGGTAGGGCAAACAGCTCGAATCGATACTGACATTCAAAAAGGCAAATGTCGTATCCGCTTGGGTGACACGACCTGGTCAGCCGTGAGCAGTCATGACTTAAAAGCGGGAACAGAAGTTGTCGTTACTGCCGTAGATGGTATTGTATTAACAATTGCTCCAAACAGGTCTTAATCAAAAACCTTACTGTAAAGCCATAGGTCTTCTCTTATGGCTTTTTATCCACTAGGGAATCAATAATAGGGCAATGGCTATTAGAGTCACCAGGGCATAGCTCAACCCACTCTTTTAAAGTGCTCTGGATAGCTAACAGATCTTCTATTTTTTTGTTTACTTCTTTCAATTTGCTAAGAGCCTTAGCCTTCACATCAGCACTCTCACGGCATGGATTATCCGCTAATTCCACAAGAGAACGACACTCATCAAGTGAAAATCCAGCGCTCCTCGCCTTCGCAACGATGCCTAGTTGTTTTATCTGCTTATCACTATAGGTTCTGTAGCCATTTTCAGACCGAGTAGGAGACGATATTACGCCTTTATCTTCATAAAGACGAATAGACTTAGCTGATAGATTGGTGATTTTTGCTGCTTCACTTATATTCATGATATTACTCTAATAACCCGATATTTCGTGTTCGTTTTTGAACCTTTATTATCTTCTAAATAATAGCGAATAGTACACTTAATACCCTTCGGTATAAGACAAATATAATTAAAGAAAATAAAGTCTAGCGCTTATAACAGCTCTACCTTCAATAACGTATAGAATTGTCATTTCTGAATATTTACGAACACTAAAAATCAACAACTTGCTGATATAGATAACAAAATAAGCTATTGTTATTTTTAATAGAAAATTTTTATATATCTTTGATCTTTCATCATCCATATACATACTAGAGTATTAAGCATGTCATTTACATGTGGTTTGTTTATTTTTGGTAAGTATAAAAGGTGGCAAATATGAAACTTTTAACTTTAGCATTAGCCTCAGTATTTATGTTTTCAGCTCCAACCTCTGTGGCTCAGAATAACGCAGGTAAAGTATTTGGTGCTGGTGTGCCGTGCACATTCAACGACGGAGCAGTAAAACAACTACCCCGAGAGTTATGTAAAGCATATGGTGGTACCCATCAGTGATCATACCAGGTAGGTTTATGACTGAATGCCTTAAACCTACCGAAACTTGTAGAAGTCGGCTCCAATAAAAGCATCCCATCCCCTCTGCCATTCAGCTTTGATCATCACCTCCTGAGGCATATCGGCACATTGATCTGTATACCTTGTGCCTTTGATACCTTTTTCAAACGCTTTGTAGGGATCACAGAACTCTAGTTTTCCTTTTTCATAACCTGCAAGGTAAGCAGATTCATCAAACTCAACCTTTTCTTTAATACCAGCCAACGAGTCATTATCTATCGTATACCCTCGGGAACCAAAACGCTCACCTTGACCATACCAAAACTCAGACACGGTTTTCGGTGAAGAAGTGCATGCTATCAAACCAAAAGCAATTAATGTTACGGGACCAATACGTTTCATAAATACCTCCTAAAAAGCAAAAAGCTGGGCAAATGCCCAGCTTTATCTATTTCTTATCTAACTTACTTACTTAACTCCGAAAGGAATTGTTAGTGCTAGTTTGAAATCAGTCTCGTCTTAGAATGCGTTAGAGTAACCAGTCCAGTTTGGCGCGTCTGAATCATTAAAGAAGTTAGTGTAGTAGAAGCTGATATTAGCATCTTTCAGTGCACCCGCTTGAATCGCGTAGTTTGCGAAGAAGCTGTATGCGTATTCTACTAGCTCATCGTAGCCGTCTGCTTTCGCACCCGCACCGTAAGCACCACTTACACCAGCACTGAAGCCTGTACCACCAACATCAGAGAAATCACGAGTTGAAGATAAGAAGAAAGCATATTCGCCATCGTGGTTAAAGTCAGAACGGTTGTTCCACCAGATATCGTAAGCGCCGTTCGAGCCGCCGTACTGCTCAGTTAGACGGTAAGACATATTACCGACGTTACCACGTGTATCTTCAGAATCTGCAGATGTGTATGTCGCTTCAGCACGGAAGCTGTATTGACCAAAAGATTTAGCCGTTAATAAAGCCGCTTGGAAAGCTGTGCTATCAAATTGGTTGTCGTCATCAACTACGTAAAGTTGTGGAGACCAGAATAGACCACCATCTGTCGTTCCTTTAACTTTAGCATGGAAGTTTTTACGATCACCGTCAGTCAAGCCGCCGTAACCGAAATCAAGACCAATGCCATTACTTAGAGTATAACGAGCACCTACAGAATATACATCGCCTACATCTTTACCAGGACTACCCCAGAAAGAACCGTCTCGGAATTCATATGTTTCTTTGAACCAAGGGGCTTTGTACTGGTCTGCATAAACGAAACCAACAGCTAAATCACCAAAGTTACCACCGATTTCACCACCACGGTAAGTACCAGGAGCAAATGACCAGTTCACACCTAAAGAACTTGGTACAGAAGGTTGGAAATAACCAAGTTGTGCATTAATATTTTCGCCAAACTTAAACTTTAGTGCTGCTTTTGCAAAAGAAACACCATTGTCCGTTTGGTAAGAATCACAACCAGTACTTGCACCGTATGCAGAATCACAGTCAAAGAAGTTCATCTCGTGTTCAAACGAACCGCCAGTTTCTTCACCAGCCCACATATCAAATGTGCTGTATACTACTGCGTCAAAACCTACTACATCGGCAACATAACCTGAATGGAAACCTAAGTTAGCAAAGATAGAGCCGTGATCTAAGTTTGTTGTCTTAGCAGTGTCGTTGCCATTTGCATCTACATTACCACGGTCACGAGCACGCATGAAAAAGTTTAGGTTACCGCTAATAGTAGACTCAGAGAAGAACTCTGATGCCTGGCTTGCATATTCAGGACCAATTGGATCTTCAGCCATAGCTGGAGCAGCAGAAAGCGCACCTACCATTGCTGCAGTAATCGCAGATACTTTAAAAAATTTGTTTTCCATGGAATAAAACTCCTAAAAATGGATATAGCTGTTTGAATATTCCCCACCTAAAGTTGGCCGCCGTAGAGAGAAATACCTTTTCTTGTTTGAGAATCCTTAACGCTGAATTCTCTATTTCCTTTCTGGGTATACACATCGTGCATCCATGGCATTAAGACTAACTTCGCCCTCAAAAAGATCAATGAGAACTTAATTTTCATCTAAAAAAATATGAGTTGGTGCAAATTTACCATGTACTTAGTGATCCAGATCGATAAATTAGAAAGGCCACACACAACAACAACTAAATCAATATAAAACAACAATTTAAATTAAACCATCCTCTATAAAAATAGATATGACTCGCATTTCTGATATAACTAGAACGCTATTTTATTAATGTTGAGCACCGTCACTGTCCTGATTTTATAGTTCGTATAGGAACAAAATTCTCAACAATTAAAAAGCCACCATTTTTATAGCGGACACAAAAAAGGCACTCCCTTAAATGGAGTGCCTTTGAGCTTTTTTTACCTGAATTTACTTACGAAAGAAGAGCAATTAGATCTTCTTCGGTTCTTATTTCGATACCTAAATCTTGTGCTTTGATTAATTTAGAACCTGCCGCTTCTCCGGCAAATAGGATATCGGTTTTCTTAGATACGCTGCCTGTTACTTTGGCACCTAACGCTTGAAGTGCCGCTTTCGCTTCACTTCGGCCCAATTGAGACAGGGAACCCGTTAGCACAACCACTTTACCCTCTAAAGGTAATTCTTGGTCATCTGGCACATCTTCAATCACAGGCCAGTTCACACCCAGTTCGATAAGCTGTTCAACGACCGCTCGGTTTTTCTCTTGTGAGAAGAAAGCCGTAATATGACTAGCAACGATATCACCA
The DNA here is from genome assembly GCA_000169995.1 of Vibrionales bacterium SWAT-3. Lineage (GTDB taxonomy): Bacteria > Pseudomonadota > Gammaproteobacteria > Enterobacterales > Vibrionaceae > Vibrio. The sequence continues at coordinate 2,940 of AAZW01000098.1, read as the reverse complement.
ATATCGGACACCTCAACGAGCTGCTCATGAGTTGCCGCTTGTACTAGCTCTAATGTCTTGAAATGCTGCGCTAAGTTCATCGCTGTCGCTTCACCGACTTCACGAATACCGAGTGAATAAAGGAAACGCGCTAACGTCGTATCTTTCGCTTTATTCAACGCGCTCACCACGTTCTGAGCGGATTTAGGCCCCATACGATCAAGCACCGTAATCACACCTGCACTGAGTTTAAATAGGTCTGCTGGTGTCTCAACCATCTCGCGATCGACAAGCTGCTCTATGACTTTGACGCCAAGACCATCAACATCAAGCGCCTTTCTAGATACAAAGTGCTTAAGCGCTTCTTTACGTTGAGCTTGGCACACCAAACCGCCTGTACAACGCGCTACAGCTTCACCTTCTACACGCTCAACCGAAGAGTTACAGACTGGGCATGCATCAGGGAAAACGATGTCTTTGGCCGTCTCAGGGCGACGGTCTTGTACAACCGCAACGATCTGTGGAATCACATCGCCAGCACGGCGGATAATAACGCTATCACCTACCTTCACACCTAGACGAGCAATCTCATCAGCGTTGTGTAGCGTTGCATTACTCACCGTCACACCACCCACAAAGATAGGCTCCAGTTTAGCTACAGGCGTAATAGCGCCGGTACGGCCTACCTGAAACTCAACATCGTTAAGCAGGGTAATCTCTTCTTGAGCCGGGAACTTGTAAGCAATCGCCCAACGAGGGGCTCTGGCAACAAAGCCAAGCACTTCTTGAGCGGCAATATCGTCGACTTTAATCACCACACCATCGATCTCGTAAGCCAGAGCATCACGGCGAGTCATAATGTCTTGATAATAAGCCTTTACGTCCTCAAGTGAGCTAAGCTGCTTAGTCTCAGGACACATAGGTAAACCCCAGCCTTTCAGCTGCAAGAAGCGTTGGTAGTGGCTAGTTGAGAGCTCTGCACCTTCAACCACACCCACGCTGTAAGCATAAAAAGCTAATGGGCGTTTTGCGGTAATACGGGAATCCAGCTGACGCAAACTACCTGCTGCTGCATTACGCGGATTAACAAAGACTTTCTCGCCTTTCTTCAGCGCCATTTCGTTCAGTTTATCGAAGCCGGCTTTTGGCATGAACACTTCGCCACGCACTTCAATACGTTCTGGCCAACCTTCGCCTTGTAGCTTAAGTGGAATCGAGCTGATGGTACGTACGTTTTCAGTGATGTTCTCACCCGTCGCGCCATCACCACGAGTCGCCGCTTGAACTAATGTCCCGTTCACGTAAAGCAAGCTCACAGCAAGGCCATCGAGTTTAGGCTCACAACAGAAAGTCTTAAGGTTAGCGGTTGGCGCCCTATCGGACATACGCTTATTGAACGCATCTAAGTCTTCATCAGAGAATGCATTATCCAGAGAAAGCATTGGGATCTCGTGAGTCACTTGTGTGAAGCCATCTAGTGGCTGACCACCAACACGTTGGCTCGGTGAGTCAACCGTTACTAGCTCTGGATTCTCTTCTTCGATCTTTAGCAACTGTTGCATTAATCGATCGTACTCAACATCAGGAATCTCTGGGCTATCTTCTACGTAATAACGAACGGCATGATAGTGCAGAGTTTCTCTTAACTGCTCTAGGGTCACTTGAATCGATTCTTTCATATCATTCTCTGTCGTGATTGAAATATCAAAAAGGGCTCCCTTAGGAGCCCTTTTCTATAAATATAGATTATTTACTAGGCTAAACAATATGGCTAAGCGTTCGCTGCCGACATGAAGTCTCTAATCTGTTTGCGATAGTCTGATAAACGGTTTGGTGTCATTAGGTTGCGTGATTCATCCAGAACGTTTCCGCCCATATCATCAGCAATCTTCTGTGCTGCACTCAACATCACATTGAAGTTTTGATCAGCTTGACCATAGCATGGCAATGTCATGAAGAACGAAATACCTTTAGTCGTAAAGTCAGCTGGATCATCATGCTCTAAAGTACCAGGCTGCATCATATTTGCGACACTGAAGATAACCTTAGGCTCATCAGCTGATTGTGCAAAGCAGTGGTAAATAGACATCTCACCGTAAGTTAAGCCATTGTTCTCCATACTGCGGAAAAGTTCAGTACCAACAAATGGGATCTCTCCAGCACAGTGAACATTGAGGGCAATCACCTCTAAGCCTAACTCTTCATCTTGCTTTGTTTCTTCAACAGGAGTTGCTGCTTGTGGAGCAACACTCTCTTTAGCTGGGAATGGTTCACTTACAGTAAAAGTTTGTTGTGAAGCCATTGGCTCACTTGCAACTACAGGATCATCAACTTGTTCTGCTTCAACTTCTTCAAAAGAGCCATATTGCTCTTTAAAACCTGCATGGCTTTCTTTTTGCTCATCGGTCAGTTCGAAGCTAGGAACCTCTGGTTCTACCGCTTGTTCAACATGTTCCGGTTCGCTATCAACCTTAATAGGGTCTTCAACACTGAAAGAAGGCAAATCATTCAACTCGATATCGTCTTGTTGCTCTTCTTTTGGTTGTGGTGCTGTAAGCGGATCAGAATCGATCAGCGGATCAGCCGCAGATGGCGATACCGCAAAATCCGGCTCTTTACGCTCTTTTCGGATTATTTCAAAATCATCTTCTGGGGCGAATGAACGGTTTGGGATGGTTTCAGCATCGTCTAAGCTATCGTTATCTAGCTTGCCAAGTGGCTTATCTCCAAACTTTGCTTTCCCTTCTTTTTTACTCGTCCACAAACCGTGGAACAATAATGCGGCGATAGCTAGTGCGCCAACAATAATGAGTACAAATCGCAATTCCTGCATTTTTCGCTCTCAGCTTTCTTAGTCAACTAGCGGCAAAACGCTGTCACTAAGTTGGGTTAATTTGACCAGTCTCACTACTCTAACAAAAGTAGCCACTGTTTTAGAACAACTTAATACAATTAGTTCCT
>AAZW01000099.1 GCA_000169995.1 Vibrionales bacterium SWAT-3 | reverse complement strand
AATAAGAACTACGAAAGTATGGATTAAACAAAACGAAGCGCGGATTATATAGAGATCTGGATCACGTTGTCGAGGCTAAACAGTAACCTGATGACGAACAGAGCCGAATTAACGATATTTACTAAGATTTTAGATCGTAAAACGAAAAAATCCCCGCTAATTCAATTAGCAGGGATTCAATTTTCCAAAAGTGAAAGTCTCAGAACAAGTCTGAATCAACAGAAGCTAAGTCTATTTAGTCACTTTCTTCTGAACGTACTTCTGGCTTACATCGACAACCGCAACATCTCTAAAGAAGCTTCTTCCCAAAAGAAGTGGGAAAGAAAGATGCGTTCGATCTGCAAGTGTAAATTCAGTTTTGTCTTTTAGGTCACCAATTTGGATAGAAGCGACTACCACGGCACGACGTTGTGTGCCTTCAGCGCTAGATTGTTTGATCTTCACCCAACGCTCTACAGGTAGGCTGATCTCTTCTGTTGTGATGCCATCATGTTCAATCTTGAATTTAACCCAGTCTTTTCCGTCACGCTCAAAATCGACGATATCAACCGCACTGATTGAAGACGTTGTCGCACCAGTATCGACACGTGCTTTAAACGCTTCTTTTAAACCTGGAACAAATACCCACTCTTCTTCACCAAGAATCAATTTACCATCACTGGTTTTTGTAGGTTTCGCTACCGGCTTTTCTTCAGGTTTTGGCTTTGCTTCTGGTTCAGCTGGTTTTACTTCTTCTGGCTTCTCAGTAGGTTCCGTTACTTTCTCGCCTTCAGTTGCGTCAGTCTTTGAAGAGTCATCCACAACAGGTTGTTCTACTTGAGGCTTTTGCTCTGGCTCGACAGGAGCTTGAGTCGTCGTCGAACAAGCAAACAGGCCACCACTTAACATTAGGATTATAATCGCTTTCCAATTATACATTCAGTCACCTTCTATTTTGATACGTTGGCTATCGCTTTTGCTACGTAAGGAATGTGGGATTCAGAAAGGCCTGCAATATTGATGCGTCCATCACCAACACCGTAGATGCCATATTCTTCACGTAATTGATTCATTTGAGTTTCTTTAAAGCCTAGTACAGTAAACATACCTTTATGGCTTTCAATGAAATCAAATTGTGACGTGTTATAAGTATTTCGCAATTCATCACATAAACTTTGGCGCAGATTTAACAAACGTTGCTGCATTTCACTCAACTCTTGCTTCCAAAGCGTTGTTAGCTCTTGATTCTGAAGAATTGTTTTCACCAAAGCCGCACCGTGATCTGGCGGCATGGTGTAAGTTGAGCGAGCAAGCGTCAGTAGCTTACCTTTTGCGTTGCCAACGTGTTCGCTATTCTTACCAATCACAATCGCCGCGCCCGTTCTTTCTCGGTACAAACCGAAGTTCTTTGAGCAAGAGGTGGTAATCAACATTTCTTCCACGTTGTTTGCCATATGCTGAAGACCTTTTGCATCCTCTTCTAGCCCGTCACCAAAGCCTTGGTAAGCAATATCAACGAACGGCAAGAAGCCATTTTTCTGTGATAGTTTGGTAATTTCCTGCCACGCTTCAAAGTCGATATCCGCACCCGTTGGGTTATGACAGCAACCGTGCAGTAATACCACATCTGATGGACCCGCTTTTGAAAGGTCATCCAACATTCTTGCAGTATCAACTTGCTTCGTTTCAGGACTGAAGTAATTGTAGTATCGAACTTTTAAGCCTGCCGCTTCCATTACAGGTTTGTGGTTCACATAGCTTGGGTTTGAGATCCAAACTGTGGTGTCTGGTTGAGAAACTTTCATTAAGTCACCCAACATACGCAGTGCACCACTTGCACCCGGTGTTTGAATCGCAGCAACGCGATCCATTGCAGAAGTCCCTTTAAGCAGTAGATCAACCATGCTTTGGTTGAACTCTTCACAGCCCGCTAGGCCAACGTAAGCTTTGGTTTTCTGCGTTTCAACAACGATATCCTGAGCCATAGAGACGGCTTTCATGATCGGTGTTTCGCCTTGGTCATTTTTGTAAACGCCAATACCTAAGTCGACTTTATCAGTACGAGTATCGCCGCGGTAAGCAACAGAAAGAGATAGAATTGGATCTAAAGTTGGTTTTGGTAGATGTGAAAACATGAAAGTCACAACCCTTTGAAATTCAAGTAATGTACTTCACGTTAACATTATCGTAGTCAAATCAGAAACATTTTTTAATAGAAGCGCTTAGTTACCATAAGTAATCAGAGCTTGGTCGTTTCAAACGGTTAAATAGTGCAAATTTCAAACACCTAATGACCCATTGCACAATTCAAAGCTCTTTATTTATATCCGTCTTACGTTCCTATTTTCTTATGTTTCTGTGTGCCAGATTAAAATTGTTATTGGGCACTTTGTTTGAATTGTCTTGGTGTCATTCCTGACCATGCCTTAAACCGAGTGCTAAAGTTAGCGGCATTGGGATATCCGACTATCTCGCCAATGTGTTGAATGGACCAATCGCTGGATTTCAACAAACGAGCCGCGTACTCCATCCTCATACGCATAATATGAGTCATCGGGCTATGAGAGTAATAACGTTGGCACAAGCGGTGGAAGTGCGGCTCTGAACACGGAAACAGGCTTGCCAGTTCATGCACGTTCCACTCTTTATGAAGCTGCTTTTGCACGCTGTCGAACACTCGTCTCAAGCGAATCAAATTTCGAGACTGTTGCTGCGGGACTGGCGCATTAATCATGAACTCTATTTGCGCTACGCTGTGAATGGCAATCGCTCCGCCTAAATCAATGGGCAAGGCAATACTTCTCAGCAACGTATGAATACAAGACGAGACGACTTCGGCTGCTGGAGAGAGCGTATAACTCACCTCATCATTGATGACATTTTCCCATTGCTTATCACGCGAGAGAAAGATCCACGCTATCTGCCATGTTTCTTCTTCAATACCAAAACCATTCTCAACGCCTGCAGGCACAGTGATGCATGACCCCGGCTCTAGAATGTATCGACATCCTTCGCTTTCGAGCCACCCTTTGCCTCTCACGGTGTACAGCAGCATGTGCTTTTGTTGGTTCTTTCGATAGACAGAAAAGAAATCACGGCACGATGCTGTCCCACATTGAACGATACCTAGCTCTTCGAATGCCAATACATGGCTTTGATCGACAAACTCTTGATGCGTCTTTTCAGAGATCTCATATCGTTCTTGTTTCTCGCTCATTCCATTACTAGCTCATTCAAGTTGCCAAATCCTCAAAGTGGATAGTTTGACAAAAGTTTGTGATTAACCTGAACAATACAGCTAAAACAAATGCCGATACACTTCTCGCATATTCACGACAGGGGAAATGCGATGCTCTCGACATATCGTTATTTAGACAAAGATTTTTGGCAAAAGTTACTGCGCATCGGTTTACCTGTGTCTCTGCAAACCATGTTGTTTTCATTGCTCGGCGTAGTCGATATTTTCATGGTCAATCAGCTTGGTGATGCGGCAACCGCAGCAGTTGGTGTTGGCAACCGTATCTTCTTCTTTAACCTAATCATGGTATCGGGAATCAGCGGTGCAGTCAGTGTGCTAGCTTCGCAATATTTTGGTGCGGGCGATTTCAATGGAATTCGACGTGTCTTGTCGCAATCTTGGGCTTTGTCTATCTTTGCCATCATCCCTTTTATTTTGATTTACACATTGGCTCCTGAATCAGTCGTGTCTGTGGTGGCCTCAGACCCTGATTACGTCCGCTTGGCAACGGATTACCTTTGGATAACAGGAGCCAGCCTTATTGGTACCGCGATCGTCGTGCCGCTAGAAAGCGCACTGCGATCGGTTGGTGAAGCCAAATTGCCCACCAAGATCAGTATTTGGGCAATCATCGTTAATGCGATTCTCAATGCCCTGCTGATCTTCGGACTATTTGGCTTTCCAGAACTCGGCGTGGTTGGCGCAGCGATTGGCACCACGGCTTCTCGATTCTTTCAGACGATTGCATTGCTTGTTATGGCGAGAAAACATTACGCGCATCTATTCCCTACAATTGAGAGCTGGCTTGATGCAATCTTACCTAAGCACAGAAAGAAGTACTTTAAGATCGCGATTCCTATGCTGATTCACGATACGGCATGGGCTGGTGGAATACTGATTTACAACGTTATTGTAGGTCAGATCGGGGTTGGTGAACTTGCGATCATCTCACTGCTATCGCCAGTGGAAAGTATCTTAATTTCAGCCTTCTTAGGTTTTGCCGTTGCTGCTTCGATCATCCTTGGTAATGAGATTGGTGCTAAGAACTATCAACGTGTTGAAAATACCGCTTGGGGCTATGTACTTGTGAGTTGTGCGCTTGCGACACTATTGGCAGCGCTGTGTTTTATCGCCAAGCCAGCCATTGTTCAATTAATCGATTTGACGCACCTGCAACTCAAAGATACTGCCGTCAACGTAGCCTTGGTGATGGCGGCAGGGATGATATTGAGAGTGTTCAACATGGTTGGGATCGGAGGTGTTTTAAAAAGTGGTGGTGACATCAACTACAGCATCTTCATCGACATATTTGGTCAGTGGGCAATCGGGATTCCCCTCGCCTATTTCACCGCTTTGGTGCTTGGCTGGTCTTTAGAATGGGTGTTGATGATTGTGTTGCTGGAGGAGCTGGCGAAGATCGCGTTAACTAGCCAGCGAATTCACTCTAAGAAATGGATCAACAACTTAATAGAAGAGCCAGATCAGGTTGCTGCTTGAATGGTAATTTGAGCGAACAAACGAAAAGAACTCACACCCAAGGGCCGATTGGTTGCATTGCGCTACCATGACGCCCTTTTTCGTTTTACGAGTGTGCTAAGTCACGACAACCGTTATATATCAGTAAATCGATGGATGATTTGGTTTGAACTACCGCGCCAATCCAGCATTGGGTCTGCTTTATCTTGTTCGAAACGCCCATCAATTAAGGTATCAACGTATTCTAGTACTAGCTTCTGATTCTCATCCAATTCACCAAGTTCATACCCAGTCCACATCCAGATATCTTTGCCTTCGCATTCTGCTTTTACACGCTTAACCAACTTAAGTATTTCAGAAACGTTCGCAGGATGAAGAGGATCACCACCAGAAAGCGACAAGCCACGACGTTTGATTCGCGGGTCATTCAGATCGGCAATAATGTGGTCTTGTAGTTCTTGAGTGAACAAATGCCCAGAATCCAACCTTTGCGTCGACTGGTTATAACACCCACGGCACTGGTGCACACAACCCGATACGAACAAGGTGCAGCGTGTCCCGGGGCCATTTACAACGTCGATTGGGTGATATTGATGATAATTCATAAGGCAGTATTGAGAACTCGTAATGGCTTAGTGGTTTAACTCGAAAAATAGCGAGAAGTAAAACAAATGAATTGGTATCGACATAGCACCGATACCAATCTTATTTTTTAGAAACTTAGCTCTTCTAAATAAGCTAGCTATTGATCTTAGGGCTTACTAAAGATGCTTCACGCGGCGTTTAACTTCTTCTTGCTTACCAAAGTTAAATGGTCGTGCATCTGGGCTACCAAGGTAACCGCAAACACGGCGTGTTACTGATACTTTAGTTGAGTCATGGTTGCCACATTTAGGACAGGTAAAGCCCTTACTTGTACAGTCAAACTCACCGTTGTAACCACACTCGTAACACTCATCAATCGGTGTGTTGGTACCGTAGTAAGGAACACGTGTATAGCTGTAATCCCATACGTTTTCTAGTGCTTCGATATTTTTCTGCATGTTAGGGAATTCACCGTAACAAATGAAGCCACCGCTAGAGATTTCAGGATAAGGCATCTCGAAATCAATCTTGTCGTATGGGTTCACTTTCTTCTGCACGTCTAAGTGGAAGCTGTTTGTGTAGTATCCGCGGTCCGTAACACCATCAATCACACCAAACTCTTTGGTATCGATGCTGCAGAAACGGCTACATAGGTTTTCACTTGGTGTGCCGTAAAGGCTGAACGCGTAACCTGTCTCTTTCGTCCAAGATTCCACTTCACGCTTCATGTACTCCACCAGCTCAAGCGCTTTAGTACGCATTTCGCCATCGTCGTACAAATGAACTTCAGTGCCGTAAAGCGCAGTCATCGCTTCGTGGATACCAATGTAACCAAGGGACACAGAAGCACGCCGTTCTTAAAAATATCAGCGATAGAATCATCAGCTTTCAAACGAACACCACATGCACCTTCCATATATAGAATTGGAGCAACACGCGCTTTCACGTTTTCTAGACGAGAAATACGAGTTTCTAATGCGCGACGAGCAAGCTTTAGTTTTTCATCAAGCAACTCGTAGAACTTCGCCATATCTTGTTTTGCGTTGATCGCAATACGTGGCAAGTTCAAGCTAACAACACCCAAATTGTTACGACCGTCATGGATAAGCTCGCCGTTTTCTTCGTATGTATTCAAGAAGCTACGGCAACCCATAGGTGTTTTGAATGACCCTGTCACTTCTACTACCTTGCCGTAGTTAAGAATGTCTGGGTACATACGTTTAGACGCACACTCAAGTGCCAATTGCTTGATATCGTAGTTTGGGTCTTGTGGCTGGTGGTTCAAACCATCTTTGATAGCAAAGACCAGTTTAGGGAACACGGCTGTTTTACGGTTCTTACCCAAACCTGCAATGCGATTCTTCAAGATAGATTGCTGAATCAGTTTCGAGCCCCAGCTTTCACCTAAACCAAAACCAAACGTAACGAATGGCGTTTGACCATTAGCGGTGTGCAGTGTGTTTACTTCGTACTCTAGAGATTGGAATGCGTCGTAACACTCTTTTTCAGTGCGAGAAATAGCAAACGCTTCTGGGCTGTGAATGTCCCACTCTTTCGCTAACGATAGATGCTTCTCGTAACTTGCCATCACATAAGGTTCTAAAACCTCGTCGATGCGGTTGATCGTTGTGCCGCCGTAAATATGGCTCGCCACTTGTGCGATGATCTGCGCAGTTACCGCCGTTGCCGTAGAGATAGACTTAGGCGTATCGATTTCTGCGTTACCCATCTTGAAGCCATGCGTTAACATGCCTTTCAAGTCGATAAGCATACAGTTAAACATTGGGAAGAACGGTGCGTAGTCTAAATCGTGGTAGTGAATGTCACCACACTCGTGAGCATGTACGATGTCACGTGGCAAAATGTGAGTTTTTGCATAGTGTTTAGCCACGATACCCGCTAGCAGGTCACGCTGAGTTGGGATTACTTTGCCATCTTTGTTCGCGTTTTCGTTGATTAGATCAACATTGCTTTCTTCGATCAAACCTTCGATTTCACGAGTTAACGCACTTTGCTTTTCACGAGCGATGTCGCGGTCGTGACGATATTCGATATATGCACGTGCTAGAGACTTATATGGTCCCTGCATTAGCTCGTTCTCGACCATGGTTTGAATTTCAGAGATATGAACTTCATCGTAGTCTTCGAGCTTCAACTCAACTGCTAATGCCACATTCAATGCATAAATAGCAATTTCCTTATCGGTTTTGTCTGATGCTGCTTCCACTGCAGCCTGGATGCGATCTCTACTGAATGGAGCTCTTGAGCCATCACGCTTGATTACGATTGATTTCACCACTTCTCCTTACTCTTGAGGTAGTCACAGACTTATCCACAAACACACTATATAGAGCGATTTACCGTTAAACTAACACTAGATATTGTGGCGTATTTAACGAGAACCACCAAACTTGAGTATTGATTTGGATCAATAAAAAGAGAACGCTGACTAAGATCAATTCAATATTATTACGCTAGTTCTCAACTCGAAAAGAAACAATGTAACAATAAAAAAACTGCTAAAAAGAGTTGAATTTTTGGTAAGTGTTGTAGGATAACGGCTCATCAATATTGGTCGACAAATTTAGGGATATTTGGGATGAAACGACTACAAAAGTGGTTAATGTTAGGTTGCTTACTCAGCAACCAAGCAATTGCTGAACCTTTAACCATATCCAGTTGGAATATCGAATGGTTATCAACCAACGAGGCTGTGAATAAGTTTTCTGATAAACGAGATCAAGCCGACTTCGATAAACTCGGAAGGTATTTTCAATCCTTAAACGCAGATGTGGTTGCGTTTCAAGAAGTCGATGATGTGAATGCCATTCAGCGTGTGGCTGGTGATCAATATCAGATCTTAATGTCTGACCGGGCGCTACCTAAGAACGGTAACCACCAATTTAAAGAAGTGAACCAATACACGGGGTTTGCGGTTCGTAAAGGAGTAGCCCTCACCGACTACGCTGACTTTCCACTGGAAACCACGTCCAACAGTAAACTTAGGTTTGCCAGCTATATCGTTATAGAGACAGAGACTAAACCCATTCACATGCTATCTGTTCATTTAAAAGCAGGATGCAGCGGTGCTTATAAGTCCAACCGCGATTGCTCACGTTTAAAAGAGCAAGCTCAGCAATTGAACAAGTGGATAAAGCAAAGAGAGCGCAATAACGAAGACTACGCAATTCTTGGCGACTTTAACCATAACCTCGCGTACTCACGAGATTGGATATGGAAAGAGTTAACACAATATACTGATGCGCAATTAGCGACACGAAAGACACGCGCAGACTGCAAAGTACGCTCTAACCGCAACAACCATCGCACGCATCAGTTCCGCTCTGTTATTGATCATATTGTGGTGAGTGAATCATTGAATGCAGCTCCTGCTAAACAACAGGTATTTAAAACACAAGATGTGCTGGACTACAAACTCAGCGATCACTGTCCAGTTTCAACGACCATCAATTAATTGTTGTAGATCTAAAAAGAGGCCGACTGGCTATAGAGCTAAAGCGAGTCGACCTCTCAAATACTTATATCAAGCCAATTAGACACACGATAGGTTTACCCTAACAGGTTTTATTCGTTCGACCTGCAAGCCACATACCCACCAGCATGCTTATCATAAATACCCATACGGTAGGGTTGTCACCACTAAGACTCGTCACCGCTGGACCAGGACAAAAGCCAGCAAGCCCCCAACCTAAGCCAAACGCTGTGGAACCCACAATCAGCTTTCTGTCGATTACCGGATTATTGCGGCTATCTAATCGCTCACCATTGATCGCTTTATCTCGCTTTTTAATGACTAGATGATAAAACGGCGCAAACACCATCAGTGCACCGCCCATTACGAATGCGAGACTTATGTCCCAATCACCAGTCACATCTAAGAAGCCTAGTACCTTGTTAGGATCGACCATGCCTGAAATAATCATACCCGATCCAAACAAGACTCCAGCAAGCAAACCAACAACGATAGTAAATGAAGAGTTTTTCATTATGCCCCCAAACCCATTAGGTTCTTAACAAGCACCGTAGCCATTGCGACACCCATGAATACACAAGTCGCGATAATTGAACGCTTAGATAAACGTGCCATACCCACAATGCCATGCCCGCTAGTGCACCCATTCGCCGTTTTCGTGCCATAACCGACTAATAGACCAGCAATAACGACCACCACGAGATTCATCTCTGCCAATTGAGGGAGTTGGTAACCAGTAGGGATTAACAACCAACCACTTACGACCATTCCGACAACAAATGCGATACGCCAATACTTGTCAGTTTTATCAGTATCCACGCCTTTACTTTCGTTGTTGCTAGTGCGAACTGGCAGTAAACGGCTAACAATGCCACTAATACCTGCAACTCGACCAATGCCCAACATTAAAACAATGGCCGACACACCTAACAACATGCCACCGAAAAGCACATCCCAAGGAATCAAACTCAACACAGACC
>AAZW01000100.1 GCA_000169995.1 Vibrionales bacterium SWAT-3 | reverse complement strand
ATCTATTAATTTAATGATTCCAATCTTTGCTGCGGACGCGACCCGTTTGGTAGTGGTAGTAGTTAGAAACCAAATCGATAAAGTCTTTGAAGTCTGCGTTCTCTTCAACAATTCGGTTAACAGATTGCCAGTCAATCTCAGGGCGTTTTTTAGCTGGCAGCAGTAACTCACTTTCAGACGGATTGTTTACAGAAAGTAGAATGACACCTATGCCATGCAGAGCGCTTAGCATACGGAGTTCTTGCTCAACACGACTATCAGCAATCGACGTTGCCACTAAGTAGCCCTCGCTAGCCCATGACGAGTTGCTGACCGCTTGGAAGAAACACTTACGCACGTTGCCCATCGTTAGGGTTTTCTTAACTTCAAATGACCATAGGCGAACGCTTTGACCGCCACCTTGAAGTACACAGCTTTTAACGTATTGATGCCATTGTTGAGCAACGGGTTCCATCGCGACAATATCGGGATGTAACCACTGATTACCACCGCTGCCTAAATTGTTCTTAGAACGCTTTTCATCGATTCGTAAGCAATAAAGTTGATGCTCTGACTTTAGGTAATCCATTAAGATCGGATATAAATCATACTCACTCAACGTATTGTTTATCGGCGCTTCGTCTGATGATTCTTCTTCGGGTAAAGATTCATCATTCGCCAACAACGTGCCATCATCAAACCAGTAAACTCTAGGACGTGGTTTATCTTGCCACTTAATCTTGTTTGATTGATTTAGAATACCTTGTTTCTGAGCGCCGATTTCAGCGACAACTTGCGAAATGAAATCTTGCTCTGTCTCAAACCGAGGGTTAGCTCTTTTCTCCGCATAATCTTCTGGATAACGTGTAGTGATCGCTTCTGCAATCGTTTTTGCGGTATATCGTTGATTTGGATTATCTTGTAGAAGAGTGCTATCTTCTTTGATTGCGATAATTTACTCATTATTCTTCTTATTCATTCAAATACAGCTCAGCCATACCATCTAGTTTGCTTTTAACCTCTTTCCAATGCGGCATCACACTGGTCAGCAAACGCCAGAACTTGTCACTGTGGTTATGCTCTGCGATGTGGCAAAGCTCATGTAGGATCACGTAGTCAATGCACTCTTTAGGCGCTTTAATTAGGTGAGGGTTGAGCATCAGGTTCCCTTTGGCTGAACAGCTTCCCCATTGCTTTGTCATAGGCAGTACACGAAAGCTTGGGATACCATCAACCCATGTCGCTTGAGGTAGTAACTCAGATAGACGCTCATGGAAAATACGCTGCGCACGAACCATGTACCAGTTACGTACTAAGGCTTTAACCATGGCTGCTTTGTCATCGTTAAACCTCGTCAAGGTGACAAGTAACTTACCGCGAGTCATTTTTACCGTTGGCAAGGCATCTGCATCTTCTACTACCTTCAGCACATAACGACGACCAAGATAGAACTGCATCTCACCGCTGACGTAGTATTTAGGCTGGACAAACTCCAAATGACCTCGAAATTCTTTCAGGGCATCATAAATCCACTTGGCACGTTTCATTACCGCTTGGTGAATGTCCTCAAGCTCAGCGTCTTCTGGGGTACTAACTGTGACATCACAGTTGGGTTGCACCTTGATGGTAATACTTCGCTTTTTTCCTTGTTTGATAGGCTTACGCAGCACCTCATAGCTCACAGCCTCATCGCCATAGATGAAGCTGTATTCCTCTTTGTTACGTTCGTCAGAGACCGTTGAAGCCATTACTGGTGACCTGCTAAACCCAAGCGGGTGATTTGCACGACTTCTTCGGCAATGACTTGCGCTTTATCGACGCCTAAATCGGCAAACAGCAACGGAAGTACCTCTAGAGTGATCTGGTTTTCAATCTCTGATGGATTGATTGAAAACTCAGCCACCGCTTTACGCACTTTCTCGTCAATCTCTACTGCATAGTTGAAGCATTCATCTTCAGTAAGACCTTGACCTTCAGCGCCATGCTTTAAGAACAGTCCAAAGTAAGCTTGTACATGACGCTTAATTTTTGGATCTAGCTCTGCGAAGCGATCGGTTGGTAACCCTTCGACTTTGCGCTCTTTCACTTGCTCTTCAAAATCAGCAAATAGGAGATATTGCTTAACAGGTGCATCAAACATCTCTTTTGCTTGCTGAATCGCTTGCTTAAGTAGCTTCGAGAAATACTCTTGAGCGTAAGGGTCGTCGGCAAGGTCTTGCTCAATCATCTTAGTGACACGACCAGTGATCGCATCTTTCTTGTTACGAGCTTCATCGTCACTTAGCTCTTCTGGTTTTATATCCTTACCCATGTTGCCAACCAGATAAACCCCTTTAGATTCTTGGATCTCAACGCCACCGATGTGCTTGTCTAACATGGTGCGAATACTCTCAGCATACTCGTCATAATCAATGGTTTCTTCGGCATCCTGACGGACAACTTGGCGTAGCGATGTCATGCTTTTTAGCGTGTCTTTATAAACCTGACGTTTATCATCAAAGCTCTTGTCTTCAAAGTAGGTGGCCGATTGCAGGGCGACTTTTAAGCAATTAGCAAACGCAGTGAGTGTGCTATAAAAATCTTGGCGTTTCTTTAGGTTTAAATCGGTAGGCTGACCATCGACATATTCTATGTTCGGCGCAAATACCCGTGCCATTGCTTGCGGATCTTGTGTGTTTTTTACATCAATAAAAAATGCCCAGAGTTCACTGTATAGCGCTGGCAGCTTCTTATATTCCGTGTCCATGCGACTGTATAAGCCTTTAAGGTCGTCAATATCAAAGCCACCTTGGGTACGCTCAGCCAAATCTTGGTAATCAGCGATGGTGGCATCTAACTCTTTTAAGATGCCTCGGTAGTCGATGAGGTAACCAAACTCTTTCTTCTGGTGTAGACGATTCACGCGAGCAATGGCTTGGATAAGGTTGTGCTGCTTGAGCGGCTTATCGATGTAAAGTACGGTGTTCTTTGGTTCATCAAAGCCCGTT
The DNA here is from genome assembly GCA_000169995.1 of Vibrionales bacterium SWAT-3. Classification (GTDB taxonomy): domain Bacteria; phylum Pseudomonadota; class Gammaproteobacteria; order Enterobacterales; family Vibrionaceae; genus Vibrio. The sequence goes on along the minus strand of AAZW01000100.1, from coordinate 6,467 downwards.
AGAAGTTTATCGACCACGATCATTAAGTCGGGGCCGTCATCTTTACCGAATTCGTCAATGATATACTTAGTGTAGGCTTTTTCATCTTGTCCAAAGTCTGAGTCCAGTACGTTCTCTTTCCACCAATTCTGAACCACATCCTTGCTTTCTCCATCAACTGTATCGTGTCCTTCGCGTGTATCTGGCGGCGACATGGCAACAACTGAACTCACCTTGCCAATTTGGTCGAGAAGCTTCTTATATTGGATAGCAGAGGCTTTTGAGTCACAAGCAAGCTGACCTTTTAAACCTTGGCGCTTAAAGTTTTGGAAATGGTCAGAAATGTCGTGAGCGATAAGCTCGATACGACCTTCGGTTTGATAGATTTGACCTTTTTGAGCAAACTTTTTCTTCAAGTCCGTGCGTTGTTTTTCGGTGAGCTTATCAGTGATGCGATCAAACCATGCATCGAGAGCTTTGTCGTTGGTACTTAGCTCAGGCAAACGTTCTTCGTACAGCAGCGGGGTAACGGTTTTGTCTTCCACCGCTTGTTGCATGGTGTATGAGTGGATGATTTTACCGAACTTGTTTTCAGTCTTATCGTCTTGCAGCAGCGGTGTCCCTGTAAAGCCTATATAAGCCGCTTTTGGTAAGGCTTGCTGCATGCGAATGTTGTTTTCACCGTTTTGACTGCGGTGGCCTTCATCAACGAGCACAATCATATCTGGGCTGTCGTTATAACACTCTGGTAGTTCAATTGCGGTGCCAAACTTGTTGATGATGGAGAAGATAATACGCTCATTACCTTTACCAATTTGTTCTGCAAGACGTCTACCCGTTGTAGCCATGGCAGTTTTACGATCTTTTTCAGACAGTGCACCACCAGAGGCAAAGGTACTCGCTAGTTGGTCTTCTAAGTCAACACGGTCAGTCACGACCACTACACGACACTTGGCGAGTTCTTTAATCCAAATCAGCGCTTTAGATAAGAACACCATGGTAAAAGATTTACCTGAGCCTGTGGTATGCCAAATAACACCGCCGTTTCGAGCGCCTTGCTCCTCAAAAGAGGTGACACGTTCGATCAGGGCTTTAATACCAAACACCTGCTGATAACGAGCAACGATTTTGCCAGCTTTTTTATCGAACAAGGTAAAGAGTTGGGTCATTTCCAATAGACGATCATGACGAAGTAGCGATACCAATAAACGGTCTTGGTCTGTCACCATCAAATCACCGCCAGCAATCAGCGATAGGTATTCATCACGAACTTTGGCTGGACGGTGAGCAAATAGCTTATCGAGCTGCGCTGGAACAAGCGGTGCGTTTTTAAGACGCGCGAATGTGGCTTCGGTGATCTCTTCTTCTTTCCACTTCGCCCAGAACTTGCTTGGTGTACCACACGTACCGTATAAGCCTTTGTACCCATTGATTGACATGACCAATTGGCTGTAAGCAAATAATTGCGGGATATAGTCTTGCTTTTGGTTGCGGATCGTTTGGGATACACCTTCTTCAATCGTCGGTTTACCTACCGTTGAAGAATCTGGGCGCTTGGCCTCAATAACCACCCAAGGTAAGCCATTTACAAAACAAACAATATCTGGGATGAAGTGTTTAGTACCGTGGCTATTTTCCACCTCGAATTCTTCGGTAAAGTGAAATTGGTTGTTATCTGGGTTTTGCCAATCAATGACATTGATTGTTGGGTTGGCTTTTTTACCATGAACAAACTCGGTTACGCCAATGCCATACGTCAGAGCGTTATACAATTTTTCATTCGCCGTTTTCAGCCCTTCATTCATGGCAGGGTTAGCTAGCTCGTGGACAATTTTGTCGATAGCCGCTTCTGATAGCAAGTGATCTTTCCCCATAAACGAGTAGGTTTTGTGTTTGAGCACATCACGCAGTACGTCAGGCAAAATAACCGTAGAGAGGTTGCCACGCTTAATCACACATTCACTTGGTGGAATGAACTGATAGCCGAGATTGGTGAGTAAGGTTAACGCGGGGATCTTCGCGCTTTGCTCTTCACGAAAATTAGGTAAGTTGCCTGACATTGTTGCCCTTATTATCGATTGGTTTTTGTTTTAATTATCTATATTTTTTAATGTAGTTTACGTTTTTTAGCTTGATTGAAGTCGATGACGTTATCTGGTGTCACTTCGTTAAACTTATCAGGGGCAATCTCTTCGTTGTACTTATTGATCGCTTGGTTAAGTAGATCATTCATTTCATCAAAGTAGCCATCATCTGGAATGCCGCGCTTAACCATTTCGGCGTGCATCATTTGTCGGCGTAGAGATCCAAATAACTGGCGGATGAGCTTGTCCTCGTTGTCGCCCAATTCGCTGTAGGTCTGCATCCAGTCAATGAACATTTCTTCGTCAGGATGAAAGTGATCTTTCTTCTGTTTGGTCGAGCGAATCAAACTGTTGATCCACTCATCAAAGCTGGCGCACTCTTCGTGGCCGTCTGGGAGAGAACCAACTTGGTAAACTCGATTTTCAAATTGCCAAGCGACATCGTTAATGTGGCTCTGTACACTGCGGTCACCGCGTTGGCAAAAGAAAGGCTTAGGATGAAGTTTGATGAACTCATTGAACATCTCTTCAAAGCTCTCTTCATCGCACATTTCAAACTCTTCACCAAAGAACTGCATGTTGTTAAACAGCCGTTCCAGCAGTTGGTTAGTAAATTCGAGCCAATCCCCTTTTTGAATGCCAACAAACACCATGGAATAGCGAGTTTCAACGTTCATAGCAATCAGTACTTTCTTGCGTTGAACGTTGACCGCATGAACCAGCCAAGAACTGATGGGTACTGTAGGGGCATTCAACACATTGACGGCTTCAGAACCACTTACAGAATCCGTCGGTGGCGCTTCTAAAGGAGAGATTTTTTTGCCATTGCGCTTTACGGTGAAAAAGTCCGCAGCGGCTTTGGTGCAGTTAAACACTAACATTGTGTAATACCTAGTTTTGGTAATGGCGATAATGTGTGACGCACTACGTCACACATTAGTTGAGAGTTAAAAGGTGCTTTACGCCGCAACTTCTTCATCCACTCTGACGCGGCGCTTACCCATCAATAACTGCTGCATTAAGGCTTTTTTCTCTTGCTTAAAATGAGCAAGTTTTGCTTCAAGCACTTCGATTTCTTTATCGGCAGCAGTTAGGACGGAGGCGATTTTTTGTTGTTCTTCAATTTTAGGCACTCGCAACTTCATTACTTCAAGATCTTTAGGGTAAATATGCGGTTGTGCTCCGCCACTTTGCATAGAGTAAATACGTATTTGGTTTAGTTGTAACCATTGAAAAATAAACCCAAGATAATTGGCAGGTTTTGCAGTTACAACTGAACAATCAGATGCCCATATTTTGTAAGGGTGGTACGACACATATCCAGCGTAAGCTCCACTTGCACTGACTGTAATAACATTTTCATGAGTAAAATCGACATGTGAATATGGACTACTTTTACCACCTGCAATAACAGGGTAACTACCAGCTACAAGGTTTTTAGCGCTTAGGGCTTTTCCTTTTTTTATCACAGTGATATTTGAAAGATGAGTATCTTCCCACTCCTCCTGAAACGCTTTACCTGTTTCAGGATCAACCAAACGCTTCTGACACGTCAACAACTGCTGCATTAAGGCTTTTTTCTGCTGCTTGCTGGCATCAATAAGCTTTTCTGTGGTTGCAATACCGCGATCCCATGTGGAAAGGATTTGGGCGATTTTACGTTGTTCTGGGAGTGGTGGAATTGGCAAAACAACTTTGCGAAGAGAACCTAATGCTATCTCTTGAAGAGCTGAACCACCAGATTTTCTCGATAATTCGTTCTTAATTTTATTTGAACGAAGCGTCCATAATAAATAATCACTGTCGACACTTTTTATCGGTGAAAGACGAGCAAGCCCTCTCGTGATGTTGGCACCTACAAGTTCAGGTGTAACTTTTTTTACTAAACCAATTTCACCTCTTAAAGCCATCATCAACTCACCTTCACATAGAATTGTCTTTTTGTAAGATTGATGGATTTTGTCAGATGTCTTGATCATTTCGACAGGGTTTAAGGTATTCTTTGATAGGTCGACAACCCTTACACAAGGAACACCATTTTCAATATTTTCACCTGTTTGAACGATGCCATAAGATATTGTTTTTTGACATATATCTTTAAGCGACTTTTCTTCCCAACCATTAGGCACCATAACCCAACTCCTCTAGGTAACCTGCCATTTCACCTTCAAGGTCAGCCAGTTTATTTTGCAGAGCTAAACGTTCATTGCGAACCGTAGCCAAATCAATCTCTTCTTCTTCCTCGAAGGTATCCACATAACGAGGGATATTGAGGTTGTAATCGTTCTCGGCAACTTCTTCTAACGAAGCTAGGTATGAGTATTTATCGGTAGTTTCACGCGCCTTGTAGGTATCGACAATCTTTCGAATGTTCTCAGGCGTAAGCTGGTTCTGGTTCTTACCAGACTTGAATTCACGAGAGGCATCAATGAACAGTACCTTGTTATCGTCTTTTTGCTTTTTGAAGATAAGAATCGCAGCAGGGATACCTGTACCAAAAAACAGCTTTTCAGGTAGACCGATTACGGTGTCTAGTAGGTTTTCATCGATAAGCTGCTTACGGATTTTACCCTCACTAGATGCGCGGAATAGTACACCATGGGGCACAACCACACCCATACGACCACTTTCAGGTTTCAGCGTTTCAATCATGTGTGAGATAAACGCATAGTCACCTTTGGTCTTTGGTGGAATACCACGACGGAAGCGACCAAAGTGGTCGTTACCTGCATCTTCAAAACCCCACTTATCAAGAGAGAATGGAGGGTTGGCTGTTACCACATCAAAGTGCAGCAGGCCACCTTCTTTGTCTTGAAGCTTAGGGTTACGAATGGTGTCACCCCACTCAATACGGTGGTTGTCTTCACCGTGTAGGAACATGTTCATCTTAGCCAGTGACCATGTTGAGCCAATCGCTTCTTGTCCAAACAGAGCGTATTGCTTGGAGCCTGAAAAGTTGTTTTGAACTTGCTTACCACATTTCATCAATAGCGAGCCTGAACCACAGGCTGGGTCACAAATGCTATCGCCTTGTTGTGGCTCTAGGATGATAGAGAGTAGATCAGACACTTCTGGTGGGGTATAGAACTCACCCGCCGACTTACCGCTACCAGCAGCGAAGTGTTTAATGAGGTACTCGTAGGCGTTACCAATTACGTCCAGTGAACCCACGCGGCTTGGGCGCAGGTTTAGGGTATCTTTACCGAAGTCTTCTAGTAGGTGGCGCAGGATGTCGTTCTTCTGCTTTTCATCGCCTAACTTGTCGGTGTTAAAGCTGATGTCTTGGAATACGTTCTTTAGCTTAGTGCCGTTCGCTTCTTCAATCGCATGTAGGGCTTGGTCGATGCGAGATCCGTTACCTGCTTCATGGCGAGATTCGTATAAGTCCCAGAAAGTTGAACCAGTCGGGATTTTGAAAGACTGTTTCGACATCATCGCAGTGATCATCTGCTCGTTACCATTGAACTGCTTTGATAGCTCATCAAATTTGTCTTGGTGTACGTCAGAGATGTACTTCAAGAACAGCATGGTTAGGATGAAGTCTTTGTAGATTGAGGGATCTACCGTGCCTCGGAAGGTGTCACAGGCAGCCCATACAGCTTTGTTGACTTGTTCTTGGTATAGCGGATCTTGATTGATTTTAGTGTGTGGCATGAGTGGTTCTCAAATCGGTTAGATTGTTTTAATTAACGACTGCGCAATGCGTTTAAACGAGGCAAAGCAGGTATCAAAATCATGAGGCTCGGTGTTAAACACCATAGGGGTAACAAAGTCCTGAAAGCGCTGGCGAAAAACTGGGTTATCTTCAAGTTCTTTTAGCCCGAGCTGTAGCTCTTGTTTAGGGTTAGCAACAAACTCAGTGTGTTGATTACCAAAGCGATCGATATCTTCCTTCAATACCGTGTTAAATAACGCTGTCATTGCTGTAAGATCGAAGTTTTCTAATTGTGCTTCGGTCTTTAGAATGCAGTAAACATCATAGATGTGGCGTACAAGCGTGGCATCGTCCTTACGTTGCGTATCGCGCTTTACTGACATGGTACGGCGCAACATTGAAATCACTTTCTCCACCAAGGTCGCTTGAATAGAGACGCAATCAAACGCTTTTACTTCTTGTGGCTGTCGATACAGTTCCGCTACCAATGATTGGATCGGCCGTGATTCTGCATCGAGTAAGGGGATCGTCTCTATTAACTCAAGTTTAATGATGGGGCGAAGACATGGCGCTTGGCTAAACTGCTGCGGGTATCTGAGTTCAAACTCGACATAGCGATATTCATCACGAACGAGACGCGACTCAACGGTAAATCGCTCTGTTTGAGTGATCGCCATTTCAATCTCGTGAATGCATGTCTTACGGGCGGCTTTCTTTTGGCCGCGACTCAGCTCACCAAATTCTTGATG
>AAZW01000101.1 GCA_000169995.1 Vibrionales bacterium SWAT-3 | reverse complement strand
ATGTTTATCCTTTGGATAAACACAACACAAACACATTCAAGTGTCTTGTATTCGATTCAAACTTGTTTGAATCATATTGAGTCCGGCAAACACGTAATAAGAACTAACCCTTCTTATTACAACCAAAAACCTTGGTTGTTTACCATACATAAAGACCTCTTCGGGTTGTATGGTTAAGTGACTAAGCGTACACGGTGGATGCCTTGGCAGTCAGAGGCGATGAAGGACGTATTAACTTGCGATAAGCCCAGATTAGACAGTAAAAGTCATTTGAGTCTGGGATTTCCGAATGGGGAAACCCACTTACATAAGTAAGTATCTTGTTGTGAATACATAGCAGCAAGAGGCAAACCGGGGGAACTGAAACATCTAAGTACCCCGAGGAAGAGAAATCAACCGAGATTCCGAAAGTAGCGGCGAGCGAAATTGGATTAGCCCTTAAGCTTTTAATGAGACAGACGAAGGCTCTGGAAAGTGCCGCAATAAAGGGTGATAGCCCCGTAGTCGACATCTCATCATCAGTGAAAACGAGTAGGGCGGGACACGTGATATCCTGTCTGAATATGGGGGGACCATCCTCCAAGGCTAAATACTACTGACTGACCGATAGTGAACCAGTACCGTGAGGGAAAGGCGAAAAGAACCCCTGTGAGGGGAGTGAAATAGAACCTGAAACCGTGTACGTACAAGCAGTAGGAGCACCTTCGTGGTGTGACTGCGTACCTTTTGTATAATGGGTCAGCGACTTAATTTTAGTAGCAAGGTTAACCGTTTAGGGGAGCCGTAGGGAAACCGAGTCTTAACTGGGCGTACAGTTGCTAGGATTAGACCCGAAACCAGGTGATCTAGCCATGGGCAGGTTGAAGGTTGAGTAACATCAACTGGAGGACCGAACCGACTAATGTTGAAAAATTAGCGGATGACTTGTGGCTAGGGGTGAAAGGCCAATCAAACCTGGAGATAGCTGGTTCTCCCCGAAAGCTATTTAGGTAGCGCCTCGGACGAATACTACTGGGGGTAGAGCACTGTTAAGGCTAGGGGGTCATCCCGACTTACCAACCCTTTGCAAACTCCGAATACCAGTAAGTACTATCCGGGAGACACACGGCGGGTGCTAACGTCCGTCGTGGAGAGGGAAACAACCCAGACCGCCAGCTAAAGTCCCAAAGTATAGCTAAGTGGGAAACGATGTGGGAAGGCTCAGACAGCCAGGATGTTGGCTTAGAAGCAGCCATCATTTAAAGAAAGCGTAATAGCTCACTGGTCGAGTCGGCCTGCGCGGAAGATGTAACGGGGCTAAGCTATACACCGAAGCTGCGGCTACGCACTTATGTGCGTGGGGTAGGGGAGCGTTCTGTAAGCCGTTGAAGGTGGTCTGTAAGGGCTGCTGGAGGTATCAGAAGTGCGAATGCTGACATGAGTAACGATAAAGGGAGTGAAAAACTCCCTCGCCGGAAGACCAAGGGTTCCTGTCCAACGTTAATCGGGGCAGGGTAAGTCGACCCCTAAGGCGAGGCCGAAAGGCGTAGTCGATGGGAAACGGGTTAATATTCCCGTACTTCTTACAATTGCGATGGGGGGACGGAGAAGGCTAGGTGGGCCTGGCGACGGTTGTCCAGGTTCAAGTACGTAGGCGGAAGAGTTAGGTAAATCCGGTTCTTCATAACGCTGAGATACGATGTCGAGCTACTACGGTAGTGAAGTCATTGATGCCATGCTTCCAGGAAAAGCCTCTAAGCTTCAGATTGTAAGGAATCGTACCCCAAACCGACACAGGTGGTCGGGTAGAGAATACCAAGGCGCTTGAGAGAACTCGGGTGAAGGAACTAGGCAAAATGGTACCGTAACTTCGGGAGAAGGTACGCTCTTATCAGTGAAGTCCCTTGCGGATGGAGCAGACGAGAGTCGCAGATACCAGGTGGCTGCAACTGTTTATTAAAAACACAGCACTGTGCAAAATCGTAAGATGACGTATACGGTGTGACGCCTGCCCGGTGCCGGAAGGTTAATTGATGGGGTTAGACTTCGGTCGAAGCTCTTGATCGAAGCCCCGGTAAACGGCGGCCGTAACTATAACGGTCCTAAGGTAGCGAAATTCCTTGTCGGGTAAGTTCCGACCTGCACGAATGGCGTAATGATGGCCACGCTGTCTCCACCCGAGACTCAGTGAAATTGAAATCGCTGTGAAGATGCAGTGTACCCGCGGCTAGACGGAAAGACCCCGTGAACCTTTACTACAGCTTGGCACTGAACATTGAACCTACATGTGTAGGATAGGTGGGAGACTTTGAAACCGCGTCGCTAGATGTGGTGGAGTCGTCCTTGAAATACCACCCTTGTAGTTTTGATGTTCTAACGTTGGTCCCTGAATCGGGATTACGGACAGTGCCTGGTGGGTAGTTTGACTGGGGCGGTCTCCTCCCAAAGAGTAACGGAGGAGCACGAAGGTGGGCTAAACACGGTTGGACATCGTGTGGTTAGTGCAATGGCATAAGCCCGCTTGACTGCGAGAATGACAATTCGAGCAGGTGCGAAAGCAGGTCATAGTGATCCGGTGGTTCTGAATGGAAGGGCCATCGCTCAACGGATAAAAGGTACTCCGGGGATAACAGGCTGATACCGCCCAAGAGTTCATATCGACGGCGGTGTTTGGCACCTCGATGTCGGCTCATCACATCCTGGGGCTGAAGTCGGTCCCAAGGGTATGGCTGTTCGCCATTTAAAGTGGTACGCGAGCTGGGTTTAGAACGTCGTGAGACAGTTCGGTCCCTATCTGCCGTGGGCGTTGGAAAATTGAAGGGGGCTGCTCCTAGTACGAGAGGACCGGAGTGGACGAACCTCTGGTGTTCGGGTTGTCATGCCAATGGCATTGCCCGGTAGCTAAGTTCGGAATCGATAACCGCTGAAAGCATCTAAGCGGGAAGCGAGCCCTGAGATGAGTTTTCCCTGACGCTTTAAGCGTCCTAAAGGGTTGTTCAAGACTAGAACGTTGATAGGCAGGGTGTGTAAGTGCTGCGAGGCATTGAGCTAACCTGTACTAATTGCCCGTGAGGCTTAACCATACAACACCCAAGGGGTTTTGATGGACTCAGATATACAAACGCTTGAATGAGTTTGATGAGAGAAGACTTTTAATAGCTTTCCAAATTATTTTGCCTTCAGTTTTTAAAAAAGCTGAAAGTAAAAGCAAAATTTGCTTGGCGACCATAGCATTGTGGACCCACCTGATTCCATGCCGAACTCAGAAGTGAAACACAATAGCGCCGATGGTAGTGTGGGGCTTCCCCATGTGAGAGTAGGACATCGCCAGGCTCCAAATTTATTTTCACTTTTCAAAAGTGAAGACAAAAAGTGTTATGAACGACTTGTCAGCGACGACAAGTAGTCCACTGCGGAGTGGTAGTTCAGTTGGTTAGAATACCGGCCTGTCACGCCGGGGGTCGCGGGTTCGAGTCCCGTCCACTCCGCCACTTATACTAAGCCCAAGCATAACTGCTTGGGCTTTTTTTCATCTATCAAAAATGTATATTCAGTAATCAATTGGCGAATAGATAGAATGACAACTCAATTACATCACACCTTTTAGAAAGCCTAGTCTAACGACTAGGCTTCCGTCGTTTCTAGGGTTCGATAATTTGGTCTTCTACCAATGAGTCCCGCTCGTGTACTAGTCAGATGGAATACCAGTTCAGCTACTCATACTAAGCCTAAGCACAACTTCTTGGGCTCTTTTTACATTTGAATCTCTGTATTCGCCTTTCAGTAGAGAGAGTCTCTTAAAGGTTTGCCCATTATCGAACTAACGAATTAGGTGTGTCCGCTTTTCGTCATTTATCAGAAGGCCTAGCCTTACTACTAGGCCTTCGTCGTTTCTAGGTAATGTCTTTTGCTCTTCAAATAACAAGTCCTCGCTACTTTCGGCCTAAGCTATTCTCTGGTGTTCAATGGCGCTGAACCTCTAAAAATTATATGTGCCAGTATTGATTGACCTAGTTACTCACTATGTTTGCGAGTGCGTACAGAGAGGCGACTTATGAATACAAAAACGCCTAGCGTTTGCTAGGCGTTGGTAAATCATATCTTGCGTATATTCACTAGAGTATTTGTTTAAGTACTCTGTCAGCTTTGACTCGAGTGATCTTGCGAATCAGCTTTTGAACTTCTTCTGGGTAGCTATCTACTTTGTCTAACTGCTTATAAGTACAAATAAGCTGAGTGTGTTGAAGAATGTTATCTACTTCAGCTTGGAACTTATCAGTTAGGTGGTGATAGTTGTCCTGAATAAAGATGCCGTTCTCTAGATCTAGTTTCCAAGCTCTAGGGTTTAGGTTATTACCAGTAAGCAACATATAGCGCTTATCGACCCAAATGCCCTTCAGGTGGAAGCTGTTAGAGTCGTGTCGCCAAAGTTGAATCGATAGATTGCGGCTGGCTATATGAGCTTCATTGGCTTTAGCGAAGCGACGTAAGTTCATCTCATAAAGGTATGGTAGACCACCAATCGTTTTAAACTCTTCCTCTGGAGAGATGAAGAAATCATTCGCGGTTTTATCACCAACCACAATGCTGACCTTTACTCCACGTTTGAGTGCTTTCTTCACTTCTTTAGCTAGGCTAGGAGGAAAGTTAAAGTAAGGGGTACAAATGAAGATCTCGTCTTTAGCCTGAGCGACCAGTTGATTGATGCCTTGGTTAAGACGATTACGTCGTTTGCCGATGCCTACTAGCGGTGTTACGGCAACTTGCTCTGCTGATACTTCCTGACCATCAAATTGATACTGAGATCTGGCTAGAGATGCACGAAACTGACGGATCGCTGGCTTTAGCTCTTTAGTCGCTGGCTTATTTCTATCAGCTAAGTCGTAAACAGCGCTGTCAGAGATCATTTGTTCATGCACGTAGGCAAACATTGAGTCTGCCAGTGTCGCGTTGTTTAAAACATGGTAGCGGTCAAAGCGGTAGCGGTCGTGATAGTTCAGGTAGATATTATTGAGGCTTGCACCACTGTATATCACGCTGTCATCAACGATAAAGCCCTTTAAGTGCAATACGCCAAAGACTTCTTTACCACGGACAGGAATGCCGTAGACAGGAACTGAATGCTGATATTTTTCAGCAAACTCTTTGTACATTGCTGCATTGCCTTCAGAAGACTCTGCACCAATCAATCCGCGTTGAGCTCTGTGCCAATCAACACAAACGCTCACATCTAGATCTGGATTCTTTTGTTTTGCTTCATATAAGGCAGTTAGGATCTCACGGCCAGCCTCATCATCTTCAAGATACAAAGCGACTAAACTAATACGAGTCGTTGCGCGAGCTATCTCATCAAGTAGACGAATTCGAAACTCTTGCGCTGATAGTAGTACTTCAAACTTATCAGGATTCTGCGCTATGGTTGGCAACTGTATGAATGGATTCCTACTGGCAATCATATTGACTGTTTTACCTTAAAAATATGCAAAATTGCGAACCTTTAATTTTACCAAAGGCATAGCCCCAAATACTAGATAATCGAGGCATTCTCTAACAATTTTGCTGATATTGCATAGGAATGAGATCTTTTCCGCTATTTGAATAACGCTCATATAAAACCCGTAAGGCGTTCGGTAGCTGTTTAGAATCGATCTGCACAAATTGGTGCCGAGTGTAGAAGCTCGTAAGGTGTGCATAGGCAAAGCAGTAATCGTTCTCTGTGAGTGTGTGTTTTGCACAGTACTCCATTAGCTGGGAACCTAACTGTTTACCGCGATGTTGTTTCGAGATTGCCATACCTGTCAGTAAGCGCGAGTCTTCTACAGTACGGAAACGGACGACACCACAAAGTTCGTCATTAAGTAAGAGTGAATAAATTAGCTCACTTTTATTGGCTTTCCCTGTTGGGTAATGCTCTTTATAGAAGCGTTTAACAAGGGGAACCTTTACTGGGTCTAATTGAGTAATGATGACATTGTTCATTCAGTCACTGCGCCACTGGTTTATCTGCTGTAGAATGAACGCAGTGTAAGTTAATTGAATATCGCCATGCAATTCCATCTCAATGCTAGTTTAAAAAACGTTCATACCTTTTCTATTGATCAAACCTGTGATGCTTTGGTTGAAGTGACCACGATTGAAGAGTTGATCTCGATTTATCAGGACCCTAAATGGCAATCTACGCCTAAGCTGATGCTAGGAAAGGGCAGTAACATGCTTTTTACTGAGCATTTTGCAGGCCTTGTCATTATCAATAAGCTGTCTGGTATTACCTTAACGGAGTCGGATAACAATCACTTACTTCATGTTAATGGTGGTGAGGATTGGCCAAGCTTAGTTAAATGGACTGTTGAGCAAGGTCTTGGTGGATTAGAAAACCTAGCCATGATTCCAGGTTGTTCTGGTTCAGCACCTATCCAGAACATTGGTGCTTATGGAGTTGAGCTACAGGATATATGTGAATACGTCGATATTCTTTGTCTGGATACTTATACAGTTAAGCGATTAAGCAAAGAGGAGTGTCTCTTTGGTTACCGAGATTCGATTTTTAAACACGCCCTTTACGGCAAAGCTATTGTGGTCGCGATTGGCTTAACTTTACCGAAAGCATGGCAGCCATGTAATCATTATGGTCCTCTAAAAAGCCTGCCTGAAGAGACACTTTCTCCTCAAACGATATTTGATGAAGTATGCGCAATTCGCTCGAGCAAATTACCAGACCCTGCAGTTCAAGGTAATGCTGGCAGCTTCTTCAAAAATCCGGTGATCAGCAAAGATCATTTTGATCGCTTGAAGGCTGAATATCCGACGATTGTAGGTTACGCGAGTGAGAATATGATCAAAGTCGCTGCTGGTTGGCTGATCGATCAATGTCAGTTTAAAGGTGTTAATCAAGGTGGCGCTCAGGTTCATCCAAATCAAGCACTTGTGATCATCAACTATGATGAGGCGACGGCCGTTGATGTGCTTAAGTTAGCAGAACGAGTTCGTCAGGCTGTGCTAGATAAATTCGATATTCGCCTGGAACATGAGGTTCGCTTTATGGGAAGAGATGGTGAGACAAATCTCGATAAGGCTTTGGAGGCGTTAGTATGAGAGAGCACAGCACTAAGCTAGCACTGTTAAAATGCCTTGCTGATGGTGAGTTTCATTCTGGTGAAGACCTCGGTGAGGTGATTGGGGTATCTCGAGCCGCTATAAGCAAGCACATCAAGGGTATTCAAGAGTGGGGGTTGGATATCTACCGTGTACAGGGTAAAGGCTACAAGCTAGCGGACCGATTGGACATGCTGGACCATGAGCGACTATCTGCTGCTAATAGCAACGCATCTCTTGAACTGATCCCTATTATAGGTTCGACCAACCAACACCTGTTAGATCGCACCAATGAGCTAGAATCTGGCTCGGTTTGTGTTGCTGAATACCAAGCCTCTGGTCGCGGTCGTCGTGGCAGAGAGTGGGTGTCACCATTTGGAGCCAACTTATACCTTTCGATGTACTGGAGACTCGACGCTGGGATGGCAGCTGCGATGGGCCTAAGTCTTGTTGTCGGGGTTGCGGTTGTTGAGGCTCTGGAAGAAATGGGTGTTGAAGGCGTGAAGCTCAAATGGCCAAATGACCTTTACCATAACGATAAGAAACTTGCGGGAATCTTAGTTGAGCTGTCGGGGCAATCTGGTGGTGCTGCTCATATTGTGATTGGTTTAGGGCTTAATCTCTCTATGGATCCTGCTACCTCAGGTATTGGTCAGCCGTGGACCTCGCTTAAAGAGGTGTGTGATGGCCAAGTCCCAGATCGTAATCAATTAGCACAGACCCTAATAAACGCATGGGATAAGGCGCTGGTTGATTACGAAATGAAAGGGATGTCGAATTTTGTAGAGCGTTGGAACCGCTTGGATAATTTCTTAGGCCGCAATGTGAAGCTGATTATTGGACCTAGAGAAATTGAAGGTGTCGTACAAGGTATTGATGAACAGGGTGCTGTGTTACTCAAAACCGAAAATGGTATCGAAAGTTATATCGGCGGTGAAATCTCACTAAGGAAAGGTAGCTAAGACCTTCCTATTTTCTTAGTAGTACTTCTTCAACCATGTGATCTGCACCTTTTCTTAGGATTAGGTGCGCCCGCTCTCTGGTTGGAAGGATGTTCTTCTCTAGGTTCAACCCATTGATTGAACTCCAGATCCCTTCTGCTTTATCCAATGCCGCTTGGTTCGATAATTTAGTGTAATGACTAAAGTAAGAGCCCGGCTTGGTAAATGCCCCTTCTCTAAACTTCATAAAGCGGTTGATATACCACTCTTTGATTTGCTGGCTGTCTGCATCCACATAGAATGAAAAGTCCAGGAAGTCAGAAATGAACACTCGGTGTGGCTCGTGTGGGTAGTTCATTCCACTCTGCAATACGTTTAGGCCTTCAATGATCAACACGTCAGGTAGGTCAACACACTTAACATCATCAGTAATGTTGTAGGTTAGATGCGAGTAAACTGGCGCGGTGACGTTTCTTTTGCACGCCTTAACGTCAGAGACAAAATTAACTAAACGCTTAATATCGTAAGACTCAGGGAAGCCTTTCTTACTCATCAAGCCTTTCTCTTCCAATACTTCATTTGGATATAAGAAACCGTCAGTGGTGACGAGCTCAACTTTTGGGTGGTTTTCCCAACGAGAGAGCAGGGCCTTAAGTAGACGGGCTGTTGTACTTTTACCTACCGCAACACTGCCGGCAATACCAATAATAAATGGTGGTGCTTTCTCTTTTTTATCGAGGAACTGGTGAAGTACTGAATTGCGGTTTTGTCTGGCTGCCACATAGAGGTTCAATAGACGAGAAAGCGGCAGGTAGATCTCCACAGCTTCTTCCATGGTGAGCTTTTCATTGATGCCTTGAAGCTCTTTTAAGTCGCTCTCAGAAAGTGTCATCGGAACTAAATTCCTTAGTTCAGACCAGTGTGTACGGTCAAATGACATGAATGGGCTCATACAAAACTCTATAGTGGATAACAAAACAAGTGCATGGAAAATACATCAAGCGCTAGATAAATAAAATATCTTCCTGTACTAGATGCGGGTTAAAGACGTAAACCTTGAGCTAAATAGTCGTATGTCGAAGTTTGAGCAGAGAATTTTGCACTTTTTTTCAATTTGCTATTGCAAGGTGGAAAATCATTCAATAAAATGCGCCCCACTTGTGCCGACTTAGCTCAGTAGGTAGAGCAACTGACTTGTAATCAGTAGGTCACCAGTTCGATTCCGGTAGTCGGCACCACTTTCTCCCTTCCTTTAAGGCTGCGAGAGAAAGCTCAAAAATTTGGAGAGGTTCCCGAGTGGCCAAAGGGAGCAGACTGTAAATCTGTTGGCACTGCCTTCGATGGTTCGAAT
>AAZW01000102.1 GCA_000169995.1 Vibrionales bacterium SWAT-3 | reverse complement strand
TCAGAGATTACATGTTACGTAGAGACGCAATACGCTTATCTAGCGGTGGGTGGCTCATTAGAAGCTCTGTTAGAGAACGCTTACCGTTGATACCAAATGCCATCATAGAACCTTCTAGTTGTGGCTCGTGGCTCACCTTCAGACGCTCTAGAGCAGCAATCATCTTCTCTTTACCTACCAAGTGCGCAGCACCTGCATCGGCATGGAATTCACGATGACGGCTGTACCACATAGTGATGAAGCTCGCTAGGAAACCAAATACCAATTCCAGCACCATAGACACACCGAAGTACACCATCATGTTGCTACCACCTTCTTCCTCGTTGTCATTCGACGCAACAATATTCGCGATGAAACGAGAAAGGAAGATAACGAACGTGTTCACAACGCCTTGCATTAGCGTCATTGTCACCATGTCGCCGTTTGCGATGTGGCTAACTTCGTGCGCCAGTACCGCTTCAGCTTCATCACGCGTCATGTTGTGTAGCAAACCAGTTGATACCGCGACCAGTGAATCGTCACGCTTAGCACCAGTTGCAAATGCGTTGATGTCTGGCGAGTCATAGATCGCCACTGTCGGCATACCAATACCAACCTGTTGAGATTGACGGCTTACTGTCTCCATCAACCAATGTTCTGTTTCGTTACGTGGGCTTTCAATCACCATACCGCCAACAGAACGAAGTGCCATTTTCTTTGACATCATTAGTGAGATGAATGAGCCGCCGAAACCGAATACCGCAGCCATCACCAGCAAGCCTGAGAGGCTACCTGGTTGCATACCTGTGACTGCGTATACAATATTAAGAACAACACTTAGAACCAATACAACCGCAAGGTTGGTTGCAAGGAACAACATTACTCGCTTCATTACTTATCTCCGCATGAAAGCTGTTTTTATCAAACTTATTGTTATAGACAAGGCAGACAGCAATTGATTCCAACCTTGACGACTTATACTTACTTATACATATAGTCTTAGATTAAGAAAACAAGGTTAAGCATTAAATTGAAACATTTGATTACGGGAGTAGCGCAATTCGCAATCGTCCATTAGACCTAAGTCGTATGGTCTACCTCTAATGATCCGTTTAGAGTGTCAGTCAATTAATGTATTGGCTAGTTCATGTAACAAAAGGAAAGGATCATGGTTGAAGGTACTAACACTCAAATGGCTATCGATTTACTATGCTGTCACCTAGGGATTACTGAAGAAGAAGCGAAAAAACAGATCGGTATTCTTACGCCAGAAGCAGCTCAAAAAAACATCACAGAGACACAGCAAGCACTAATGGGGCTGACAAAAGATCACTAATCCCATGCTTAACTCTACATCGGCTTAACATAGCAAAGGGCTGCAATCGCAGCCCTTTGCTGTTTGACCCAGCTAACGCATATACAAAATCAAAGCGCACGGCGCACCCGAGCAATCAAATTGCGAGGCTCTATTGGAAATACCTCTTAGCTAATACGTCACATTCATTTCTCAACGCTTGAATAAATGGGTCACATTGAAGCTCAATGGTATAAAACAAGCTGAATGGGACCTTTAAATCATTACATAGCAAACTCGTCTCTTTCTTTTTTATCATCCCCAACTTTACCCCACTCTCAGCAGAACGATTGGAGAGTAGCGCCCACCCTTGTTTCTGAAGCAAGCGTATAATTAAATCGTTACTACTAACAACACGAGTACTGTAAGAAAATGCTTTGATGACTCCCTCAGCTCTCAACGAGTTCTCAGTCAAATATTGAATTTCTAACTGGGCGTCTTCAAGCTCAAAATCAGGCTTACTTGCAAGCTTAGAGTTTGCTCCAACATATAAGCCATAATTGACATAGCCTAGATGCTGGAAATGAGCAGGAAAGCCTAAAGAGATATTGCCTTTTGCTGGGAAAAAAGCGAAATCTAGTTCCGTATTTTTTAGTTCCTCAAGACCTTCTTCACGATTCCTTGCGAGCCAGTTAATAGTTACTAAAGGAAAACTACGAGTTGCCCACAACTCGATCTTCTCCAAAAACTCAACGGGAAAGTCGACATCATAGCCAACATCGAAATATGTTTTGGGCGTTGAAAATAAAAACTGACTTATTTCGTCCAATTTACTGTTCTGACGCATCACGAGAACAGCATGTGGGTATAGTTTTTCCGCACAAGGCGTAGCTATCGCTTTTCTTCCTGTAATCGAGAACAGTTCATAACCTAACGAGTCCTCATATGATTTCACTAGTTCTCTGATTGTCGTTCGATCTTTACTCAAATAACGACCTGCAGCGCTAAACGAATGTTTATCATAAACAGCGACAAAAGCACGCAACTGTTCCAATGTATGCATACGCCCCCTTGAACGTAAAGTCCCATCATAAGTGGGTTTATAGAGTGCTAAAGTCCAATCATAATTACCATTACTATTTCTTCTTTATGAGTATTATGACTATAAAAAACCAATCGGCTGCCTTTAATCCGTTGATTAAAATTGATACTCGCCTCTTAAAGCAGCTTTTCACCCTAGCCATTCCTATCACGCTGCAAAGTATATTTTTCTCTAGTAAAGGCGTGATTGATCTCATCATGATTGGTCAACTAAGCGAAAATGATATTGCAGCAGCGGGCGGGGCCAGCAGAGCCTTATTCGTCGCAACCATCATTATCTCCGGTGTGACAACGGCTGGTGCTATCTTAATTGCTCAGTATTTTGGGAAAAAGGACGACCAAGGAACCAAAAGAAGTACGGCATTGACTTGGTTACTATCAAGCTTGCTTGCACTAATACCTTTCGTTGTTTTAGCGCTCGGAAATTCACAAGTTATGGGGATCACTTCCAATAACGCCTCAGTGCAAGCTCTGGGCTCTCAATATCTATTTATTACTAGCTTTAGTTTATTTTGCGTAGCATTTACTGGCAGTATCGCTGCCTACCTACGCTCAATACACCAAGCTTCAATAAGTTTGTATTTAAGCAGTCTTGGTATCATTCTCAATATGTTATTCAACTGGGTATTGATATTTGGACACTTTGGCGCACCTCAGATGGGATTAAAGGGGGCTGCAGTTGCCACATTAATCAGTAGCTTGTTCGAAGTGACAATAACGATTATTTACCTAAAACTGAATAAAGATGTTGTTCTGTTCAACCTGTCAGATATAAGACAAGCGTTGCGATTTTCTCATATCAAACAGCTTACTCGTTTGGCTCTCCCTACCACTATAAACTTTACCTTATGGGCTGGAGGCTTATTCGCTTACACCTCCATCATGGGGCGATCTAGCGATGAAGGGTTAATAGTCTTGTCGATCATTACTCCGATTGAAGCCTTCTCTCTTAGCTTTTTGATCGGTATTGCAAATGCTTCGGCTGTTATTGTTGGTAACCACATCGGTGCCAAAGACTTTGATTCGGCATACCGCCACGCCATTATGATCACTGTAATCGCATTCATGGTTACTTTGTGTGTGTCGTTCTCACTGTATGCACTAAAAGAAACGCTCCTCGCTCTCTTCACTTCCTTAGAAGCAGCAACTTTAGAGCTAGCAAATAAATTCTATGGGATTTTGTGCTTAGGAATTATTTTGCGCTCACTCCCAACAACCATGGTCGTTGGCGTGCTGCGAGCCGGAGGTGATGTGAAATTTTGCTTGTACCAAGACCTAATCACTCAATGGTGTTTTGGTATCCCTTTAGCCGCAATAGGCGCTTTACTGATCGGGTTGAGCCCTGAGTGGGTCTTCGCGCTGTTCTTTTTGGAAACTCTGTTTAAATGGTTCGCTTGTATCTGTCGATTTCGAAGTAAGCGTTGGTTTAACTACTTAGCTCAATAGACAAGATTCACCTCTACAAAAATTAGGAGACTAAAAATGAATATAATTACTTTGTATGAAGCCTACGGCGTCACCATCGCGACCTTGATTTTCATCGCCATTTATATATTTATCCATGTGAAGTACATTCGACATCATGCTGCGCACAAACGATTCCTTGAGGCTTTGTGGGCATTAATGAAAAACACCATTCACGGTGAGCATATTCGTACCATGGGCTATAAGCCGGATGATAAAAAAGAAGATAGGAAAGTTTAGTGCGACATACAAAAAACCGAGTGAATAGATCCCACTCGGTTTTCATAAAGTCAGTACGCAGAAACGATTAGAAATCGAAATATTATCTACATAGCAAGAGTTGCTGTTAAAGATTAAGTAGAGGTGCTACATCGATGTACTTACCAATGTTCTTAGACTTAGCTTTTGGTACGTAAGGGATCTCACCCAGCTTTGGTGCACCTAGCTTGTCTTCAAGCATCGCAATAATATCCGCGTAATGTTCAGTGCCTGGGTTAATACGGTTAGCCACCCAACCTACTAGGTTTAAGCCGTCAGCACGAATCGCTTCTGCAGTTAATAGAGCGTGGCTCAAGCAGCCCAGCTTAATACCTACCGTCAGAACCACTGGAAGCTGTTCTTTTTTAACCCAGCTAGACAGATACTCATCATCTGAAACAGGTACTCGCCATCCACCTGCGCCTTCGACTAAAACGATGTCAGAGTTCTGCTTATGTTCAGCGAGCTTAGCCGATAGCAATTCTTCTTCAATCACGACACCGTCATGCTTAGCAGCAATGTGAGGTGATGATGGTAATAGCAATGCGTATGGGTTAACGTCTTCATAGGCGATATCTTGTGTTGCAGCTTCTTGAAGATGCAGCGCGTCGCTGTTACGTAACCCTTCAGGGTACTTTTCACACCCTGCAGCAACTGGCTTATAACCAATTGTTGATAAATCTTGTGCGGCCAAAGCTTGAAGAATCGCTTTTGAAACCACAGTTTTTCCCACTTCGGTATCCGTACCTGCAATGAATACTGCATCAATCATAATTGAATAACCCCTAAACAAACTTGATATGTTGCTGGTAAGAAACCTTGATGGTTTTTAAACTCTCGATATTCCCGTTCAACAAGCTGCAACATGCGACGACTTGTCAAACCTTGTGAGCGACCACTTACGTGATTAGCGCCAATGCCTTTAAGGTCTCGCATCAGTTCAAACGCAGTGTCGTACCAAACGGTGATGGTGGGCAAGTCTAGTTGATGAGCCGTACAGCTAGATTGCGCTAACGCAATTTTTACCTGATTGATTGTAATAAAATGGTTAACGTGTTGATGTGAGTCAATTTTGGACCATGACTTTTCTAGCTCAAACAGTGATCCATCAAGCAAAGTTGAGAAGATTACTTGTCCATTAGCCGCAGTAACACGCTTCATTTCCTTTAAAGGCGACGATAAATCGTCACACCATTGCAACGCCAAGCTCGAGAAAACAATATCGAAGCATCCATTTGCAAACGGCAATTGTTCGGCATCAGCTTGTTGATATAAAGAGACGGTAGAACCACAGCGCTGCTTTGCCTTCTCTAGCATTCCAAGAGAAAGGTCGGCACAAACCACTTCGGCACCGCGACTCAAAAGCTGTTCTGAGAAATAGCCTGTTCCGCAACCCAGGTCGAGCACCTTAAGACCAGAAAGATCGCTTGGTAGCTTATCCAGTAAGCGGTGGCCTACATCACGCTGAAACTCAGCATGTTTGTCATAGGTAGTTGCCGCTTTACCAAACGCTTCGGCAATCGCACTTTTATCTTGGCCTAGGTATTCATGCACTACTGCTTCCTGTGACATTTGCTAAACCTCTTCTTTTTATACACCGCTCAATTCGATAGCTTGAAGCAACGAACGGCTTAATTGGTTAACCTGCTTTTGAGTGTGATTGGCGGTTAATGTGATTCGCAAACGAGCCGTCCCGACAGGAACGGTCGGCGGTCTTATCGCCGTAACCCAAATCTGATTGCGCTTTAACTCTTCTGCTATCGATAATGCCGCCTGCGTTTCCCCTATCACAAATGGCTTAATAGGAGTCTTGGTATCAACAAAGCCTTGTATACCTTTCATCTGCTCCGCATAGATACCACCTAGCTCAATCAGTTTTTCTCTGCGCCACTCTTGGGTTTGAATCATCTGACACGCGTGGGACAAAGCGACAGCCTGCGAGGGTGGCATTGCCGTCGAATAGACATGATGACGTGCAAACTGGGTTAAGTAGTCACCCACTTCTGATGAACATAGAATTGCAGCACCGGAAAGACCAAATGCTTTACCAAAGGTCACCACCAAAATATCGGGTGTGATTTGCACAGCATTGCAGCTACCTGCCCCTCTGTCGCCTAATACACCGATCCCATGAGCATCATCAACCGCCAACCAACTGTCGTATTCATTGGTAAGGCTAGCGATATCTTCGAGGGGCGCTTGGTCACCATCCATGCTGAACACGCCCTCCGTCACAACCAAGGGTTGTGGAGAACGGCTTAGTAACGACTCAAGATGCTGCACATTGTTGTGCTTAAAGCGTTTCATTGTTGCAGGAGACAGCACACCCGCTTCTATCAAAGAGGCGTGATTAAGCTTGTCTTGTAGCAAGACGTCATCTTTCTCGAGCAGAGAAAACAACAAGGCTTGATTGGCGCTGAATCCAGAACTGAAAAGAATGGCACGCTCGAAGCCAAGCCACTCACACAGCTGAGCTTCTAGGTTTCGATGAGCTGAGCTAAACCCGGTGACTAATGGCGACGCCGCGCTGCCAGCACCATACTGAGACAACCCGTTTTGCCATGCTTCGACCAACTCAGGATCGTTCGCCAGTCCCAAATAGTCATTGCTCGAAAAGTTTATAAAGTGTGAACCATCACTACTAAGCAGTGGGCCATTACTGTTTTCAAGCACCTTGAGTTGACGGGTTAACCCTTGCTCACGGCGATGAACAAGGGCTTCTTTAATGCGTGATTTAAACCGTGGCATCGTAGAACATGTCATCTTTCGTAGGGCGAGCCGCAACACGCTCCACCACTTGATCTAACAGTTCGTTTTCTTGAATTTCATCAGGCTTTTGAGCCACTTCTTGGCTGTTGATACCCAACTTCTTGAACAGCTGCATATCTGTATCTTCATCTGGGTTTGGTGTCGTCAGTAGCTTACAGCCATAGAAGATAGAGTTTGCACCTGCCATGAAACACATCGCTTGCATCTGTTCGTTCATGTTCTCACGACCTGCAGATAAACGAACCGCAGACTTAGGCATCATGATGCGAGCGATCGCGATCAATTTAATAAAGTCGAAAGACTCAACATCATCGACGTTTTCCATCGGTGTGCCTTTCACTTTAACAAGCATGTTGATTGGTACACTCTCTGGGTGTACCGGAAGGTTGGCCAGTTCAACTAACAAGCCCGCACGGTCATTAGTGCTTTCGCCCATACCAATAATACCGCCCGAACAGATCTTCATGCCTGCATCACGAACGTGAGATAGCGTATCTAGACGATCTTGATAGGTACGAGTGGTAATAATGCTGCCATAAAACTCAGGAGAGGTATCAAGGTTGTGGTTGTAGTAATCCAATCCTGCATCTGCTAACTCACCTGCTTGTTCAGGCGTTAGCATGCCAAGTGTCATACAGGTTTCTAGCCCCATACCTTTCACACCTTTAATCATATCGGTAAGGTGTGGCATATCGCGCTCTTTGGGGTTCTTCCATGCAGCCCCCATACAGAAACGTGTTGAGCCCGCATTCTTCGCTTTTTGTGCGGCATCCAGCACACGTTCAACTTCCATCAGGCGCTCTTTATCGACATCAGTTCGATAATGAGCACTTTGAGGGCAATATTTACAATCTTCAGGACAGGCACCTGTTTTGATCGATAACAGCGTACTCACCTGCACGTGGTTGTGCTCTTGGTACTGTCTGTGAACCAGTTGTGCTTCAAACATTAAATCCATAAATGGTTTTTCAAGCAGTGCCTTTACTTCAGCGACTGTCCAGTCATGACGAACTTCCACGTGTCGATCCTTTTTTATTATTTGATGTCGCATCTCCATCAATAGAGATTGCATTTATGCTTGGCTAGTCTACCGACAAGCTTTAGACTGTCAACACATTGATAATAACAAAAGTTTACATCTGATTATTTTTTGATCACAACAGGAACAAAAATCGTTATGGATCTCGCCTTTGATCGCCAGCATATCTGGCATCCCTACACATCAACGTTAACACCTCTGACCTGCTATCCTGTAACCAATGCAGACGGCGTTTATCTGGAGCTAGAAGGCGGAAATCGAATTATTGATGGTATGTCCTCTTGGTGGTCAACGATCCACGGATACAATCATCCGGTCTTAAATGAAGCGGCGCACAGCCAAATCGATAAGGTTTCACACGTCATGTTTGGTGGCATCACCCACCAGCCGGCTATCGATTTATGTAAGAAACTTCTTAAACTAGCACCAGACAATCTAGAACACGTATTTTTGGCTGATTCAGGATCGGTCGCGGTAGAAGTGAGCCTGAAAATGGCACTTCAATTTTGGCATGCGAAAGGACAACCTCGCTCTAAATTCTTAACGCTGAGAGATGGTTATCACGGTGACACGTTCGCTGCGATGTCAGTGACAGACCCCGATAACTCAATGCACAGTCTCTATAAGGGCTTTTTACCTGAACATATTTTCGCTGACTCACCAAAGACCGGCTTTTGGGATGAGTGGAACCCAAGTGACATTGATAGTTTTCGTGAAAAGCTATCCGCACACCATAAAGAAGTCGCCGCCGTAATCTTAGAGCCTATTGTTCAAGGCGCTGGCGGTATGCGTATTTACCACCCTGAGTTCTTAAAACAAGTTCGATTGCTTTGTGACGAGTTTAACGTGCTGTTAATTTTGGATGAGATTGCGACCGGCTTTGGCCGCACAGGTAAACTGTTTGCCTGCGAGCATGCAGATATTCAACCGGATATTTTGTGTGTCGGCAAAGCGCTGACTGGTGGTTACATGACGCTTTCCGCAACACTAGCAAGCAAAGAAGTCGCAGACACCGTATGTGGAGGTGAGGCAGGTTGCTTCATGCACGGCCCAACTTTTATGGGTAACCCATTGGCTTGTGCCGTTGGGGCTGCGAGTTTATCCCTAATAGAGCAAGGCCACTGGCAAAATCAAACTCTACAAATTGAACAGCTCTTCTCAGAGCTATTGCCACCGTTGCTCAAACATGAACTGGTTAAAGACGTTCGTTGGTTAGGCGCTATTGGCGTCGTAGAGACCCACTCGCCAGTCGAAATGGAAACTATACAGGCTCACTTTGTCGAGCAAGGTGTTTGGATTCGTCCATTCGGAAGGTTAATTTATATGATGCCTCCGTTTATTAGCGAACCACAACATATCGAAAAATTGGTCGCTGTTATCGACACTGCAT
>AAZW01000103.1 GCA_000169995.1 Vibrionales bacterium SWAT-3 | reverse complement strand
CGAGTTTAGCTAACGGTGCTAGATTACAAGAATCATCACCTGTTAACTCGACTGCACTGTACTCTCTGCGGTCCCAATATTCTTTACGCATCTTGTCAAAAGAACCTGGCGTAGCGATATTGCGACGGAATAAGGCATCGTCTTTGCGCACATCATAGATCAACTGAGTCAAATTGTGCAGTGTTGCTTCGTCCCAAGCTCTATCTAATTTCATTTGAGGCACAGGCGCTGTCGGCAATAGTTCGCTCGCGTGAGCGCGTTGTTCACTGCCTAAGAACTCACAATAGCTGTTAAAGATCGTCGTCGTACCGCGTGCTTTGCCCTCTAAACCGTAGCCCGCTACGTGAGGTGTTGCAAAAGCGAGTAAAGGAAGCAACTCCATGTCGACTTCAGGTTCAAACTCAAATACATCAAGGACGGCCGTAAAGCCATCAGCTTTTTGCAGACGAGCTTTTAGCGCTTGGTTATCCACGACAGGCCCGCGAGCCGCATTTATCAGGATTTGATCAGCACGCAAGTTATTTAGCACTTGCTCATTGATCAAGTGATGCGTTGGGAACTCACCCGTTTTAGTGATTGGCGTATGCAGCGTGATAACGTCAGATTGCTCAAGCAGAGTTTCTAATTCAGTGAATTCACGAGTGTCACCCTCTTGCTGTTTTAGAGGGTCGTTCAGTAGAACCTTAATACCAATAGCTTCAAGGCATTTTGCTAAGTAGCTACCCACTTGACCACAGCCAATAATACCGACTGTTTTATCAAACACAGAAAAGCCTTGTTGCTGCGCAAGAACCATCATCGCACTGAACGCGTATTCAGCCACACCCACTTTGTTACAGCCCGGTGCCGCGGTAAAGAAAATGCCACGCTCTTTCATCAATTCTTGGTCGACGTGATCCATGCCTGCCGTCGCGGTACCAACAAACTTCAGCTTATTGGCTTTGCTGATTAATTCTTCGTTCACCTTGGTGACAGAGCGAATCATCAGTGCGTCTATGTCAACCAGATCGTCCGCAGTTAATGTGCGACCAGACTTCATTGTCACTTCACCTAGCTGGCTAAAAATCGCTTCTGCATAAGGCATGTTTTCGTCGATTAAGATTTTCATTTGGCGAGTACTTTTGTTGGGGTCTATCGACCTAAATGTGAATTGAAATGATTGTGCAAAATTCCACACACGGTGTCGAGTAGCAAATGGAATACATTATGAATAAAGGCTTATTGAGATAAGGGTTGATTGCCCTACGCAGCTTTTACTATTCAAGCCTAAAACGAAAAATGCCCGATTGAATTAACAATCGGGCAAACATCCAGAACAAAAGGATCCTATCTCGCTCTCCAGGAGACAGAGTCTGCGTCTGTTCGACCAGTACTGACCAAAGCCACTACTGATCAAGCTCTGGAAACCTTTCCATTTCTAAACCTATGTTTAGAAAGCTTTGTTCTGTGGGTCATGGTTAATGGGTTACCTGTGCGTGTTGAAACGGCACTCACGTCACCCGTTAACAATTAACCTTTGTCTATCTAACTCAAGCCTAATTAAGCTTGGTATTTTTTGATTACTAGCGTTGCGTTTGTACCGCCGAAACCAAAGCTGTTAGACATAACTGTTGTTAGCTCTTGTTCACGAGTTTCAGTTACGATGTCTAGGCCAGCAGCTGCTTCGTCTAGGTTAGAAACGTTAATACTTGGAGCGATGAAGCCGTTGTCTAGCATTAGCGTTGAGTAAATCGCTTCGTGTACGCCAGCTGCACCTAGAGCGTGACCTGTCATCGCTTTAGTTGCTGAGATTGCTGGGCTGTTGCCACCAAATACTTCTTGGATAGCACCTAGCTCTTTCACGTCACCAACTGGAGTTGAAGTACCGTGAGTGTTCACGTAGTCAACGCCATCAACGTTTTGCATTGCCATCTTCATACAACGAACCGCGCCTTCACCAGAAGGAGCAACCATGTCGTAGCCATCTGAAGTTGCGCCGTAGCCTACGATCTCACCGTAGATTTTCGCGCCACGAGCAACTGCGTGCTCAAGTTCTTCGATAACTAGCATGCCGCCGCCACCAGAGATAACGAAACCGTCACGGTCTGCATCGTAAGTACGAGAAGCTAGCTCAGGAGTATCGTTGTACTTAGTAGAAAGTGCGCCCATTGCGTCGAACATCATAGTCAGAGACCAATCTAGTTCTTCACCGCCACCAGCGAATACTACGTCTTGCTTACCGAGTTGGATAAGCTCCATTGCGTGACCAATACAGTGTGCAGATGTTGCACATGCAGAACTCATAGAGTAGTTCACACCACGGATTTTGAAAGGAGTTGCTAGACAAGCAGAAACCGTTGAAGCCATTGTACGTGGAACCATGTATGGACCAACACGCTTAACGCCTTTCTCACGGATGATGTCTACTGCATTTACTTGGTTAAGAGAAGAAGCACCACCTGAACCCGCAACGATACCGGTGCGGTCATTAGATACTTGCTCTTCTGTTAGGCCAGCGTCTGCAATTGCTTGCTCCATTGAAAGATAAGCGAATGCCGCTGCATCACCCATAAAGCGCATTTTTTTGCGGTCAATATGGTCAGCAGGGTTCATTTTTAGGTTACCCCAAACTTGAGAGCGTAAGCCGTTTTCCTTGAACTGCTCTGAAGCGGTAATACCAGATTTACCCTCTTTCAGTGATGCTAAAACTTCTTCGACGTTGTTACCGATACTTGAAACAATACCCATACCGGTGATTACGACTCGTTTCATGTGACATTCCTATAATTCTAAATTCAGCTAGATGATAACTAAGAAGCCCAACAAAAGTGGTCAGCTTTCCTAGAAATTCGTACAATCCCTACCAACATATCGCTTCAAATCACAAAATGATAGATTTTATGACTTCAATTACTAATGCAGAACTGGAATGGAATGAGTCTGGCACGCCAGTTTCAGACCAATTTGACGACGTTTACTTCTCCAATGTTAACGGTTTGGAAGAAACTCGCTACGTCTTTTTAAAGCAAAACCACCTTCCAGAGCGTTGGGTTGAACATCAACAACGTCGTTTTGTCATTGCAGAAACCGGCTTTGGCACGGGTCTTAACTTTCTTGCGGTTTGGCAATGGTTCGATGCCTTCCTTAAAGATAACCCTCAAGCTATTACCAAAGAGTTACATTTCATCAGTTTTGAAAAATATCCTCTAAATAAAGAGGATCTCATCAAAGCACACCAATCGTGGCCAGAATTAGCCGAGTATGCGACGCAACTCCAAGAACACTACCCTATCGCCCTTCCGGAATGTCACCGCATTGTGTTGGGTGATGGCGCTATCACTCTTGATTTATGGTTTGGTGATATCAAAGACTGTATGCCTAACGTCCCTACACCAAAACAAGGCTTAGTGGATGCTTGGTTCCTAGATGGCTTTGCACCTAGCAAAAACCCTGAGATGTGGAATCAAAACCTGTTCAACGGCATGGCTAAGCTAGCTAAACAAGATTGTAGCTGCGCAACCTTCACCGCCGCTGGTTTTGTTCGTCGTGGTTTAATCGAAGCTGGCTTTGAGATGAAGAAGGTTAAAGGCTTTGGTACTAAGCGCGAAATGATTGCTGGCCGACAGGGCGAAAAGCATGCTCACACCAACATCAAACCTTGGTATGGCCTATCAGAGCACAGTGACTCACAAGACATCGCGATCATTGGCGGTGGTGTTGCTAGTGCTGCACTCGCTAAAACGCTAAGCCGCCGCGGTAAAGACATCACGCTTTATTGCGATAACCCACAAGCAGCGGGCAATGCATCAGGCAATAATCAAGGTGCGATTTACCCACTATTGAGTGAGGCGACCTCAAACGTTTCGCGTATATTCGGCCCTGGGTTGTTGTTTGCGCGCCAGTTCATCAATCAAGCCGCAACATCGATTGAATTCGATCATAACTGGTGTGGTGTGAACATTTTGATGTGGGATGAAGGTTCCACTAAGAAGCTCAACCGGATGTTGGAAGGTAATTTCCACACCGATTTGATTCAGCGTTTATCGCCAGAGCAAGCAAATGAAAAGGTCGGTTTGCCAGTTGATAAAGAGAGCGTCTACTTTCCTCTGGGTGGGTGGTTAAGCCCACTTCAGCTTACTCAAGGCCTTATTGGTCAACTAGAAGAAACCAATAAAGTAAGTACACACTATCAACACCAAGTGAATAAGTTAGAGTGGCTCGAAGTTGAACAACAATGGCAACTCACTATTGAGACACCACAAGGTGAGATTCAAACCAAGCATGACCAAGTGGTTGTTGCGAACGGCCACAAGTTCACTCAGTTTGAGCAGACTCAACCTGTACCTCTTACTCCAGTTAAAGGTCAAGTGAGCCACATTCCAACCACGGAAAACCTCAGCAAACTCAAAACCGTGTTGTGCTTTGATGGCTACTTAACGCCACAAAACCCAAACAATGGACACCATTGCATTGGCGCAAACTACGACAAAACCAATATTGACCAAGAGTTTGATATTGAAGTTCAACAGCACAATGGCGAGCGCCTGCACGGATCATTGCCAGATCAAGCGTGGACAAAAGAGGTCGACACCAGTGGCAACCTAGCGCGCCAAGGTATCCGTAGTGTAAGCCGCGATCATCTTCCGTTTGTCGGTAACGTTGGTAACTTTGAAGCCATTAAAGAGCAGTACCAAAATCTGCATAACTTTAACCCACAGCGTGACTCAGTTGACGATGTTGAAACCGTCACTAGCTTCCCTAACCTATTCTGCTTTATCGGTTTAGGCTCGCGAGGGTTAAGCTCTGCTCCCCTACTCGCAGAGGTTTTAGCATCACAAATTTGTGGCGATCCACTGCCTCTGCCAGCTGATGTTCTGGAAGCCATTCACCCAAGTAGAATGTGGGTGCGTAGGCTACGTAAAGGTAAAGCGTTAACAGCTGGATGGGTTGCAGATAAACAAGCGAAAGCCAATCAATAATTGACGGATTACTCGTTCATTAATTCAGAGCATTTGTAATGAAAAAGCCCGAGTGTGAAGTGACCCCGTAAAGTTGGACATTTCTGTTAAGCGGCTTTCAAGGCCTGAGTTCGATATTCTATCGGAGTCAGGCCTTTTAGTTTCACTTTTATACGTTTGGTATTGTAGTACTCGATATACTCTTTGATTTGCGCTATCAGAGCATCTGCATCTTCAAAGCTTTGGTTGTGATACATCTCTGTTTTGAGTAAAGCAAAAAAATTTTCAGCAACAGCATTATCCAAGCAGTTACCTTTTCTCGACATGCTTTGCGTTAACCCACTCTCCGCTACCTTTTTCTGATACTGTCGATGACGATATTGCCAACCTTGGTCGCTATGTATAATTGGCTTTGAGTTGGGTTTAAGCGTTGATATAGCCTCCGTTAGCATATCCGTGACAAGCGGCAAGCAGGCATTCTTGGCCACTCTATAAGCAACCACCTCCTGAGTAAACAAGTCGACAACGGGAGATAAGTATACTTTCTGCTCTTTGACTTTAAACTCCGTGACATCAGTTACCCATTTTTCATCGGGTTGAGTCGCACTAAAATCTCTTTCAAGCACGTTGGGAGCAGCTGTTCCAGACTCTCCTCGGTATGAACGATACTTTTTAATCCTGACCGTCGATTTAAGGTTGAGCTGAGCCATAAGCCTTTGAACCGTTTTGTGATTAAGCACGAACCCCCGATTTTTTAGTTCCAAGTGAATACGGCGGTAGCCGTATCGTCCCTTATGTTCATGATAAATTGACTTTATCAACCGCAGCTCACGTTCGTAGCTATTTGGGCGCTTGCTCGTTTGAACTTGATAATAAAAGACACTTTTTGCCAGCTGTAGAGTGTGCAGTAAGTGCTTTAACGGGTACTTGCCTTTAAGAGTTAGAGCTATGACCGCTTTTTCTTTGTTCGACGGTTTTTTTCCTGCTCCAACTCTTCCAACTTTTTTAGAACGGCATTCTCGGTTCGCAAGTAGAGCAACTCCTCTTTTAGCTCCTCAAGCGTCATTTCATCATCAGGCTTAGTGGTACGTTGAGGGTGCTGTTTCATTGGAGGTCTTCCTTTCTGGCGCATTTTGAGCCCTTTGATACCGAGCTCATTAAATCTTTTGAGCCAGACAGAGAGTATCCCAGGGGATGAGAGGTTTAATACTGCGCTAGTGTGCGTGAGAGACCAATCATTCGTCCACATTAAATTCAATGCTTTTCGTTTTTCCTGAGCAGTAGCAGCATGCTTAGTTGGTAAAAATGAGTTAGCACCATGGATGGCAAAGACTTGAGCCCAATACCGTATCTGTCTTGAAGAAATTGAATATTGTTTTGCTAAGTAGAGAGATGATGTGCCATCTAAGTATTGCTTAGCAATGATACATTTTAGCTCTCGGTTATATTTGGACATAAAAAGACCCCCAATAATTGGTGTCCAACTATTGGGGGTCAGTTCAGTGACACTACGTCTCTCGGGCTTTTTGTATCTGATGAATTAAACTTTCAAATGACTTTACTGGGTTTAAGCACTAATAAGAGTTAAAGCTTAGCGACCGCTTCTTTAATCTGCTGTGCGATCTCTTCGTTACTGATAGCGCCAGATTCAAAGTCGAAGTTATCGTAGAAGCTTGGTACAGAAACCGATGCTTTTACGTTACCGCCAAAGTACGGTGCAGAACCAGTTGCCGCGCCAAGTACTGTTTGCGCACCACCAGGGCCAGGAGACGTCGCTAGGTATACCGCAGGCTTCTCACCAAACACTGAACGCTCAATACGTGTCGCCCAGTCAAATAGGTTTTTGTACGCTGCTGGATAGTGACCATTGTGCTCTGCGAAAGAGATAACAAATGCGTCCGCTTCTGCTAGGTCACGCAAAAATGCTTGAGCACCTTCAGCTTGGCCAATCTCTTTTTCAGTGTCTTCACTGAACATAGGAACGTTGTAATCATTGATGTCGAGAACTTTTACGTCAGCATCTTCAATCAAGTTAGCTGCGTAAGTTGCTAGTGTTCTGTTGATAGAGGTAGAGCTTGTGCTTGCGCCGAATGCGATAACTTTCATGATGTAATCCTTTCTGTAATCTCGTTAAGTAGGATTAGAATAACGTAGTCAGAAAATGGCACCATCACAAGGATTGAACAGACTCATTCAAAAATTTCGAATGAGTCTCAAACTTCACTGCTCAGCAAAATGGAAAGGAAGGGACTGAGCAGATATCACTAGGAATTAAGCTTGGTTTTGCAGCTCAACCCAAAGGTCATTCACAATAGTGCGATCTGCTGGTGTGAGTTCAGAGCGAGCATCATCTAGGCTCTTCTCAATACGCGCTTTCACTTCAGCCAAATCCTCAATGCCTTCTTCTTCACATGAAGCCACTGAAAGAGAGATATGACCACGTAAGTAACCACCCGCAAACAGTTCGTCGTCTGATGCGTTTTCAATGCGGGCATCAATTACTTCAAGTAGTTTTTCTTCAAATTCGATAATCATAATATTCTCTTATTTCACAATAAACTGGCTAGCACACAGAGGTTCTACATCGTAGAAGTCGCGCAACGCTTCGGAAAGCATTTTGACTCTTGGTGGAAGACCAACTTCTAGGATACCCATCACTTCTTTGTGTACTTTATGCATAAAGGCCAAACGATCTGGCTCAAAATCGCCGTGTAGATTGTCACAGCTAACATTAAAAGGAAAGCCTGCACTGGTTGCAATGATCCATTCATACGCTTGCGGGCGGATTTCTACCTTTTCAAACTCAGCTTGAACCGCTTCTGTTCGGCCATCTGGCTCATACCAATAACCAAAATCTTCCAGTAGACGACGCTCAGGGCCCGCAACACACCAGTGCGCGATCTCGTGCAATGCAGAGGCATAGAACCCGCGAGCAAACACGATACGATGGTGAGGAACCTGCTCATCGGCTGGCAGATAAATAGGCTCATCTTCACCCAGTTCGAGTTTAGTATTGAAGCTCTCGAAAAAGGTTTGGTTGAAGATATTGATGATGTCTGGGTATTGGTGCGTCATAGAATCAAATTAAAGTAAAAAGAACAGGCGCATTTTGCGTTTTTTTACGCGCTCGGTAAAGCCCTATTAGGGGTAATGACATTAGCAATATCGTTGTCCTATCGGTGGACAATCGATTGCAGCATCCAGATTACACCACTTTTAGGTGAATGATTAGTTTAGCGGCTCTTCTCCGCTTAGATGAGTCTATAAACTAACAATAAAACCGCTAACACATTGATTTACAATCGCTTCCCACCTTATATATCAGTGTTGTAGTTTGTCGTTATTATCTTCCGCTCTATTTAACTTTAAAGGCCAATCCGTACAGTCTGTAACGCTTGAAGAAAGCTCTCATTCAGTACTCGTCAAGTGCAAGCGAGATAGACGCTGTAAAGTTGTTGATCCTGAGACTGGAGCTCCGCGCACCGTCGACCACTACGTTCACCGTCGCCTGTCGGATTTACCTGTCAGTGGTCGCCCTTGCGTTATAGAAATTGAATTGGCTCAGACAAGGGATAGGCTCGGCCGAAGGTTGATTGAAGAGGCTGATTTTGTTGATAAGGGGAGTCGTTATACAAAGAGGTTCTGTCACTTTATTAGTGGACTGTGCCGCTATATGAGCATCCACGCAGTGTCGAAGCATTTAGACATACGCTGGGAAACCGTGAAAAATATCGATAAAGCATTCCTTCTCTCTACCTTGCCTGCTTTAGAGCCTAAGAAGTTGACCAACCTTGTTCATATTGGCGTTGATGAAGTCGCCAGGGCTAAAGGCCATGATTATATGACCGTCGTTTATGATCTCGTTTCAGGACAACTTATTTG
>AAZW01000104.1 GCA_000169995.1 Vibrionales bacterium SWAT-3 | reverse complement strand
TAGCTCAGTAGGTAGAGCAACTGACTTGTAATCAGTAGGTCACCAGTTCGATTCCGGTAGTCGGCACCATTTCTTTAAAGCTTTAAGAATAATTCCCCCTTAGTTCAGTTGGTAGAACGGCGGACTGTTAATCCGTATGTCGCAGGTTCGAGTCCCGCAGGGGGAGCCACATTTAGTGTGCCGACTTAGCTCAGTAGGTAGAGCAACTGACTTGTAATCAGTAGGTCACCAGTTCGATTCCGGTAGTCGGCACCATTTATATTATTGAGAAGTTTACTCTTCTTAAATAATTCCCCCTTAGTTCAGTTGGTAGAACGGCGGACTGTTAATCCGTATGTCGCAGGTTCGAGTCCCGCAGGGGGAGCCACATTCAAGAAGCCAAGTCGAAAGACTTGGCTTTTTTTGTTTTAAGATGCGACTTACTTGTTCCAAGCAATTGTCTCAGAGCTAGCCACCTGCGTTAAGTCTCACAGGGGAAAGCCACTTTAGAAAAAGCCGCATCATTGATGCGACTTTTTTGCATCTGAAGATCACGCATCTGCTTCCTACCTTCTTTAAACATCCTTGCCTTTTATCACATCCAAAATACCTTTCTTTATCTAGAGGTAATCAAACCATAGCCATTCATATCAAGTGGTAAAGCTCACTTAGTAAAAACACTTCATCGAAAATTACTCTGGCGATAACGACGACCATAAATCGAAGATCTGTATAGTGTGGTGATTTAGAGCTCCCTACTTCAAACATCGCCCTAAACGCTCTCAGTTATGACTGTAAAAGCACCATGAGCTCCTGAACTACCATGGTTACTCCTTATCAAAACTATCCACCACAATAGCTCCCATAGAGGCTGGCATAGAAATAACAATCACCCTCTTGATTGACACAACAGGGTCAGACAATAAAGGGAGTTTGTCTAAACAAGTCAATACTAATGCCACAACCATGGCCGTCATGACATAAGCGATAACGATTCTAAAAATGAATACGGGGACTCGAGCAACAACATCCTTTTGAAAGACACTCTCATAAGTATAAAAACCAAGAAAGACTGCGGATAACATAAATAGCAGCAATAAATTTTCAGTAGGTAACGTCTCTCCTAGTCTCCAGGCTTCTTCAGAAAAAGAGATTGGCACCGCCAGAGCAAAAGATCCAACAAAGATCTGGCTTGCATCTTCAAAATTAAAACTTAGTTTCATTACATCACCTATTGAGGCTTTCTCAACGATCTTGCAGATCTAGCATCCATTGCTCTTAACCATTGAGTTGGTAGTATCACCGTTAGATTAAAATTAAACTCTAGTACTTCATATTAACCACCTTCAGCGAACTAAGATTTGAACTTGAAAGCAACATATCAAAAATAGCTGTATTTCAAAGGAATACTAGCTCTAACGCTTTCACATTATTGTAGAGCTTTTTGTAAGCTTCAAAACTTGACGCTTGAGGGTATTAGTTTCAACGGTATTACTAGCATTGTTACTCAACCCAACACTGAAAAAGATCACCTTCTACTGTACTTCTAATAAAACAATATAATGAAGTCACTCTCGAGGAAATAAAGAGGGTTATTGAAAAGAGAGGTAAGGAGAATACTGACTGACGTTGATCCATTTACAGAAGTCTTAATCGGAGGATTTTACAACAACGCTAATAATTCAGGCTCCCCAAACCTTACCAAGGGCTAGAGCAATCATGATGGATAGCCTAAGACCTTAAGAACACCAAAAAAGGAGTCGTGATTTGTTGAACGTATTCATAAGTAGACCTTACCAGAACTGATGCCTCGTCAGTAACTATATGAAAAGCTAACAGCCGTAATTACTAGAACCATAGAATATGCCCGATTTGTGACTCATCGACACATGAGCAGTTACCAAGACACAAGGAAATAGCTCTCTATTACTCTAGTGGAGCCATAAGCCTCCTCCGTAGATTAGCCAATTACAAAGGCTAAACGCCACTAGGTTAACTAAGCGTCGAAACATCATGTATCTAGAGATATTTACCTATCGACAAAATGAGAGGCAATAAAGAGCCGGTATATAAACGGGTTGTGCGAACCACATTTACTGATGATGAAATCAATGCAAACCCAATACTCTATAAAGATAAAAAGCTCAGAGCAAAGATATCCGTAGCTCATCACTCCTAAGGGACTCAGAGCCTCTAGCAGCCTATTTATACGTCTAGTTAAGCCGCAAGCTTCGTAACTTTAACTAACTTCTCTAAAAGCCACGAGTTACACCGCGCTCTTGCGAGCTAACCAAAACTCGCAGACCACGGGCTCAAAGAGAGAAACACAGTGATTCAAATGTGAAAAAACCTAGCTCTTGCTAGTAGGGAATCTCTATAAGTGACATAGATCACCGGTAACAGGGACTTCTTAGTCGAGGATCAAAACATCTATGTCCAAAAGCACGAAAGCCTAGTCGTAAGACTAAGCTTTCTAATCAGTGCTGGAGTGCCTGGGGTTGCGGACAACAGGCAAACCTTTTGCGGGACTCTTTCGACCGAAGAGGGAACACAATCATTCAAACGTAAAAAAGCCCAAGCAGTTATGCTTGGGCTTAGTATAATACCAATCTAAGTAAAGATATGATCTAATTGAGGCTATGACTTATTCGTGAAAAAGACGCTATGGACAGCCTCGATAACATTGATTTCAAAAAGCTTGCTAGCCAACAAAAATCTATTCAAATGAAGATGAGATTACTCGCATTAGCTCACTTTAAAGACGGTCATTCTCGAACACAAATTGCTAAGTTCCTAAAAGTAAGCAGAACAAGTGTGAATAAGTGGGTACAAACTTTCCTTGAAGAAGGGCTTGAAGGATTACAAGAGAAGCCAAGAACTGGGAGACCCGCATTCCTTTCTCCAAAGCAACGCGAACAGTTAAGTCTATTTATCAAAAAGCGAGCTTCTGATTCTTCAGGGGGACGATTAACGGGCAGCGATATCCATGCCTACATCGTCAGGGAATTTGATAAACATTATCACCCTGACTCTATCTACTACTTGCTTAATCACATGGGATTTTCTTGGATAACTTCACGCTCTAAACACCCTTCTCAATCTCAGCAAGTTCAAGACGATTTTAAAAAAATTCAAAATAGAAACGATCCTTAAGATCCCAGGGCATATGGGTTTGGAATCGGTGGATGTCTGGTTTCAAGATGAGGCTCGATTTGGGCAGCAAAATACGACAACTCGCCTCTGGGCAGAGAGAGGCACAAGACCTCGAGCAGTAAAACAGCAACAGTTTGAGTATGCGTATTTATTTGGCTCAGTCTGTCCATCAAAAGGCATCGGAGAAGCCATGGTTGTCCCTTGGGTAAACAAGGACATCATGATTAACCACCTTGCACAAATATCAGAGGCAACAGAAAAAGGTCGTCATGCGGTTGTGATCATGGATGGTGCAGGATGGCATACCAATGACATTGCTGAGAAATTTTCGAATGTGAGTATCATTAAACTCCCTCCCTATTCACCTGAACTAAACCCAATCGAACAAGTATGGAGCTGGCTACGGCAACACTATCTAGCAAACCAGAGTTTTACGAACTACGACGACATTGTTGAGAAAATATGTAGTGCATGGAATTGCTTTCTAGAAAGTGCAGATAGAGTGAAAAGAATGTGCACAAGAGAGTGGATTGAGCTGATCAGTTAATTTTCCAGATTGGTATAAGTTGCGGAATGGCTGGGGTCACAAGCGACCGGGACTCGTTGGTCGAAGACCAAAATACCTATCCCCTAGAAACGACGAAAGCCTAGTCGTAAGACTAGGCTTTCTGATAAGTGGCGGAATGGCCGGGGTTGCGGACAACGGGCAAACCTTTTGCGGGACTCTTCGACCGAAGGGCGAACATAATCATTCAAACGTAAAAAAGCCCAAGCAGTTATGCTTGGGCTTAGTATAAGTGGCGGAGTGGACGGGACTCGAACCCGCGACCCCCGGCGTGACAGGCCGGTATTCTAACCAACTGAACTACCACTCCGCAGTGTCTATTCAGCTTAAAGCAATTTGAGCCTGACGATGTCCTACTCT
The DNA here is from genome assembly GCA_000169995.1 of Vibrionales bacterium SWAT-3. Classification (GTDB taxonomy): domain Bacteria; phylum Pseudomonadota; class Gammaproteobacteria; order Enterobacterales; family Vibrionaceae; genus Vibrio. The sequence goes on along the minus strand of AAZW01000104.1, from coordinate 4,583 downwards.
CACATGGGGAAGCCCCACACTACCATCGGCGCTATTGTGTTTCACTTCTGAGTTCGGCATGGAATCAGGTGGGTCCACAATGCTATGGTCGTCAAACAAATTCTGTTGTTAACTTGATTAATCAAATCAACTAAATCGTGGTGCTGATACCCAGACTCGAACTGGGGACCTCACCCTTACCAAGGGTGCGCTCTACCGGGCTGAGCTATATCAGCAATTTAAGAACCGTTTAAAAACGACTCTAAAAATTTAAAGCCTGGCGATGTCCTACTCTCACATGGGGAAGCCCCACACTACCATCGGCGCTATTGTGTTTCACTTCTGAGTTCGGCATGGAATCAGGTGGGTCCACAATGCTATGGTCGCCAAGCAAAATTTTAAAATTCGGAAAGCTATTAAAAGTGTTGTCTCATCAAACTCATTCAAGCGTTTGTATATCTGAGTCCATCAAAACCCCTTGGGTGTTGTATGGTTAAGCCTCACGGGCAATTAGTACAGGTTAGCTCAACGCCTCACAGCGCTTACACACCCTGCCTATCAACGTTCTAGTCTTGAACAACCCTTTAGGACGCTTAAAGCGTCAGGGAAAACTCATCTCAGGGCTCGCTTCCCGCTTAGATGCTTTCAGCGGTTATCGATTCCGAACTTAGCTACCGGGCAATGCCATTGGCATGACAACCCGAACACCAGAGGTTCGTCCACTCCGGTCCTCTCGTACTAGGAGCAGCCCCCTTCAATTTTCCAACGCCCACGGCAGATAGGGACCGAACTGTCTCACGACGTTCTAAACCCAGCTCGCGTACCACTTTAAATGGCGAACAGCCATACCCTTGGGACCGACTTCAGCCCCAGGATGTGATGAGCCGACATCGAGGTGCCAAACACCGCCGTCGATATGAACTCTTGGGCGGTATCAGCCTGTTATCCCCGGAGTACCTTTTATCCGTTGAGCGATGGCCCTTCCATTCAGAACCACCGGATCACTATGACCTGCTTTCGCACCTGCTCGAATTGTCATTCTCGCAGTCAAGCGGGCTTATGCCATTGCACTAACCACACGATGTCCAACCGTGTTTAGCCCACCTTCGTGCTCCTCCGTTACTCTTTGGGAGGAGACCGCCCCAGTCAAACTACCCACCAGGCACTGTCCGTAATCCCGATTCAGGGACCAACGTTAGAACATCAAAACTACAAGGGTGGTATTTCAAGGACGACTCCACCACATCTAGCGACGCGGTTTCAAAGTCTCCCACCTATCCTACACATGTAGGTTCAATGTTCAGTGCCAAGCTGTAGTAAAGGTTCACGGGGTCTTTCCGTCTAGCCGCGGGTACACTGCATCTTCACAGCGATTTCAATTTCACTGAGTCTCGGGTGGAGACAGCGTGGCCATCATTACGCCATTCGTGCAGGTCGGAACTTACCCGACAAGGAATTTCGCTACCTTAGGACCGTTATAGTTACGGCCGCCGTTTACCGGGGCTTCGATCAAGAGCTTCGACCGAAGTCTAACCCCATCAATTAACCTTCCGGCACCGGGCAGGCGTCACACCGTATACGTCATCTTACGATTTTGCACAGTGCTGTGTTTTTAATAAACAGTTGCAGCCACCTGGTATCTGCGACTCTCGTCTGCTCCATCCGCAAGGGACTTCACTGATAAGAGCGTACCTTCTCCCGAAGTTACGGTACCATTTTGCCTAGTTCCTTCACCCGAGTTCTCTCAAGCGCCTTGGTATTCTCTACCCGACCACCTGTGTCGGTTTGGGGTACGATTCCTTACAATCTGAAGCTTAGAGGCTTTTCCTGGAAGCATGGCATCAATGACTTCACTACCGTAGTAGCTCGACATCGTATCTCAGCGTTATGAAGAACCGGATTTACCTAACTCTTCCGCCTACGTACTTGAACCTGGACAACCGTCGCCAGGCCCACCTAGCCTTCTCCGTCCCCCCATCGCAATTGTAAGAAGTACGGGAATATTAACCCGTTTCCCATCGACTACGCCTTTCGGCCTCGCCTTAGGGGTCGACTTACCCTGCCCCGATTAACGTTGGACAGGAACCCTTGGTCTTCCGGCGAGGGAGTTTTTCACTCCCTTTATCGTTACTCATGTCAGCATTCGCACTTCTGATACCTCCAGCAGCCCTTACAGACCACCTTCAACGGCTTACAGAACGCTCCCCTACCCCACGCACATAAGTGCGTAGCCGCAGCTTCGGTGTATAGCTTAGCCCCGTTACATCTTCCGCGCAGGCCGACTCGACCAGTGAGCTATTACGCTTTCTTTAAATGATGGCTGCTTCTAAGCCAACATCCTGGCTGTCTGAGCCTTCCCACATCGTTTCCCACTTAGCTATACTTTGGGACCTTAGCTGGCGGTCTGGGTTGTTTCCCTCTCCACGACGGACGTTAGCACCCGCCGTGTGTCTCCCGGATAGTACTTACTGGTATTCGGAGTTTGCAAAGGGTTGGTAAGTCGGGATGACCCCCTAGCCTTAACAGTGCTCTACCCCCAGTAGTATTCGTCCGAGGCGCTACCTAAATAGCTTTCGGGGAGAACCAGCTATCTCCAGGTTGATTGGCCTTTCACCCCTAGCCACAAGTCATCCGCTAATTTTTCAACATTAGTCGGTTCGGTCCTCCAGTTGATGTTACTCAACCTTCAACCTGCCCATGGCTAGATCACCTGGTTTCGGGTCTAATCCTAGCAACTGTACGCCCAGTTAAGACTCGGTTTCCCTACGGCTCCCCTAAACGGTTAACCTTGCTACTAAAATTAAGTCGCTGACCCATTATACAAAAGGTACGCAGTCACACCACGAAGGTGCTCCTACTGCTTGTACGTACACGGTTTCAGGTTCTATTTCACTCCCCTCACAGGGGTTCTTTTCGCCTTTCCCTCACGGTACTGGTTCACTATCGGTCAGTCAGTAGTATTTAGCCTTGGAGGATGGTCCCCCCATATTCAGACAGGATATCACGTGTCCCGCCCTACTCGTTTTCACTGATGATGAGATGTCGACTACGGGGCTATCACCCTTTATTGCGGCACTTTCCAGAGCCTTCGTCTGTCTCATTAAAAGCTTAAGGGCTAATCCAATTTCGCTCGCCGCTACTTTCGGAATCTCGGTTGATTTCTCTTCCTCGGGGTACTTAGATGTTTCAGTTCCCCCGGTTTGCCTCTTGTTGCTATGTATTCACAACAAGATACTTACTTATGTAAGTGGGTTTCCCCATTCGGAAATCCCAGACTCAAATGACTTTTACTGTCTAATCTGGGCTTATCGCAAGTTAATACGTCCTTCATCGCCTCTGACTGCCAAGGCATCCACCGTGTACGCTTAGTCACTTAACCATACAACCCGAAAGGGTCTTAGTGTATGGCAACTAACCAAGGTTTTTGGTTGTAACAAGAAGGGTTAGTTCTTATTACGTGTTTGCCGGACTCAATTTAATGCTCTTTATTTTCACTTTTAAAAAGTGAAGACAAAAAGCCAAGACACTTGAATGTGTTTGTGTTGTGTTTTCTTAGTTAAAAGAAAACATTGAGAACTTTTAATTTGATTAACTCTTAGAGTTAATCAGTCAGCTTTCCAAATTGTTAAAGAGCTTGATTCAATAAATGAACCATTTTTAAAGACACTTAAATAAATGCGCTTAAAGATGGTATCCCGTAGGGGAGTCGAACCCCTGTTACCGCCGTGAAAGGGCGGTGTCCTAGGCCTCTAGACGAACGGGACATAGGTACTCTTAACTGTTTAAACATATCAATCTGTGTGGACACTTATCGTGAATATCTTCGTATAAGGAGGTGATCCAGCCCCAGGTTCCCCTAGGGCTACCTTGTTACGACTTCACCCCAGTCATGAACCACAAAGTGGTGAGCGTCCTCCCCGAAAGGTTAAACTACCCACTTCTTTTGCAGCCCACTCCCATGGTGTGACGGGCGGTGTGTACAAGGCCCGGGAACGTATTCACCGTAGCATTCTGATCTACGATTACTAGCGATTCCGACTTCATGGAGTCGAGTTGCAGACTCCAATCCGGACTACGACGCACTTTTTGGGATTCGCTCACTCTCGCAAGTTCGCCGCCCTCTGTATGCGCCATTGTAGCACGTGTGTAGCCCTACTCGTAAGGGCCATGATGACTTGACGTCGTCCCCACCTTCCTCCGGTTTATCACCGGCAGTCTCCCTGGAGTTCCCGACATTACTCGCTGGCAAACAAGGATAAGGGTTGCGCTCGTTGCGGGACTTAACCCAACATTTCACAACACGAGCTGACGACAGCCATGCAGCACCTGTCTCAGAGCTCCCGAAGGCACACCTGCGTCTCCGCTGGCTTCTCTGGATGTCAAGAGTAGGTAAGGTTCTTCGCGTTGCATCGAATTAAACCACATGCTCCACCGCTTGTGCGGGCCCCCGTCAATTCATTTGAGTTTTAATCTTGCGACCGTACTCCCCAGGCGGTCTACTTAACGCGTTAGCTCCGAAAGCCACGGCTCAAGGCCACAACCTCCAAGTAGACATCGTTTACGGCGTGGACTACCAGGGTATCTAATCCTGTTTGCTCCCCACG
>AAZW01000105.1 GCA_000169995.1 Vibrionales bacterium SWAT-3 | reverse complement strand
AAGCTGTACTGCACGGATTGCATCGTCGTTACCTGGGATAACGAAGTCAACGCCGTCTGGGTTAGAGTTAGTATCAACTACAGCGTAAACTGGGATACCTAGGTTGTTTGCTTCTTTAACTGCGATGTGTTCGTGATCAGCATCGATTACGAATAGAGCGTCTGGTAGGCCGCCCATGTTCTTGATACCACCAAGAGACTTCTCTAGCTTCTCCATTTCACGAGTGCGCATTAGAGCTTCTTTCTTAGTTAGCTTGTCGAAAGTACCGTCTTGAGCTTGCGCTTCAAGTTCTTTCAGACGCTTGATAGACTGACGAACAGTTTTGTAGTTCGTTAGCATACCGCCTAACCAGCGGTTGTTAACGTAGAACTGGTTGCTGTTTACAGCAGCTTCTTTAACAGCTTCAGATGCAGCGCGCTTAGTACCAACGAAAAGAACTTTACCTTTCTTCTCACCAACTTTAGCGATTTCTGCTAGAGCTTCGTTGAACATTGGTACAGTTTTTTCTAGGTTGATGATATGTACTTTGTTACGAGCACCAAAGATGAATGGCTTCATTTTTGGGTTCCAGTAACGAGTTTGGTGACCGAAGTGAACACCAGCTTTAAGCATATCGCGCATTGATACAGTTGCCATTTTAAAATCCTCTATGGGGTTAGGCCTCCACATCCCCCATGAATCCGACCCCTAACAACTAACCACTTTTCAGCCGTTATCTGTGTTGTTGAAGCACCCCGGAACATGTGACGGAATGTGTGTGATTTAAAGATATAAGTTAGTGGATACCAAAGCCTGTTTCGCCAGTTGGAGAAAACAGTCCTGATGTCCGGCGCGCTTTATACCATATTTTGTCTATCTATGGCTAGAAAAAAATCGAAAAATGGCGACTGCTATACTGATCTCTAAAGGTAAATTTCCTCTATAAAATAGTGTCTATATCAATCGGCTTCTGCATCTGTTAGCCGAACATTATTTAATCACGTTAACAGTATCCTCCAGTATTGTGCGGACATGGTAATGTTGCGCTAAATTGCTGCACTGATAGAATAGCCCCAATATGCACACTTAGGTGCTACCAAATTAAGAGATATGCAATGGCTGTAAAAATTAAAACTGCTGAAGAAATTGAAAAAATGCGCGTCGCCGGCAAACTGGCTGCTGAAATTCTAGAGATGATCGAACCTCACATCCAAGTAGGTACGACGACAGAAGAGCTAAACCAAATCTGTCATGACTACGCTCTAGAAAGAGGCGCATACTCAGCACCACTTGATTACCACGGTTTCCCTAAGTCTATCTGTACGTCTATCAACCACATCGTGTGTCACGGTATTCCGGCATCACAAGACGAAACTGGTAGCACAGGTCAATTTAAGCCTGCTGTACTTAAAGATGGCGACATCCTTAACGTAGATATCACGGTAATCATCCCTGACGACGAAAATGCAGATCTAAGCACTCGTCCTCAAGGCTACCACGGTGACACGTCTAAGATGTTCCTTGTGGGTGAAGTTTCACCAGCAAACAAGCGTCTATGTATGGTTGCTCAAGAAGCACTTTACGAAGGTATGCGCCAAGTTAAGCCAGGCGTTCAACTTGGCCAAATCGGTACCGCTATCGAGAAGTACATCAAAACAAACAACAAGAACAACCCACGTGCGAAGTTCTCTATTGTTAAAGATTACTGTGGTCACGGTATCGGTTCTGAGTTCCACGAAGATCCACAAGTCGTACACTACAAAAACAACGATCGCACAGTACTGAAAGCGGGCATGTGTTTCACTATCGAGCCAATGATCAATGCAGGCAAGTTTGGCTGCCGTCTTGATGATCAAGATAGCTGGACAGTGTACACAGCAGACAGCAAGAACTCGGCTCAATGGGAGCACACACTAGTCGTAACTGATACAGGTTGTGAAGTTCTAACACTGCGTAGCGATGATACTATCCCACGTATTATGAAGAACGCTTAGTTCACTGAGCTAAACGCATCAAACCTTTAAAAATATCCTCGCATTGTCGAGGATATTTTTTATCCGCTCAATTTCGATTTTCCACCAGCTTCTGGTAGATTGTTTAATATTCTCATTTGCTTGCACGGATAGCAGACTATGCCTTATCAATGCCCTCTTACGTTCAATGACGAACAAATTGAAATCTGCGAATTAAAAAATCAGCTCGAGATCTTCACGCAGTACCAAAAAAATGAATTCCTAAACCATCATCCTGTCATGGACTTGGTATTGCTCCGCTCTGAATACATGGACTTGTTGCTCAGACGATTATGGGAGCACTTTGGTTTTAGTAACCTGCCTCATATCTCGTTGGTTGCTGTGGGTGGCTATGGTCGTGGTGAATTACACCCGCTTTCGGACATTGATATCTTAATCGTATCTCAAAAAACACTACCACCAGCCCTCGGTGAAAAAGTCAGTCAGTTCATTACCTTGCTGTGGGATTTAAGGCTCGAAGTTGGCCACGCTGTGCGTACCATTGCAGAATGTATTGATATTGGTATCGATGATCTGACCGTAGCAACCAACCTTCAAGAATCACGCTTACTATGTGGCAGTGAAGATACCTTTCAAGAACTTAAGCTGAAGATTCATTCCGATTCATTTTGGCCTAGTGAAACCTTCTACAAGGCAAAGATTCAAGAACAGAGAGAGCGTCATGCGCGCTATCACGATACCACTTACAACCTTGAACCCGACATCAAATCGACGCCAGGCGGCCTACGAGACATCCATACCCTGAGCTGGGTGGCACGCCGCCACTTCGGTGCGACCTCTTTACTTGAAATGAGCAAGTACGGCTTCCTTACTGATGCTGAGTATCGTGAGCTTGTGGAATGCCAAGACTTCTTATGGCGCGTTCGCTTCGCACTGCATATTGAGCTACGTCGCTACGACAATCGTCTGACGTTTGCCCATCAAGCACAAGTCGCTGAACACCTTGGCTACACAGGCGAAGGTAACCGTGGCGTCGAGATGATGATGAAGGAGTTTTATCGAACCCTTCGCCGCGTAGCAGAGCTCAACAAGATGCTGCTCAAGCTATTCGACCAAGCAATCATTAATGGTGGTGAGACAGAAGAAGCTGAAATTCTCGATAATGACTTCCAACGCCGAGGCTCATTGATAGAAGCGCGCAAGCCTGCCCTATTCCAGGCGAGGCCGGAAACCATTCTCGATATGTTTATCCATATCGCCAATGATTCTTCCATCGAAGGGGTTAGCCCGCCAACATTACGACAACTGCGTACGGCACGTCGCAGGCTTAACCGCTTCCTGCATACTATCCCAGAAGCGCGTGAGAAGTTTATGACTCTGGTTCGCCACCCCAATGCATTGCACAAAGCGTTTAGCTTGATGCATAAATTAGGGGTGCTCTCAGCGTATTTGCCGCAGTGGAGCCAGATCGTCGGCCAGATGCAATTCGACCTGTTCCATGTTTATACCGTGGATGAGCACAGTATTCGACTGCTCAAACACATCAATCGCTTTGGTCAAATTGAAAACCACGATAAGCACCCTATCTGTTGTGAAGTCTACCCACGAGTGCAGAAGAAAGAGCTGCTGATCCTAGCCGCTATCTTCCACGACATCGGTAAAGGTCGTGGCGGTGATCACTCAGAGATTGGTGCGGTAGAAGCGTACTCTTTCTGTATTGAGCATGGCTTATCGAAACCAGAAGCCAAGCAAGTGGCATGGCTAGTACAAAACCACTTGTTGATGTCTGTTACTGCTCAACGTCGCGATATCTACGACCCAGATGTGATAACCGAATTCGCAAAAAAGGTGCGTGACGAAGAATCACTAGAGCTGCTGGTTTGCCTAACCGTCGCCGACATCTGCGCAACCAACCCAGAGCTATGGAACAGTTGGAAACGAACTCTACTCGCAGAGTTATTCCACTCAACTCAGCGTGCGCTGCGCCGTGGCTTGGAAAACCCGGTCGACGTTCGAGACCGTATTCGTCACAATCAACAAATGGCATCTGCACTGCTGCGTAAAGAAGGTTTCACCGCTCGTGAGATTGAAGTCTTGTGGCAACGTTTCAAAGCCGATTACTTCTTGCGTCATACCCACAAGCAGATTGCATGGCATTGTGAACATCTACTACGCCTCGAAGATCCAAGTCAGCCTTTGGTTTTGATCAGCAAAAAAGCGACACGAGGTGGAACAGAAGTATTTGTTTACTGCAAAGACCAAGCGGCACTATTTGCCACCGTGGTTGCCGAGCTCGACAGACGTAACTTCAACGTTCATGACGCTCAGGTTATGGCGAGCAAAGATGGTCATGTTCTGGATACCTTTATCGTGCTAGATCAACATGGCAAGGCAATTGACGAAGCAAGACATAAAGCTGTCGCAAAACATCTGACCCATGTTTTGGCAGATGGTCGTCCAACGAAGATTAAGACACGTCGCACCCCGCGTAACCTACAGCACTTTAAGGTAAAAACTCTGGTTGAGTTCTTACCAACCAAGAGTAAAAAACGCACCTTGATGGAACTAAGAGCACTCGATACTCCAGGGCTACTGGCACAAGTTGGGGCAACCTTCGCAGAGCTGGGCATTAACCTGCATGGCGCTAAAATTACTACCATTGGCGAACGTGCAGAGGATTTGTTTATTCTGACCAGTGACACAGGTGGACGACTTTCTGAAGAGCAAGAACAGGCGCTCAGAGAGAGGCTAACAGAGCATGTTTCGGAGCTTGCGCCTTAGAACACGAATGAAGCACAACTCGCTGGTTGAATAACCAAATAAGTGTGGGCAAAGATAGAGAGCGATCTTGCCCACAACTTACAATCAATTCACAGATATCAACTATCTAGCTCGTCGTTAGGCTGCTACATTGATTAAGTCAATTACATAAAAGTATTACATTCATAAACTAGAGGTCGCTTATGTATCCAAACCTCACTGGCTTAGGTATCCACGAGCCTAAACAGATTGAACGTTACTCCCTTCGCCAAGAAGCACACAAAGATATCCTGAAGATTTATTTTCGTAAGCAGAAAGGCGAGCTGTTCGCGAAAAGCGTTAAGTTTAAGTACCCAAGACAAGTAAAAAGTGTGCTTGTTAGCGGTGGCAATAATCAATACAAAGAAGTGACTGAGATTAACCGCAACCTCACACTTGTGATTGATGAGCTTAATAAGATCACCAAACCTACGCCAACGGCTGAGATGGATGTAAAACAGAAGATCCTGACCGACTTACGCCATTTAGAGAAGGTTGTGTCTAGCAAGATCGCTGAGATCGAAGCGGATCTAGAAAAGCTAAAATGATCCTGAGACTAGGGCACTAATGACCATCGTTGGTTGAGCTACTCAAGATTATACAGATAATAAAAAGGGCTGATATCACTATCAGCCCTTTGTTTTAACGAACTTTTATTTAGACGACCGTGCTTGTGCATCGACTAAATTTGTATCCCACTCAAAGGTTTCAAATAACTGTAGCCAAGTTTCATCAAGGCTTGCCTTCATAACTAATTCTTCTTTCGTGAAAGGGTGAATAAAGCGCAACTCTGAAGCGTGCAGTAACAAACGGTGTGAATCCAAGTTTTCACGGAACAGGCGGTTATGCTTGCCATCACCATGAGAAGTATCACCAACAATTGGGTGTCTTAGATGAGCCATATGACGGCGCAGCTGATGTTTACGGCCCGTCTTCGGCAACATCTCAACTAAGCAGTAGCGGCTCGTTGGAAAACGCCCTGTCGAATAGGGTACTTCCACTTTTGCCAAAGGTTCATAAGCCGTCACGGCTTCTTGTGCTTCCTTGTCCTCTTTTGCAAACTTATCCGCAATCTTGTCTAGTTCGACCTTAAGTGCGTAATCAAGCGTGTCACCCTCTTCAATCCAGCCACGAACAATCGCATGATAAGTCTTTTGCATCTCATGGTTTGCAAACATCGGCATCACCTCAGAAGCCACTTCACTTGAGAGTGCGAACACCAATACACCAGAAGTCGGCCTATCTAAGCGGTGCAATGGGAACACGTGTTGACCAATTTGGTCACGCAGAGTCTGCATTACAAATTGAGTCTCATGTTTGTCTAGCCATGAGCGATGCACCAACATTCCTGCAGGCTTATTTACCGCGACAAAATACTCATCTTGATAAATGATCTCTAACATTAGGCGCATACCTCATCAATGCTTTGAATCGTCACTAGTAGCTCAGCTTTGTCCGCCTCGTTTTTCCACACTTCACCAAAATATGGATGAATAGCAAACCCCTTAGGTAAAGGCATTTGCGCGTCAATCATCGCATTGATCTTTACGATGAAGACCCACTGTAGCCACTCTTCGGGTTGCAGTGAATCGATAGCAAAAGGTTCAACGCTCGCCAGAGCTTCATCCGACGGTGCAACGCTACTCCACAGAGAGCATTGGCGCATTTGTTGTTCTAATTGTTGAAGTAATGGAGGTAACTTTGTGGCAGCTGTCATTTTTCACCAAGTTATTTATCTAGTGACCTTGAAATTGGGGCATAGAGTACCATCTATTGAGGAAAGAAAGTTAGGAGCTTATTACTATGGAAACCATTCACACGCTCACTCAGTTATTGAAGAATAGCGGTTGCCAATACGATATCTACGATCTCGGTCGTCGTATCCAGAAGATCGACAACGCCTTATTCTCAGATGTTGAGCAAGGGAAACAGCCATACCCATTTCCACTTCAGAAACAAGCTCACTTAGCGATCAGCTACTGGAATGAACAGAAGCAGCCATGGATCTGGTTCTTAAAATTCAAACTGGATGAAAGAGGCCTACTCAACCAAGCCGATGTAGGTAACTTTTTGAAGTTCGTATTAGAAGCGATGGGCACGCGCTTAAGCGGTGAGATCAGCGAAGAGCAACAAGAAAAGCTGTCAAACAACCCATACACCTTCAAGCCTTCTGAAGACAAAATGGCGGTATTCCATAGCCAAGTAAGAGCAGAATTAGACCTTGCTACTAGCCAATACTATGAACATGCTCAGCACTACTTCACCGGAGAATTAGGTTGGGACAATTGGCAGACTGTTGGCCTTCAAGGCATCACTGATATGTGTGCCCGTCTCGGCAGCCAACAAAACGGTGTCGCGATTCGTAAAGCCTTTAAGAAACTTCCTTCTGAGCCGCTTTACGCAACATTAGGTGCACTTGAGCACACACAAATTAATGACAAGCTGGCTCAACGCTTACAAGAGATGGCCGAGAACGAGATCAACAGCAGCGAACCAGACCTGTTCTTGTTGTCTGCACTGGTGCGTGCCCTATCAGGTGCAGAGCCAAGCATCACCAATGCAGTGATTAACCAAGTTCTGGCGAGCCCACGTTTAAGTCACCAAGAAGTATTGATTGGTTTAGCAGGCCGAAGCTGGCACGCTCTACAAGATCCAGCAATTGCTGAACAATTCTTGCTGCGCCTCGCACAAACGGGCAATCAAAACCTATTCAACCAGCTATTTGCTGATCTGGTGATGATTCCAGCCCTGAGAATGGTATTTTTACCTCTATTGAACTCAAACCCATCGCCAGAATTGGCGAATGCACTGATCGAGTTACAGCAAGCAACTAAATCTCAGTAATACTTTAGCAACTAACTGATAAGCCTCAATAAAGCAGCTTAAAGCTAGGGTTAAATAGGAAGAAAAAGTAAAAGGAAGTATGGATTAAATGATAGATAACTTATTGGCTATTTTGTTTCTGTGCTTCTTTTGCTTTCTGTTTTGGCAGCAGCGCAGGCAATCTGAGCTTGCGAAAGCTGCCATTGCGAGAAAGTGTAAAGAGCTCGACTTGCAGCTGTTAAGTGTTGCTTTTAGTGGTCATAAACTGAAGATGCGCCATGAACTCACGACCATTTGGCGCTGGCACACCATTTACCAATTTGAGTTTTCAGCGTTAGGGGATGACTGTTACAAAGGGAAACTAACCATGGTAGGTTTCCGTTCTATGCGGTTTGAGCTACAGCCTCATAGAATGTAACGTCGCAATAAGCAGTGTATCGATATTCATGATAGGGGCCAAACTGATCTTGTTTGGTCTCTTTAAATACAAAACCGAGTTTTTCTAAAAGCTTGATCGATGGATTATGACCGACATTAACGGTCGCGAAAACATTGGTTAAACGCTCTTCAAAGCACACCAAATTAAAGAAAGGTTTCAGTACCTCACTAGCAAAACCTTGATTCCAATACTCTTTATCCAAGATAAAACCTAACTCGTGCTTACCTTCTTCTGATGAGATAAATACATGCCCAAGATATTCACGGGTTTGGTTATGGATAATGGCGCGGCAAAAGCCGACATTGTCTTGCAGTATCTCTTGAAATAGTTGCTTCGCAGAAGCGATAGAATGCGGCCCATTCATCTCTGCTCGATTAATCGGGCAGCAATTGAGCTTAATGAAGTCATGCTGTAGCTGTTCGGTATAAGGTACTAACAGCGTTCTTGAGGTTGCTATCGTCATAAAACACTCCTTGTGTTGACCGTTAGCAGAAAAGCAGATGTATTGCTCCTAAATAAAGAGCCTCTAGATGGGTGAAATGTCCAGATAAAGAAAAGCCCCGACACC
>AAZW01000106.1 GCA_000169995.1 Vibrionales bacterium SWAT-3 | reverse complement strand
TCAAAGTTACAGTTAAGGAAGCAATTCCTCGCGGTAAAGTAAAAAAAGGTGATGTTCTGAAGGCGGTAGTAGTGCGCACCCGTAAAGGCGTTCGTCGCCCAGACGGTTCTGTCATTCGCTTCGACAGTAATGCTTGTGTATTGTTAAACGACACTACTGAGCAACCAGTCGGCACACGTATCTTTGGTCCTGTGACTCGTGAACTTCGTAACGCGAAATTCATGAAGATTGTATCACTAGCACCTGAAGTTCTGTAAGGAGCGGCAATATGGCAGCTAAAATCCGTCGTAATGACGAAGTAATCATTCTTGCTGGTAAAGATAAAGGCAAGAAAGGTAAAGTAACTAAGGTTCTGACAACTGGTAAAGTTATCGTTGAAGGCATCAACCTTGTTAAGAAACACCAAAAGCCGGTTCCGGCTCTAGGTCAACAAGGTGGCATCGTTGAACAAGAAGCAGCTATTGACGCTTCTAACGTTGCAGTTTTTAACGCGGCTACTGGTAAAGCAGACCGTATCGGTTTCCGTATCGAAGATGGCAAGAAAGTTCGTTTCTTCAAATCTAACGGCGAAACTGTTTCTAACTAATTAGAAGTAATTTGGAGTTCTACTATGGCGAAACTGCATGATTACTACAAGTCGTCTGTAGTCGCTGAGCTTACCAAAGAGTTCAGCTACACAAGCGTCATGCAAGTCCCTAGGATTGAGAAAATCACCCTAAACATGGGCGTTGGTGAAGCAATCAACGATAAGAAACTGCTAGAAAACGCAGCAACTGATATGGCAACGATCTCTGGTCAAAAGCCACTTATCACTAAAGCGCGTAAATCTGTAGCTGGTTTCAAAATTCGTGAAGGCTACCCAATTGGTTGTAAAGTAACCTTGCGTGGTGAGCGCATGTGGGAATTTTTAGAGCGTTTAATCTCTATCGCACTTCCACGTGTACGTGATTTCCGTGGTGTTAGCGCTAAGTCTTTCGACGGTCGCGGTAACTACAGCATGGGCGTTCGCGAGCAAATCATCTTTCCGGAAATCGACTACGATAAAGTCGATCGTGTCCGCGGTCTTGATATCACTATCACGACTTCTGCGGGTTCCGATGAGGAAGGCCGAGCTCTGCTGGCTGCCTTTAACTTCCCATTCCGTAAGTAAGGGTAGGGTTACTGTTATGGCTAAACAATCAATGAAAGCACGTGAAGCTAAACGTGCAAAACTAGTAGCTAAGTTCGCTGAAAAGCGTTCTGCGCTAAAAGTTATCATTAGCGATGTAAACGCATCTGAAGAAGATCGTTGGAATGCGGTTCTTAAACTGCAATCTCTTCCACGTGATTCAAGTGCATCACGTCAGCGTAACCGTTGCAACCAAACTGGTCGTCCACACGGTTACCTACGTAAATTCGGTCTAAGCCGCATTAAGGTTCGTGAAGCTTGCATGAAAGGCGAGATTCCGGGTCTTCGTAAGGCTAGCTGGTAATTGCCACTTAATCATTTGGAGTAAATCTTATGAGCATGCAAGATCCGATTTCGGATATGCTGACCCGCGTTCGTAACGGTCAGGCAGCAAACAAAGTTGCTGTAAAAATGCCTTCTTCAAAGCTTAAAGTTGCAATTGCTGCACTACTAAAAGCTGAAGGTTACATCGTAGACTTCGCTGTTGAAGGCGAAGCAAAACCTGAGCTAGAAGTTACTCTTAAGTACTTCCAAGCTAAACCTGTAATCGAGCAAATCAAGCGTGTATCACGTCCTGGTCTAAGAGTTTATAAAAATAAAGACTCTCTACCAACAGTGATGGGCGGTCTTGGTATTGCAGTTGTTTCTACTTCCAAGGGTCTAATGTCTGACCGTGCTGCTCGTAAAGCAGGTCTTGGCGGTGAAATCATCTGTTACGTAGCTTAATAAGGAGTAGATTATGTCTCGTGTTGCTAAAGCACCTGTCGCTATTCCAGCTGGCGTAGAGGTGAAACTAAACGGCCAAGAAGTTACTGTAAAAGGTAGCAAAGGTGAGCTTACTCGCGTTCTTAACAACGCCGTAGTTATTGCACAGGAAGAAAACAACCTAACTTTCGGTCCGAAAGAAGGTGTTGCTAACGCATGGGCACAAGCTGGTACAGCTCGCGCTCTAGTTAACAACATGGTTGTGGGTGTTACAGAGGGCTTCACTAAGAAGCTAACTCTAAAGGGTGTTGGTTACCGTGCTGCTATGAAAGGCAACTCTGTAGCTCTAACTCTTGGTTTTTCTCACCCAGTAGAGCACGCTCTACCTGAAGGTATTAAAGCTGAGTGCCCTAGCCAAACTGAGATCGTTGTAACTGGTTGTGACAAGCAGCTAGTTGGTCAAGTTGCGGCTGACATTCGTTCTTACCGTGCTCCTGAGCCTTACAAAGGTAAAGGTGTTCGTTACGCAGATGAAAATGTGCGTACTAAAGAAGCTAAGAAGAAGTAAGGTATCACTATGGATAAGAAAGCATCTCGCATCCGTCGTGCTACACGTGCACGTCGTAAGATTGCAGAACTTGGTGCAACTCGCCTGGTAGTACACCGTACTCCTCGCCATGTTTACGCACAAGTTATCGCGGCAAACGGCTCTGAGGTTATCGCAGCTGCTTCTACTGTAGAAAAAGCGATCCGTGAGCAAGTTAAGAACACTGGTAACGTTGATGCAGCTAAAGCAGTTGGTAAAGCTGTTGCTGAGCGCGCTCTTGAAAAAGGCGTAGCTTCAGTTGCATTCGATCGTTCTGGTTTCCAATACCACGGTCGAGTAGCGGCGCTAGCAGAATCTGCTCGCGAAGCTGGTCTGAAATTCTAAGGTAGGGTTGGAAGATGGCTAAAGAACAACAACAAGCTAATGATTTGCAAGAAAAGCTAATCGCTGTTAACCGTGTATCTAAGACGGTTAAAGGTGGTCGAATCATGAGCTTCACTGCACTAACAGTAGTTGGTGACGGTAATGGTCGTGTAGGTTTCGGTTACGGCAAAGCTCGTGAAGTACCTGCTGCGATTCAAAAAGCAATGGAAAAAGCGCGTCGTAACATGGTTACTGTTGCGCTGAACGAAGGCACTCTTCACCACCCGGTGAAAGGTCGTCATTCGGGCTCTAAAGTTTACATGCAGCCAGCTGCAGAAGGTACAGGTGTTATTGCCGGTGGTGCAATGCGTGCTGTACTTGAAGTTGCGGGCGTACATAACGTACTTTCTAAAGCATACGGTTCTACGAACCCTATCAACATCGTTCGTGCAACGATTGGTGCTCTAGTAGACGTTAAGTCACCAGAAATGGTTGCTGCTAAACGTGGTCTAACTGTTGAATCTATTTCGGAGTAAGCACACGATGGCAACTATTAAAGTAACTCAAACTAAAAGCTCAATTGGTCGCCTACCTAAGCACAAAGCGTGTCTTAAAGGTCTAGGTCTTCGTCGCATCAACCATACAGTAGAACTTGAAGATACTCCGTGCGTACGCGGTATGATCAACAAGGTTTACTACATGGTTAAGATTGAGGAGTAATCAGAATGCGTTTGAATACTCTATCACCGGCTGCTGGCTCTAAACCTTCTAAGAAGCGTGTAGGTCGTGGTATCGGTTCTGGCCTTGGTAAAACAGGTGGCCGCGGTCACAAAGGTCAAAAGTCACGTTCTGGCGGCTCTGTTCGTCCAGGTTTTGAAGGCGGTCAAATGCCTCTAAAACAACGTCTACCTAAATTCGGTTTCACTTCTCGTAAGAGCCTAGTGTCTGCTGAAGTTCGTCTAGCTGAGCTAGCGAAAGTAACAGGTGACGTAGTTGATCTTAACAGCCTTAAAGCTGCTAACGTTATCACTAAGAACATCGAATTCGTTAAGATCGTTCTTTCTGGTGACCTAAGCAAAGCTGTGACTGTTAAAGGTCTACGCGTGACTAAAGGCGCTAAAGCTGCAATTGAAGCTGCAGGCGGTAAAATCGAGGAATAATCTCGAGGAACGAGGTACAGATGGCTAAGAAACCAGGACAAGATTTTCGTAGTGCTCAGAGCGGCTTAAGTGAACTAAAGTCGCGCTTATTATTCGTAATTGGTGCACTTTTAGTATTCCGAGCCGGCTCTTTTGTGCCGATCCCTGGTATTGACGCAGCTGTACTTGCCGATTTGTTCGATCAGCAAAAAGGTACCATCGTTGAAATGTTTAACATGTTCTCCGGTGGTGCTCTTGAGCGTGCATCTATATTAGCTTTGGGTATCATGCCGTACATTTCGGCATCGATCGTAGTCCAATTGTTAACTGTAGTTCATCCAGCGTTAGCGGAACTCAAGAAAGAGGGTGAAGCAGGCCGTCGTAAGATAAGCCAATATACACGCTACGGCACGCTTGTACTTGCAACATTCCAAGCTATTGGTATTGCAACGGGCTTACCAAACATGGTCGACAATCTGGTTGTTATCAACCAAACCATGTTTACGCTTATTGCTACCGTGAGTTTAGTAACTGGTACCATGTTCTTAATGTGGTTAGGTGAACAAATCACTGAGCGAGGAATCGGTAATGGTATTTCCATTCTGATTTTTGCAGGTATTGTTGCTGGATTGCCTTCTGCAATCGGTCAAACAATCGAGCAAGCGCGTCAAGGTGAATTGCATGTGCTTCTTCTGCTGTTGATTGCTGTATTGTCTTTTGCTGTTATCTACTTCGTAGTTTTCATGGAACGTGGTCAACGTCGTATCGTCGTTAACTATGCGAAACGTCAACAAGGTCGTAAGGTTTTTGCAGCACAAAGCTCTCACTTGCCTCTTAAAATTAATATGGCAGGTGTTATTCCAGCGATTTTCGCATCGAGCATTATTTTGTTCCCAGGAACATTAGCACAGTGGTTTGGTCAAAATGGTGAAAGCAGCGCGTTCGGTTGGTTAACTGACGTGTCATTAGCTCTTAGCCCAGGTCAGCCTCTGTATGTAATGCTTTATGCAGCAGCTATAATCTTCTTCTGTTTCTTCTATACAGCGTTGGTGTTTAACCCACGTGAAACAGCTGATAACTTGAAGAAGTCTGGTGCATTCGTACCCGGTATCCGCCCAGGTGAGCAGACAGCGAAATATATCGATAAAGTGATGACTAGACTAACCCTTGCGGGCGCTCTATACATTACTTTTATATGTCTGATTCCTGAATTCATGATGGTCGCGTGGAACGTTCGTTTCTACTTCGGCGGCACTTCACTACTAATCGTAGTGGTAGTTATCATGGATTTCATGGCACAGGTACAGACTCATCTGATGTCACAACAGTATGATTCTGTGTTAAAGAAAGCGAATCTGAAAGGTTACGGCCGTTAATTCGGTAGTAATAATTTCAGTTCCATTTACGGAGTTTAGCAATGAAAGTTCGTGCTTCCGTTAAAAAAATCTGCCGTAACTGTAAAGTTATCAAGCGTAACGGTGTTGTTCGCGTGATTTGCAGTGAGCCAAAGCATAAGCAACGCCAAGGCTAATCAGCAGAAATTTTTACTTGAAATACAAGGTAGAGTCGAGTATATTCCTCGGCCTACCTTTTGCGTGCAAAAGAAGTAGTATGCCGCAGCGTATCCATAACGGGCTTTGCTGCGGATAATTCTTTTATGAACCCCTTAGGAGTGAATAATGGCCCGTATAGCCGGCATTAACATTCCTGATCACAAGCATTCTGTAATTGCACTTACTGCAATCTACGGTATCGGTAAAACTCGCTCTCAAGCTATTCTAGCTGAAGTGGGTATTGCTGAAGATGCTAAGATCAGTGAACTAACTGAAGAGCAGATCGATCAACTGCGTGATGGTGTAGCTAAGTACACTGTAGAAGGTGATCTACGTCGTGAAGTATCGATGAACATCAAGCGTCTTATGGACCTTGGCTGTTACCGCGGTCTTCGTCATCGTCGCAGTCTACCACTACGTGGACAGCGTACTAAAACCAACGCTCGCACCCGTAAGGGTCCGCGCAAGCCGATCAAGAAATAGTCGGATAAGGTAGAGTACAATGGCAAAACAACCAACTCGCGCGCGTAAGCGCGTACGCAAGCAAGTAGCTGATGGCGTAGCGCACATTCATGCTTCTTTCAACAACACAATCGTAACTATCACTGACCGTCAAGGCAACGCTCTTGCATGGGCTACAGCAGGTGGTTCAGGTTTCCGTGGTTCTCGTAAATCTACTCCGTTCGCAGCACAAGTTGCAGCTGAGCGTTGTGGTGAAATGGCTAAAGAATATGGCCTAAAGAACTTGGAAGTTATGGTTAAGGGTCCAGGTCCAGGTCGTGAATCTACTGTTCGCGCACTGAACGCTGCTGGTTTCCGTATCACTAACATTGTTGATGCGACACCAATCCCTCATAACGGTTGTCGTCCACCTAAGAAACGTCGCGTTTAAGTTTCGTTTCTAGGAATATTGGAGAAAGATCATGGCAAGATATTTGGGTCCTAAGCTAAAGCTTAGCCGTCGCGAAGGTACTGACTTATTCCTTAAGTCTGGTGTCCGTGCGATCGATACCAAGTGTAAAATTGATAACGCACCAGGTGTACACGGCGCTCGTCGCGGTCGTCTATCTGAGTATGGCGTTCAGCTTCGTGAGAAGCAAAAAGTTCGTCGTATCTACGGCGTTCTAGAAAAACAATTCCGCAACTACTACAAAGAAGCTGCACGTCTAAAAGGCAACACGGGTGCAAACCTGCTTCAGCTTCTTGAAGGTCGTCTTGATAACGTAGTTTACCGTATGGGCTTTGGTGCAACTCGCGCTGAATCTCGTCAACTAGTTAGCCACAAGTCTATCCTAGTTAACGGTAAAGTTGTAAACGTTCCTTCTTTCAAAGTAGCGGCAAACGACGTTGTTTCTATCCGCGAGAAAGCTAAACAGCAATCTCGTATTAAAGCGGCTCTAGAAGTTGCTGAACAACGTGAAAAGCCAACTTGGATTGAAGTAGATGCTGGCAAAATGGAAGGTACATTCAAGCGTATGCCTGAGCGTTCTGACCTATCAGCTGACATCAATGAACACTTGATCGTCGAACTTTACTCTAAGTAAGGTTAAAAAAAGAGAGGACACAATGCAGGGTTCTGTAACAGAATTTCTTAAGCCGCGTCTTGTTTACATTGAACAGATCAATACGACACACGCGAAAGTAACTCTTGAGCCATTAGAGCGCGGTTTCGGCCACACTCTAGGTAATGCTCTTCGCCGCATTCTTCTATCTTCTATGCCGGGTTGTGCCGTAACAGAAGTTGAAATCGAAGGTGTGCTACACGAATACAGCACTAAAGAAGGCGTTCAGGAAGATATCCTGGAAATCCTTCTAAACCTTAAAGGTTTGGCTGTGCGCGTTGCTGAAGGCAAAGATGAAGTGTTTATTACACTGAACAAATCAGGCTCAGGCCCTGTTGTTGCAGGTGACATCACCCACGATGGTGATGTAGAGATCGCTAACCCTGAGCACGTAATTTGTCACCTAACGGATGACAACGCTGAGATCGCTATGCGCATCAAAGTTGAACGTGGTCGCGGTTACGTTCCAGCTTCAGCTCGTATCCATACTGAAGAAGATGAGCGTCCAATCGGTCGTCTACTTGTTGACGCTACTTACAGCCCGGTTGATAAAATCGCTTACGCTGTAGAAGCGGCACGTGTAGAACAACGTACTGACTTAGACAAGCTTGTTATCGATATGGAAACGAACGGTACTCTAGAACCTGAGGAAGCAATCCGTCGTGCAGCTACTATTCTAGCTGAACAACTGGATGCGTTCGTAGATCTTCGTGATGTACGTGTACCTGAGGAGAAGGAAGAGAAGCCAGAATTCGATCCTATCCTACTACGTCCTGTAGACGATCTTGAACTAACAGTTCGCTCTGCTAACTGTTTGAAAGCAGAAGCGATTCACTAC
>AAZW01000107.1 GCA_000169995.1 Vibrionales bacterium SWAT-3 | reverse complement strand
TAAATGGTAAGGTTATTGAGCTAAATACCAAGCTCATACGTAATTTGGAAAATGGCTATATCGTAGGAACGATGCCATTGGCTTATAGAAAGATGATTCTTGCGATGAATCGTCATCGTGGACAACTATTCAGTGTGCCGCAGCTAAAAAAAATCGGTTGGGAAGGTGAGAAGGTCACTAACTCTTCAGTGATTGTCGCTATTTCAGAGATACGTTCTATTCTTGGTGATGGCTTGATCCTAACGATCACTGGCGAAGGCTATGTGTTCCAACCCTAGTGTAACCCTCTAAATATCGTGTACAAAAAAGGGCGCTTCATTTGGACGTATTGTCTTTAGTGAAGAGCCCCTAAGTGTATCGTTCAATCTTATAAGATTAGAGCCAATTACTCGCCTGCAATCTGTAGGTGAGAGCGCTTTAGGCTAGCAATCAACATGTAGATCGTTGTCGCTAATAGAGACGCAAACAGGTAAGTGAATAAGCCTGCTTGTGAATCCATGAAGCTGTCTGCCACGATTGGACCCGCAACTGAACCGATGCTGTAGCAAAGCAGCATGATTTGAGTCACTGACACCAAGTAGCTTGGGTCTAAGTTACGGCAGCCCAAGTTGATCGCGATTGGGTAAAGCGCAAATGTCGCCATGCCTAGCACGAAAAGGCTCATGCCTAGTACGTAGAAGTCATGATTGATCGTTAGTACGCCAATGCTTGCCACACCGAGTAGGCAGAACAGAGCCATTAACAACACTTGACCTACGTGGTGAGACAACCAAGTCACCATCGGCTGCACAGCCATGCCACCCATAATCACTAAAGCCATCAAACCACCAATGTCTTCGTGCGCAATGTTACGCTGAGCAAGCTCTACTGGCATCAAACCGTAAATAGCACCCAGTGTAAGCCCAGAAACGATGCAGCCGATTAAAGCGCTGTGGCTCAATTTGCTGACCTGTTTTAGAGACAGAGACTGAGCATCATGGATCTGTGGTGGTGTCGCTTGTCCGTACATTAATACAATGATCGCACCAAATAGCAGAGTGAACATCGCGATAAAAGGTACGCCGCCAGTGATACCTAGGTAACCAATACCGAGTTGACCAACCGCAGAACCGCCGTACAGAGAACACATGTAAATCGCTAGGCGTTTTGCACGTTGTGATTCGTCACCGCTCATAAGCCATGATTCAACAATTACGAAGATACCTGCTACCGCCACACCAGCAACAAAACGAGCCAATAGCCATACTGCTTGATGTGGAATCAATGGTAATACAAGGATCGTTGCAATGAACACGCTCAGTGCCACTACGAATGCGTCTTTATGGCCAATACAAGCAATGGCGCGCTCAATCAATAACGTACCCGCTAGAAGACCTGCGTAAAAGGCACTCGCCAACCAACTCGATAGATTACTGTCTAGGCCATATTCAGACAGCATTAATGGCAATGAGCTCATTAAGTAGCCTGAAGCGATCGCGTAGAAAGACAGTGCAATAACTGGAACGGTTATGCGAGTTGTTGGTTGGATGTTGTCCAATGCAGGAGCCTCCGATAGTGAAAGAAACGATGAATTTTCCGCGACTATGGGGGAGAAACTGAATTGGGTAAAACGAATAAAAATAGTCGTTAAGATAAAAGAAATTTATCGACTAACGAAACTAAAATACCGTTGCGATATTTGGTCATTTGACGAGATTTTATGTGGTCAAAAAGCCGTTAAACCTTTGTTCATCGGTCATTTAATAGAGAAGGCGATAGCATATTAATTACTGTTACTAGAATTTAATTAAATGCGTGATTTTCTATTAGACCGCCTCTTTACGGTATTGGCGTGGCGAGCTTCCACTCCATTTGCGAAAGGCATGACGAAAGTTCGCGCTATCTGAAAAACCCACACGCTCAGAGATTTCCTCAATGCTCATTTTTGTCGACGATAGATAGTGTCGAGAAAGATGGAAACGAACGTGGTCGAGTATCTTCTGGTAGCTGGTATCGGCCGCTTTAAGATGGCGACGTAAAGTGCGAGAAGACATCCCTAACTCTGAGGAGATCGACTCTATTGATGGGTAACTTCCTGGCCTCTCAAGCAGCATTTGCGAGACCTTTTCTTTAAGGCTGGTGGACGCACTGACTTTTGCCAACATGTCATCACATGATTTAAGACACATCTGCAGCGTGATGGTATTGGCCGTAGGAAGAGGCGAGTACAGGCTGGTTGCATCAAACTGCCATTCAAGGCGGTCACTATTAAATTCAACAGGACAACGGAAAATCTCGGTATAGAGGTCACCGTATTCTGGCTTCGGGTAAGGGAAGCGGATCACTTGGGATGGAAAGGGTTGCTGCAGGACTTCTTCACACAGGCTTTGAATTGCCGCGAACCAATACTCGCAACAAAATGGCAGTAGAGAGTCCAAGTCGATCAGCTGTTCTGCTCTAAAGTACCCAACGTTATCTTCTACCGACATAGTTTTTCTAAGTACCGGTCCGGCAAGTTGCAGGTATTTAAATCCAATCAGCAAAGCATCCAATAGCGTTTCGCTACTGAATACCGCATAGCCCAAAACACCAAAGTCGCTAAACCGTGCTTGTTGGCCAACTCTTAACCCTAAACCGCCTTCATCCGTGTTCGCTAATGCGTTACTGAACACCGCCAACTTTTGCGCCAACGTAATGTGCGTATCTGGCGTGTTGAGCTGAAGATCATCAATGTTACTGCCTTCCAACAACGCTTCGATATTAAGCGCGGGTGACATATAGCGATGCAGTAGTTGAAGATCAAGAATGCCGAATGCTTGTATATCGGGTTCGTAGACTGCGGTGTATTCCATAGGATGCCTCTTGTTGAATATCGTCATCTTAACCGAACTTTTAACATTTACGCCTGTTGCTTGTTCTCACTTTCCTAAGCTTGTTCAAACTTTTGCT
Organism: Vibrionales bacterium SWAT-3; assembly: GCA_000169995.1. GTDB lineage: Bacteria > Pseudomonadota > Gammaproteobacteria > Enterobacterales > Vibrionaceae > Vibrio. The sequence goes on along the minus strand of AAZW01000107.1, from coordinate 4,324 downwards.
TGATGTGTGCGCGGTTTTACTTGGCTTGATAGAGCTATGTCCGAATATCACCGGTTTTTGTCTTTTTGAAACCTGTTCGATATGTTATCAAAATGTTGTAATTTGATGAGTTGCACATTGGAGCGTCTCAAACATTTTTCTCAATAACGACTTTTACCTACATGACACGCCAATGTGCAGACTCTGATAGCAACAAAGACAACACTTATTACAACGATTAAAACGTCTAAGGCGAATGTGACCGCTAGGTCTAGCCAAATAAGGAGATCATGGATGCACAATCTTGCTGTTAACTTGGAACGTAGCGCTTCGCTGTTTCCAACTAAAGCCGCTCTGCGTATGGGCACGGATGAAGTCAGTTTCGCTCAGTTGGAACAACTTGCTGGGAAGGTAGCCACCAATTTAGAACGACTTGGGTTAAAAAAGGGCGATAAGGTCGCGTTGTCGTGTCCCAATGTGACTTATTTCCCCATTGCTTATTACGGCATTCTAAAAGCTGGCTGTGTAGTAGTGCCTTTAAACGTGTTGTTTAAGGCCAGAGAGATCGCTTATCACCTTAATGATTCTGATGCGAAAGCTTATTTATGCTTTGAGGGCAGTGAAGAGTTACCTATTGGGCGCTATGGATTACAAGGTTTTGCGCAGGCCGATAACTGCGAACATTTCGTGTCTATGCCAATACCAAACGGCGCAACATCCACGCTTTCAGAAGCCCATGATCATCAAGAAACGATTGAAGATTGGCTGGCACAACCTTTGGATGCGTATGAGTCTGTAGCGTGTCATGGCGATGATACCGCAGTCATCCTGTATACCTCGGGTACCACAGGCCAGCCAAAGGGCGCTGAGCTTTCGCACACCAATATGCAAACCAATGCGATGTCGTCACAGTATCTTATGAGATTGGAATACAGCGACACGACAATGGCCACGCTTCCTCTGTTCCATAGCTTTGGCCAAACCGTCATGATGAACGCGAGTGTGTTGACGGGGTCAACCATGGTCTTAATTCCGCGCTTTGAGCCGTCACTGGTGATCGATCAGATCATTAGCCACAAAGTGAGTGTCTTTGCTGGTGTTCCTACAATGTATATCGCGTTGCTGAAAGCGGGAGAAGCGTCTCCTGATAGTTCAGAACAAACAAGCAAACGGTCTGAACAGGTTAAACATAGCTTAAGGCTTGGTGTGTCTGGTGGTGCTTCCATGCCACTTGAGGTTATTCGTCAGTTTGAATCTCGCTTTGAATTACCAGTATTGGAAGGGTACGGGTTATCCGAAACGGCGCCAGTCGCGACTTTCAATCATATTGATGGTGATCGACTGTCGGGCAGTGTTGGTCAGCCGTTGTGTGGTCACCTTATCAAGATTACTGATGTACAAGGCAACTCCGTCGCAATGGGAGAGTTGGGCGAAGTGTGCATTAAGAGCCCAAGTGTTATGAAAGGTTACTATCAACGACCTGAAGCGACGACAGAAGCGATCCGAGATGGTTGGTTTTTAACCGGCGATATCGGACGCGTCGATGAGCATGGTAACTTGTTCATTGTTGATCGTGTGAAAGACATGATTATCCGAGGCGGTTACAACGTCTATCCAAGAGAAATCGAAGAAGTATTGATGTGTCATCCTGATGTGGAAATGGTGGCAGTGGTGGGTGAACATCATGAGCAGCTCGGTGAGGAGATTCATGCTCATGTGGTGCTGCACGAGCATACTCAATGTGATAGCAAAGCCTTGATGGCTTGGTGTCGTGAGCAACTCGCGGATTACAAATATCCTCGTAAGGTGTTCATTCGTAGTGCGTTACCCATGACGGCAACAGGTAAAATATTGAAACGAGAGTTGCACCCTGTAGAAGTCGCGGAGGCAATCAATGGATAACTATGACTTTATAATCGTGGGCGGTGGGTCCGCTGGTTGTGTGATGGCTTCTCGGTTGTCTGAAGACCCAAATACGACCGTTTGTTTATTGGAGGCTGGTGGCAAAGACACGAGCCCATTTATTCATACTCCAGTGGGTGTTGTGGCGATGATGCCGACTAAGCTCAATAACTGGGCTTTCGAGACTGTTGAACAGCCAGGTTTAAATGGCCGTAAGGGCTATCAACCTAGAGGTAAGACACTCGGTGGTTCTAGCTCGATCAATGCCATGATGTACGCCCGTGGACATCGCTATGACTACGATACATGGGAAAGTTTAGGTAATGCTGGCTGGAACTATGAATCGTGTCTGCCTTACTTTAAAAAAGCAGAGAATAACGAAGTCCACCAAGATGAGTATCACGGCCAAGGCGGTCCATTGAATGTGGCAAATCTAAGGTCGCCAAGCCCTATGTTGGAGCGCTATTTAACCGCGTGTGAGTCGATCGGTGTGCCTCGCAATGAAGATATCAACGGGGCTGCTCAGTTTGGTGCCATGCCGACACAAGTGACTCAGCTGAATGGTGAACGATGCAGTGCGGCCAAAGCGTATTTAACCCCGAACCTATCGCGTCCCAACCTCACTGTTGTAACTAAAGCCACCACACATAAGGTCTTGTTTGACGGTAAGAAAGCGGTAGGTGTTGAATACGGCTCGAATGGCAAACGTTATCAGATCCGATGCAACAAGGAAGTCATTTTGTCTGCAGGCGCTTTTGGCTCTCCTCAGTTATTGTTGTTATCGGGCGTTGGCGCTAAAGATGATTTGGCGGTTCATGGCATCGATCAAGTTCATGAGTTACCGGGAGTGGGTAAGAACTTGCAAGATCATATCGACTTGGTTCACTCATACAAGTGCAGTGAAAAGCGCGAAACCTTTGGGATTTCATTGCAAATGGCCTCTGAAATGACCAAAGCTTTACCGCTATGGCACAAAGAACGCCGCGGCAAGATGAGCAGCAACTTTGCAGAGGGAATCGGCTTTCTTTGTTCCGATGATCATATCGCTGTGCCGGATTTAGAGTTTGTATTTGTGGTCGCAGTAGTCGATGACCATGCGAGAAAAATTCATACCAGTCATGGGTTTACCTCACATGTCACCTTACTGAGACCTAAAAGCCATGGCACCGTAACACTTAATAGCGCCGATCCCTACGATCCACCTAAGATCGACCCTGCGTTTTTCAGCCATCCTGAAGACATGGAGATTATGATTAAAGGGTGGAAAAAGCAGTATCAAATGCTAGAAAGCGAAGCTTTCGATGATATTCGTGGTAATGCTTTTTATCCTGTCGATGCCAATGATGACAAGGCTATCGAGCAAGACATCCGTAACCGCGCTGATACCCAATATCATCCTGTTGGAACCTGTAAAATGGGACCTAATAGTGATTCATTAGCCGTGGTGGATAGAGATCTTAAAGTCCATGGGTTGAATAACTTAAGAGTCATTGACGCGTCAGTTATGCCGACATTAGTCGGGGCCAATACCAATGCGCCAACCATAATGATTGCTGAGAAAGTCGCTGATCAAATTAAAAACCAATATAGCTTGGATAAGAAAGACAGTGTAAATAAGCAAGGCGCGAATGAGAGCGCAGAACATGAAATGACTGGTTAGAAGCACAGATTAGAGATAACAAGCGGATTTACAATAGGTTAAGGAGCCTTATCCATTAAGGTTCCTCAACCTATTTTGTTTGTTGATTGCTGAAAGAATCGAAACAAACTTACTTAGTTAGAGCTTGATTAAGCCATTGATCAAATTGACCTTTTGGTAACGCACCGTTGATCGTGTCGACACGTTTACCGTCTTTAAATACCATCACAGTCGGAATACTTCTGATTTGGTACATTGCTGCAAGCTGCTGCTGAGCTTCTGTGTCAATCTTAACGAATCGAACATCTCCAGAACGCTCTTTTGCAACGTCGCTGAAAACAGGCGCGAAGCCCACGCATGGGTTACACCATGTTGCCCAGAAATCGACAACCACAGGCTGTGAACTGTTCAAAATAGATTGGAAGTTCAATGACGTGCCTTCGATTGGCGCGCCATCTAGTAATGCGTTTTTGCATTTACCACAAGTTGGACTTTCTGAAATTCGTTCTGAAGGAACTCGGTTTACGCCACCACAAGAAGGGCAACGTGTGTTGAATGTAGACATAACTTTCTCTTTTTATTGCAACTCCGTGTCTAACGCGATTTACGAATCACGCACGGAACGCTTATACTGTTTAAAACAAGAATACGATACTTAAATAAAAACAAACAATAAACAGGTAAATGATGACAAAATTTTACGCCGAGATTACTGGCTGGGGAAAGTGTCTGCCACCAGCCGTGCTGTCCAATGATGATTTAAGCACTTTCATTGATACGTCTGACGAGTGGATTCGTACTCGA
>AAZW01000108.1 GCA_000169995.1 Vibrionales bacterium SWAT-3 | reverse complement strand
AGAAGCGAGAAAAACGGCCGCTTTTGCCAGTTCTAGAGGTGTCCCCAAGCGCTTCAGAGGGACTAACTCTTTTACTTGGTTAATCAAAACGATTTTCTCACTCTCAGGCAAGCCAAACTTATCAAAAGCCTCCGTCTGTGTTGGCCCTGGACTCAGAGTGTTAACTCGAATACCTAGATGTTTAAGTTCTCCAGATAAAGTTCTGGCAAGAGATATTAGTCCAGCTTTACTCGCTGAATAAACGCTACTTTTCGGTAGGCCAATCTGAGCTGAAACGGTTCCACATAGGATGATGGAAGCTGATTCAGACAATATCGGTAGTAAAGAACGAATGAGAAAGAAGGGGCCTTTTAAATTTGTATTTATTACACGATCAAAACTTTCCTCGTCCCATTCGTCCAGTGATTTGTGTGTTACATCTCCAGCGTTGATGTAAAGAACATCAAGTTTCGGAAATACAGATTTGATCTCTTCAGCTAACTTGTGCTGCTGATGGATATCAGAAGAATCATTTTGAAGAACGATTGTACTTTCCCCTAATTCTCCTTGTGCTTTAACTAATCCTTCTTTCCCTCGTCCTGTTACTGCAACGTACGCCCCTTCCAAACTAAACTGCTTTGCAGTTTCCAGGCCTATGCCTGCAGTGCCACCGGTGATTAAGGCATATTTATTCTGTAATCTTAAAGACATCATATATCCTGTTGTTTTTTATATCATCGAAGGGCATTATTTGATAAATAGTTTCAATTGCATAGTAGGTACCAAATGGATACTAAGGAAAAAAGCAAAAATAAATTTTTAGACAACGGCTCTTCATGTCCTATGGTCGACTTTGTAAGTATTGTTTCAGGAAAGTGGGCTATTCCAATTTTATACAGGTTAATTGTCACGGATGATGTTATACGTTTTGGAGAATTACAGAGAGCGATAGGCCCTATCACACAAAAAGAATTAACAAAGCAATTACGTGCTTTTGAAAGCCTTGGACTTGTCAATAGAACTGTTTACCCTGAGATGCCTCCCAGAGTTGAGTATTGTGTAACAGATTTGGGAGTTACATTAAAGCCAACTCTCGATTCACTCTCTAATTGGATGACCCAACACCGAGACCAATTAATTGGTAAATAAATATTCGAGAATGGACTGAACAATAAATAGGCTCGTACCCTACGTTTGGCAAGCATTACTTTTAGTTGGTCAAGTTTCCTGACGCAGTTTCCGTAATGGTTTTGTAACTTGGAAAGGGGCATAAATGAGCTACAGCTTCCCCTAAATTAACAATTTAGAGATAACTAAAGGTATGGAAAGTCGCTTAACGTAGCGTCCAGTATTGATGGTGCAGATCAATGTAAGATCTACCTGTTAAAAAAACGAATAAAAAAGACTGAGCAGATTACTGACTCAGCCTTTTTACTCTCAAGACCTCTAACCATTAATCACCTTTCAAAATCTCTAAGAAGATCTGTCTCGATTCAGGTGTGTTGTCTCTGTGGGTTTCGTACTTGATGTGTGTCTCTGCATCGGCAGATTGAGACAACTTGATGCTCCAAAGCGCTTTGAGTTGGTTCGGTACAATTGAATATCGAACATCGATAACACGCAGATCATCCATTGGATCTTGTGCCACGTAACCATTTGAGAACCAGCGAAAACGCTCAATGTCTTTTGCTTGCTGTGAGTTGGGGTCAAGCCACGGGAAATCCTGACTCACATTCAGTTTAGCAATAGAGTCTCCAGGATAGGTTTTAACGGCAGTACCGACTCGAACAGCATCTACGTAGTATCGAGATTCTGTTTCGTACACCACTTTCCACACTAAGATATTCGCAAAGCTCGGCTTGGCTTCTAACCGAATAGGCACATGTTGTCGTTCTTGTGCTAATTGCCACCCTACCGCCTCTGCTCTGTCTCGCTGAATCATCCCTAATGTTGGATAAATCAAAGCCCACAGAAACGAAATACGAGCTAACCAAGGGGCTCGTTTCCATGTTGCAAACACAAGTAATATCAAGATAGGGAGTGTATAGACAGGGTCGATAATCGAAATGGTATTCCATGCGTAACGTTCGTTGGTGAGCGGCCAGAACAGTTGAGTGCCATACGTAGTACAAGAATCGAGTAAAGCATGTGTGCCATAACCTAACGCGCAATACAGCCAACTCTGTTTAAACGAGAGGCCACGCCTTTTTGCTATCAAAGGGTACAAAACCAGAGTGCAAATCAAGCTGCCAATAGGAATAAATAGAAGTGAATGGGTAAACTGTCGATGGAACTCCAATGCGAGTAAAGGATCATTCTCCGATCGAATAAACGCATCTAAATCTGGTGCCATTCCAGAGAGTAAACCTAATACCCCAGCAACAACCAAATGTTGTTTTTTACTCGCCGATTGTGACAAAGAAGCGCCTAGCACGCCCTGCGTTAACGGATCCATAAATCACCCACTTTTAGCATTCCCTTGAACTGAACAAGTACATTTAGCTATAGCAGTGAATCCGGTTAAACAACAAGATTTTGTCAACATACTCATAGACATAATCGTATAAATGTAGACTGGCAAACAAAAAAGAGCAGCCTGATGACTGCTCCTATTAGGTGCTCAGTACTCGTATTTAATCAACGTGATGATGTAGTCTTACTCAGCAATAGCTCCCAATCAGATAGCTCAACCTGCCCTTTGCGTATATTCACCTTGTGGTAACCTTTTTCGGTTAAGGATTTCACTTCAATAAAAGAATGACCAAACAAAGACTTTTTAACCACTAGGTTCGCCTTAATGCCATGCAAATACACGTTCCCATCGTCTAAAGACAAATGGCTTTTCGTGAGCCTTGAGGCAAACATGTAAACCAAAGTCATGAGAGTAATTGAGGTGATGAAAGGAAAAATCTGCAATTCAGTTTGATAAAAGAAACTGATCATCAGAGATACAGTGGTATAGGTTATCGTCATTGATAAAACAACGTTCCATTGTGGCCCATTACTTTTAAATGAGATTTCCCGTGCCATCATAGATTCCTTTTGGTAAGTGCTTGAGGATATTCGAGATATCTATAAAACGGGATAAGTTTATTATGAATAATATTGCACTTAAAGGGCTGAATTACACTATTGAAGGACTCAGATCGCAATTAGACATTTACGTGGTGTTTCACACATAAATATCTAATTAAGTCATCAGCCGGATAGGTCATGAACTGTCTGACACTAACGAGTGACCATGCTAACCGCGATAATCACCAACAGTACTGAGAAGATCTTCTTAATCGTTGGAACGGGTAAATGGTTTGTCGCCTTTGCCCCCAAAGGAGCGGTGAACCAAGACGTACACACGATACCTAACAACGCAGGCAAATAGACAAAACCTGCAAAGCCATCAGTTAAAGCAAAGTGGCTGCTGCCCGAAGTGATGTAACCGATTGAGCCAAATAGCGCGATCACAATGCCACATGCAGAAGCACAACCGATGGCCTTTTTCATATCAACAGAGAAGAACGTTAATAGCGGAACCAGCAATACACCGCCACCAATCCCTATCATGGCAGACAAGCCGCCAGTAATGGTTGTCAGAACCGTTAACAAACCTTTATTCGGCAGCTTTCGTTCTTTTGGCGCATCACTTTTACTGCTTAAGAACATCTTAATCGCGATAAGAACTACGCTCACAGCAAACACGATACGAACCACCTTTTCCGGTAGTAACGCCGCCATAAAGCCGCTAACCAAAGCACCAAGGGCAACACCCAACATGATCCAAGGAGCCAGATCCCAAGGCACGTTGCCGTTCTTGTGATGAGCGAGCGCAGATGAGGTTGAAGTAAATAGAATTGAAGCCAACGAAGTCGCAATCGCAGCGACAACAACTTGGTCAGATGGTAGAACGTCTAAATAAAGTAATATGCTGCTTAGCACAGGCACAATGATCAGACCCCCACCAATACCTAACAACCCGGCAAGAAACCAACACCACTGCCTAGTAACGCACAGTAGAAAATCAACAACAGCAATTCACTCATTTCATCCATCTCTTATTCAATTAATTGTCTTAAATAACGCACAGTTAATGTGGTTATATTTCCATCAAGATAATTAATATAACTGACACCAGCTTTGATTTTCAAACAGATAGATCATGAATATTCCTCATGTTGATTGTGAAGTATTACCATTGTTAATCCTCCCACCTTCCAAGTATAAAAATATTAAGCGATTAACTTAATGCGACATATTTAAAGAATATAGCCAACACTCTTAATACGGTCACAAGCGAAAATAACGCACTGATATAAAAGGCCGAGAGAAAGTCAGACAACGAATTGGGAATAAAAAAGTATGAACAGCGAATTTAACTTTACGATTAAGAGCATCAGCCTCGACGAAAACTACACACCTTCAGACAGCACGCGTATCACCACCAACTTCGCAAATTTGGCGAGAGGTGAAAGCCGCCAAGCTAACTTACGTAATGCTTTACAGATGATTGATAACAGCTTCAATGCTCTAGCACATTGGGACAACCCTAAGGGCGACCGCTACTCTGTTGAGCTTGAAATCATTTCTGTTGATATGGACATTGAAAGCAACGGCGAAGCATTCCCTTCAATTGAAGTGCTAAAAACCAATATTCTGGACCACAAAACGAATGAGCGCATTGAAGGTATTATCGGGAATAACTTCTCTTCTTATGTTCGAGATTATGATTTCAGCGTATTACTTTTAGATCACAATAAAGGCCAAGATAAATTCAGTATTCCAGCCGATTTTGGTGATTTACATGGCAAGCTGTTTAAATATTTCGTTAACTCTCAAGCATACAAAGAGAACTTTAAGAAACCACCTGTTATTTGTTTGAGTGTTTCAGATAATAAAACCTATTACCGAACTGAAAATCAACACCCTGTATTAGGCTTTGAATACCAACCTAACGAGTCTTCTTTAACTGAACAATATTTCAAGAAGATGGGATTACAGGTTCGTTATTTCATGCCGCCAAACAGTGTTGCTCCTCTGGCTTTCTATTTCTTTGGTGATCTGCTGAACGATTACTCTAACCTAGAGCTTATAAGCACCATCAGTACCATGGGTACGTTCCAGAAAATCTACCGCCCTGAGATCTACAACGCGAATGCCGTTGCAGGTAACTGTTACCAACCAAACTTGAAAAACTTGGATCACTCACTGACTCAAATCGTGTATGACCGTGAAGAACGAAGCAAGCTAGCTGTTGAACAAGGTAAGTTCGCAGAAGAAAACTTCATTAAGCCATATCAGTCGGTACTAGAAAACTGGTCTGCCAACTACGCGCTGTAATCGCTCTACTTTACGCGCATTAGGAAACGTACGATCCATTTTGGGAATCTAAGGACAGGCAGAATTATTATGAAAACACTATTACCGACTTCAACAGCAGGCAGCTTGCCTAAGCCGTCTTGGCTAGCACAACCAGAAACACTTTGGTCCCCATGGAAACTGGAAGGCGATGAACTCACAGACGGCAAACAAGATGCGCTGCGTGTGTCTCTGCATGAACAACAGCAAGCAGGCATCGATATCGTGAGTGATGGCGAACAAACACGTCAGCACTTTGTAACGACCTTCATTGAACACTTGAATGGTGTTGATTTCGAGAAGCGAGCAACGGTTAAGATCCGTGACCGCTACGATGCGAGTGTACCGACAGTGGTTGGCCCTGTTTCTCGTCAAAAGTCTGTTTTTGTCGAAGATGCGAAGTTTCTGCGCCAGCAAACTGACCAACCTATCAAGTGGGCACTTCCGGGACCAATGACCATGATAGATACACTTTACGACGCGCATTACCAAAGCCGTGAAAAGCTGGCGTGGGAATTTGCCAAAATCCTAAACGAAGAAGCAAAAGAGCTAGAAGCTGCAGGTGTAGACATTATTCAGTTCGATGAGCCTGCCTTTAACGTGTTCTTTGATGAAGTGAATGATTGGGGTATCGCTTGTTTAGAAAGGGCCATTGAAGGGCTTAAATGCGAAACCGCAGTACACATTTGCTATGGCTACGGAATCAAAGCAAACACAGATTGGAAGAAGACATTAGGCACTGAGTGGCGCCAGTACGAAGAGGTATTTCCTAAGCTGCAGCAATCGAATATCGATATTATCTCGTTAGAGTGCCACAACTCTCATGTACCACTTGAACTGCTTGAACTTGTTCGCGGTAAGAAAGTGATGGTTGGCGCTATTGATGTTGCTACAGACTCTATTGAAACACCGGAAGAAGTGGCTAGTACTCTAAGAGAAACACTTAAGTATGTTGATGCAGACAAGCTCTACCCTTGCACCAACTGCGGCATGGCTCCTCTACCTCGAGAAATTGCCTCAGCGAAGCTCAATGCGCTAAGTGCAGGTGCAGAGATCGTTCGTAAAGAGCTTTCAGCGTAACGGCTGATCAGAATACAAAAATTAAATTTTGAAGCCTAAGTATCACAATGATGCTTAGGCTTTTCTCCTATGAAGTGAAGCGTGTTACTGGCAGTCGCTTACCAAGTTTTATCCAAGTCTTGAGCGTATAAGGAGATCGCTCGTTGGTACTCTTTAATCGCCTCACTATTGGTCGTAGAAACCAACAACTCAAGCAACAGAGACGTCGCCTCTTTATGTCGACCTAAGTTGTACAAGC
>AAZW01000109.1 GCA_000169995.1 Vibrionales bacterium SWAT-3 | reverse complement strand
CGGAGCCGCTTTGATGCTGATACCAGACAAAGACGCGTCAACCTCAACACCTGAACGGTTCCAGAAAACCGTGTGTTTGTTGATTAGGTGTGTGTAACGGTTTTCAATGGTGACCTGGATTCTCACACCACCGTCGGCAAGCTGGAAGTCACTGATACTACCGACCTGAAGATTGCGGTAGAGGAGTGGGCTGCCTTTTGAAATTGACGGTAATTCGCTGGCAAACAGTGACAGTGTCTTCGAACCCGATTGGTTGAACTTGGCGATTTCTGCTAGTGATTTGCTTTGGAACAGTTGGTAACTTGGTCTTGCTTGAGCCTTACCTTCACTTACAAAGCTAATTGAGCCAGTCAGTAGTTGTTTTGCAGGTGGAACGGTAACGCTTAACCCAGACTCAGTCAATTCTGCACTCGCGCTACCTGTTACGAAGAAGCGGTTGTTGCTTTTTATGAGATGTGCGTATTCATTATCGATCAACGCATCCATGAAAACTTCATGCTTATCGCTTCCTGTGCCAACGCCATCAACTAAACCGACTTTGATGATAGAGCCGACTGCAATCCCTTTGTAAAGTAGCTGCGTGCCAACATCTAAACCGAAAGAGTTATTAGAGGTTAAGCGAATCGCTACTGATTTTTCCTGTTCTTGGCTGTATTCCGTTTTGCGAATCGCGGTAAAGCGGCGCGCTTTTTCACCCTCACCAGGGACTAGCGTTAAGAAGTTGCCTGTTACTAAGTTCGCGATATTCTTCATACCCGTCAGTGATAGTTCGGCTTCCTCAAGAATGAACTTACTACCACTGTTTAGGAAGTCGCTGAAAGCTGGCTGGATAGCTGCTGAAGCAACAACGTTTTCTCGGCCTTCGCTGAGTGATAAGTCGGTAATTTGACCGATTTCGATGCCGCGATACATGATTGGAGCGCCAGTTGCACTGATCTTGTTGTCATCAGGAACAGCAATCTTAATAGAAATACCACGACCAGCAGTTTTTAGATCTGGGTAGAGTTTGAATTTGGTGTTCATCTCAACTGGCTGACCATCTCCAGGTGAGTCTACGGCGATAGAACCACCTAATAGAGCGCTTAGGCTCTCTAAACGAACATCAACGCCCGAAAACCCAATGCTTGCCCCCAAGCCACTGACATTCCAGAAACGGCTTTGGTCGGTAATGATATGGCTGTATTCATCTTTAATAGCCGCTTGAATCGTGACTGACTTGCCGCTTTCGTTAAGCTGGTAGTTGTAGACCTCACCGATTGGGATCTTACGATAAACGATCTGAGAGCCAACAGAGACGCCACCCAAATCTTTTGTTGTCAGTGATATGTTCAAGCCATCGGCAGCTAACAAGTCAGAAGGTGCAGACTCTAAAGCTTGGAAAACAGTTTCTGGCTCTTGTTTGGTCTCACTTGGGTGAATCGCAATGTAGTTACCAGATACAAGCGCATCTAGCCCAGAAATACCAGACAAGCTTGCGGTCGGCTTCACTAACCAAAATCGAGTGCCTTTAGACAGCAGCTTTTTCGCTTCCGGATAAATATCAGCATCAACATAGATATTAGATAAGTCTTTCGAGAGGGTAATATCGCGAACCATACCCACTTCTAAGCCTTGGTAGCGAATTGTGGTGCGTCCTGCGACTAAGCCTGCCGCATCGGAGAAGTAGATCTGCACACGTTGGCCTGCATCATGGACTGACTTCATTACTAGCCAGCCCGCAAGCGCGACGGTGAGGATCGGGAGAATCCACAAAGGGGAAATGCCTTTGTTTTTTCTGACTTCCGGTGAATATGATGTTTGTGATTGGTTATTGTCGTTCATTCACTGACTCATCTTTAGAGGTATAGTTATCCCAAATTAGCCTAGGATCTAAGCTTTCCGCTGCCAGCATTGTGAGAACCACAACAACGCCGAAAGCGACTGCACCATAACCTGGTGTGAAGTTTAAAATTTGTCCACGGTCGACCAGTGTCATCATGATCGAAATAACGAACAGATCCATAACGGACCATTTTCCCACCCACTTCACGATAAAATAGATGGTCATTCGTTGTCTGTGGTAGAGAGCTCGCTTCATTTGAATGCAAATCAGTATGTAAGCAAGCCCAAGGATTTTGGCAACGGGAACGACAATACTCGCAATAAAAATGATGGCAGCGATGCCGTACATGTCACTATTGATAAGAGAGGCAACACCGGAGATGATCGTATCTTCCAGCCTTTGCCCGTTTGTAATAAGAATAGATATAGGAATCACGTTCGCTGGCACAATCGCAACGGCGGCGGCAAACAGTAGTGCCCATGTCTTTTGTATCGAGTAAGGCTTGCGGTGATACAGAGCATGATGACAACGAACGCAAGCGTGACCTTCGGGCTGAGAAAGGTGGCAGTTATGGCAGTGCACGTTCTTGCTTTCGCTAAAGCTGTATTCCGACTCTTTTGCCCATGCTTCCCAGTAACGTCGAACACTAATTCGGCTCACCAGTAACACGCTAAAAAGCTGCAACAAGATAAGGCCAATTAAGCCAGGGCCAACAAAGATGTCTGAATAGTCTTGTAGCTTAAAGCACGAGATAGCAACGCTGACTAAGAATACATCCAGCATCATCCAGTGTTTTAAGGTTTGAATTATTGCCAGCGAGTAGCGAAACGGCGTAAAAAGTGCGAAACGAAGTGACAAATGGCTAATGAGCACAGAGCCACATACCAATAAAGGGGCAATGGAACTGCAGAACAGGATAAGCAATCCGAGCAGTGGAAAGCCTTCACCCATCAAGGTAAACACGCCGGAAGGTAGCGTAGCAGGGATCATCACTCCGATAAGGCGGATGCTAATAAAATCGAAAAAGTGAGAAGGGATAAATAGCAATAAGCAAGTGACCGCGATTGCTAGGTTGCCAGATAGGCTAGGGGTGCCGCCACGGTAAAGTTGAGTGCCGCACCTTGGGCAATAGCCGACTTACCTAACGGGATATCCATTTTATCAACGGGCAGTTCGCAGCCTTGGCATAGTCGCACAGAGCTGCTGTCGCATTGATGTCGATGATAGTCTGGGTACGGGATGGGAGGTCATCGACTCCAATAGAATGTGAGTCAGTAGAGGTGGTGTAGTAGTAGACATAACATCAGCGTGGACTGCACACTGCCATAGAGTGTTGATAAAGTCGTGTGTCAACCAGTCACCATGTGTTCCGTCTGTGTGACTTGCCCATCTCTAAAACATAGATTAAATCGGCTTGTTTCACCGCTGATAATCGATGAGCCACGATCAAAGTTGTGCGATCTTTCAAAAACTCGCTCAATGCTTTGTGTAAAGCGGACTCTGTTGCCGTATCTAGTGCTGATGTCGCTTCATCAAGAATAACAAACTTAGGATTACTCAGCACCATGCGGGCTATGCTAGGCGTTGTCGTTGACCACCTGAAAGGCGAACGCCATTCCTACCAATTTGAGTATCTAAACCGTTACTTAGCTGCTTGATTACGTCTTGCATTTGAGAGACTTCAAGCGCACGCCACAACGACATTTCATCGTAGTCAGCACCAAGTGTCAGATTATGCCTTAATGTATCGTTGAAGAGTATAGGTTGTTGTAAAACAACAGCAATTTGATTGCGTATAATATCAAAGCTGATGTCGTCGGTGGTTTCACCGTTATAACGTATGCACCCAGAGTCAGCTTGATAAACCCCAATCAGCAACTGGATTAGTGTGGATTTACCACCCCCGCTTGCGCCCACCAAAGCCACCTTTTTACCAGCAGGTATGTGTAGCGAAAGATTATTTAAAACAGTGTTTTCTAATGTGTAAGAGAATGTAACGTTTTCAATGTCGACTGTCACTTCCTTATCATCATGGAATGGATTGACCTTACTAACCGGGCGTCTCTCTTCTTCCAGTTGTAGGAGATCGTTAATACGCTGCAGTGCTGCCTTAGCGCTATACCACGAGAATTGAATGCCGAGTAGCTCTTGAACAGGTCCTAACATAAACCATAAGTAGCCGAATACTGCAAAGATTTGACCAATGGTTAAGTCACTGAACAGAACCATCAGCATCGCGACCGCACGGAACAGCTCAAAGCCTAATAAGAAAAGTAGAAATGAAACGCGTCCGGCAGCTTCTGATTGCCATGCGTATTTATCTGCATCAATTCTTACTTGGTTCGCTTGGACTTTGAGTTCATCCAGAAAGATACGTTCTTTGTTAGCTGCACGCAGTTGATAGATGCCATCTAGTGTTTCTACTAGTCGGTTTTGAAAACGTTCAAATGATTGGTTCTCGTGTTTCTTCAGGTGCTTAACTTTACTGCCTAGTTTACGTGAGAAGTAAATGACAACAGGATTGACCAGTAAAATGAACAGCCCTAAGCGCCACTCAAGCCACAACAAAACGATAGCGGTGCCGAACACAGTTAAAAAGCTGATAATGAATTTAGACAGTGTTGAACCAATAAACTTATCGATGGTCTCTATGTCTGTGATTAAGTGAGCATTAATGCCGCCACTGCCTTTTGTCTCGTATTGTCTGATGCTGATGCGACCGAGTTTGTCGATCATTTTGCTGCGCATCTTATAAGTGATGGTTTTAGAGACTAGAGTGAACTGACGCCCTTGAAGGATGTTAAGCCCTTTGGCTGACGGTACGCATCAAAATGACAAGTAATAGGGTTAATGCAATATAGCCGGTAGGAGTTTGCATTGAGGTTGGCAATAGATGGTTCATCATCTCAAGCCCAGATGCTGGCTTGTCGAGAAGTACCTCATCTACCATCAGTGGCATAAGTAGTGGGATAGGGACGCTAATTAATGTCGCGAGTACGGCGATGATGTTGGCAAACACCAGTTTGGACTTGTGTTTTTTTACTTGAGTTATCAGCCAAGAACGGCTAATAGTGTCATCTGAATTGGTCATTTTAATGAGAATAAGTCCTATTTAGGTGGGTGGTCGCATTCTACTGTGTTCTCTTAATAATGGAAGTCTCAATTTAATTGGAAGTTAATATGAAAATAGAACATTACCATCGCTTAACCAAACAAGCTGTTGCATTAATCGAATCAGAAACCGATATGATCGCAAATTTGTCAAATATCAGTGCATTACTGTCGATGGAACTTGACGATCTTAACTGGGCAGGCTTTTACTTGATGAAAGGCGATGAATTGGTTCTTGGTCCATTTCAGGGTAAGCCTGCATGTGTACGTATTCCTGTCGGCCGTGGTGTATGCGGAACTGCGGTTTCGACAAATACCGTTCAACGTATATACGACGTGCATGAGTTCGAAGGTCACATTGCTTGTGACGCGGCAAGTAACTCAGAAATTGTGATTCCGTTTACGATTGATGGAAAAATAGCAGGCGTACTGGATATCGATAGCCCAAATGTTGGTCGATTTAGCGAAATTGACGAGGAAGGACTGACGTTTTTCATGGCTGAAGTGGAAAAGCTGCTTAATTCGCACGCGAACAAGGCATAAATTATTCTCTTACTGTGGTTTTTCCCAAGCATCTCTCTATAATACGTAAAAATATTTTCTTAATGCTCGCGGAAAACCGCAAAAACCAGGAACCCACATGGAAAACACTGAAAAGTTAAAAAACAGCAAAGAAGTTATCGCATATATTGCTGAATGTTTCCCTAAATGCTTTACTTTAGAAGGTGAAGCGAAGCCACTTAAAATTGGTATTTTTCAAGATCTTGCTGAACGTCTAAATGAAGACGAAAAAGTAAGTAAGACTCAGCTTCGTGCAGCGTTAAGACAGTACACATCATCATGGCGTTACCTGCACGGCGTAAAAGCTGGTGCAGAGCGTGTTGACCTAGACGGCAACGCGTGTGGCACACTAGAAGAAGAGCACGTTGAGCACGCTAAAGCTACACTTGCAGAAAGCAAAGCTAAAGTTCAGGCTCGTCGTAAAGAGCAAGCACAAAAAGCTCGCGAAGAAGGCAAAGCGAAACCAAAGGCGAAGAAAGCTCCACAGCCTCGTCGCCAAGTGCCTAAAGCACCAAAAGTAGAAAAGCCTGTAGAAACACGCGCTTTGAACGCTGACGAATTCATCGC
>AAZW01000110.1 GCA_000169995.1 Vibrionales bacterium SWAT-3 | reverse complement strand
ATAGTTTTGTTCGGCATACGAACACCGATGTCGCCTAGGTTACCAATTACACGAGTGTAAAGGTTGCTGCCTGCTTCGTCGCGTGGGATCCAAGCACTTGCAAAGTAGTGTTGAATCATCGCTGCCCAACCTTGACCGTTTGCCAGGTTAAGAGACAGGTTGCGATCTTGCATATCGTCGAAGCTGTATTTCTTGTAACGCGTATCTTCCGTAGAGTAAGCACCACCACGGTAAGTTGGCATTGTTAGGCTACCGCCGTCATCCATAACGTTTTGACGTAGGTGAGCGTACATACCGAATGTCGCGTTGTTGCCAGAGTTGTTGACTACATCGTATTCAACGTCAATCGCGTAGCTGCCGCGCTTAAGGATGAATGTTTTTGTGTAATCTAGGCCGTTCGCTTGGTAAGTCATTGGGATGCGTAGTTCATCCTGACCGTCAGCCAGCGTAAAGCTGTCTGCTGAAACCGTGTAGCTAGGGCGGTTAGTGCTGCTAAGGTCGATGCCTTGAGGACCAACTAGACCGCTTTGCGCGATAAATTGGTGGCCTGGTTCATTCTTAAGAAGAACAAAGCTCTCTTCAGAATCAAACTCAGCTGAGTAATCATTTAGGTTTGCTGTCACAACATCACCACCAACCGTATCAATTGACAGAGTCAGTACATCAGTGGTCACTGTGATAGTTTTTGCAGAAGAAGCAACTTGACCAGGAGCCGGGTCTAGATCATCTGCATAAGATGGCGCTGGTAGGGTGCTGCCAGATTGTGCCTGCTCAACCGCTTGAGGAGCTGGGTTCTTAGCTACATTCCATTGTTGGAAAAGTAGGAAAGAAACCAAAGCCAATGCGATTAACAGGATATTACGTTGAGAATCCATCGTTATTTATCTCTGTCTTGTTTTTGGACTGGTGGAACGGGGTCAAAGCCCCCTTCGTTCAAAGGATGGCATTTTAATAGACGTTTGCCTGATAACCAACACCCTTTTACAAAACCGTGAGCTTTCAACGCTTCTATCGCATATAAAGAGCAGTTGGAGTAAATCGGCAGCGTGGGCCGATGAGTGGACTAATAAACCATCTATAAAAATAGATGGGTATTAGCGCTATCCACGCGAAGGGCGAGACAGGCGAAGCCATAATTTGTCGAGTAGCTTGAACATTTCTTCATTGCTTAAATCTTGCGCGCTCTTCTTAGCGATTACAACAAAATCTTTGTTAGGAAGTTTGTGCTGAGTGTTACGAAAGCTTTCACGAGTAAGACGCTTGAATCGATTGCGACCCACGGCTGTTTTAATCTGTTTTTTCGGAACGGCTAATCCAAGACGAGGATTTGAAAGAGAGTTATTTCGAGCAATGATGGTGAAATGAGGAGAGCCAGCTCGATGAGCTTGCTTGAAGACATTTTGATAATGTTCGGGAGTTAACAAGCGTAACTCCCGACCGAAGGCTAGCTTATTCAAAATAATCAAAGATTACTTAGAAAGACGCTTACGGCCTTTTGCACGACGTGCATTGATTGTTGCGCGACCGTTCTTAGTAGCCATGCGAGCACGGAAACCGTGAGTACGCTTACGCTTTAGAACTGTAGGTTGAAAAGTGCGTTTCATTGTAATTACCTTACTGATCAGTAGTTTTAGGTTTTTGTTAAACCCGGCGTGGGCATTTTTTCTCTTCTTTATATAAGAAAGGAAAACCGACGCCTCTCAACAAAGAGGCGGAATTGTAATCACTGTCACAAAAAGTGTCAATGATTGGGTTAACTAAAATTCCGGTCGGGGGATTATACGTAGAATAACTAAAATCACAAGGATCCTTAGTCGATCCCAACCTTATTTAGGAATTTTTTTAATTTAGGATCTTGTGGATTACCAAAAATATCCTGTGGAGATCCCTGCTCGACAATGTGGCCGTCAGCCATGAAGATCACTCGGTCTGCGACTTCTCTCGCGAACTGCATTTCATGGGTAACCACCAGCATGGTTTGATGCTGATTAGCCAATTTTTTCATTAGGTTAAGTACTTCGCCAACCCACTCAGGATCCAGCGCTGAAGTCGGCTCATCAAACAGTAAAAGCTCAGGTTGAAGTGCCATGGCACGGCCAATACCGACGCGTTGCTGCTGACCACCAGAAAGCGCAGCTGGGTAGCTGTCTGCTTTGTCACCTAGGCCGATATCATCAAGTATTTGTTGTGCTTTTTCATAGGCTTGCTGCTTCTTCCAACCACGCACTGTAATCAAACCTTCAGCAATGTTCTGCTTGGCGGTTTGGTGAGCAAACAGGGCATAGTTTTGGAAAACAAAGCCAGTCTTACGTCGCAGTGCAAGCACCTCTGCTTTGGTATGCTTTTGGGCATCGACTTTGATGTCATCAATCGAGATCGTGCCTTGGTCGGCTTGCTCAAGAAAGTTCACACAGCGCAGTAGTGTCGACTTACCTGTACCACTCGAACCTATGATAACAATGATCTCACCTTGCTTGATTTCCAGGTCGATCCCTTTGAGAACTTCGGTGTCACCAAAGTGCTTGTGGATATTTTGTAATTTGATCATCGTACGTACGCCTTATTCAGTTTCACTTCGGCCCAGATTTGAATACGAGTGAGGATAACCACCACGCCCCAGTAAATCAGCGCTACTGCCAAGAAAGCCTCGAAGAAACGGAAGCTTGAAGACGCCTCCATCTGAGCCTTAGCCATAATCTCAGCCACACCTAGCGTGAAGGCGAGTGAGGTTGATTTGATCATATCGATGAAGTAATTCATCAGAGAAGGCAGAGCAACGCGGGTCGCTTGTGGCAAGATCACTCGACGCATCGCTTGGCTAGTCGTCATACCCACCGAAAGGCTCGCTTCCATCTGGCTGCGATCAATACCGATAATCGCGGCGCGAATACTCTCTGCCATGTAAGCGGCAAAGTGCAGGGTTAAACCAATGACGGCAGCACTGAATGCATCTAAACCAACCATCCACGGGAATACCTGAGTAAGCCGTAATAAAGGAGGATAGTTGACCAGCAGTGGTGTGCCACGGAAAAGCTAATATAAAGCTGGCTGAGTTGGTCAAGCACTGGGATTTTGAACACACGAATGTTTGCCAGTATCACAGACAGGATCAGAGCAAAGAACAAGCACCAAATCGCCATCTCCATGGTGGTGCCGAGATACTTTAACAGTATCGGCAGCAGCTCTAGCATGTAGTTAAAATCAAATCCCATAATCTATCTCGTATTTTTATTGGAAGTGTCGTTATATCAAGCGTTTTAATCAGTGATACAAAAGCAAAAAGCCCACCGCCGTGTAAGCAGTGGGCCTCGTATGGAGAGAGTGAGTGATTACTTCTGAGTAATGTCCGCACCAAACCATTTCTGAGAGATACTTTCTAGCGTACCATCTGCGCGCATTGCTGCTAATGCTTCGTTTACTTCTGCTTGCAGTTTCTTACCGTTATCGTTGTCTACGAAAGGCCAAGCATTTTCAATGGTTTCGAATGGCTGACCTGCTAGCTGTAATGGTAGACCAGTCTTCTTGATAAGCTCTAGTGCAGATAGGCGATCCATAACGAATGCATCGGCACGGCCAAGAGCGACATCGTGTTCAATACCTGTGTCGTAGGTTTTCACGTTGATCTTGCCATCTTTATCGTAGCTGCGTAGCAGTTGTTCGAAGTTCGAGCCTAGATTTACCGCAACCGTTTTGCCTGCAAGGTCTTCGATACCTTTAATGCTGTCATTACCTTTACGAACGGTAATTTGTGCGCCGTCTACTACGTATGGGTCTGCGAATAGGTATTTCGCTTTACGTGCATCCGTCATTGTAATTTGGTTAGAAATGGTATCGATTCGACCCGTTTCAAGAAGACCAAACAGACCAGAGAAGTTCGCTGTTACGTATTCAACCTTGTAGTCGTTACGTTTACCGATCTCATCCCATAAATCCACTTCAAAACCTTGTAGTTGGTCTTGTTTAACGAAAGTAAATGGGAAGTAGCGACCAGACATGCCGACTTTAACTTCAGTCGCAGCTTGAACAGTAGCAGCAGAGAGTGCGATAGCCGCAATTGCAGCCTTAATCCAGTTATTCATTTGGTAACTCCTTATATTTATGGGATTGGATGTTACTGGTAAATTGCTCGATAGAATAAATAACCAGATGTTATTAACCATAACTAGATCGCATTCTCGTTTTGGGGATAACTAGCAAGGATCCGGGCATAAGTGGATCGTTGTGTGAGTAAATTTGGGGCAAGATGTGCGGATCCGCCGGTTAATTACAAATTTATTGTGAATAACTTGGATCTTATTCACTGGATCTGTGATCAATTGCTGGTGATCTGACTTATCAACAGGTAAAATTAGCAGTCATTTCATATTACTTAAATAGAGTGGGGGCACCGTGTCATCTTCGCTTTGGTTGCAGTGTTTGCAACAGCTTCAAGAAGAGTTACCAGCTACAGAATTCAGTATGTGGGTTCGTCCGTTACAAGCGGAGCTCAATGACAATACTCTAACTCTATTTGCACCGAACCGTTTCGTACTCGATTGGGTTCGTGATAAGTACTTAAATAGCATTAACCGTCTGCTGCAAGAATATTGCGGCAACGATATCCCGCATCTGCATTTTGAAGTGGGCAGCAAGCGTGTGTCGGCACCTAAGCCGGCAGCACCTGCATCGGCTCCTGCGCCAACTCGTACTGCTGCGGATGTAGCGGCAGAGTCTTCGGCGCCTGCACAGCTGCAAGCTCGTAAGCCGGTTCACAATACATGGCGCGATGAAGAGCCTGTGGATGTGGACATCAACCACCGTTCAAACGTCAACCCTAAGCACAAGTTCAATAACTTCGTTGAGGGTAAGTCGAACCAACTTGGTTTGGCTGCAGCACGTCAGGTGGCGGATAACCCAGGCGCGGCATACAACCCACTATTTCTATACGGTGGCACTGGCCTAGGTAAAACTCACTTGTTGCACGCGGTAGGTAATGCCATTGTTGATGGCAAGCCGAATGCAAAAGTGGTGTACATGCACTCTGAGCGTTTTGTTCAGGATATGGTTAAAGCGCTACAAAATAACGCGATCGAAGAATTCAAACGCTACTACCGTAGTGTTGATGCATTGCTTATCGATGACATCCAATTCTTCGCTAATAAAGAGCGTTCTCAAGAAGAGTTCTTCCATACCTTTAATGCGCTGCTTGAAGGTAACCAACAGATCATCCTAACGTCTGACCGTTATCCAAAAGAGATCAACGGTGTAGAAGATCGTCTTAAATCTCGTTTCGGTTGGGGTTTGACGGTTGCGATTGAGCCACCAGAGCTTGAGACGCGTGTTGCGATCTTAATGAAGAAAGCAGAAGACCATCAAATCCACCTCGCAGATGAAGTGGCATTCTTTATTGCTAAGCGTCTGCGTTCTAACGTTCGTGAGCTCGAAGGCGCACTGAACCGTGTTATCGCGAATGCGAACTTCACTGGTCGCCCAATCACTATCGATTTCGTACGCGAAGCGCTACGTGATCTACTGGCACTGCAAGAGAAGCTAGTTACTATCGATAATATTCAGAAGACCGTTGCTGAGTACTACAAAATCAAAGTGGCTGATCTGCTGTCTAAGCGTCGTTCTCGTTCTGTTGCTCGTCCACGTCAACTGGCGATGGCACTAGCAAAAGAGCTAACTAACCACAGCTTGCCTGAGATCGGTGATGCATTTGGTGGCCGTGACCACACCACGGTACTGCACGCTTGCCGTAAGATTGCTCAGCTGCGTGAAGAGAGCCACGACATTAAAGAAGATT
>AAZW01000111.1 GCA_000169995.1 Vibrionales bacterium SWAT-3 | reverse complement strand
GCATCGTTGGTGCCGTTGATCGTCACCGTGATGTCATGCTCTGTGCCGTCTGCCGACGTCACTGTGAAGGTTTCCGTTAACGTATCCCCGTCGCCCAGCTCTTGAACTGCGTCCAGGTCGTTATTCAGAGAGTACGTCCACACGCCATCGGTGCCGATGTTGAACGTGCCGTATGAGCCTGCCGTGTCGGTTTGCGCCGTGAAGGTCGCTTCGCCCGCATCGTCATCACTGATCGTCAGTGTGCCGCCCGTGCTCAAGCTGGTGTCTTCCGTCACTTCGCCCGCATCCACGCCGTCACCCGTTCCGATGACCGGCGCATCGTTGGTGCCGTTGATCGTCACCGTGATGTCATGCTCTGTGCCGTCTGCCGACGTCACTGTGAAGGTTTCCGTTAACGTATCCCCGTCGCCCAGCTCTTGAACTGCGTCCAGGTCGTTATTCAGAGAGTACGTCCACACGCCATCGGTGCCGATGTTGAACGTGCCGTATGAGCCTGCCGTGTCGGTTTGCGCCGTGAAGGTCGCTTCGCCCGCATCGTCATCACTGATCGTCAGTGTGCCGCCCGTGCTCAAGCTGGTGTCTTCCGTCACTTCGCCCGCATCCACGCCGTCACCCGTTCCGATGACCGGCGCATCGTTGGTGCCGTTGATCGTCACCGTGATGTCATGCTCTGTGCCGTCTGCCGACGTCACTGTGAAGGTTTCCGTTAACGTATCCCCGTCGCCCAGCTCTTGAACTGCGTCCAGGTCGTTATTCAGAGAGTACGTCCACACGCCATCGGTGCCGATGTTGAACGTGCCGTATGAGCCTGCCGTGTCGGTTTGCGCCGTGAAGGTCGCTTCGCCCGCATCGTCATCACTGATCGTCAGTGTGCCGCCCGTGCTCAAGCTGGTGTCTTCCGTCACTTCGCCCGCATCCACGCCGTCACCCGTTCCGATGACCGGCGCATCGTTGGTGCCGTTGATCGTCACCGTGATGTCATGCTCTGTGCCGTCTGCCGACGTCACTGTGAAGGTTTCCGTTAACGTATCCCCGTCGCCCAGCTCTTGAACTGCGTCCAGGTCGTTATTCAGAGAGTACGTCCACACGCCATCGGTGCCGATGTTGAACGTGCCGTATGAGCCTGCCGTGTCGGTTTGCGCCGTGAAGGTCGCTTCGCCCGCATCGTCATCACTGATCGTCAGTGTGCCGCCCGTGCTCAAGCTGGTGTCTTCCGTCACTTCGCCCGCATCCACGCCGTCACCCGTTCCGATGACCGGCGCATCGTTGGTGCCGTTGATCGTCACCGTGATGTCATGCTCTGTGCCGTCTGCCGACGTCACTGTGAAGGTTTCCGTTAACGTATCCCCGTCGCCCAGCTCTTGAACTGCGTCCAGGTCGTTATTCAGAGAGTACGTCCACACGCCATCGGTGCCGATGTTGAACGTGCCGTATGAGCCTGCCGTGTCGGTTTGCGCCGTGAAGGTCGCTTCGCCCGCATCGTCATCACTGATCGTCAGTGTGCCGCCCGTGCTCAAGCTGGTGTCTTCCGTCACTTCGCCCGCATCCACGCCGTCACCCGTTCCGATGACCGGCGCATCGTTGGTGCCGTTGATCGTCACCGTGATGTCATGCTCTGTGCCGTCTGCCGACGTCACTGTGAAGGTTTCCGTTAACGTATCCCCGTCGCCCAGCTCTTGAACTGCGTCCAGGTCGTTATTCAGAGAGTACGTCCACACGCCATCGGTGCCGATGTTGAACGTGCCGTATGAGCCTGCCGTGTCGGTTTGCGCCGTGAAGGTCGCTTCGCCCGCATCGTCATCACTGATCGTCAGTGTGCCGCCCGTGCTCAAGCTGGTGTCTTCCGTCACTTCGCCCGCATCCACGCCGTCACCCGTTCCGATGACCGGCGCGTCATCAACAGGCAACACACCAACATTAACAGTAACAGTGTCTGTGCCGCCGTTTCCATCGGTGACAACAACAGTGAAACTATCATTGCCGTTGTAATTTTCGTTTGGTGTGTAGGTCCAGTTGCCGTCTTCATCTACAACAACAGTGCCGTTGGATGGTTCAGTGCCTTTAGAGAAGTTTAATGAATCACCATCAGTGTCAGATGCTGAAAGGCTACCGTTGACTGGTGTGTCTTCATCAGTAGTTACGGCTATATTGTCGCCAAGTGGGTTGCCATTTGCATCTGTAATTAATGGGGTATCGTTGACAGGGTTAACGCCAACATTCACAGTAATCGTATCAGTACCACCTTGGCCATCGGATACAACGACCGAGAAACTATCGTCACCATTGAAATCATTATTTGGGGTGTATGTCCAACTACCATCACTGTTTAAAGTGACGGTTCCGTTTGCTGACGGTTGAGACATAGCAAAAGAAAGAGTGTCATTATCGCCGTCAAAAGCACTCAATGTACCGCTGACTGGGGTATCTTCATCAGTCGATAAAGATATCGTGTCACCCATGGCTACATTGTTTGAATCTGCAAATAAAGGGGCTGTATTTGATTGGGTTGAAGATTCGGAGATAAAACGATAGGCATCAAGAAGGCTTAAACTTTGAGTGCGGGACATGCCCAACGCTTCGAAGCCTTCGGTTACGAACTCGGTATCAGGGGTAGTTTCTTCACCATCTCGCTCAATGGTACCGCTGGTGCCTAGACTTGAGCCATTTTGACCAGCAGCGGTTGCGAACTCTTCACCTAATTCTGCTGAGAATCGCTTCGCGGAAACTTCAGGGCTATTTGATTCATTAAGAGATTCTAAGATGACATCTCCCGCCTGAAGTGACTCGCCTTCTTCTAGGACTTTAATCGTGCCATCTGTTGAAATAACAATGCGCTGGCCCAGTGCTAGTGCACCAGCCAAATTCAAAGTCGTCATGTCCATATTAACCCCTAAAACCCATCTTTTGTCATCAACGTCAAAATAGTGACATCTTTTTATAATATTAGTTAGAATATAACACCTATAAACACATCATCATAGTTATGATTCCATTATTTAACAACCTTAAATGCAAGGTAATGACAATGCTCACAACAAGTAACAATTCAGGTGCCTAAAACATCAATATAAGTTATTGTGTTAGCGAAAGATAATTCGAATACAAATAAAAGATTTCAGTGCTCAAAATCAAAATAAAACGCACGATAATCGGTTAACAAACTTACAACCATTTACGGCAGCTTCTAGAGCGAACGTTATTTTTTTGGCGGTTCACCTAAATTTTGTGTCTTTATCAAGTAAAGCTCATATTTCGGTGTCAGTCCATTTGGGGAGATGGAAATTGAATTGCATTCAAGCAACAACATTAGGATTAGCGATAGCGCTGAGTTTGCCGGCTGGCGCACAAACCTTAGAGCAGGCTGTAGCATTTACTTTAGAAAGTAACCCTGAAATCAAAAGTGCTTACAACGAGTATATTAGTAAACGTTACTTGAATGATGCATCAGGGGGAGCCTACCGACCAAGTATCGATTTAGATGGAGGTATTGGTTATGAGCACACGGACCTTGCCACGAACGCCGATACAACGGACCTCACTCGCAAAGAAGCGACAATTACGTTAACCCAATTGATATGGGATGGCTCAAACACATCAAATGATATCGACCGTACTGCAGCAGACGCTGAGTCTGTTCGCTATCAATTACTGTCTAATGCGCAAGACATCGCATTAGAAGTAACGAAAGTCTACCTTGATACAGTTAAGGCCTATGAAGTTCTTTCTCTCTCTGAAAGTAACCTAGCGACACACAAAGAGATATACAGTGATATTCGTAAGCGCGTGGAGTCAGGAATTGGCTCGACAGCAGATATGTCTCAAGTAGAAGCTCGTATTGCTAAAGCACATGGTAATTTACTCGCAGCTCAAAATAACTTGTTTGACACTCACACTCAATTTAAGCGACTTGTCGGACAATCTCCGCTAGGGCTAACCTTTCCTCGTGCCGATGCTGGTGCTATTCCATATACTGTTGATGGCGCCCTCGCAAAAGCCTTCAATCAACACCCTGTGATCAAGATAGCTCAAGCCGACGTTGATTCAGCAAAGTTTCAGTATAAGCAGTCGAAAAGCACCAACTACCCAACAGTGTCTTTTGAAGCAGCGCAAACCTGGCGTGATGATGCCGGAGGTACAGAAGGGAGTAGTGATGAATTCTCCGCGATGGTTCGCTTGAAATACAATCTTTATAATGGTGGTTCAGATCAAGACCGCGCTGAAAGTGCCGCATACCAACTGAACAAAGCCAAAGATCTTCGTGAGAGCACGTACCGCAATGTTGAAGAGAGCTTACGCCTTTCCTGGAGTGCTCTGGATTTGACGGTCCAGCAAAAAGAATTCCTATCTGACCACGTAGACTCGGCATCAGATACGGTTATTTCATATGAGAAACAATACCGCATCGGTAAACGAACCCTACTCGACTTGCTCAATACAGAGAATGAATTGTTTGAAGCTCGTAAAGGCTATTTAGATGCCAAGTATGACGAGCAATACGCAAAATATCGCGTTATGAACGCAACTGGTAATCTACTTACTGGCTTACGCGTTGAGATCCCTGAAGAATGGAATGAAAAGGTGGAATATTAATGAAGCTAACAAACACAGTTTTATCGCTTTGCTTCATGGTTGTATCTACCCATGCTTTAGCTGACAACAATGAAGATGAATTTGAGTATCGTGCGCTTCCGCCTGTCACTCAAATTTACGATCTACAAGATGACGACAACGATGGCGTAATCAATGCGCGTGATTTGTGTGCCGATACGCAGATTGGCGCAGAAATAGATAACGACGGTTGTGGTTCATATTTCGAGTCGTCGGAGAAGAAAGAGCTCCATATACTCTTCGCCAATAACTCTACAGAAATTAACCCTGCTTTCCTCAATCAGATACGCCAAATGGCTGCCTTTTTGAAACGTTACGAAAGCACCACCATTGAACTGCAAGGTTACGCCAGTAAGGTAGGCAATGCCGAGCACAACCTAATGCTGTCAAAAGAACGTGCTGCCAACGTTAGACGCGCACTTATCAGTAACGGTATCCAACCTTCTAGAGTCAATATCGTTGGTCATGGTGATGCTGAGTTCAGTAGCAATGACACTGAAATCAACCATGCCCTCCACCGTAAAGTAGTTGCGTCCGTTGCCGGGTTTAAAGGCAATATCAAAGAAGAATGGCATATTTTCACTAAGATTAAGAAGTAACCCTCCCTACTTTAACCATACTGAAACGTTATCTTAAGTTCACGTTTCAGTATGGTTATAATTCCTTGAATAGCATATACCTAAGCCGTCTATAATGTTAATCTTGCCACGTTATCAACATAGAGAATTAATCCATGAGCAAACTAACAGCTGATACTCAAGCAAATCTAGAACTTTTCGTTTCTGAAACACAAGAAACTAAACTGGTATGGGGCCTTCGCAACGAAGAAGGTTGGCTAGCATGTGACTCAAGTGAATTCGAAAACAGCGAAGTGATGCCTTTCTGGTCTTCAAAAGAAGATGCTCAAACTCACAACGTTGAAGAGTGGGCTGACTTTGAAGTACTAGAAATTCCACTAGACATCTTTGTCGAAGATTGGCTACTAACTCTTGCTGAAGATGGCGTACTAGTAGGTGTTAACTG
>AAZW01000112.1 GCA_000169995.1 Vibrionales bacterium SWAT-3 | reverse complement strand
CATCAACAAACTGTCTAACGTAGTCGGTTGGGTCTTGATCGTGAAACACCATCTCATACAGCGTTTGTTGGAACTGTTGCGCCAACGGTGTCCAGTCTGTTCGTGCACTTTCTAGCCCTTTGAAAATGATCTTCTCTTGGTCGCCTTGATTGATTAAACCGGCATAGCGCTTCTTCGAGCCAGTTTCTGAACCTCGAATGGTTGGCATCAGGAATTTGCGATAGTGAGTCTCATATTCCAATTCAAGTATTGAGGTTAGGTTGTAGGTCTCTTTGAGGTGATTCGTCCACCAGTCGTTAATGTAAGCGACAAGTTCATTCCCGATCTCGTCGGCTTGTTGTTGATCATAACTGCCATTCAGAGACACGAAGGTTGAATCGGTGTCGCCGTAGATAACTTGATAGCCTTTGTCTTCGATAAGCACCTTGGTTTGCTTCATGATTTCATGACCGCGCATGGTGATCGATGAGGCTAGGCGAGTATCAAAGAAGCGACAGCCAGACGAACCCAACACACCATAAAACGAGTTCATGATGATCTTGATCGCTTGAGAAAATGCCTTTTCGTTGTTCTTCTTTGCTACATCACGAGCAGCCCACAAGTTCTCGATCATCTCGGGAAGAAAGTGCTTAGAACGATGGAATTGACCGCCTCGGAAGCCATTAACCGCTTGGTCTTCGGCTGGGCCCAGTTCCAACTTCAACCCTTCAATAAGACCCATCGGGTCAATCAAAAACGAGCGAATGATCGATGGATACAGGCTCTTAAAATCGAGAACCAAAACCGAGTCGTAAAGGTTAGGAATTGAATCCATCACGTAGCCACCGGGGCTTGCGATCCAATTCTCAGGCTCTAAGTTCGGCGCGACATAACCGGCTCTGTGTATCTGAGGCAGGTATAAATTAGTAAAGGCAGCAACAGAACCGCCAACACGATCAAGCTCCACACCAGTTAATCGCGAGCGCTCAATCGCAAAGTCGAGTAGGTGAGTGTGTTCGAAGATTCGGTTTACCAACACACAGTCTTGCAGGTTGTATTTAGCGAGTGAAGGCTTATCGAATTTAAACATCCGGTTGATCTCATCCATGCGGTCGTGAACGTTATGGATGTCTTTGCCTTCGCCGAGTAGTTCTTGCGATACCGACTCCAGAGACCAAGACCGGAAGTGGTAAGTCGCCGTTTTAAGCATATCGATACCATCCAAGACAACACGGCCTGGAATCGTGATAAAGCCTTGCTGGTTTTGTGCAGAGCTGCGAAAGAAGCTAGGTTGATTGTCTCGACCAATAGTGAGTTTCACTTCGTTCCATTCCGAACGTTTGTGCAGTAGCCTAAAGTCAAAATCGATGACGTTCCAACCAATGATGATGTCTGGGTCAAACTCGGAGAACCAAGTAATCATGGCCTCTAGAAGAGCTTTTTCGTTGGCAACCCATTGGATGTTGGTGTCTGCTTGTTGCGGTTCGCCGACCATGATCACTCGGCTATCCATTGGACTATCTAAGCCGATGGAGTAAAGCACACCTTTCTCTGAACACTCTATATCCAGTGATACCACCGACAAGCTAGGTAAGTAGTTTCCTGAGCGGCATTTTGCATTTGAGACTCTTCGATGCTGATTCTTTTGTACTGCTGTGCCTGTGAACTCAATACTTCCTTTGATAAAGCGTTCCATCAAGAATCGATCCGCAAGGCGAATATCACTTTCAAAGGTTTGAATTTCTTCGTTATGGAAGGCTTGCGCTAAGCCAAAGCTGCTTCTTGAAAGCGATGTGTAACAAGCCGCGAGAGGTGTTTGTTCGAAGGTCGCGAGGTCTAAAGGCTTAAATTGGCAGTCTATCGATTCTTTGGTCGCAATAGTCTGACATGCTGGTACATCAGATTGAGCGACAAAAAATACAGGCTTTTCATTTTGAATAGTCAGCAGAGTTGGGCCTTGAGGGGTACTTAACCACAAATCGATTTGTGTGCGCCCTGAAAAATCTCTTGCTTGTCTAGTGAGTACAAAGCCTTGCTGAATATCCAATGTAGTAACCTATTGAAACTGGGAATCGAATACTACCATCTAGCGCTGGATTCCGCACAATAGGCTGGGCAAATAGTCATTAATTTATCGTTAATAGCATTGAATAACGGGACGATATAAGCAAATAAGTGAAATTGTCACGAATGATTATTCAATGGTATTGAAAATATCTTTATCTTGTGTAATTTTATTGGGTGTTGTTTTAACTAGTTGATTTTTACCAAAAGCTTGTTGTTTTAGCTGGCTTATTTATAAATAAGTACTTGCTAAAGTTCGTGTTTCAGCACATATTCAACAGAGCTTTTTTTTACTAATTAAGTTAAGATGTACTCAATGTTGCGATCCACTGTTCCTTTGTTCAATTGTTTCAAACAGATGAAACGACACAGTGGTTGCAGAGCCAATTAATAGTGTGGAGATACAAGTTTGATAAATGTTTTCCTTGTAGATGATCACGAGCTGGTTCGCACAGGGATACGACGTATTATTGAAGACGTCCGTGGAATGAACGTAGCAGGGGAAGCTGAAAGCGGTGAAGATGCTGCAAAATGGTGTCGTACTAACAATACTGACGTTATTTTGATGGATATGAATATGCCTGGTATTGGTGGCTTAGAAGCAACCAAGAAGATCTTGCGTTTCAACCCTGATGTTAAAATCATCGTTTTAACTGTTCATACGGAAAATCCGTTTCCAACTAAAGTGATGCAAGCTGGAGCTGCTGGTTACCTTACTAAAGGTGCAGGTCCGGATGAAATGGTCAATGCAATTCGTGTGGTCAACAGTGGCCAACGATACATTTCACCAGAAATTGCGCAGCAGATGGCATTGAGCCAATTCTCGCCTGCGTCTGAAAATCCATTCGCAGACTTATCTGAACGTGAACTTCAAATCATGATGATGATTACCAAAGGTCAGAAAGTGACGGATATTTCAGAACAACTCAATCTAAGTCCTAAGACAGTCAATAGTTACCGCTACCGTTTGTTCAGCAAACTGGATATCAGTGGCGATGTAGAGCTAACGCACTTAGCGATTAGACATGGAATGTTAGATACTGAGACCCTTTAACACTGAGATCGTATAGTGACCAACTTGTTTGACTCAGTCTCATTCCTCAAGACAGTAACCGAGCAGCCCGGCGTTTATCGAATGTATAACGCTGAGGCTGTCGTTATTTACGTCGGTAAAGCTAAGAACCTCAAAAAACGCCTTTCTAGTTATTTCCGTAAAAAAGTCGACAGTGAAAAAACACGCGCTCTAGTCAGCAACATCGACAAGATTGATGTCACTGTAACGCACACGGAAACCGAAGCTCTTATTCTTGAGCACAACTACATCAAGCAGTACCTGCCAAAATATAACGTGCTCCTGCGTGATGATAAGTCGTACCCTTATATCTTCATTAGCGGTCACAAGCATCCTCGTTTATCGATGCATCGTGGAGCTAAAAAGAAAAAAGGTGAATACTTTGGTCCTTACCCTGACTCCGGCGCTGTGCGTGAGACGCTACACCTAATCCAAAAGATTTTCCCTGCTAGACAGTGTGAAGACACGGTTTATGCCAACAGAACTCGTCCTTGCTTGATGTATCAGATTGGTCGTTGTGCTGCGCCATGTGTCAGTTCAATCATTTCTGATGAAGAGTACAGCGAACTGGTCGACTATGTTCGTTTGTTCCTGCAAGGAAAAGATAAGTTAGTGCTTGAAACGCTTATCGAGAAGATGGACACAGCAAGCCGTGAGCTCCGCTTTGAGCAAGCTGCGACTTTCCGTGATCAGATCCAAGCGATTCGACGAGTACAAGAGCAGCAATATGTATCTGACGATTCCATGGAAGATATGGATGTGCTTGGCTTTGCACAAGAAAATGGCGTGGCGTGTATTCATATCTTGATGATTCGCCAAGGTAAAGTTTTGGGTAGTCGAAGTCATTTTCCAAAGATCCCAAACAATACAGTGCGTGAAGAGGTTTTCTCTAGCTTCTTAAGCCAGTATTACTTAGCCCATAATGAGGCGAGAACCATTCCAACTCGTTTGATTCTGAATGCGGATTTGATGGAAGACGTCACTCCTATTCAAGAAGCCTTATGTGAAGTGGCGGGTCGCAAGATCCACTTCAATACTAATCCTTCTGGCGTTCGTGGTCGCTACCTTAAGCTATCAAACACTAATGCGTTAACGGCGATTACCACCAAGATTAACCACAAGATGACGATTAATCAGCGTTTCAAAGAGCTTCAAGAAGTGCTGTCGATGGATGCTATTAAGCGCATGGAATGTTTCGATATCAGTCATACCATGGGTGAAAGCACCATCGCATCTTGTGTGGTGTTCAACCAAGAAGGCCCTGTTAAGCCTGAGTATCGTCGTTACAACATCACAGGCATTACTGGTGGTGATGACTATGCAGCAATGGCTCAGGCGCTCGAGAGACGTTATTCGAAGCAGCTTGATGTTGATAAGATCCCTGACATTATCTTTATCGATGGCGGTAAAGGGCAGCTTAATCGCGCTCATGAGATTATCTCTCAATATTGGGGAGATTGGCCGTTCAGACCGAGAATGATGGGTATTGCCAAAGGCGTGACGCGTAAACCTGGTTTAGAAACTCTCATTACCCTTGAAGGGGAAGAGTTTAATTTGCCAAGTGATGCACCAGCCTTACACCTTATTCAGCATATTCGTGATGAGAGCCATAATCATGCGATTGCAGGGCATAGAGCGAAGCGGGGTAAAACGCGTCGAACCAGTGCCTTGGAAGGAATTGAAGGGATAGGACCGAAGCGTCGCCAAGCTTTGCTGAAATACATGGGTGGCTTACAAGAACTTAAGCGTGCAACTGTTGAAGAAATAGCCAAAGTGCCGGGCATTAGTCATTCTTTGGCAGAAAACATTTATCAAGCATTGAAACAATAGTAAAAATCCCGCACCATTAAAGCGCAATTAATAAGAGCCCAATAATATGCGTTTGAATATACCTAACATTTTGTCCTTACTGAGACTATTTTTGATCCCAGTATTCGTTGTTGTTTTTTACCTACCTTACCAATGGGCTCCTTTTGCTGCTGCGATGGTTTTTTGGGTAGCGGGTTTTACTGACTGGTTAGATGGCATGCTTGCTCGTAAGCTAGGGCAAACGTCTCGCTTTGGTGCCTTTATTGACCCAGTCGCAGACAAAGTACTGGTTGCGACGGCTCTTATTTTGATTACCGAGCATTACCACTCAATTTGGGTCACTATCCCAGCTGTGACCATGATAGCTCGCGAGATCATCATCTCTGCACTTCGTGAGTGGATGGCTGAAATCGGTAAACGTGCAAGCGTTGCGGTTTCTTGGGTTGGTAAAGTTAAGACGGTTTCTACAGATGTTCGCGTTGTGGGTGCT
>AAZW01000113.1 GCA_000169995.1 Vibrionales bacterium SWAT-3 | reverse complement strand
AATGGTCTTCCCACTCGACATAATATAGCTGCGATCATGAGATCCGTTGTGCCAGAGACGCTATTGGAAGCTATGGTGGGCTGGGTCAATTTGCACAGAGAGAAGCATGCTCAGCCTATAATCAGTGTTGATGGGAAGGTTCTAAAAGGGGCAAAAGCAAGCAAACAACAGCACCCCCTCTATATGGTTTCGGCATTTGATGTAGACGAGGGTTTGACTCTCACACACCAACCTTGTGACGGCAAAGGTATGGAGCTGCTAGCAATAAGAAACATGCTAGACGCTTTAGATATCAAAGGATGTTTATTAACTGCTGATGCCCTGCATTGTCAGGTTGAAACACTGAATAAAGTAGTTGATAAAGGTGGAGATATCCTAGTACAAGTTAAACTGAATCAACCAAGTTTATTAGCAGAAATTGATGTGCAATTCCAAGACTATTGGGCTTTGCCTGAAGATAAACAGGAATCATACATCACGGAAGAGAAAGGGCATGGTAGAAAAGAGGTTCGTGAGGTTTACGTGCTTCCTGCAGCCTTCAGCGAAGCACTCAGACAGAAGTGGTGTCTCGTAAAAAGCATTGTTGCAGTGGTAAGAGATAGGAGTGTCAAAGGGAAAGGAAGTTATGAAACCTCGTACTATATTTGCACAGACCATTTATCTTTAGAGTTAGCCTCAAAGGCAACAAGAAAGCATTGGCATATTGAGAATCAGCAGCACTGGGCGTTGGACGTAATTTTCAAAGAAGACGAGCAGCGAATTTACGCTGGGGATTCAGCGTTGAATATGGCTTGTTGTCGTCGCTTTGTGCAGAACCTATTTAGAAAATCAGAGGGTAACTTGTCTGTACCAAGAAAGATGAACCAAGCCGCATGGAATAAAGATTACAGGGAAAAAGTTCTTTTTACATCAGATTAACAAAGTATATTCGCGCCCTTTTAAAAGCACGTGATTACCATTAACAACTGATTCTGTTTTTCTTGCCTGTTTGTTGTTTTCTACTTACGCTACAAACTCTCTATATCTCCGTATTCCCTTAACTGTACTTAGAAATGACCAATATATTTATCGTTGTAGTAGTGCTTGTTGTCTTCTTTTACTTCATCCAGAAGTACGTATTTAAACATGACGACACCAAAGACCACGCGTATCAAAAGAGAGGGGCGTTGCTCAACATGCAACAAGCCGCGTTTTATAATGCGCTGACCACGGCGGTTGGCACTCACGGTGTCGTGTTTGCAAAAGTGAACATGTCGAATGTGTTGGCGCCTGCGAAGACGAACACCAAGAAGAATTGGTTTATCGCGAATAACAAGATCTCTCGTAGCTATTTTGATTTTGTGGTCTGTGACCCACGAACGCTAGAACCGCGCGTGATCATCGAGCTTGATAATGGTAAAGAGCTAAATAAAGGCAAAGTGGACCGAGAGAAGCTACTTATCCATGTGTGTAAGTCTGCTGGTTTGCCACTCATTGGCGCTTCAGTAAAACACAGTTACCAAGTGAGCCGTTTGAAGAGATTGCTCGCGACACATATCGATCTTATCGAACCTGCAAAGGAGGTTCGATTCTGTAAGAAGTGCGGTAGCCCGATGATCATCAAGCTGGCTAGCCAAGTTGACTACAAAGGACGACGTTTCTTCACTTGTAGCCGTCAACCGAACTGTACTTATACCGAAAACTACAATGTTGTGTTCGATGTCGAAGAGGAATAACAAAGAGTAGGGCACAGGCTCAGTGTGACCTAACTCAAGTTTATTTCTGTTTCACGTCTAAAAAATCAACGTATTGATGCGAATAAGAGCAAACGGTTGATTCAAGTGCAATTTCCACTTGCGCCACAATACATCAGTCGTTAATATCTTCCTCGTTCTTAAGGAATGGGTCCGTAGCTCAGTTGGTTAGAGTACTACCTTGACATGGTAGGGGTCGGCGATTCGAGTTCGCCCGGACCCACCATTCCTTCTGTTACTTTTTGTCAAAGTAGCGGCTTTTGATTTAGTCACAATCGTCATAAAGAAGATTAAGAACATTGTGCGTCCGTAGCTCAGTTGGTTAGAGTACCGCCTTGACATGGCGGGGGTCGGTGATTCGAGTTCACTCGGACGCACCATTATTCGTTCTTAGGAACAAGCAAAAAAGCCCACCTAGTGTGGGCTTTTTGTGTCTGAAATTCGCCAATTTACCCAGGCCTAGTTCTACTTAACGCTCGTCTTACCTACATAAACAGTTCCTAGATTTGCTTTAATGCCACATCCTCATGTGCCAGCGGGCGTCAACGTGGCTAGAATGCCTCTCTGCGGTGTAGCATCGCTAAGCGCCTCAACTCAGTTTTAACCTGCTAACTCACGCATGACTAAGCCATAGTGAGCTCATTACCTACGTGTTGAATACGTGTTATCTAACGCTATCCACGTTTTAATACCCAAAAAATTACTTATAAACATTGGAGATTATTAAACGTGATTAAGCTGTTTATATCGATCAAGCCGAAGCAATGAAAGGTAATAAACAAAGTTAGTTTATTCGTAATGAGCTATACAATAAAAATGTGGGACTTTAATTTATATTTATTTTCTATGGTTTATTTCGGTTCTATATCAAGAACTATGCGAATGTTAAGTAATTAGCCAAGCGCGCTCTACTCAAAGGGCGGGATCGAACTTTAACCATTGAAAATAATGGATTTATTTTACAGGGAACTTTTTTAGATAATCACGATCTGATCATGAAGTAAAAAAACATGAGAAATTCGCACATGATTATCATTGAGCAACTTAAAAAAGTGAAAGATACCCGTTCGCACATCAATCAAGTTTATCCTGTTATGGAAGTCGCTTTCGTGGTCATAACAGCCATGATTTGTGGTCAAAATAAATGGACAGAGATTAAGGATTTCGGTGAAGGAAATATCGAGTGGTTACGTGAGTATTTCCCCTACGAAAATGGTCTTCCCACTCGACATAATATAGCTGCGATCATGAGATCCGTTGTGCCAGAGACGCTATTGGAAGCTATGGTGGGCTGGGTCAATTTGCACAGAGAGAAGCATGCTCAGCCTATAATCAGTGTTGATGGGAAGGTTCTAAAAGGGGCAAAAGCAAGCAAACAACAGCACCCCCTCTATATGGTTTCGGCATTTGATGTAGACGAGGGTTTGACTCTCACACACCAACCTTGTGACGGCAAAGGTATGGAGCTGCTAGCAATAAGAAACATGCTAGACGCTTTAGATATCAAAGGATGTTTATTAACTGCTGATGCCCTGCATTGTCAGGTTGAAACACTGAATAAAGTAGTTGATAAAGGTGGAGATATCCTAGTACAAGTTAAACTGAATCAACCAAGTTTATTAGCAGAAATTGATGTGCAATTCCAATACTATTGGGCTTTGCCTGAAGATAAACAGGAATCATACATCACGGAAGAGAAAGGGCATGGTAGAAAAGAGGTTCGTGAGGTTTACGTGCTTCCTGCAGCCTTCAGCGAAGCACTCAGACAGAAGTGGTGTCTCGTAAAAAGCATTGTTGCAGTGGTAAGAGATAGGAGTGTCAAAGGGAAAGGAAGTTATGAAACCTCGTACTATATTTGCACAGACCATTTATCTTTAGAGTTAGCCTCAAAGGCAACAAGAAAGCATTGGCATATTGAGAATCAGCAGCACTGGGCGTTGGACGTAATTTTCAAAGAAGACGAGCAGCGAATTTACGCTGGGGATTCAGCGTTGAATATGGCTTGTTGTCGTCGCTTTGTGCAGAACCTATTAGAAAATCAGAGGGTAACTTGTCTGTACCAAGAAAGATGAACCAAGCCGCATGGAATAAAGATTACAGGGAAAAAGTTCTTTTACATCAGAT
>AAZW01000114.1 GCA_000169995.1 Vibrionales bacterium SWAT-3 | reverse complement strand
AAAAAGTCAATGACGATGGTTTGCTGGATGTTTTAAAAGATACGCCGCGTATTTTAGCAAGAGAGTGGCGCAAACTTGTCTACGTTCTGCCAAAAGCGATCGGTTTATTCCTACTTTTGTTAATTCCAGCACTAGGACAAACCGTTGCGCCGTTTTTATGGTTTATCTTCACCGCGTGGATGTTAGCGATTCAATACGCCGACTACCCATTCGACAACCATAAAATCAAATTTGATGACATGAGAAATAGTTTGAAACAAAAACAAGGTAAGAGCTATAGCTTCGGCGCGCTTGTTTCCGTGTTCACTACTATTCCAATTTTAAACCTGATTGTAATGCCCGTAGCCGTATGTGGTGCAACCGCGATGTGGGTTGCTGAGTTTAAAGACCAAGCTCAACGCTCTCGTCTATAGTTCTTGTATCTAACCCTGCCTACACTTCCTAGTTTCGCCTATCTTTTTGAAGTTCTGATTTCAATAAAGATAGGCGTCAATTCTGCTACATATCTATATGATATAACTTTTTAATCCTTTTACCTTTTTTTCAACTTGTTTAATCTAAATTCAAGCTGAACAAACATCGAAAGACACTAGACGGTAAAGTGATTGATATACTACGTTTAGTTCTGTCATTAAATGAAGGAATATCGCATGAGCAAGATCTACGAAGACAACACCCTAACGATTGGTAATACACCTCTAGTCCGCCTAAACAAAGTAAGCAAAGGTAACGTCCTAGCTAAGATCGAAGCTCGTAACCCAAGCTTCAGTGTTAAGTGTCGTATCGGCTCGAACATGATCTGGGAAGCAGAAAAAGCAGGTACCCTTAAGCCAGGCATCGAGCTTGTTGAACCAACCAGTGGTAATACAGGTGTTGCACTCGCATTCGTAGCTGCAGCGCGTGGTTACAAACTTACACTAACTATGCCTGAGTCAATGAGCTTAGAGCGTCGTAAGCTGCTTAAAGCACTTGGCGCAAACCTAGTGCTAACTGAAGCACCAAAAGGCATGAATGGCGCGATTGCTAAAGCAGAAGAGATTGTTGCTTCAGATCCAGACAAATACCTACTACTACAACAGTTCAACAACCCAGCTAACCCACAGATTCACGAACAAACAACAGGTCCTGAGATCTGGGAAGCAACAGACGGCGAGATTGACGTGTTTGTAGCTGGCGTAGGTACAGGCGGTACTATCACTGGTACAAGTCGTTACATTAAAGGTGAAAAAGGCAAAGCCATCACTTCTGTCGCGGTAGAGCCAGCAGAATCTCCAGTAATCGCACAGGCACTTGCAGGTGAAGAAATCAAACCAGCTCCGCACAAAATCCAAGGTATCGGTGCCGGTTTCATCCCTGGAAACTTAGATTTAGAACTTATCGACCGCGTAGAGTCAGTAACTTCTGAAGAAGCAATTGAAATGGCTCAACGACTAATGAAAGAAGAAGGTATTCTTGCAGGTATCTCTTCAGGTGCAGCAGTAGTAGCGGCAAACAGAATCGCTGAACTACCTGAATTTGCAGGAAAAACTATTGTAACCGTACTTCCAAGCTCTGGTGAGCGTTACCTAAGTACTGCGCTATTTGCAGGTATCTTTACGGAAAAAGAGAACCAACAATAATATGTGGTCAAATCAATTTTTCGTCCAAAAAAGCCCCGTTTAGGGGCTTTTTTGTTGATCCCTGCCCCACCTTTGGTAATATCGGGTCTGTTTTATTTTTCGCTTCAAAATAAAAGAAGCAATAAACAGATTCTGAAGTTCGTGAGTCCTCAACAAAAGATGACCATGGCTGGATAAAAATTTATAACCAGTCTAAGTTCTAACACGAACATGGCGTACTAGCCTCTAGCGCATTTGAGCTAAAGCAGTTAAGCTAAACTGGTTACAAACTTACAAAAAATAAATTAATTGGGGTATATAAAATGTACGAGAAGCAAGTAGAAATCACAGCAGAAAACGGTCTTCACACTCGTCCAGCTGCACAGTTCGTTAAAGAAGCAAAATCTTTCGACGCTGACATCACAGTGACTTCTAACGGCAAAAGCGCTAGCGCGAAAAGCCTGTTCAAACTACAAACTTTAGGCCTAGTAAAAGGTACTAACGTAACTATTTCAGCTGAAGGTCCTCAAGCTCAGCAAGCAGTTGACCACCTAGTTGCTCTTATGGATCAACTACACTAATACGGTCTCCTTCTTTCAAAGCCATTTTGCATAGCAAAGTGGCTTTGTTCGAAATAGATAGGAATAAGCGCGACATTAGTCGACGACTTAAAGTCACACACTCTCCCGTTTACAGTTGAACAACTAAGGTAAGGCTATGATTTCAGGCATCCTAGCATCTCCTGGTATTGCTTTCGGTAAAGCACTACTACTTCAAGAAGATGAAATTGTCCTAAACACTCAATCTATCTCTGACGACCAAGTTGAAGCAGAAGTACAGCGTTTCTTTGACGCTCGTAACAAATCTTCTCAACAACTTGAAGTTGTTAAGCAAAAAGCACTTGAAACTTTTGGCGAAGAAAAAGAAGCAATCTTTGAAGGCCACATCATGCTGCTTGAAGATGAAGAGCTAGAAGAAGAGATTTTAGCACTCATCAAGAAAGAAAAAATGCACGCAGACAACGCGATCCACACTGTGATCGAAGAGCAAGCTTGTGCGCTTGAATCTCTTGATGATGAGTACCTAAAAGAACGTGCAACTGATATCCGCGATATCGGTACTCGTTTCGTTAAAAATGCTCTAGGCATCAACATTGTGTCTCTATCAGACATCAGTGAAGAGGTTATCCTAGTAGCTTACGACCTAACGCCATCTGAAACTGCACAAATCAACCTAGACTACGTTCTTGGTTTCGCTTGTGACATCGGCGGTCGTACATCTCATACTTCAATCATGGCACGTTCTCTTGAGCTTCCAGCTATCGTTGGTACTAACGATATCACTAAGCAAGTTAAGAACGGCGACATGCTTGTGCTAGACGCGATGAACAACAAAATCATCATCAATCCTTCTGAAGCTGAACTAGCAGAAGCTAAGAAAATCAAAGAAGATTTCGAAGCAGAAGCGGCTGAACTAGCAAAACTAAAAGATTTGCATGCT
>AAZW01000115.1 GCA_000169995.1 Vibrionales bacterium SWAT-3 | reverse complement strand
CTCTCTACCTGCGCTTTCACGTGCCACAAAGATTCAAAAGCAGGTAGCGAAATATGGCTTCGATTGGGACTCAATTGGCCCAGTTGCCAACAAGGTAATAGAGGAAGTAGATGAGGTGTTGGAAGAGGCGCTTCAAGTGACACCAAACGAAGATTTGGTTGAAGAAGAGTTGGGTGATTTGCTGTTTGCAACGGTGAATTTGGTGCGACATTTAGGTAAAAACCCTGAATCGGCGCTCAATAAGGCCAACTTGAAGTTTTCACGTCGCTTTAAAGGGG
This sequence comes from Vibrionales bacterium SWAT-3, assembly GCA_000169995.1. Lineage (GTDB taxonomy): Bacteria > Pseudomonadota > Gammaproteobacteria > Enterobacterales > Vibrionaceae > Vibrio. Next base: position 2,703 of record AAZW01000115.1, on the reverse strand, counting down.
TGGAAGAAAAAGTGCGTCAACAAGATAAAAGTCTGACCGACTTTTCACTACAACAGCTTGATTCCATGTGGGATGAGGTAAAAGTAGCGGAGAAAAGATAACCAAAGCTTTTATCATGAATTGATTTGAAGCAAAAAATAAAAAATAGCAGTGTGATAGATTTCACGTTGTGGCGATAAGGGGCTTCTGGTATATTTTCATCCCGTCCAGAAGTAGTCCATTTCCCTCATTCAACCAATTTCAGGTTAAACATGACGACAAATTACATTTTTGTTACTGGCGGGGTTGTATCCTCTCTAGGTAAAGGTATTGCTGCAGCATCTCTTGCGGCTATTTTAGAAGCTCGTGGTCTTAAAGTGACTATGATGAAGCTTGACCCTTACATCAACGTTGATCCAGGCACTATGAGCCCGACTCAGCACGGTGAAGTGTTCGTTACGGAAGATGGCGCTGAAACAGACCTTGACCTTGGTCACTACGAGCGATTCATTCGCACCAAGATGACTAAGCGTAACAACTTCACTGCAGGTCGTGTTTACTCAGACGTACTAGCAAAAGAGCGTCGCGGTGATTACCTAGGTGCAACTATTCAGGTTATCCCACACATCACTAACTCTATCAAAGAGCGTGTTATTTCTGGCGCTGAAGGCCACGATATCGCGATCGTTGAAGTTGGTGGTACGGTTGGTGATATCGAATCTCTACCATTCATGGAAGCGATTCGTCAGCTAGCAGTAGAACTAGGCCGTGAACGCGCAATGTTCATGCACCTAACGCTAGTACCTTACCTAGCAGCTGCGGGCGAAGTGAAAACTAAGCCGACTCAGCACTCTGTAAAAGAGCTACTGTCTATTGGTATTCAGCCTGACATCCTAGTTTGTCGTTCTGACCGCAACATTCCTTCGAATGAGCGTAAGAAAATCGCTCTGTTCTGTAATGTGCAAGAAAATGCAGTTATTTCAATGCGCGATGTTGACTCTATCTACAAGATCCCTCAGCTTATTAAAGCTCAAGGCACTGATGATCTTGTATGTAAGCGTTTCGGCATTACAGCTCCAGAAGCAGATCTGTCTGAATGGGAACAAGTAATTTACGAAGAAGCTAACCCAACGGGTGAAGTGACGATTGGTATGGTTGGTAAGTACATTGAACTACCAGACGCATACAAATCAGTAAATGAAGCGCTAAAACACGCAGGCTTGAAAAACCGCCTAAGCGTTAATATTAAATACGTAGATTCACAAGACGTTGAGTCTCGTGGCGTAGAAATTCTAGAAGGCCTAGACGCAATTCTAGTACCAGGTGGCTTCGGTGACCGTGGTGTTGAAGGTAAGATTCTTGCTGCTCAATACGCACGTGAAAACAAAGTACCATACCTAGGTATCTGTCTAGGCATGCAAGTAGCACTTATCGAGTACGCTCGTAATGTTGCGAAAATGGAAGGTGCACACTCTTCTGAGTTCTGTCCTGAAACTAAATACCCTGTTGTTGGCCTAATCACTGAGTGGGTAGACGGCGAAGGTAAAGTTGAAGAGCGTACAGAGACATCTGATCTAGGCGGCACAATGCGTCTAGGTTCACAGCTTTGTCACCTAGCGAAAGGTACGAAAGCTTACGAACTATACGGTAGCGCGACGATCCATGAACGTCACCGTCACCGTTACGAAGTGAACAACAATCTTCGTCCACAAATTGAAAAAGCGGGCCTAAAAGTATCGGGTCTATCTGCGGACAAGAAACTGGTTGAAGTTATTGAGAACCCGAACCACCCATGGTTCGTTGCAGCTCAATTCCACCCAGAGTTCACTTCAACACCTCGCGATGGTCACCCATTGTTTGCAGGTTTCGTTAAAGCGGCTGGTGAGTTCCAGCGCGGCGAGTTAGAGAAGTAAAAGGAATACAGGTAGCAGCGTAAGTTGTGCTGCTACCTTTAAATTTGACATTTATATATTCAACGAGAAGGAAACATTCAATGTCTAAGATCGTTAAAGTTCTAGGTCGTGAAATCATCGATTCACGTGGTAACCCAACTGTAGAAGCTGAAGTACACCTAGAAGGCGGTTTCGTAGGTATGGCTGCTGCTCCATCTGGCGCATCTACTGGTTCTCGCGAAGCTCTTGAGCTACGTGACGGCGACAAATCACGTTTCCTAGGTAAAGGTGTTCTTAAAGCAATTGAAGCTGTAAACGGCCCAATCGCTGAAGCTCTAGTTGGTAAAGACGCTAAAGCTCAAGCTGACGTTGACCAAGTTATGATCGACCTTGACGGTACTGAGAACAAATCTCAGTTCGGTGCGAACGCTATCCTAGCTGTTTCTCTAGCGAACGCTAAAGCTGCTGCTGCAGCTAAAGGCATGCCTCTATATGAGCACATCGCTGAGCTAAACGGTACTGCTGGTCAGTTCTCTATGCCTCTACCAATGATGAACATCATCAACGGTGGTGAGCACGCTGATAACAACGTTGACATCCAAGAGTTCATGATCCAACCAGTTGGTGCTAAGACTCTTAAAGAAGGTCTACGTATCGGTGCTGAAGTATTCCACAACCTAGCTAAAGTTCTTAAGTCTAAAGGCTACAGCACTGCAGTTGGTGACGAAGGTGGTTTCGCTCCTAACCTTAAGTCTAACGCTGAAGCTCTAGAAGTTATCGCAGAAGCTGTTGCAGCTGCTGGTTACGAACTAGGTAAAGACGTTACTCTAGC
>AAZW01000116.1 GCA_000169995.1 Vibrionales bacterium SWAT-3 | reverse complement strand
CTGTCATACAGAGATATATCAGATCAGCTCGAGGATTAACGGCTGTTCCGTTGCTCGCGACAATAAAGCTGAAGCAAAATTTGCTGTTTAGTGTCGCTCGATAACTCAGTCATTAATCCTTCCTATCTATCCAAGAACTGCGCTAAAGGTTCGTTGCTAGCGATTAAACCAGCTCGTAAGAAACAACGTAAAGCTGAGAGATACCTGGGTAAATATCTTGAATCACATCTTTCAACACTTGCAGCGTCATGTTCTCTTGTTGTGCATGGAACTCGCCCAGTTCATCGAACAAGATTGGTTCTACGCTGATGATCTTAAGATTACAGAATACGCGCCCTTCTTCTAACGTTGATACTTCAACAACGCTACCCGGTTGGTAATCACGCTCTGATTCATCGCGAATGGTGATGGTCTTTTTGCCAGAAAGGATGTCAGCTTCAAAACGTTCGAAGAACGTCATAGTGGTTGGTGCGGTCATTTATCTCGGTCGCTTAACATTAAAGGTTAGGTAGATGTTTATATACCAGAATGCCTGTTCAAGCGAATAAAAATTAGATGCGGAAGTTTATCTTGTATTACCAAGACTGACGGAGGAAGGAGTTGGGAATCTCTAGAGAAGAAATTACAGGCAATAAAAAAGGAGAACCGAAGTTCTCCTTTTCTTAAACCTTAAAGCTAACTCTAAATTATAGAGATGCTTTCGCTTTTTCAACTAGAACAGCGAATGCTGCTTTGTCGAATACTGCGATGTCAGCAAGAATCTTACGATCGATCTCGATAGATGCTTTCTTAAGACCGTTGATGAAACGGCTGTAAGATAGACCATTTTGACGAGATGCCGCGTTGATACGTGCAATCCAAAGTTGACGGAATTGACGTTTCTTGTTACGACGGTCACGGTAAGCGTATTGACCAGCTTTGGTAACTGCTTGGAAAGCTACGCGGTAAACACGTGAACGTGCTCCGTAGTAACCTTTAGCTTGTTTTAGAACTTTCTTATGACGTGCACGAGCTTGTACACCACGTTTTACGCGAGGCATTATGCTTCTCCTAAACTAAACGAATTTATAAACTAAAAAGAATTAAGCGTATGGCATCATACGTAGAACTTGAGCAACTTCACACTTAGGAAGGATCGAGTTCGGACGTAGCTGACGCTTGTTCTTAGTAGTACGCTTAGTCAGGATGTGACGTTTACCAGCGTGCTTAAACTTAATACCACCAGCAGTTTTCTGGAAACGCTTAGCAGCACCTTTGTTGGTTTTCATCTTAGGCATGATGAATAACTCCGCATTGTTGAGTTGTTAATAACATAGTAATTAGGGCGAATAAAACCCCGCAACCTGAGGCTGCAGGGTTCAATTACTTGCAAAGCCGTTAATTACTTCTTTTTAGGGGCCAATACCATGATCATCTGGCGACCTTCAATTCTCGTTGGGAAAGATTCGACTACTGCAAATTCTTCAGTATCCGCTTTCAAACGATTAAGAACGTCAACACCGATGTCTTGGTGAGCCATTTCGCGGCCACGGAAGCGAATTGTTACCTTCACTTTGTTGCCGTCTTCAAGGAAACCAGTCAGGTTGCGTAGTTTTACCTGATAGTCTCCAATATCAGTTCCAGGACGGAATTTAACTTCCTTAATCTGAACCTGCTTTTGCTTTTTCTTCTGCTCTTTCGCAGCTTTGCTCTTCTCGAAGAGGAACTTACCGTAGTCCATCACACGACAAACTGGCGGCTCGGCGTTAGGGCTGATCTCTACAAGATCCATACCAGCTTCATTTGCAGCTTCCATCGCTTCAGCGATTGAAACTACACCAACAGCTTCGCCGTCAGCGCCAGTTAGACGCACTTCACGAACGCCACGAATGTCACCGTTTAAACGGTGCTGGTTTTGTTTGGCCGGTTGCTGGCCACGTCTTCCGCCTTTAATAGCTATTCCTCCAGATTGAGCTTACGGCTTGAAACCTCAGCTTGGATGTATGAAATAAAGTCATCCACTTTAAACTTGCCAAGGTCTTTACCTTTACGTGTACGTACTGCAATTTCGCCGGCTTCCATTTCTTGGTCACCACACACAAGCATGAACGGTACACGTTTCAAAGTATGTTCGCGGATTTTAAAGCCAATCTTCTCATTTCTCAAGTCTGCTTTGACTCTAAATCCACTTTTTTGCAGTTTTTTCGTAATTTCTTGTACATATTCAGACTGTTTGTCTGTAATGCCCATTACAACTGCTTGTTCTGGCGCCAACCACGTTGGGAAGAAGCCAGCGTATTCTTCAATAAGAATACCGATGAAACGCTCTAGTGAACCTAAAATCGCGCGGTGGATCATAACTGGCGTGTGACGCTCGTTATCTTCACCTACGTAAGTTGCACCTAAACGCTCTGGTAATGCAAAATCGAGCTGCACTGTACCACATTGCCATGCACGGTCCAAACAATCATGCAAAGTAAATTCAATCTTAGGTCCGTAGAACGCACCCTCGCCTTCTTGAATCTCGTATGCAATCTCCATTGACTCTAGTGCAAGCTTAAGGTCAGCCTCAGCACGGTCCCACATTTCGTCAGAACCCACACGTTGCTCTGGACGAGTAGACAGCTTAACAACGATGTTTTCGAAACCGAAAGTTGTGTAAGTGTCGTAAACCATTTCAATACAAGCTTTAACTTCTTGTTGAACTTGGTCTTCAGTACAGAATACGTGAGCGTCATCTTGAGTAAAGCCACGAACACGCATGATGCCGTGAAGTGCGCCAGACGGCTCGTTACGGTGACATGAGCCGAACTCAGCCATACGTAGCGGTAGGTCACGGTAAGATTTAAGACCTTGGTTAAAGATCTGTACG
>AAZW01000117.1 GCA_000169995.1 Vibrionales bacterium SWAT-3 | reverse complement strand
GCTGAGCACCAAACTGCGGTCCAACAGCAATTTTCTAACGCAAAGGCGCACGTTATTGCGAATACCGGCCACTGGCTACACGCAGAAAAGCCAGCTGAAGTGCTGAGAGCAATTCGAAAATTCATCGCTTAAGTGCGCTTTTTCATGCAGATAAATGAGAGCTGAGTAATCACTGCACATTAACTTTATCTCGCAACAGTGATATAGTGCGCCCAAGCAAAATTGGTATATAAGGTTCCCATGCTTTACGACTACATGAACATCATTGAATCTGTTGGTTTAGATCTCCTATTTGCCGCGATTTTCTTTTTGATCGGTATGGCAATTAAGGACGTTCTCAAGCAAGGAAATGTTCCTCCATTTGGTCGTCGCATTGTGTGGTTAGTACTTTTCCTTGGCTGTGCAGGTTTTATCGCCAAAGGGATAATCCAACTAAGCTGGGAAGGAACCGGGATCTAACGATTCCCCTCCGAACTTTATTACACCGACAACAGACAAAATGAAAGGTAATGATTCTATGGCAAGTGTAGGTCTCTTCTTTGGTAGCGATACAGGTAACACTGAAGCTGTTGCTAAGATGATTCAAAAGCAATTGAGCAAACAGCTCGTTCACGTTCAAGACATTGCAAAAAGCAGCAAAGAAGATATCGATAACTTCGATCTATTGCTGCTTGGTATCCCTACGTGGTACTACGGCGAAGCACAATGTGATTGGGATGACTTCTTCCCTGAGCTAGAAGCTATTGATTTCTCAACTAAGCTTGTTGCTATCTTTGGTTGTGGTGACCAAGAAGATTACGCAGAATACTTCTGTGATGCTATGGGTACTATCCGTGACATCGTTGAAGCGAAAGGCGGTACTATCCTAGGTTACACTTCTACTGAAGGCTACGAGTTCGAAGCATCTAAAGGTCTAGTTGAAGGCGATGATAGCCAATTCGTTGGTCTATGTATCGACGAAGACCGTCAACCAGAGCTAACTGATGAGCGTGTATCTAACTGGGTGAAACAAATCCACGAAGAGATGTGCCTAGCAGAGCTTGAAGACTAATTCTCTGGTAGTTGTCCATTGTTACAATTAGTGACAACTCTCTAGATATGAAAAAACCTCCTAATTGGAGGTTTTTTTCTATTTGTCTATATAAGTTCTGTCTGTCTAAATTAGCACTCTGCTTCTAGTGCTTCGTCATCATCTCTGAATTGTGGCTTCTTTCTGACATAAAGCGTACGCTGAATTTCTGAAACCACATTACCCTGTTTATCTTTGACATAAATAATAAACTCAGGAAAACACTTCTCACCAAGTTGAGTCTGACGGTAAATTTCGTCAAGCTGACCTTGGCTTATTTCAAAGTCTGCATACAAATCTGACTGACCAGGTTTGATGAAGTTAATGCTCGCCTCTTTGTCCCACACATAATACCTTTCACCTAAAATTCCCATTAACATCAATGAGTAAACAGGATCCGTGAGGGAAAATATGCTACCGCCATACTGAGTACGATTGGCATTTTTGTTCCACCAGCGCAGCTTAAGCACTGTTTTTACTACCCTAAAATCCGAACTAATATGGGCTATCTTTATCCCTGCTCCCCAAAATGGAGGCCAGATATTAAGAGCGAATTTTACGATGTTTGGTTTGTATATTTTTGCAAGTTGCTTATTCATAACAACATTCCGTGTTCATATTAGAATTACCGCCACCCTGACTGGTCGTACCTCCACTATAAGTGAGATACTTCCAATTTACAAAACAGATTGTGATGTTGATTAGTAACCCTTTGAAGTTCGTGGTTTATTGTTATGCCTGACTAAACTATAATGGTATTAATATTGAATTCTGTTAATTGCTGCAGATCATCAACAGGAAAGTATATGTCAGACAATAATCAAGCGCTAAAAGATGCTGGTCTTAAAGTGACCCTCCCAAGGCTCAAAATTTTAGAAGTATTACAACAACCAGACTGCCAACATATTAGTGCTGAAGATTTATATAAAAAGCTGATCGACTTAGGTGAAGAGATCGGGCTTGCGACCGTTTATCGAGTATTAAACCAATTCGATGATGCTGGCATTGTAACTCGCCACCACTTCGAAGGCGGTAAGTCTGTATTTGAACTTTCAACACAGCACCACCACGATCACCTAGTATGTCTAGATTGTGGCGAAGTTATCGAGTTCTCTGATGACATCATCGAAGAGAGACAAAAAGAGATAGCGAAGCGTTACAACGTTCAGCTAACGAACCACAGTTTATACCTTTACGGTAAAAGCATGACGGGTGATTGCAAAGGTAACCCAGACGCGCACAAACCGAAAAATTAAAAAAAACGCTGGCTTCGGTCAGCGTTTTTTATTTGTAGCTATCATGAACGACTCATACAGAAAGCGACCGCATACAAAAGCATTTACCCTGATAGAGCTACTGGTTGTGATTGTGATCATAACCGTGCTTTCTGTTGTTGCACTTCCGCGCTTTCTAAATCTGCAAAGTGATAGCCGAATTGCTATTTTCAATGGTGCTCAATCTCAGTTTCAAAGTGCGATTACGTTTGCTCACAGCAAATGGCTTGTGAATGGCGGCGGTAATTCAGAAATGAACGACCTACCCGGCTTTGGCGAAGATACCAACGGCAACCCTCAACTGGATATCAATGACGAAGGATATCCTTTGGGTGTCGATAAAAACTCTCCAATGGGAGCCCCCTACAATATAGGTAAAGGTCATCAAGGGTGTGTCGCTATTTGGGACGCGATCATGAATACCGTTTTGACCGTC
>AAZW01000118.1 GCA_000169995.1 Vibrionales bacterium SWAT-3 | reverse complement strand
AATCATCAACGAACTGAAGTTCGGCATCGGAATCAGCCAAGCGGTTGAGCAAGGTCGCCGTGCGGATTTCGCGTTGCTGTTATCTATGTTCTCTAATGATGTTCGAGACTGTACGCCTATCGATACTATTGAAGTCACAGAGACAACGGAAGATCGCCTCCGTAAACAGTTTGGCATCGCCGAACCTCAGCAACTGCGTTCAAATCAATCGTCTTACGAGATATCAGCACAACAGTCTAATCACTTTCACCAATCAAGCTTAGCGAGTGCTAAGCTCTGTCACTATCTAAAACCAGAAGCACTGGCATTTATGCCAGAAGACACTGGTGACTTACCTGAAGAAGTTTACCAAAACCTATCTGGTCACGATCGTCGTAAGCTAGCAAACAAAAACCAGCCTGACTTACCATCAGCAACGCTGTACAACGAGCTATCTACCGCTCAACGTAAGTACCAGATCCAGGCTCAGGTATAGCTTCAGTCTCACTTTATTTCTGCATCTCTATCTGCTTTGTTCAATTCACGCCATTCGAACGATTCACTAGAGTGATATGAACCACCAGCCTTAGGCACCCTCAAATTAACAAATTTCGATTACTGCTTGAAGTTACTACAAAATGTGACATGCCACTAAGTTCATAAAAACTTATTAATTCACCTAACTTAGTTTGAACCAATTCACACCCATTGTATAAAATTTAACCCATCCTTATCCTACATGGATGATTTGTTTAGGTACTGGGATGGAAATAAAAAGCTCAATCATATTGGTAACAGCTGCCGGTTCGCGACTAGGAGGGACGATTGCTAACCACTTTGTGAACCTTGGAGCCACCGTCATCCTTTGTGATAACGATACCGAAGCGCTTCAGGCTACTTATTTACAATGTGCTCGGTTCTCTGATTCTGTTTACCACTACCCACTCGAAAGCCATGACAGCCAGTCGATTCTCAGCGTGTTTGATTTTATCCAAGCCACTTTCAACACCACCCCCGATGTACTGGTCAATAACTGGATAAGTTCACCAATGCCGAGCCTAATTGGTGATCAGCCCGTCAGCAGCTTTATTAATGATCTTTCCTCTATGGCATCGACCCTTTTTGCTTTTGGCCAAATTAGCGCTGAGAGGTTACGAGAAGAAAACAAAGAAGGGGTTATCGTGAATGTCATATCGCACGACGACTTTCACGATGTATCCGGACTAGAAAGCGCCAATTCCATGATCACCGGTTTTACCCACAGCTGGGCCAAAGAACTCACCCCATTTAAGATCCGTGTTGGCGGTGTCGTTCCTGCGATTCACAATGCCGATGGTAAGTTCAACCGTTGTCACTGGGCACAACTGCAAGACGAACTCACCCGAACCGCTGAATACATAATCTCTAATGATTACTTCAGTGGACGAGTTGTTGCAGCAGAGGTTTAGACTCCCCCATTCCTACTCAGATAAAGTCTCAACTCTAAGGGCAGTTCACTAATCAACAGCATAAAAAAAGCCCCAGTCTTTCGACTGGGGCTTTTAACTTTTCCCGATAGATAAGTATCGTGCTAGCGAAAACTTATCTCAAAACTAATGCTTACTGATTATGCGTTAGCTTTTTCTTTCTTAGCTTTTGGCGCTTTTGCTTCAGCTGGTTTTTGGTCAGCTTTCTTAAGGATAACTGTAGTACCTTCGAAAGTTTCACCTTCAACGTATGCTTCGCCGTAGTAAGAAGTTGTTAGTACTTCTTTAAGCTCAGTGATTAGTGGGTAACGTGGGTTAGCACCTGTACATTGGTCATCGAACGCTTCAACCGCTAGCTCGTCTAGTTTAGCAATGAAGTCAGACTCGTTAACACCCGCAGCTTGGATAGATAGTGGGATGTCTAGGTCTTTCTTAAGCTCTTCTAACCAAGTTAGTAGACGTTCAATCTTCTGAGCAGTGCGGTCACCAGCTTGGCTTAGGCCTAGGTGGTCAGCAACTTCTGCGTAACGACGACGTGCTTGTGGACGGTCGTACTGAGAGAATGCAGTCTGCTTAGTTGGGTTATCGTTCGCGTTGTAACGTACAACGTTTGAGATAAGTAGTGCGTTAGCAAGACCATGTGGTAGGTGGAACTCAGCACCAATTTTGTGAGCCATTGAGTGACACACACCTAGGAATGCGTTCGCAAATGCTACACCAGCGATAGTTGCTGCGTTGTGTACTTTCTCACGAGCGATTGGGTCAGCCGCACCATTTTTGTAGCTTGATGGTAGGTATTCTTTAAGCATCTTAAGTGCTTGAAGAGCTTGACCGTCTGAGTATTCGTTCGCTAGAACAGATACGTAAGCTTCAAGAGCGTGAGTTACTGCATCGTAACCACCGAACGCTGTTAGAGACTTAGGCATGTTCATTACTAGGTTCGCATCAACGATAGCCATGTTTGGCGTGATTTCGTAGTCAGCTAGTGGGTACTTAGCACCAGTCTTGTCGTCTGTAACAACAGCGAATGGAGTAACCTCTGAACCAGTACCTGAAGTTGTAGTGATACATACAAGCTCAGCTTTTTGACCCATTTTAGGGAACTTTTAGATACGTTTACGGATATCCATAAAGCGCATTGCTAGTTCTTCGAAGTGAGTTTCTGGGTGCTCGTACATAACCCACATGATCTTAGCAGCATCCATTGGAGAACCGCCACCTAGAGCAAGGATTACGTCAGGTTGGAAGCTCTTCAT
>AAZW01000119.1 GCA_000169995.1 Vibrionales bacterium SWAT-3 | reverse complement strand
TCTTGAAGTTCGTGTGATACAGGAATATCGTCACGAGTTAAAGAGCTGATAGCTAGCTCATTTAATAGAGTCACATCCATCACTTTGTGCGCTTTCACGCCTAACTCTTTAGCTAATGATTCAGCGACTTCAATCTCGAGTTTATGACGCTGACCATAGTCAAACGTAATCGCATGAACTTCATCATACTCTTTTAATGCTTGAACTAAACACGTGGTTGAGTCTTGACCACCACTAAATACTACTACTGCTTTTTTCATTTCCATTCCTACCTAAAACTGACGAGCTTTCTACAACGGGTAAGCACTCTACAAAGTCACAAACTATGCGATGCTCAAGTACTTATGAGTTTGAATTGATAAGCGCCAATTGCGCTCAATACAGGTATCAATACAAAGCTTCGTCGCACGATCTTTTTGGCTAATTGGTTGTAGAGCAATAACAGTATCGTCGGATACTTCTGCTCGTTCCAGTAAACCATCAAGTTGCTCGATGTCCTTACTTGTTCCTACTGGGTGCTTAATCTCGTTAGCACGCTGTAAAGCGCTGTCTAAGATTTCCAGTTTCGCTTTCATTGCCACCTTAGGTGACACCGTAACCCAAGTGTCAGGTGTCGCTTTGACTTCAGATGTACCGCTAGTCTCAATTTGGCAGCGACAGCCGTGTTTCTCAAATGCTTCAGTAAGAGGGACAAGATCATAAATACATGGCTCACCACCTGTAATCACAATGTGTTTAGCCGTGTAACCTTGCTTGATATATTCATTGACGATTCCTTGAGCATCAATAGAAGACCAAGTCGGTGAATCCTCTGTCTTAACCATGATATCACCAAGGCTAGTCTCGTCTTCTGGCAAAGCTTCCCATGTCTGTTTGGTATCACACCAAGAACAGCCTACAGGGCAAATTTGCAGACGAACAAAAACAGCAGGAACGCCGGTAAACACGCCCTCACCTTGGATGGTTTCAAACATTTCGTTAATCTTGTACAACTTTCCCTCAGCTCAATCATTTGATGAAATTAATCAACCGCTGACCTTAAAGCACTTACCCCTTTTGGTCAAACAAATGAGTACTGATAAATCAGTTGATCAAAGCCCTAGCCTGAAGTTTCAAGTTCCCTTATCCTTTCGCCCATTAGATTTCGTTAGCTTTTAATTTTTAGTAAGGAACAACATGTACAAACTGATTGCTCTTGATATGGACGGTACACTTCTCAACAGTGACAAAGTGATTTCTCAAGAGAACAAAGACGCAATTGCTAAAGCTCGCGCTGCGGGTGTGAAAGTCGTTCTGGCTTCTGGCCGCCCTTTAGAAGGCATGCAAAGCAAACTCGATGAGCTTTCAATTAACGGAGAGGATGACTTTGTACTCTTCTACAATGGCTCTATGGTTCAGAATGTATCAACAAAAGAGATCATTCATAGCGAGATCAGTAATGGTAAAGCAGCAAAAGAAATCGCTGCACTTGCCGAACAGCTTGGTGGCTATGTCCATGCATTCAGCAAAGTTCATGGTTTAATTACACCAGAGAACAACGAATACACCGGCATTGAGGCGCGCATTAACGGCTTAGATATTACCGAATTCGATTTTTCTCAGTTGGAAGACGACCACGAAATCATTAAAACCATGATTGTTGCTGAGCCAACGAAACTGACAGACATCATCAGTAAATTGCCACAACAGCTTAAGAATCAGTTTACTATTGTTCAGAGCGCACCTTTTTTCTTAGAGTTCCTAAATCCGAACTCGAACAAAGGTGTCGGTATTGAAGTCATCGCTAAACACTTAGGTATTAAAGCGGAAGAAGTAATCTGCATGGGTGATGCTGAAAACGATCACCATATGCTGGAATACGCGGGTCTGGGCATTGCAATGGAGAACGCGATGGAAGAAACCAAGAAAATCGCTAATCATATCACTGCAAGCAACGACGACCATGGTGTAGCGGTAGCGATTGAAAAGTTTATCTTCAACTCGTAACGATTAGATGCCAAATCATTGAGACTAAAAAGGCTGTGCAACGCACAGCCTTTTTGTAGTTAACAAGTATCGTTCGACTATTTTCTTGCCCAAGGCATACGAAATGCCACAACACCAAACAAAATCAAAATTGGGAAACGGAGCGTATCGACAATAAATGAAGCGATACCACTAAAAGAAACAAAGCTACCAGCCCAGCTAATCAGCAGATTTCCCGCAAGCAACATCGCCATCACGCCTAGTACAACCTTAAACGAGAATTGACCAGTTAAAGGTTTAGAGTCCGTCAACGTCACCAAGCAAGCAATGGTCATCAAAATAGCGACCCAAAATGAGAACGTTGGCAATGGCCAGATAAGTGTAAGTACGATTGATAGTAGGCATAGGCCCCACCACACGCCTTTGGAACTCAATAGCACACTAATATCAACATCAGGTTTACTATCAAGTCTTACTATATGCCAAGTCGTTAAGGCGCCTAACAAACCACCCATCAAAACATCACTGAAAAACGCACTGCCCGTATAAGCTTTGAAAAGCATAATCCAAAGTAATCCAGCAAGTACAATCAGTATCGACTTCTGCTCAAAAAGACGTTTTAGCTTCCACAGCACCAACAAAGTTAAA
>AAZW01000120.1 GCA_000169995.1 Vibrionales bacterium SWAT-3 | reverse complement strand
ATGCAGCATGTACTGGCTTCATTTACGGTGTTGAAACCGCGACTCGATTGATTCAAGCGGGCAACTACCGCAATGCGATCGTTGTGGGCGCAGAACGTCTTTCATTCTTCATTGACTGGACCAAGCGTGATACTGCGGTTCTATTTGGTGACGGCGCTGGCGCTGTGGTTCTATCTCGCACTGAAGAGCAAGTTGGCCTGCAAGAAGCGCAGATCGGTTGTGACGCCGAAGGCCGCGATATTCTAGCAGTACCAAAGTTCGGTACTTCTATGGATCGCTTCGCTGCTGACAACGGTTACTGGGACTTTGATTTCGTAGGTAAAGAGATCTTCAAACGTGCGGTTAAAGGCATGGGTGCGGCAGCGCATACTGTATTGAGCCGTACAGGTATCTCAACAGACAACATCGATTTTGTGATTCCTCACCAAGCAAATATCCGAATTATTCAAACTCTGTGTGATATGGCGGGCATTGAACGTGAGAAAGCGTTTGTGAATATTCAAAACTACGGCAACACGTCGGCTGCGACTGTGCCAATTGCTTTATGTGAATCGTTAGAGCAAGGCTTTGTTAAACCTAACTCAAACATCCTTGTAGCGGCATTCGGTGCCGGTTTAACTTGGGGGGCTGGTCATATTAAATGGGGTAGCCGTGTTGAACCACTAGGTCAATCGGATGCTAAGCTTCCAGAAGCAGATAGCTCGGCATTAGAACTTCTAGAGAGAGCCATTTTACACTGTAAAACGCGTCCTAATTCTGAGAATGAGTAGCAGCATGGCGCAAGTTCGTTTAATGACAGAAGCCGACCTCCATGGAGCGGCTTTAGTTCACCAAGCTACTTTTGTTCGACAGCAAAACTCAAAAAATTGGTTACAATGTAACTTAAACGCTTCACCACGCTTTATGAACTTTGTTGCTGAAAGCGATGGCGAGATTGTCGGCTACATTATTTGGGTTCAGAAAAGTGGGTTTAGACCTGAAGCTGTTTTGGAACTAGAGCAACTTGCTGTGTTACCGAGCGCGCAGGGGCAAGGATTGGGTAAAAAGCTGATTCTAGAATCTTTGCCGCAAGTGAAGCAGAAGCTAGCAGAGCAAGGCTCGACACTAAAACATGTATTAGTGACCACCAGAGCAGACAACTTTGCACAAAAGCTTTATCAATCGACGTTGGGCGCAGAAGTCGAAACCACGATTTCAAACCTTTACTCAGCCGATGAAGTGCTTATGATAGCTCGCAATGTAGGTGAACGAATCTAATCGCTGAGTTCTTAGAACTTATTATAATTATCAGTAAATGTTCAACGAGGGACTTCTAGAGTCCCTTTTGTTATTTCTTAGGAAGTGTTTTGAAGAAAGTTTTAGCAATTGGCTACGTTTGGCCAGAACCGAATTCATCGGCGGCTGGCAGCCATATGATGTCACTTTTACGCCTGTTTAAGCGACAAGGTTGGTCCGTTGAGTTCGCAACGCCAGCTCAAGAAACCGAGCATATGATTGATCTTTCTGAAGAGGGCATTACAAGCCAATCTATTCAGCTAAATTGCGATAGCTTTGACCAGTACATTGAAGAGCTGCAACCTGATGTTGTCATGTTTGACCGCTTTATGATGGAAGAGCAATTCGGCTGGCGCGTCGAGAAGGTATGTCCGAATGCCTTTAAGCTACTGGATACTGAAGATTTACAATTCCTACGCAATGCTCGACATGAAGCTGTAAAGAAAGAGACAGAGTTAACGAAAGAGCACCTGTACAGTGACTTGGCGAAACGTGAAATCGCTGCAATCCTGCGCTGTGATCTTTCGTTGATCATCTCAAGTTACGAGATGGAATTGCTCCAATCTGAGTTCAATATCGATCCAAAACTGTTACATCACCTGCCGTTCATGGTTGATCTCAACACGTTGCCTGAAAGTACGAAAAGCTTTGAAGAACGTAAGCATTTCATGACGATAGGTAATTTTAGACATGCGCCTAACTGGGATGCTGTGCTTCAGTTACAGAAGATTTGGCCGAAGATTCGTAAGCAGTTGCCTGATACTGAGCTTCATATTTACGGATCTTATCCGCCGCCGAAAGCAACCGCTTTGCATAATCCAAAAACCGGTTTCCATATCAAAGGTTGGGCTAAAGACGCTCAAGAAGTAATGGAACAGGTGCGTGTTTGTGTTGCGCCATTACGCTTTGGCGCTGGCATTAAAGGCAAGCTGCTTGATGCGATGAAGCTGCAAACTCCAAACGTGACGAGTGAGATCGGCAGTGAAGGCATGTTACCGCAAGGCGAACTGCAATGGCCGGGTGCGGTTGCTGATGATATTGATGAGTTTGTTGAACAAGCTGTTGCTCTCTATCAAGATGAAGAGAGATGGCTTAAGGCTCAAAGTCAGTGCCACTCAATCCTTGAAGCACACTATGAACAGAATCAACTGGGCGATAAATTGATCGAGCGATTGATTACATTGGATTC
>AAZW01000121.1 GCA_000169995.1 Vibrionales bacterium SWAT-3 | reverse complement strand
GGGCGTGGCGGTTCAAGTCCGCCTACCGGTACCATATTTAAATGACAAAGCCTCGACTCAAGTCGGGGCTTTGTTGTATCTGGAGTCTGAAAAGCGTTGCCTTCGTGGTAGCGGCAGGAATGCCTGTCCAATCAGTCCGCCTAAACCGGTACCATATATAGAAAGGTCGCTTTTATAGCGGCCTTTCGTCGTTCTGGGCGTTTGTGAATTTGAAACCCAGCGTGTCGGCTTGGATGCAAGTTACGAATCAGTCAGATCTTGATGTTTCATTTATAAATCTCATCAATTCCCATCGTAGTAATAACCTTCAATAAATTAATCATCTTAAATCAGCCTGTTACCTGTAATTTTTGCTTCTATTGTCTATGTTTAAAGTAGCAATAGAGGAGAAAGATATGCTGACAGTAACCCCTTACTTATTTTTCGATGGTCGTTGTGGCGAGGCGTTGGATTTTTATCATAAATGCTTTGGTGGAGTGGTCTTATCGAAACAACTCTTTAGTGATGCTCCACAGGTAATAGAGGGAGCGCAGCCTGATTGGATCATGCATGCTGAATTCGAAGCCTTTGGTATGAAGCTGATGATGTCTGATGGGGTTAAAGCTAAAGAACTTGAAGGGAACAACCTTGCACTTTCTCTTGTTACAGATGATACTGCGACCCAAGAGCAGATCTTTGAAAAACTAACGCAGGGTGGGCGAATCATGACGCCGCTTGCAGACACGTTTTGGGGCGCTAGGTTTGGCAAAGTTGAAGATAAGTTCGGTATAAGATGGATGGTGCATTGCGACTCTTTAAACTGAACCTGTGAAATAGGATAGTGAAATTGCTGCTTGGTTTTATTAGAATTATAAATAGAGATTATTAATCAACGTTATATATAAAAATGGGCAGCATAAAAATTACCGTAGATCGCATTCAGTCCGGTCTACATATACGACTTCCCGTCAAGTGGAATGAACACCCGTTTCTATTCAATAGCTTTAAAATAAAAGACGATGCTCAGGTTAAGATCATTCGACACCTTGGTATCAAACACGTCTATATAAACCTTAATCAAAGTGATACTTCACCTTTGCCGGTTAACCATATGGTTGAGTTGGAATCAGGTGATGACTTACAGGTTAGTCTTGAAGCTGAAAAAATGTGGCAAGAAAAGCATGATCGCATTGAAACTTTAAGTTCTTACCGACGCAGAGTGAGTAACTGTGAGAAAGAGTTTGAGCGTTCACTTGCTCGAATGCGTTCAGTCATGACCAAAATTCGCAATCGTCCTTTGGATGCGGTAGGAGAGGTGAAATCTCTCGTTGATGATATTGTCGAAACATTAGTATGTGATGATAACGTCACACTCCACTTAATGAATGGTACAGCTGACTTTGAAGATATCTACTTCCACACATTAAATGTTGCTGTTGTTGCCATGATGATCGGCAAAGCTAAAGGCTACAACACACAACAACTGAAAGACCTCTCTTTTGCTGCGTTATTCCATGACGTGGGCAAAATCAAAATACCTGTCGCTATATTAAGAAAGCAGAGCGCATTGACGGTGCCAGAAGAGAACTACTTAAAGCTCCACACTAAGTATGGTGCGGATATCGTTTCTGCAATAGATGATTTTCCTGAAACAGCTAAAAAGGTAATTGCTCAGCATCATGAGATGAATGATGGCTCTGGTTACCCAGAAGGCTTAAAGGAAGAAGAGATTGATGAGTTTGCCAAGATAGTAGCAGTTGCCAATACATTCGATAACTTGTGCCATGGTAAAACACAGTCACCGCCAATGATCCCATATTTATCGCTTTCCCACTTATATAAGAACTGCAAACACCTATATAGCCAAGACAACTTAAGTCTATTGGTTAAGTTCATGGGAGTGTACCCGCCAGGAACCGTGGTTCAGCTCTCCAATGATTCAATTGGTATTGTTATTTCGGTAAATGCCAAGCATATGCTTTATCCTAATGTGCTGACCTATGACCCTAGCGTACCCAGAACACAAGCTCCGGTAATCGACCTGCTTGCTAAAGATATAAAAATCGTTAATGCGGTTAATCCCAACAAACTACCTGAACAAGTGAGAGAGTACCTAAACCCTAGGTCCCGATTGTCTTACTTCTTTGATAGTGGTGAGTGGTTATCCACAGGATGCTGTGAGTAATTTGTTCGAAAGTTGGGCTTAAAGTGGTACAAATAAGCCCTTGGTTGAAATGTCTTCGTTTAACCTCTTTTTTCAATAAAAAATGCATTTAATGCTTGCCAATATGAGCGGCGTCTCTATAATGCCGCCTCACTGACACGGCAGACGCCACAAGGCTTCAGCGAAGAATGTTAGTAAAGGCAACTAGCTTTGAGTGATTATTCGCTCCTACTTTTAGAAAGTAGAAATTAATTCCAAATAAGTGTTTGACACTGAGAATTAAGTCGCTAGAATGGCCGCCTCTTACGA
>AAZW01000122.1 GCA_000169995.1 Vibrionales bacterium SWAT-3 | reverse complement strand
AGCGTGTCAGCACAGAATTGAGATCTTGCTTAAGCGCTTCTGCTTTTGGTGTTAGCTCATAGCCGTAAGCCGCTCTCACTAACAGGTCATCGTTAAACACCGTGCGTAACTTTTGAAGCGAACGACTCACGGTTGGCTGACTCATATCAAGTGCTAAAGCAGTATTGGAAACATGCTTTTCTTCAAGAAGGTGTTTAAGGATAACTAAGAGGTTAAGGTCGACTTGCGCAAGATTCATTATTTAAATATTCACAAATTTGAAAATTCAGTGAGCGCATAGTGCAGTTTTAAGAAATGTAATACAATTGATAATCACTCTTATTTTGATCTAAAACAAAGTCTTTTGCCACCCTAGTCGCTATGTATAGCGTCGCCAAAAGTTGTGACATTAACAAGACAGAGGTCATTATTCGATTTGGATTAGCCCAAAAAAAGAGAGGCACGATGGCCTCCCTTTTATCATTTACTTTTAGATACTTAGTCTACAGAGCTAGTTGATTACAGCTTTGTCCAAGCATCTTGCCAGTATTGGCTATTTCCTGGAGCATAAGATGCGCTTGCACACCACGCTGTGTATGGCCAAGGCTTACATTCGTATAACCCATTGTCAGTACCGACTATAATATCGCCCGCTTCGTAGTTCGTTCCGGCTTCATACGGAGGGTAATCACCTGGAGGTGGCGTTGTACCGCCCTCTTCTTTGATAGCGAATGAGTTATCGACCATCACCATTTCGCCGTCTGTTGCTTTACCAACGACTTCAAGCTTGTACTGACCTTCTGTAATATCATACAGGTCCATCGTAACCGTGCGGCTATCAGTTAGGTTGAAGTTGGTCTGTTCAACCACAGAACCCGCGCTATTAATCACCTTTGCGATTACATCAAGCGCTTCATTCGACGCCAATGTCAACTGAATACTTACATCGCCATTATCTAGTGTGTATTCAGACTGTAGACCAGATACGTTCAGTTCTGGGTCACCACCTGGATCAGGGTTACCACCACATGAGCTGTCTGAAACCATTCTCCAAACGCCCCATCACCTGTCGTTCCTGGCTCTTCACCACGGGTATACCAGCCTGCTCCCCAAGTCGCGCCGTCGTGTGATACTTGGTCACCTTCAACATAAACAGTGTCGGCATCCCATGCAGCTGCACAGTTAGAACCATCAGTCACTGACACTTTACGCTCAGCAGTGACGGTTTGATGAGCACTGTCTGTCACACTGTATACAAGCGTGTAGTTGCCTATTTCATTCACATCGACACTGCCAGTGTGTGTAATTGAACTTGTTAGGTCACCGTCTTCAGCATCATTTGCTATAACACCCGCCATTGGGTCGAATGGGTTGCCAAGCACTACAGTAGTATCCGACACGCCATCGAATACAGGTTTTTGGCTGTAAACTTCGACCGTTCTTGCTTTGGTTGTTTCATTGTTATCGCTGTCTTTCACGCGGTAGGTTAGAACATAAGTACCGATAACACTGGTTTCAACGTAACCTTCAACATCAATTGATGAAGTTAAATCACCATCTTCTTTATCTGTTGCGCTTACGCCTTCCATTGGATCAAATACAGTGCCGTGAAAAACACGCGTATTCTCAACACCTTTCAATACAGGTTCACCTTCTACCGGTGGTGGTGTCACTTGGCCGTGAACAAATGGACCGTAGTCTTTGATGAATTGTTCGTTGTACGCTTGACCTGCTTTGTTGGTACCCATATCCCAGTTGATAGACCAAGTCATCACACCACGTAAAGGCTGACCTTGCGCCGTTAGGCTATCGAATGCGTTGTACAAATCTTGTGGCTCTTGAACAAAACCAGTTGCTGCTGCATCAATACTTGAAGGGATACCAAACACTAGTTTGTCGTGTGGGATCTTGTGGAAGCCACGCGTACCGTTGATTAGAGAATCAGAAATGTAATAGATGAACTCTTCTTTTAGCGCATCATTGTTTTGAGCGATCCAACCAACACCGTCAACCCAGATGCCATCACCACCTTGGTTGTAAAACTGTGGGTTAATCCAGTCGTAGTACCCTTCTAGATTATCGATGTAAGGTACGTATTTTCCGCCAGTCGTTAGATACGGGAACTCAGGCGCCATAGTAATAAGGAAGTTTTTACCTTCAGCACGGTAGTGCTCTTTCACTAGCTTTAGTGCATCTGGAATTACAGTTTGGTTGTTTGCTGCGGTTACTGCTGCTTGTTCTAGGTCGATATCTAGACCATCAAAACCATAGCGCTCCGTAAGACGGATAATCTCATCAGCAAAGGCTCTTTCATCACCTGTTTCAAGCTCTACGTGTGCATCCGCTCCACCCAGCGCTATCAGTACAGAGCGACCTTGCTTGTTTAGTTCAGAGATTTGGTCAATAAATTGTTCTTCTGAAAGCCCAATCGTTGGGTCC
>AAZW01000123.1 GCA_000169995.1 Vibrionales bacterium SWAT-3 | reverse complement strand
CTGCGGCAATTTCAATCCTACTGGTTTACTTGAAAAACACGCCTGTTGAAAAGGGTGAGGAAGCATAATGAGCGTATTACGCGAAAAACTGGATCACTGATTGGCCAGACTGACCTAGAAGTATCTGAAAAACAACGTAGCCAGCTAGTTGGCTATGTTGAGTTACTCAACAAATGGAACAAAGCTTACAATCTGACTTCGGTTCGTGACCCATTAGAAATGATGGTGAAACATATCTTAGATAGCATCATTGTTAGCACTCACTTACAGGGTAAGCGCTTTATCGATGTGGGAACCGGACCTGGCTTACCTGGGATTCCGCTCTCAATCATGAACCCAGACAGCGAGTTTTACTTGCTAGATAGCTTAGGTAAGCGTATTCGTTTCATTAAGCAGGTGGTTCACGAACTGGGTATCGACAACGTTGTGCCGGTTCAAAGCCGTGTTGAAGAGTTTCAACCTGAAGAAAAGTTTGATGCAGTGCTCAGTCGCGCATTTGCGTCAATGACAGACATGGTAGAGTGGTGTCACCATTTACCTAAAGAGCAATCCGGTGTATTTTTGGCTCTTAAGGGACAACATCCTAGAGACGAAATTGACCTGTTACCTGAATGGTGTTCAGTGACAGACATTAAAGCTTTGCGAGTGCCAGAGCTTGACGGAGAGCGTCATCTAGTAACTTTATCGCGTCAGGGATAATCAGCGAGGCCATAGTGGGTAGAATCGTAGCAATTGCCAACCAGAAGGGCGGCGTAGGAAAAACAACAACTTGCATTAACTTAGCAGCATCAATGGCGGCAACTAAACGCAAGATATTGGTTGTTGACCTCGATCCTCAAGGTAATGCCACTATGGCGAGCGGTGTCGACAAATATCAGGTTGAAGCAACTGCTTACGATTTGTTAGTTGAAGACACCCCATTTGATGAGGTAGTTTGCCGGAGTACATCTGGCAATTATGACCTCATCGCCGCAAACGGTGATGTTACTGCGGCAGAAATCAAGCTAATGGAAGTGTTTGCGCGCGAAGTTCGCCTTAAAAACGCACTCGCATCCATTCGTGATAATTATGATTTCATCTTTATTGATTGCCCACCCTCATTAAACCTTCTTACAATTAATGCCATGGCAGCTGCCGATTCCGTATTAGTTCCAATGCAATGTGAATACTTTGCTCTTGAAGGTTTGACTGCGTTGATGGATACCATAAGTAAGCTTGCGGCGGTGGTTAACGAGAACCTGAAGATCGAAGGTCTTCTGCGTACTATGTATGATCCTCGCAACCGTTTATCAAACGAAGTATCAGATCAACTCAAAAAACACTTCGGTAGCAAGGTCTACCGAACCGTGATCCCTAGAAATGTACGCCTTGCTGAAGCGCCGAGTCACGGCAAACCAGCAATGTACTACGACAAATATTCCGCTGGTGCTAAGGCATATCTTGCTCTTGCAGGCGAAATGTTGCGTCGTGAAGAAGTCACAGTATAGGTCTAACCAAAGGAATTCGCTCAATGTCTAAGCGTGGTTTAGGAAAAGGGCTAGATGCATTACTTGCAACTAGCTCATTGGCTCGTGAAAAACAGCAAGTCGCTTCTCATAGTCAGGCGTTATCGGCTGATGGAGAGCTAACAGAATTGGCTGTTGGTAGCTTGAAGCCAGGTGTTTATCAACCGCGTAAAGATATCGCGCCTGAAGCGCTAGAAGAGCTGGCGGCTTCAATTCAATCTCAAGGCATCATCCAGCCAATCGTTGTACGTCCATTAGCGCAAGATCAGTATGAGATTATTGCGGGTGAGCGTCGTTGGAGAGCGGCTCGTCAAGCGGGCCTCAAGCAAGTACCGTGTTTGATCAAGCGAGTGGAAGACAAAGCTGCGATTGCGATGGCGTTGATCGAGAATATTCAGCGTGAAGACCTGAATGTTATCGAAGAAGCACAAGCGCTAGAGCGCTTACAGAATGAATTTGAACTGACGCATCAGCAAGTTGCTGATGTGATTGGTAAATCGAGAGCAACGGTTAGTAACTTATTACGTCTAAATCAGCTCGAAAATGAAGTAAAAGGTTTAGTTTCCAACAAACAACTGGAAATGGGGCATGCTCGAGCACTGCTTGCGCTCGAAGGTGATACCCAGGTAGAGGCAGCGAACACTGCGGCGACCAAAAACATGACCGTGCGTCAAACTGAACAACTTGTCAAAAAGTGTTTAAAACCAGACGTTGAGCCAGAATCGAAGCCTGAAGACACAGAAGCTATCGAACTTTCACGAAGACTCACGGAAAAATTGCAAGCAAACGTTTCAGTTACTCGTTCTGTTAGCGGTAAGTCAAAAGTAACAATTACTCTTGATGAGCCTCACAAATTAGAGCAACTTATTGCTAAGTTAGAGTACTA
>AAZW01000124.1 GCA_000169995.1 Vibrionales bacterium SWAT-3 | reverse complement strand
AAGCCGTTCCCAGTATCTGTCGCGTTTGGCGCTGATCCTGCAACGATTCTTGGCGCGGTAACGCCAGTGCCAGATACCTTATCGGAATACGCGTTTGCTGGTCTGCTACGTGGTAGTAAAACTGAGGTGGTTAAATCGATCAGTAATGACCTAGAAGTCCCAGCGAGTGCTGAAATCGTGATGGAAGGTTACATCGATCCGAATGAATTCGCTGACGAAGGGCCTTACGGCGATCACACCGGTTACTACAACGAGAAAGAAAAGCACAGCGTGTTTACCATTACTCATGTAACCATGCGTGAGAACCCGATTTACCACAGTACATACACAGGTCGTCCGCCAGATGAGCCAGCGGTACTAGGTGTTGCATTGAATGAAGTGTTTGTTCCTATTCTTCAAAAGCAATTCCCTGAGATAGAAGATTTCTATCTACCACCTGAAGGTTGTTCGTATCGAATGGCAGTGGTGACCATGAAGAAGCAATACCCAGGTCACGCTAAACGAGTGATGATGGGCGTATGGTCTTTCTTACGTCAATTCATGTACACCAAGTTTGTATTGGTGTGCGATGAGGATGTCAACGCTCGCGATTGGTCACAAGTTACGGCTGCGATGTGCAAACATATGGATCCGTCACGTGATACCTTGATGATAGAGAATACGCCAATTGATTCGTTGGACTTTGCATCACCGGTAGTTGGGTTAGGTTCTAAGATGGGCTTAGACATCACTAAGAAGTGGGATGCCGAGTTAGCATTGTCGCCTGATGTGCAATCTACACCAGAAAATAGTGATCATATCGAAGGTGGTTTGGCTGAATTAACCAAAGCTCATCCTGAAATTCTTGATATTCACCTGCAGAACGACAATGCCAGCATGGTTGTGGTATCGATAGATAAACAAGCCGCAGGTAATGGTAAGAAAATCATGGAGGCGGTTTGGTCTCAATTTGATGAGAACAAATTCGTTATCGTCTGTGATGGCGATGTTAATGTGAGTGACTGGAACGACATCATCTGGGCAGTAACCACTAGAATGGACCCAGCGAGAGATACCTTGTTCCTTCAGGATGAAACAGGGCACTCCAAAGTGGGTCTCGATGCCACTAATAAGTGGGAAGGTGAGTGTTTGCGTGAGTGGGGCGTTCCAATCACAAAAGATCCTGAGCTGGTCAAAAAGATTGATAGCATCTGGGAACAGCTAGGAATTTTATGAGCTACCAAGTAGTCTTGTACCCAGAAAATATCAGTTTCACCGTAGAAAAAGGGCAAACGGTCTTGGATGCTGCGCTCAACAGCGATATCTATTTCCCTAACCGTTGCCAAGTTGGCGCATGTGCTATGTGCATGTGCAAAAAATTAGAAGGGCAAGTGAGTTACCACCTTGAACCCATGCTCACAGAGAAAGAGCAGCAACAGGGTTGGATTTTCGCTTGCCAAGCATTTGCAGAAAGTAATTTAGTTCTAACCTTTGCCGATTAAGGGTTAGTGAGAGGAAGAACATGACTATTAAATGTAAAGTTAAGTCTATCGAGCCTTTGGCTTGTAACACTTACCAAATCCTGCTTCACCCAGAGACACCAGTTGCCTTTAAAGCTGGTCAGTACCTGATGGTTGAAATGGGTGAGAAAGATAAGCGTCCATTTTCAATTGCGAGCAGCCCTTGTCGCCATGAAGGTGAACTAGAACTACACATTGGTGCTGCTGAACACAATGCTTATGCACTAGAAGTGGTTGAAGCAATGAAAAAGGCACAAGCTGAAGATGGCGATATCGCGATTGATGCGCCACACGGTGATGCGTGGATTAAAGAAGAGAGCGAACGCCCTCTACTATTGATTGCTGGTGGTACGGGTTTTAGTTACGTACGTTCGATCCTGGATCACTGCATTGCACAAAACAGCAAGAAAGAGATTCACCTTTACTGGGGTGCAAAAGACGAGTGTCAGCTATACGCGAAAGAAGAGCTTGTCGATATTGCAGAAAAGCATAGCAATGTACATTTTGTACCTGTAGTAGAAGAGGCGCCTGAAGTTTGGCATGGCCAAACGGGTAATGTGCTTGAAGCAATTACACAAAGCTTCGAATCACTGGCTGATTTTGATATCTATATTGCAGGTCGCTTTGAAATGGCGGGCGCAGCAAGAGATTTATTTACACAAAGTAAAGAAGCAAAGCGTGACCATATGTACGCAGATGCTTACGCGTTTATCTAATAATTCCTTTAGATTTAGTGCAAAAAGAGAGCAGAAATGCTCTCTTTTTTATATTTAGGTGAACTATTAGACACTTAACCTCTATTTATTCATTTTTTATGAAAAAGTAGTTGCTAAGCTGAAAGGGTTCCCTATAATGCGACCCCACT
>AAZW01000125.1 GCA_000169995.1 Vibrionales bacterium SWAT-3 | reverse complement strand
AGCTGCGACGCCAGTTTTATACTGCCAACACTGAGGGAGAAGGTTTTATCAAGCTTGCCAAACAGTGCGGTTGGTACTTGGCCAAACGTCTTGATGTCAAAACCACAGACAAGAAGCCCGCAAGTCGAATTCTTTTTGAGTTATCGAAAGATCCTGCATGCGAGCAAGATTTGCAGTGTGAATCGCTCACCATTCACCATCAAGGTGGTTATAGCGAGGCATTTATTGCACTTACCAAAGATTTTTATCTCAAGATGTAGCAAATACCATGTGATCCTAATCACTAATGCTTCTATAATGTCCGACTACTCTTTTTTATCATCTGCTTTTTGAGGCAGAAACATTTATTGCTTGTGGAGAAACAACAGTGATCAGAACCTTTGCAGAACTCGATCTAAACCAAGAGCTGCTTAAAGCAATTGACGAAATGGGCTACGAACGCCCAACACAGATACAAGCTGAAGCAATCCCACAAGCGTTAGATGGAAGAGACGTTTTGGCTTCTGCGCCAACAGGTACTGGTAAAACAGCCTCATTCGTACTGCCAGCACTGCAGTACCTTCAGGATTTCCCACGTAAGAAAGCAGGCCCTGCTCGTATGCTTATCCTGACGCCAACGCGTGAGCTAGCAATGCAGATCACTGACCAAGCTCGTGAGCTTGCGAAATACACTGCCCTGAACATCTTCACCATCACAGGTGGTGTGATGTACCAAGAGCACGCAGACATTCTTGGCACTACCCAAGACATCGTTGTTGCGACTCCAGGCCGCCTAATGGAATACATCGAAGCTGAGCGCTTTGATTGTCGTGCGATCGAATGGCTGATCCTAGATGAAGCAGACCGCATGCTAGATATGGGCTTTGGTCCTGTTGTTGATCGCCTATCTGCAGAGTGTCGCTGGCGTAAGCAAACTTTACTTTTCTCAGCAACGCTAGAAGGTAAAGGTGTTGAAGGTTTCACTGAAGACCTACTGAACAACCCAGCAGAGATCGATGCAAAATCATCACTACGTGAACGTAAAAAGATCACTCAGTGGTACCACCGTGCAGACACGGCAGAGCACAAACTTGACCTGCTAAAACACATCATTACTAAAGAAGCTGAGCGTAGTATCGTCTTCTTAAAGACTCGTGAGCGTTTAGGCGACCTGCGTGCACTACTAGAAAGCGCTCAGATTCCATGTGCTTGGATTCAAGGCGAAATGCCTCAAGATCGTCGTAACAATGCAATTGCTCGTTTCCGTGATGGCACAGTAAACGTACTGCTAGCAACTGACGTAGCGGCTCGTGGTATCGACCTTCCAGACGTAAGCCACGTAATTAACTACGACATGCCACGCACGGCTGATGTTTACCTACACCGAATCGGCCGTACCGCTCGTGCAGGTAAAAAAGGCAACGCGGTTTCTCTAATCGAAGCGCACGATCAACTGATGATTGAACGTGTTGCTCGTTATACCAAAGAAGCGATCAAAGAGCGCTTTGTTGAAGGTATGCGCCCAACACACAAGAAAGCGGCAGTAACCAAGAAAAAGAAACCAAAGAAAGAAGATAAGAAAGCGGTAGAGAAACAGAAAATCGCGAAGAAGAAAAAAATCGCGAAGAAAAAGAAAGCGGCTAAGAAGAAGTAATTTGGCTGCTTCAACGATTCAATAAAAAAGCCCCATGCAGTTCGCTGCACGGGGCTTTTCTCTATCTGGCTGATGTCTCGCCATAGAGCGCGACTACCTTGAACCGATAACGTCTAGTTTTGCTCTTCACGCTTGAAGACCAACTCTTTCGCATTCGACTCTTCTTCTACGAAGTAATAACCCGCAGTATCAAACTGAGTCAGCGCTTCAATTGAGTCCACTTTGTTCTCAATGATGTAGCGAGCCATCATGCCGCGCGCCTTTTTCGCGTAGAAACTGATCACCTTGTATTGACCATTCTTGCAGTCTTTGAATACTGGTGTAATCACTTGGCCATCCAAGTTCTTTGGTTTTACCGCTTTGAAGTACTCGTTAGATGCTAGGTTGATCAGCACATTGTCGCCTTGAGCATTCAACGCTTCGTTCAGCTTGTCTGTGATGATATTGCCCCAGAACTGGTACAAGTTAGTACCGCGAGCATTCGCTAAACGCGTGCCCATTTCTAGACGGTAAGGTTGCATCAAATCAAGTGGCTTTAGTAAGCCGTAAAGACCAGAAAGCATACGCAGGTGATTCTGTGCGTAGTCAAAATCTTCATCCGACAGTGTTTCAGCGTCTAGGCCTGTGTATACATCACCTTTGAAGGCAAGGATGGCTTGACGTGCATTCTCTTGGGTAAAAGTTTCGCTCCACTGCTCAAAGCGCGCTACATTCAGCCCAG
>AAZW01000126.1 GCA_000169995.1 Vibrionales bacterium SWAT-3 | reverse complement strand
GATAAAAGCAAAACTTGCAGCACTTACCACAACCGTTGGAATCAACGCTAAATAACGCGATTTGCTTTCAACAAATTGAGTCCACTCCCAGTAACCCAATAGCGAGATAACCGCTAATGAAAGGATAAACGTAGGAAGTGATAACTCGAAAATTCCTAGAATAACTAGGGGAGCTAAAATCAACGCCGTAATAATTCGTTGTTTCAAACCAAAAAATCCTTATTAACTGTCCATCAGAGCTTTAATCTGCTCACCGGTGCAGCCAAAACGGCGCTCACGGTTTACAAACCAAGTCACAGCTTCTACTAAGCTGTCTTCATTAAAGTCTGGCCAGAATTGTTCAGTAAAGTACATTTCGGCGTAAGCCAACTGCCAAAGCATGAAGTTACTAATGCGGCATTCACCACTGGTACGGATCAGTAGATCAACTTCTGGAATATCCGCCATCGTCAGGTGCTGTGTAATCATAGCTTCATCAATGTCTTCTACATTAATATCGCCAGACTTTACCTGTTGAGCGATAGAAGTCATCGCTTGCTGAATATCCCACTTACCACCGTAGTTTGCAGCGATATTGATAACCATACCGGTATTAGTGCTAGTCAAAGCTTCCGCTTCTTCGATTTTCTTTTGTAGTCGATCATTAAAACGACTTTTATCACCAATAACACGAAGTTGTAGATTATTTTTATGGAGCTTTTTCACTTCACTTGAAAGCACGGAGATAAAGAGTTCCATCAAAATACCCACTTCTTCCTCTGGTCGGCGCCAGTTCTCGCTACTGAATGCGAAAAGTGTAACGGCTTTGATGCCGAGTCTGGCAGCAGAAGAGATGGTTTTGCGAACGGCTTGAACACCGTTTTTATGACCAAAGACGCGAGGCTTGCCCTGAGCTTTTGCCCAGCGACCATTACCGTCCATAATGACAGCAATGTGTTTAGGAAGAGAGTCTGTGAACGCTTGAGAATTATGCATAAAAGAGTGAATCAAATTCTAATAGTCGAACAGAGTAGCATAAAAAAACGCTGAACAGTGAGTACAGCGTTTTTCCGGAAAGAAAAGAATATGGAAAATTAAACTTCCATCAACTCTTTTTCTTTAGTTGCTAGAACTTCGTCTACGTTCTTAACCGCAGCGTCAGTTAGCTTTTGAATTTCGTCTTGTGCTTTACGATCTTCATCTTCAGAGATTTCTTTGTCTTTAAGAAGTGCTTTTAGATCGCCATTCGCGTCACGACGGATGTTACGGATAGCAACACGGCCACCTTCAGCTTCGCCACGAACGATTTTAACTAGGTCTTTACGACGCTCTTCTGTTAGCGGTGGAAGTGGAACACGGATAACCGTACCCGCAGACATAGGGTTTAGACCTAGGTCAGATGTCATGATCGCTTTTTCAACTAGAGGCGTTAGCGTTTTATCAAACACTGTGATTGCTAGAGTACGTGCGTCTTCAGCAATAACGTTAGCAACTTGAGTCAAAGGCGTTGGTGCACCGTAGTACTCTACTGTAAGGCCAGAAAGTAGGCTTGGGTGTGCACGACCTGTACGAATCTTTTGCAGGCTGTTTCTTAGTGCATCAACACTTTTTTCCATGCGCTCTTGAGCGTCTTTTTTGATTTCGTTAATCACAATTTCACCTTGATTATGTTCTTTCTTCAAGAAAGCTTTTTATTTGGAGTGATAAGGATAAAGCTTACCAGAGTATAGCCCCCAGTAAGCCCGAAAAATTAGTCAGCGTCGCTGATTAATGTACCTTCAGTTTCACCCATCACCACGCGACGTAGTGCGCCTGGCTTATTCATGTTAAATACACGGATTGGCATTTTGTGATCACGTGCTAGCGTAAATGCAGCCAAGTCCATTACTTTAAGCTCTTTCTCAAGAACTGTGTTGTAAGACAAAGTATCATACAGCTCTGCGTCTGGGTTTGCTACTGGGTCAGCAGTAAATACACCATCTACTTTTGTCGCTTTTAGAACTACGTCAGCTTCGATTTCGATACCACGTAGACATGCAGCAGAGTCAGTAGTGAAGAAGGGGTTACCAGTACCAGCAGAGAAGATCACAACGCGACCTTGACGTAGTTGGCTGATTGCATCTGCCCAGTTGTAATCGTCACACACACCTTTTAGAGGAATTGCAGACATTACACGTGCGTTTACGTAAGCACGGTGCAGCGCGTCACGCATAGCAAGGCCGTTCATTACTGTTGCCAGCATACCCATGTGGTCACCAACAACGCGGTTCATGCCAGCTTCAGCAAGACCAGCACCACGGAACAAGTTACCGCCACCGATAACAACACCAACTTGAACGCCTAGTTCAACCAATT
>AAZW01000127.1 GCA_000169995.1 Vibrionales bacterium SWAT-3 | reverse complement strand
CAGCCACAGTTGATTCATATCGCTAATGCTAGCTCAAAGACCGCTAGTAATTCAGGTGCTATCTCTGGCGATCATCCTTGTCATATCACCATAGATCCTAGCCATAAGTTTGCCATTACGTCTCAATACTCATCAGGCTCATTCGATATTTTTAGTTTAAGTATCAATGGCAATATCGATAAACGACTTAAAACAATAGCTATGGTGGGGTCAGGACCAAACAAAGAGCGTCAGACCGCTCCACATGCTCATCAGTGTCTGTTCTTACAAAACTCACCACAATTTGCCACCGTCGACCTTGGCGCTGATCGAATCAATTTCTATTGCTTTGATGAAGAACAGGAAGAGTTTCTAGACGAACCGATGCAATCCATTAAAGTCCCTGCGGGCAATGGACCTCGTCATATCGTCTTCAACAAAGACGAAGATAAAGCCTATGTAATCTGTGAACTCTCTGAAACGATACTAATGATGGAGAAAACTCTTGGGAAATGGAGTATTGTCGAAGAGATCGACGCACTTCCAAATATGGAAAAAGGAGAAGCAACGGCTGCAATAAAACTATCGCCGGATGAACAATTTCTCTATGTCTCTTGTCGACATCAATCGATGATCAGTTGCTTCAGAATCGAATCCACAACGAAAGTGCCTATTTTTATTGATAGCTATAGTTCTGAAGGCAACTTCCCTCGTGATTTTCATATTACTCATGATGGTGAATGGCTTATCGCCACAAACCAGCACACTAATAACATCACGTCATTCAAGCGAAATACAGAAGACGGCTCTCTGGTTTACACAGGCTACTCATTAGATCTAGATGCGCCAGTTTGTGTGACACAGCAGCGATAGACATCATAGAATACAAAAAGGAGAGCATTCGCTCTCCTTCTCTTTATAAAGTGTCTGTAATACTCAATTAAAGGCCCAGGGCATACTTCAACACTTGAGCTTTAATTGGCCCTGAGTTCTCTGCTAGCTTGAGTGCAGCATTACGCACAAACTTAAGTGGACCAATATCATTACTGAACGTCTTATAGAAGAAATCCATACCGCTTTGCATCACTAGGTTGTCACCTCTTCTCATCACCTCGTAACGTCTTACTACAGAATGATTCAGCTCGCCTTTTTCTTTGGTTACATCCAATAGCGCTGCAACATCTTTGAAGCCTAAATTCACACCCTGCCCTGCTAATGGATTAATCGTGTGTGCTGAGTCTCCAACCAGAATGCAGTTGTTCTTAAAATAAGATTGCGCATGACGTCGAGTAAGAGGGAAAGAACCAGAGTTAAGTACTTTAATGTCCCCTAACTCCGCAGGGAAGTTAGCAAGTACTTCATTGCGTAGCTTGTCTGGGCTCATTGCCGACAGTTGCTTAATGCGAGATGGCGAGTCGTACCAAACTAACGAGCCCTGCCCAACGTCCTGGTCTCCTGAACTAACAGAGCATAAAGGGAGGAATGAACGCGGACCGCTCGGCAAAAACTGTTGCCAAGTAATGTCTTGCTGAGGGAGCTCAGTTTCTACATTGATAAGCATACAGTGCTGGCGGTAGTCCCAAGCAGTGATGCCAATACCCGCTTGCTGTCTAACTGCAGAGTTCGCACCATCGGCACCAACTACCCACTTCGCTGACAACTCGATACCAGATTGAAGTTTAACGATATTAGTTTCGCCAAATTCGATAGAGTCCAACTTTTCGGGACACAACAGTTCTAAGTTGTCATAAGCATCGAACTGAGACCATAAGCCCAATTGAATAAGTCGGTTTTCAACAATGTAGCCTAAACGAGGCAGATCAAGTGACGCTGCATCAAATCGTGTACGACATTCTGGGTGTTCCCACGTTTCTAGGCGCTTGTAGGAGCAAACTCGCATTGCAGCAATGTTCTGCCATGCGCCAAGCTCGTCAAGTAAATCGACTGACGCTTGAGAAATCGCTGATACTCGAATGTCCATCGCTTGCGACTCATCAAATGCTTGGGGCGCAAAACCTTCGATCACAGCAACCTGCATTCCTTGCTTAGCAAAACCGATCGCTGTTGCCGCACCAACCATGCCGCCGCCGACGACTACAATATCGTAACTGTTCATATTTTGTACTTATCAGTTTGATTCTTTGACTGTTTTCGATTGTACGTTTTCACAACGAACTTGTAACCAAAAACCTTATTTGAAAAATGGGTTACCCCTTGCTACATCTAGTGTTAACGAGAATAAAAACCACTTCTGAAGAGATTTTATCAGACTACTAGTCAGTCGGTTTTGAAACCAGTACAATACGCCGCTTGCCGCTAGGGTGA
>AAZW01000128.1 GCA_000169995.1 Vibrionales bacterium SWAT-3 | reverse complement strand
TGTATAGGTCTGACCAGTTGGTTTATCACAAGGAGTGGGTTTGCAACTGCATACCATTAAAGGTTACATCCAAGACATGTACTTGGTGGAGTATCCGGACAAATTACTGTTGCTTGATGGCGCATGTCGAGCCGACATCCCGCATTTGAAGACTTTCATTGAAACCGAACTTATGCGTGATTTTTCTGATCTCCACACGGTTGTGGTGACACACATGCATCCTGACCATGCAGGGGCAGCGCACAAGCTAAGAAAGCTCACGAACTGTAACTTGGTGGCAGCAAACCGAGATAAGGATTGGTATCACGGTATCGATGGTATCTTGATGCATCTGACCGATCTTGCATTGGCACGATGGATGGCGAATCGTTTAGGTAAACCCAAAGCAAACCTTTGGTATTCAAGGAAGTTAAAGCCGGATTACAAGCTATCGGATGGTGATAGCATTCCGGGCTTTGATGATTGGTTAGTGTTGGAAACGCCGGGGCACACCGACAGAGATCTTTCTGTTTATTCTCCATCACACAGCGTCGCCTATGTGGCTGACTTGATGGTAGAGGTCAAAAAGAAGCTCATTCCGCCTTTCCCTATCTTCCACCCTAATAAGTATCGTGATTCTGTGTCACGCATTTATGACATGCAGATAGACACGCTGTTGGTGGCGCATGGAGGGCAAGTGGATCTTAATCAGAAGGCGTTTGACCATTTGTTGATGAGTGCACCAAGAAGGCCTGTGACGCATTGGCGGGTAACCAAAATTAAAACCAAGAAACTGCTGCTCTCTATTTGGCGTTTTGGTTTTCAATCTCATGGCAAATCTAAGAAATAGGTGAGCAAACCTAGGCAATACAAAACAATAAGGCCAGTCATGAGACTGGCCTTATATCGTTGTGACGAGCTTTAGTTATAACCTCTGGAGCGGTTACGATGACTCGGATTAGTGAGTCAGCAGGAATTCACCCGCTGGGTCAACAATCACTTTGTCACTCATGCCTTGACGACCAAGCAACATCATGTAAGTCATGTCTTGACGGTTGCTTAGCGTGATATCGATAGGCCATTGTTGGCCACCGATTCTCAGCATGGTTTCAATCACACAACGGTGTTCAACTTCGCCGTTAGATGATTTGATTTTCTTACTTGTTTTCAGTTTCGCCTTGCAGCGCACTGTCTCTTCTAGGTGATAAACGTCTGGGTGAAGATCAAACTCAACGAAGTTCTCACCGTCTGTTTTTACACATAGTAGATTGTCTACGTGTAGAGAAGAGGTTTTAGCCCCTGTATCAACACGTGTATGTAGTCCAGTTATCCCTAACTCTGGTAAGCAAAGTGCTTCGGTATTCCCTATGATCATTTTATTGTTCATTTTCTTTCCAATCATGAGTTAACGGTATTCAATCAGCCCTTGCCACGAGTACGGTTAGCGTTTGGCTTTGCATTTTTTTCGATGAACTCGAAAATCATGTCTGCTACATCTTTACCCGTTGCTTTCTCGATGCCTTCTAGGCCTGGAGAAGAGTTTACTTCCATTACCACTGGGCCGTTCTTAGATTGTAGAATATCTACACCACATAGGTTTAATCCCATGATTTTCGCTGCATTGATTGCTGTCGCGCGCTCTTCTTTGGTTAGTTTAACCAGCTGAGCCGTGCCACCACGGTGCAGGTTAGAGCGGAACTCACCTTCACCAGCTTGACGCTTCATTGCAGCAATTACTTTGTTGCCAACAACAAAACAACGGATGTCTGCGCCATTTGCTTCTTCAATGAACTCTTGAACTAAGATGTTCGCTTTTAGGCCCATGAACGCTTCGATAACGCTTTCTGCTGCTTTGTTAGTTTCTGCTAGTACAACGCCGATACCTTGAGTGCCTTCAAGAAGCTTGATAACTAGTGGCGCGCCACCTACGTTTTTGATCAAGTCTTGAATCTTGTCTGGGCGGCTAGCGAAACCTGTTTTTGGTAAGCCAATACCTTTACGAGACAACAGTTGTAGTGAGCGCAGTTTGTCGCGAGAACGACTGATAGCTACTGACTCATTGATACAAAAAGTGCCCATCATTTCAAATTGGCGAACAACCGCAGTTCCGTAAAAGGTAATGGAAGCGCCAATACGTGGGATAACCGCGTCGTATTGAGGTAGCTCTTCACCCATGTAGCGAATCTTCGGATTGTTACTCGCGATATCTATATCACAGTGCAACGTGTCGATAACATCGACCTGATGACCACGTGCTTCTCCAGCCTGCTTTAGACGAGCGGTAGAGTATAGATTTTCGTTACGAGAAAGAATTGCGATA
>AAZW01000129.1 GCA_000169995.1 Vibrionales bacterium SWAT-3 | reverse complement strand
TTAGCTGATGTAGATTTCTGATTAACAATGGTGGAGAGGCACAAGGGCGAGAGTTCTCAATGTCTTTGGCACCAAGTGAAGCGGTTAACCTAAAGACAGGTCAAAA
Source organism: Vibrionales bacterium SWAT-3 (assembly GCA_000169995.1). Taxonomy (GTDB): domain Bacteria; phylum Pseudomonadota; class Gammaproteobacteria; order Enterobacterales; family Vibrionaceae; genus Vibrio. The sequence goes on along the minus strand of AAZW01000129.1, from coordinate 2,179 downwards.
AAAGCCAGTTGCAGAATTACCAAAGCTGGTGGCTTTTGCTGGAATAGGGCACCCGCCACGCTTTTTTAAAACATTAGACGATCTTGATGGTGATGTGGTTTACACACAAGGCTTCGCCGATCATCAGGATTTTGATAAAGATGAACTTCATGCCTTAGCAAAGAAAGGTATGAATATGATTATGACAGAAAAAGACGCTGTAAAATGCGAAGAATATGCTCAAGACAACTGGTGGTATCTTCCAGTTTCTGCGCAGTTCGAAGAAGAAGCGCAACAGCAAATTTTAAAAAGAATAAAAGAGGTTATGGAATACTATGGATCACCGTCTGCTTGAGATCGTTGCTTGCCCTGTATGTAAAGGTAAACTAACTTTTGACAAGGATAAGCAAGAGCTTGTTTGTAAAATCGATCGCCTAGCTTACCCAATTAAAGAGGGTATTCCTGTTCTTCTTGAACCTGAAGCTCGTACTCTTTCAATGGACGAGGGCAAGTAATGTCTTACACGGTAGTTATACCAGCAAGATACCAATCGAGCCGTTTGCCAGGTAAGCCTCTGGCTGACATTGGCGGCAAGCCGATGATTCAATGGGTATACGAACAGTCAATGAAAGCAGGGGCTGATAACGTAATTATTGCTACCGATGATGCTCGCGTTGAGAAGGCTGCGAAAGCATTTGGTGCGACTGTGTGTATGACGTCACCGAATCACGAGTCAGGTACTGAACGCCTAGCAGAAGTGATTGATGTCATGAACATCCCTGACGATCACATTATTGTGAACGTACAAGGGGATGAGCCACTGATTCCACCGGCGATTATTAATCAGGTGGCGAACAACTTAGCAAACAGCACTGCGCCAATGGCAACACTTGGTGTTGAAATCTCTCACGTTGATGAAGTTTTTAACCCTAATGCTGTAAAAGTAGTGACGGATAAAGACGGCTATGCGCTGTATTTTAGCCGTGCGACGATTCCTTGGGATCGTGATGCTTATGCTAATAACGGTACTGCTGCTGAATCTCCACTACTTCGTCATATTGGTATTTATGCTTACCGAGCTGGTTTCATCAATACCTACATCAACTGGGAACCAAGTACCCTAGAGCGCATCGAGTGCTTAGAGCAACTTCGCGTACTTTGGTATGGTGAAAAGATTCACGTAGATGTTGCTGTTGAAGCGCCGGCTGCGGGTGTTGATACTCCAGAAGACTTGGAAGCGGTACGCGCCATCATCGGTTAGACTTGCTTGAAGCAACAAATATACTTAGCCTCGCTCATGCGAGGCTTTTTTATGCCGATTTACTGCCAATAGAAAGCCTTATTAGCATCAGGTGATTGATATTAGGCCAGTTGCATTATTGAATGCATCATCATCTTGGAATTATCTGAGATTTACCTCGCTCGACTTCCAATTTTTCTCTATAATATGCCGCCTATAAAGTAGTGGCGACTCGCTAGTACAGAATAAAACTTACGACTAAACGTGGAGTAAAAGATGCCTTCTCAAAGCCCAGTGATTACGGTTGATGGACCAAGTGGTGCAGGTAAAGGTACCCTGTGTATGTTACTAGCAGATAAGCTAGGCTTTCATCTTCTAGATTCAGGAGCGATCTATCGCGTACTGGCTTTAGCCGCAATTCATCACGGTGTAGATACTGAATCGGAAGACGCTTTAGTTCCTCTTGCAACTCACTTAGACGTTCAGTTTATTGCTGAGAGCGACCTAGTTAAGGTTATCCTAGAGGGTGAAGATGTGTCGGGTGAGCTTCGTAAAGAAGAGACCGGCATGGCGGCTTCAAAAGTTGCTGCATTACCTCGCGTACGTGAAGCACTACTTCGTCGTCAGCGCGCATTCAGCGCAGCGCCAGGTTTGGTGGCTGATGGCCGCGATATGGGAACCGTTGTCTTCCCTGAAGCAGAAGCAAAAATATTTTTAGATGCAAGTGCAGAAGAGCGTGCGACTCGCCGCCTTAAACAGTTGCAACAGAAGGGGTTAGATGTTAAATTTGACGACCTTTTGAGCGAGATCCAAGAGCGAGACGACCGAGATCGTAATCGCCCAGTGGCGCCACTTCGCCCTGCAGAGGATGCTCTAGTGCTTGATTCCACCTCAATGAATATTGAGCAGGTAGTAGAAAAAGCACTACACTATATTGAATCGAAACTAGCTGGGTAATTC
>AAZW01000130.1 GCA_000169995.1 Vibrionales bacterium SWAT-3 | reverse complement strand
GGCGGTGAGAGCCACCCAGAACCTTAATACACATTACCTTGCGCGCGCCAGAGTTATCTGCTGCGTCAAGTGTACTTTGCATCTGGATCATTGTTAGTGCTCCGCTAAATATTAAAACTAGACCCTCTCGGGTCGGGCTGCCTCTTTAAAAGGGACGCGAATTGTACCACCCTTTTTTTAAATTGGGTAGACAAAAAACAAGCGGCCCCAAAAATAATTTGGAGCCGCTTATAAGTTATAGAATTACAAAGATTAAATCTTCGCTTTTTCTAGAACTTTAACCAATGTCCAAGACTTAGTCTTAGACAGAGGACGACACTCAACGATTTCAACTTTGTCGCCTAGGCCACAAGTGTTGTCTTCGTCGTGTGCGTGTACTTTAGTCGTGCGTTTAACGTATTTACCGTAAATTGGGTGTTTTACAGTACGTTCGATAGCAACAACGATAGACTTGTCCATCTTGTCACTTACTACACGGCCTTGCTGGATGCGGTTAGTTTCGCTCATTATGCGCCTGCCTTTTCAGTCAAAACAGTTTTCACACGTGCGATATCACGGCGTACAGCTTTTAGAGTATGAGTTTGCTGAAGCTGACCAGTTGCAGCTTGCATGCGCAAGTTGAACTGTTCACGTAGCAAATTCAATAGCTCAGCGTTAAGCTCTTCAACGTTCTTTTCGCGTAGATCTTGTGCTTTCATCACATCACCTGCTTAGTTACAAAAGTAGTTTTAACAGGCAGTTTACGTGCCGCTAGGCGGAACGCTTCACGTGCCAACTCTTCAGGTACGCCATTCATTTCGTACATAACTTTGCCAGGTTGGATTTGAGCAACCCAGTACGCTACTGAACCTTTACCTTTACCTTGACGAACTTCAAGAGGCTTTTCAGTAATCGGTTTGTCTGGGAATACACGGATCCAGATTTGACCTTGACGCTTAATGTGACGTGTCATAGCACGACGTGCCGCTTCGATTTGACGTGCAGTCAGACGACCACGGCCAACAGCTTTAAGACCGAATTCGCCGAAGCTTACTTCAGTACCTTTAGCTAGACCACGGTTACGACCAGTCATAACCTTGCGGAACTTAGTACGTTTTGGTTGTAGCATCGTTCGACTCCTTACTTACGGCCTTTACGCTGCTTCTTAGGCTTATCGCCTTTAGGCTCTACTGCGTTAGCAGCTGGCATACCGCCTAGAATCTCACCTTTGAAGATCCAAACTTTAATGCCGATCACACCGTATTGAGTGTGAGCCGAAGAAGTTGCGTAATCAATGTCTGCACGTAGAGTGTGTAGAGGCACACGGCCTTCACGGTACCACTCAGAACGTGCGATTTCAGCGCCGCCTAGACGACCACTTACTTCCACTTTGATACCTTTAGCGCCTAGACGCATTGCGTTTTGTACTGCGCGCTTCATAGCACGACGGAACATAACACGACGCTCTAGTTGAGACGCGATGCTATCAGCTACAAGCTGACCATCTAACTCAGGCTTACGTACTTCAGCGATATTGATTTGCGCTGGTACACCTGCGATTTTAGCTACAGCTGCGCGTAGCTTCTCTACGTCTTCACCTTTCTTACCGATAACAACGCCAGGACGAGCAGTGTGAATAGTCACACGGATGCTCTTAGCTGGACGCTCGATAACGATACGAGATAGTGATGCTTTTTGTAGTTCCTTTGTAAGGAACTGACGTACCTTGAAGTCGCCGTCTAGGTTGTCAGCGAAATCTTTGGTATTAGCAAACCATGTAGCATTCCAAGGCTTAACGATGCCAAGACGAATACCATTAGGATGTACTTTCTGACCCATTGCTTATTCTCCTAGTCTTTAGCGATCTGCTACAACAATAGTGATGTGGCTTGAACGCTTCAAGATACGATCCGCACGACCTTTAGCACGAGGCATAATACGCTTCATGATAGGGCCCTCATCTACGAAGATTTTAGCGACATTTAGATCGTCGATATCTGCACCTTCGTTATGTTCCGCGTTAGCGATAGCTGACTCAAGAACCTTCTTAACCAATACAGCAGCTTTTTTGTTGCTGAAAGTTAGAATTTCTAGAGCTTGGTCTACCGACTTACCGCGAATTTGGTCTGCAACTAAGCGAGCTTTCTGTGGAGAAATACGAGCAAAGTTATGTTTAGCTAAAGCTTCCATCATCTACTCCTTACTTCTTCTTAGCTTTCTTATCTGCAGCATGACCGCGATAAGTACGAGTTGGTGCAAATTCGCCCAGTTTGTGAC
>AAZW01000131.1 GCA_000169995.1 Vibrionales bacterium SWAT-3 | reverse complement strand
GCTTACAGTAACGGCTTCCACTGGTGTAACGCAGCTTAAGCAGAATGAGTCGATACGTTCTGCGATTAAACGTGCAGACAAAGCGCTGTATGAAGCAAAGAATAACGGACGAAACCAAGTCGTGACGTTTTGATTCCACCTCTTCGTTTTTCACCTGCGCGTCTCTAGGTCTCTGTAAGATAGCAGCCCAGCCAACTAAGTCCCTTAATGCCCGCCGCTTTTGCATGGCAAGTCTTCTAATCTAGCTGCTCACTCTAGTGGCTGTGATTCGACCTGTTTTAAGTTCAAGCCACACACTTAAATAAATCACTATCCACCTCAACACAAACCTTGTATTTGCCGCACTAAAGCCCCGTCAGCTAATGCGTTCTGCTGCACTTGAAGTATGGGTATCCAAGTCTAAACAGCGTTAGATGCACAGCTCTGTCGCTGAGTATCTTAATATCGGTGCTTGTCACGAACACTCCCACACTCAAACCACAAAGCCTTACTCATTGAGACTTACCTTAACCAATTCGCTAAGAATTGAAGTCACAGCGTCACGAGCGTTGAAAAAGCTCGTATATTGAACAACTTACGAGTGGTGACACAAATGTTGACACCGAAAGTGGCGGTTGTTTTACTTTCAGATTTCACTGTAATTTAATTACAAGCAGAGACCATAAAAAGCCCTTAAAGTTGATTGCTCTGATGTAAGCTACTGAATAAACTTAACTTAAGCGTTTTGGACAGGTCAAAATTCAGGACGAATAAAGTGTTGGTATGAACGAGAGAATATACTAGAGGGTAATATATTTAGTTATAGTGCATTAGATGGGTAAAAAAGAAGGGCCAATGCCCTACTCTTCTTTATTACTCATTTCTTCACGAATTTGCTCAGCAACGATTTTGATAGCTTGTGCTGTGCTGACACCTTGGGTCATCATTTCTTGAATTCGCTCAACAGCTTTCTGTTGTTCTTCGTGAGAAAGGGTTGGTAAGTCGTTTAGCATGCTCTGCTCCTTTGTTTAGGAGCAGAACTATATAAGGACTGTTAGTAACTAGCAAGGAAATTGATAGATGCACCCATTGCATTTTCGTTTGTGTAGTTAGCACTTAGATCTAACTGGAACAAATTAAGAGGCGACAAACCGATACCCGCAGTGATGGTCCCTTCTGATTCAGAGTAAGCGAGGTTCTTGTAGTACCCTGCCCTTAGCTGCATTTGACGCAATAGGTCAACTTCAGTACCGACACGAATCATCTGCTCATTGTCTTCAAACGAAGTAAACTTTTCAGTTTCATTCAAATCGTAATCAACACTTAACGAGAAGTAGTCAGACACGATACCCGCGCCAACGGTATAAACTGGCTCAAGTTGATAAGCGTATTTACCGCCAACTTGGTGAGTTGCACCACTTGTACTACTGGTTAGAGTTCTGGTGGTGTCTTTTGTCTCGATATCTCTCGAGAATAAGTTCGTTGCAGCAACACCAACGCGGAATGGCCCAAAGAACCAAAGCGCACCTGCATCCATGTTAAATGCAGTTTCACCATTGCTGTTTTCTCTTACGTCAGAGAGATCGTAATCGTTAACCGATGCAATGTAGTTGTATGTGTAGATGCGTTGAATCTTAGGAGTAATACCAAAAGAGATGTGTTGGCCCATAAAGGTTTGGTATTTAGCAAGAGAAAGGCCAACTTCAGCTACACCAATTGAAACCGCTTCAACGGTAGACAACTCAACTTTGTCCGTATCGGAACCGGTTGTGTAAACATCTGGTGTCGCAAAAGATTCTGTGTAGGCTTTAGCAAATAGGTTTGCAGCAACAAACTGGTTAGGAAGCGCGAACGCCACAACACCACCAAGCTCAACGTTCGCCTGGTTACCATCAAGTTTGCTAAGAGCGGCATCTAAATCTGCAGTATTTGAAGCGTCAATAACACTATCGATGTTCGATTTCATATCGTTAGGATCATTGTAGTTACCACCAAAACTTGGTGTAATCATACCCATATCATCATTGCGACGGTAAATGGCAACCAATGCTGGGTTATAGAATGGAGCGGTTAGGAAGTTTGCAGAAACAACACCAACACCACCCATTGCATCACCACGCGCTTCAATGGCGTAGTTTGCTGCTGAAATAGGAAGACTGGCGAATGCAATTGACGCTGCGAGTAGTTTAGTAGTTTTTTTCATGCCGT
>AAZW01000132.1 GCA_000169995.1 Vibrionales bacterium SWAT-3 | reverse complement strand
GCGTACAGAACTAGAGCGATGTTAGCGCTACGGTTTGGATCGTATTCTAGACGCTCAACTTTCGCTGGGATGCCATCTTTAGTACGTTTGAAGTCAATTACACGGTAGTGGTGCTTGTGACCACCGCCGATGTGACGTACTGTGATACGACCGTTGTTGTTACGACCACCATTCTTAGAGTTTTTCTCTAGAAGAGGTGCGTATGGCTTACCCTTGTGTAGGTCAGCGTTAACAACTTTAACGACGTGACGACGACCAGGGGAAGTCGGCTTACATTTAACAATAGCCATTTTTAACTACTCCTGTTATTCCGCGCCGCCAACGAAGTCAAGATCTTGACCTTCTTTCAAAGTAACGTAGGCTTTCTTAACGTCTGAACGACGGCCTTCACGCATACCTTGACGTTTGGTCTTACCCTTTTGAACAAGAGTATTTACAGACTTAACTTCAACTTCAAATAGCTTTTCTACAGCTGCTTTGATCTCTTTCTTAGTTGCATCTTTAGCTACTTTGAAAACGATAGTGTTCGCTTTCTCAGCTGCCATAGTTGCTTTTTCAGAGATGTGCGGAGCACGTAGAACTTTTAAGATACGCTCTTCAGTGATCATGCTAGCATCTCCTCAACTTGCTTAACTGCGTCAGCAGTCATTAGAACCTTGTCGAATGCAATTAGAGATACTGGATCAACACCAGCAACGTCACGTGCGTCAACTTTGTATAGGTTACGAGCAGCTAAGAATAGATTTTCATCTACTTCGCCAGTTACAATCAGAACGTCGCTTAGCTCAAGCTCTTTAAGCTTAGCTACAAGTTCTTTTGTTTTTGGTGCTTCTACTGAGAAGTTATCAACAACGATTAGACGCTCTTGACGAACAAGCTCAGAAAGAATGCTCTTCATAGCACCGCGGTACATTTTCTTGTTTACTTTTTGGCTGTGATCTTGTGGTTTCGCAGCAAAAGTAACACCACCTGTACGCCAGATTGGGCTACGAATTGTACCAGCACGTGCGCGGCCAGTACCTTTTTGACGCCATGGCTTAGCGCCACCGCCAGATACTTCAGAACGAGTCTTTTGAGCACGAGTACCTTGACGAGCACCTGCTGCATATGCAACAACTACTTGGTGTACAAGAGCTTCGTTGAAGTCACGTCCGAAAGTAGTCTCGGAAACAGTTAGTGCATCAGCACCTTTAACCATCAATTCCATTACTTACTCCTAGACGTTATGCTTTAACAGCAGGTTTTACGATCACGTTGCCGCCTGTTGAGCCTGGTACTGCACCTTTAATAAGAAGCAGATTGCGCTCAGCGTCAACACGTACGATCTCTAGGTTTTGAGTCGTTACACGCTCAGCTCCCATGTGACCTGCCATTTTCTTGCCTTTAAACACGCGACCTGGAGTTTGACATTGGCCAATTGAACCCGGTGCACGGTGAGACAAAGAGTTACCGTGAGTCATATCTTGAGTAGAGAAGTTCCAACGCTTAACAGCGCCTTGGAAGCCTTTACCTTTAGATGTACCAGTAACGTCTACTTTTTTAATTTCGTTGAAAAGTTCTACGTTTAGCTCAGCGCCAACTTCAAACTCTTCGCCGTTTTCTAAACGGAATTCCCAAAGACCGCGACCTGCTTCTACACCCGCTTTCGCGAAGTGACCAGCTTCAGGTTTAGTTACACGGTTAGCTTTCTTAGCACCAGTAGTTACTTGGATTGCTGCGTAGCCGTCGTTCTCTAGAGTTTTAACTTGAGAAATACGGTTCGCTTCAACCTCAACAACAGTTACTGGGATAGAAACGCCTTCTTCAGTAAATACGCGGGTCATACCCACTTTACGTCCGACTAGACCAATCATTATTCTTATCTCCCTTAACCTAGGCTAATTTGAACATCAACGCCAGCTGCAAGATCAAGACGCATTAGAGCATCAACAGTTTTATCTGTTGGCTCAACGATGTCGATCAAACGCTTGTGAGTACGGATTTCGTACTGGTCACGTGCATCTTTGTTGACGTGTGGAGAGGTAAGAACAGTGAAACGCTCTTTACGAGTAGGTAGTGGGATAGGACCACGAACCTGTGCGCCAGTACGTTTTGCTGTTTCAACGATTTCCGCAGTTGAAGCATCGATTAGCTTGTAATCAAACGCTTTAAGGCGGATACGAAT
>AAZW01000133.1 GCA_000169995.1 Vibrionales bacterium SWAT-3 | reverse complement strand
CTACTCTCTTCTGATAAGGAAAGAGCGTAATAAAGCGTTTAGGAAAGGAACACATGACGAGAAGAAAATGCTTAAAGGGACGCTATTTTTACTCCTCAAAAATGCGCCGAAATTAAGCGATAAGCAGTCAGATAGGCTAGATGATTTACTGGAAAGCAATAAGACTCTTTGTACGATTTATATGCTCAAAGAGCAGCTTCAAGCCTTATGGGATGAACGTAATTTTGACTTGATGATCGCAGCGCTTGATGCGTGGTGCCAGCTTGCTAAAAAGACGAGGATCTTATCTCTCATCAACTTTGCAGACGCGCTTTGGGAGAGAAGAGTTGGGATCTGCAACTATGCAAAATATAAGCTGACGAATGCCCGAGTGGAAGCAGGGAATGTATCGATAGGTCTTCTTAGACGGAGAGCCCGAGGAGTAAGGGATACTGATTACTTTAAATTGAAGATTAGACAAACCTCAATCCTAGAAACTCACTCTACCATTTATCCGGAAATCAAGCTCATCTAAGCGGAGAAGAGCCCTGCAAGTATGGCAAACGGCTTAAATTCAGGGAGTTCAGTATTGTTGATGTAGGTTAGATCGCACAATTTACTTATATAGAGGCATCGGGCTGATTAAGCGCTGGCTTCGCAGCGTGTTATGCTGCTATCTCACTTAGTTTGATGTACTTTGTTTCTAGAGGTAAATCTAACAAACCTAAACGCAAAAACTCTGGCTTTACATCCACTTCTGGCAACTCGTTCAATGAAAACCACCTAAACTCAAGATCGACGCCAGACTCAATACCACGAAAAGGCTCGTTCAATGGAAATCTATGAGGTTCGCTTAGTTGAACGAAAAAATAGTTAGCGATTTCATGATACTTTTTATTTGCATGTTCAAAGAAACTTTCAACGTGCCAAAGATGCTTCTTAACAGACGACTCTACCCCTAACTCTTCTAGTAGCTCTCGATTCAATGTAGCATCTGAGTTTTCGAAAAACTCAACTCTACCACCGGGAAGCGCCCAAAAAGAATCTCCGACAACTCTATGTAATAACACATGATTATCATGAACAATAACGGCAGCACTTCGAAAGTTAAATCGAGCATCACCTTGATCAAATCTCAACATTTCTACTCCTTACAGCATAACGCCTGCTATATGACTCTGCGTCACATTTTACGCCCATATAATGCAGCCTTTCAGCTATCACTTCAATTTGTAATCAATAAGTTAGTGACCACATTGAGAGGTTAGACTGCTAAGTGAAGCATAATTTCTAGATGTACTGAATTCAGATAATATTTTGTAGGGTAAATTGCCATTAACAGGATATGAATGAGTTCTTGTTCTTGCTGATAAAGGTCGGGTGGACGACACTTGTTACCAAGTGCCGTCTCCCTAAGAACCCAGCGTGCAACTTTCACTGCACTGGGCTCAAGCCTCCGCTAAGGCATCGTTTGATACCCAGCAACTCATAAAGCAGTTGGAACAGGTTCAACCCAAGAATTGCGTGCTTGTCTTTTTGACTTCCGCTTAGCCAAGTATTCTTGATAGTCGGGGTCATAAGGGATTGCAGCACTTCGGATTTTCACGTGTCGTTCTATTGGCACTTTCGCAATTTGGAACAGATTGAACCGACAATCCATGTTCATAATTTTCTGCCAGCCATGAAATTGCCATTGGCCTTTTCGATTGAGAAAATACTTATGAACAACCCAATCTTTAGACTTGGTTGGATGACGTCTAACTGCCCAGTGCCATAGCGCTTGGAATAGTTTGTGGCTTACATAACCGAATACTTGTTTAGCAACGCAGTGGCGGTAGTAATTCGCCCACCCTCTGAGTTTTGGATTTATCAGTTTGATAAGATCATTAACTGGGATGGTTGCATGCTTTTTGATAAGTTCACGTAGATTTCTCAAGAATAACAGTGTGTTGGATTTGCTCGGTTTAATGAGCAATTTCCCTTTGTACTTCCTATGGTTGAAGCCCAGAAAGTCAAAACCATCATCAATATGAGTAACCTTTGTTTCTCTTCGGATAGGATTAACCCTCTTTCAGCCAAAAGTCAGCAATCACGGTTTGATATCGTCACTAGTACTCCTTTGAAGAGCAGTGACCACAAAATCATCAGCGTA
>AAZW01000134.1 GCA_000169995.1 Vibrionales bacterium SWAT-3 | reverse complement strand
TTCGGTGCCATCGGGGAGTACGAAAGAGATCCTGCCTTTTGAAACGATGAAAATACCATTTTTAGAGGCGGGGTACCGTTCTCGTTTCCTGGGGATGAAGTTTCTGAATTGAGTAACTGTTATTGATGACATAATGTGCTTCTTTGACGTTGTAAACGAGTTGCTTATTAATTTTAGTATTGTTTAAGCATGAGACATTTACAAAAAAGGCGCTAATAATTAGCGCCTTTAGAAGTGAACCTTTGAAGCTTATGACCTTGAAAGCCGTAACCTTAAAAGCTATTAAGCTTCGGTTTCGTTTGTTGTTTCAGGCTCGCTAGGCAAGTCCGCAAATACTTGAGTAGGCTTTGCTACTAAATTACGGTTTTCCTGATTAACTTCAGAGAGAACTACTTCTAAAACGTCTCCCAGTTTGTATACCATTTCTTTATCGATAGATACAGTACCCATATCACTGTTGCACTCGATTCTTTCTTTATTATCAAGAATGAGAGAACCAGGGATAAATGCAGCGGCACCATTCTCTAGCAAGCGAACACGCATACCTGCACGGTTAATGTCGAAGATCTCTGCTTGGAAGCGTGTTTCTTCAACTGGCGCGTTAGCTAACGTGCGAGCATACAACCAATCACCTACATTACGCTCAGCCATACCGTGATGGCGGCGGTGTAGTGCAAGTTCATCACCAATAGTCTCGTCTGGTGTTTGAATTGGCGCTTTACCAAGGATATGTGCCTTAAGCATACGATGGTTAATCATGTCACCGTATTTACGAATTGGAGACGTCCAAGTCGCGTAAATGTCTAGGCCCATTGCGTAGTGTGGTGCAGGCTCATTGCTGATTTCACTGTACGCTTGGAATTTACGGATACGGTTGTCGTAGTAATTGTTGTCAAGTGAACCTAACCAGCGACGTAATGCTGCAAAGCCTTCAAGAGAAACAATTTGCTCTTCTGTAAACGGTGTTTCTGCTTGTGGATTAACTAGCTCAAGAACGTCTGCAACTTTCTCGGCTTTGAAACCAGAGTGGCAGTTAAACACACCTTGGTTGAAGCTTTCTTTTAACACTCGACCTGCACAGATGTTTGCGCTGATCATCGACTCTTCAACCAACTTGTTTGCACTACGACGCATGTCTGCGTGAATGGCAACAACATCGTTATCTTCGCTCAGCTCAAAGCGGTAGTCAGGGCGGTCAGGGAACACAACAGCATTTGCTGAGCGCCATGCTGAACGTGCTTGTGCAAATTCGTGTAGGTCAGAAACAATCGCTGCGATTTCTTCAGATGGTTGCCACTTCTCTGATGTGCCTGTTTCTAGCCAGTCTGATACGTTGTCGTACGCTAGACGAGCGTGAGATTTAATGTTGGCCGCGAAGAAGTTGATGTCATCGCCAATAACGCCATCTTTAGATACGGTTACTGTGCAGCATAAGGCAGGGCGAACTTCATTCTCGATAAGCGAACATAAGTTGTCTGCAAGGTCACGAGGTAACATTGGGATGTTACGACCCGGTAGGTAGATAGTGAAGCCACGCTCGCGAGCTACTTTGTCCATCGCATCATCTGGAGAGATGTATGCTGTTGGATCAGCAATCGCGATAGTCAGTTCAAAATCGCCGTTCTCTTTCTTTTTCGCGTATAGCGCATCGTCCATATCTTTTGTGCTTTCGCCATCGATAGTCACAAAAGGAACATGGGTCATGTCTACACGTTCTAAATCAGCATCGTCATTGATTTGCCAATTATCGATACCTTCAGGTTCACTATTTGGTAGGTCATTCTGTGCAAGTGTTACCCACCAAGGTGCGATCTTGTCGTCAGCGTCAGTGATCTTTTCTGAGATTTGAGCTAAGAAGCCGTTGTCACCTTTCAATGGGTGCTGGATGATATGAGCAACAACCCAGTCGCCTTCTTTAAGCGTTTCTGGGTTTAGGCCCTTCTTGGCTTTCGCTTTTAGTTGCAGCTTTTTAAGCTGAGGGTGGTCAGGTACAACGTTTAAGCGGCCTTTGAAAAGCTTAACTCGTGCAATAAAGCGAGTAAGACCTTGTTCAACCAATTCTTCTGGCTCTGCAACTTCACGCTCTTTC
>AAZW01000135.1 GCA_000169995.1 Vibrionales bacterium SWAT-3 | reverse complement strand
TAGTCCATGTTGTGGAATCCAGTACTGCAATCCAACTTTAATCTTATCCATTGTATTAATTTTCCAATGCTATGTGTTTTTCAATTCAATCTGTCGATGACGCTTTAGGGCGCGAGATGTTACTTAAATTCACGCCAATTGTCAGTAACTGCACATATTTGTTCACAAAAACGCGATTAAAGATCCGCTTTTTGTTTCGTGAATACTGACGGTTGTCTTTGTTGTTGACCATGCTTTCAATGATGCGGTGGTAGTTGTCGAAGCGTAGTCGACTGATTTTCCCATCTTCAACGGCTTCACGCAGGATGCAGCCTGGATCATCATTGTGTTTACAGTCGCGGAACTTACAGCCGCCAAGGTAAGGTTTGAACTCGACGAAAGCTTCGGTGATTTCATCGGCTTCTAAGTGCCATAGACCAAATTTACGAACTCCAGGAGAATCGATTAGGTCGCCACCTGAAGGGAAGTGGTACAAACGAGCGGCAGTGGTGGTGTGCTGACCAAGGCCTGAGTTTTCAGAAACTTCACCTTCTTCGATGTCGAGTGTCGGCATTAGCGCATTCACTAGGCTGGATTTACCTACACCAGATTGGCCAACAAAGATGTTGATACGGCCTTTAAGTTCAGCTTCTAGCTCTTTAATGCCGTAGCCAGACTCTTTACTCACGAACATCACCTTGTAGCCGATCTGTTCGTAAATTTTCAGTGTCTCTTGGTACTCAGCAATTTGCTCTTCAGTCAGTAGGTCGACCTTGTTGAGTACAACAAGCGGTGCGATTTTTACTGTTTCTGAAGCAATTAAATAACGGTCGATAATATTAAGCGATAGCTCTGGAAGTACAGCAGACACGATAACCATCTGGTCTACGTTAGCCGCAACCGGTTTTAGGCCGTCGTAGTAATCAGGGCGAGTCAGCATTGAGGTTCTTGGTTCAACCGCTTCCACAACACCTGAAATACCAGCCATCGACTCTAAGCCTGCACGCCAAGTCACTCGGTCACCAGAAACTAAAGTCTCGATACTACGGCGTAAGTTACAACGATGAACTTCGTTTGTTTCAAGATCTTCGATATCAGCATGTTGACCAAAGCGTGTAATCACGAGTCCGCTTTTGGTGCCACCAAGCATGTTCTCATCCCACTGGATAGAATCTTCTTTCTTGAGTCGCTTGTTCTGGTTGCTACGTACACGACGTACCTGACCTTTAGTTAACTTCTTTTTTTTAGCCACAATTTTTCACTTAACACATCTAACTTGATGATTGGGAACTCAAACTGGTGTTGCTGGTGCCATTTGATTTCGATGACCCTAAAGCTAGTTTGAGTATAGTTATTTGGGTATAGTACCTCTTTTAAACATAAACAAATAGGCGACGCCTTATGTCCTTTAGCGATCAGAACCTAATTTGGGTTGATCTAGAGATGACAGGACTCGATCCTGAGACTCATAAAATCATTGAAATTGCGACTATCGTGACTGATAGTGAGCTTAACATCCTTGCTGAAGGACCTGTTTTGGCTATTCACCAACCTCAAAGTGAACTAGACAAGATGGACGAGTGGTGTACAACGACGCACACTGGCAGTGGTCTGGTGAAGCGAATTCAAGAAAGCACCGTGACTGAACAAGATGCTATCGAACAGACGATCGCGTTTCTTGAAAAGTGGGTACCAAAAGGTAAATCGCCGATTTGTGGTAACAGCATTGGCCAAGACCGCCGCTTCCTATACAAGCACATGCCTGAATTAGAAGAGTACTTCCACTACCGCTATGTAGATGTCAGTACGCTTAAAGAGCTAGCTCGTCGTTGGAAACCTGAAGTATTAGATGGTTTTTCTAAGTCAGGAAGCCACTTAGCATTAGACGATATTCGCGAGTCAATTGCCG
>AAZW01000136.1 GCA_000169995.1 Vibrionales bacterium SWAT-3 | reverse complement strand
CTGCATGGTCGCAAGCGTCACTTGCGCGACGATTGCCGCGATGAAAGGCGCACAAATTATTCGCGTTCATGATGTCGAGGAGACACTGGAAGCGATGAAAATAATCGAAGTGATGAATAACAATCACTAAATATAATTAAGGAAAATCACTATGTCTGATAAAAGACGTTATTTCGGCACAGATGGTGTGCGTGGCAAAGTAGGCCAGTACCCGATCACACCTGATTTTGTTCTGAAGCTTGGCTGGGCTGCTGGTCGTGTACTTGCGAAGCAAGGTACAAAGAAAGTTATTATCGGCAAAGATACGCGTATCTCTGGTTACATGTTGGAGTCTGCGTTAGAAGCTGGTCTTGCGGCTGCAGGCCTTCAAGCGACGTTCACAGGCCCAATGCCAACACCTGCTGTTGCTTACCTAACACAAACATTCCGTGCTGAAGCGGGCATCGTAATCTCGGCTTCACACAACCCTTATTACGATAACGGTATTAAATTCTTCTCTTCTGAAGGCACAAAGCTTCCGGACGATATCGAATTGGCGATTGAAGCTGAGCTTGATAAAGACATTGAGTGTGTTGATTCTTCTGAACTTGGTAAAGCGGTTCGTCTAAATGATGCTGCAGGTCGTTACATTGAATTCTGTAAGAGCACGTTCCCGAATCAAATGACGCTTGCTGGCATGAAGATTGTTGTCGATTGTGCTCACGGTGCGACTTACCACATTGCTCCAGCAGTATTCAAAGAGCTAGGTGCTGAGGTTGTTGCTATTGGTGTTGAACCAAACGGTACCAACATTAACCACGAAGTGGGTGCGACGGATGTTCGTGCTCTACAGGCGAAAGTGCTAGAAGAGAAAGCAGCACTAGGCCTTGGCTTTGATGGTGACGGTGACCGTATCATCATGGTTGATGAACTAGGTAACAAGGTTGATGGTGATCAAATTGCTTACATCATTGCTCGCGATGCATTGCGTCGTGGTGAGCTGAAAGGTGGTGTTGTTGGTACGCTGATGACCAACCTAGGTATGGAAAACGGCCTTAAGCAGCTAGGTATTCCATTTGTACGCGCTGCAGTTGGTGACCGTTACGTAATGGAACAACTGCTAGCAAAAGGTTGGAAGATCGGTGCTGAAAACTCAGGTCACGTTATTCTGCTAGATAAAGTGACTACTGGTGATGCTATCGTTGCAGCATTGCAAGTTCTTGCTTCAGTTGTTGGCAGTGAGATGACATTGAATGAGCTTTCTCAGGGCATGACGCTATACCCGCAAGTCCTAGAAAACGTTCGTTTCAGTGGTGGTTCAAACCCACTGGAAGCAGACGCAGTGAAAGCAGCTGTCGTAGAAGTAGAAGTTGAGCTTGGCGAGAAGGGTCGTGTACTACTTCGTAAGTCTGGTACAGAGCCACTATTGCGCGTAATGGTTGAAGGTGAAGATGCTGAACTGGTTCAATCATCAGCACTTAAGATTGCAGATGCAGTAAAAGCAAACTGCTAATTTAGTGCTTTACTCAGCAGGTACAATCAAGAGTGCCTCTGCGTAAAAACGGTTGAATTATAGAGTGGTCAAAAGGGGCACAAATGAGTTTTGTGTCGCTTTTGGCCTTTTTTTAACCGTTCACTTGGTAAAGGCTTATTTTTTAGCAAATTCTCCTTGTCAGCCATCGTCGCATTCGCTAGTATTGCTCGGCCTTCAGTTAGGAGGTCGCTAGCCTTGTTCTTAAAAATAACTTTTTTGAACGGTGCTGGCTCAACAATTAGGAACATAGGTGGAAAAATGTTTACAGTTCTACTTGTGATTTACCTGTTGGCAGCGCTTGGTGTAATTGGCCTAGTGTTGATTCAACAAGGTAAAGGCGCAGATATGG
>AAZW01000137.1 GCA_000169995.1 Vibrionales bacterium SWAT-3 | reverse complement strand
AATGCTAACAGCATTGTTGATAGTCACATGTTGATTGCCGATATCGATGGTATCGCACTCAATTACTTGTTCTCGGATGGTGATTACCCGTTAGAACAAATTAAACAACGCTTCATAGCTAAGTACTTACTGCTGCTGAATTTATAAGTACCTCACTTAAAAGCTCAATAAAACGTTGTTGGCTATCTAAAGCAATTTGATATCTGAAAACGCCAACAACAAATAATTTAAGTTAGGAATTTTTCGAATGAAAACCCCTTATGAAATTCAATACGAAGCTTTCGCCGCTGCAGGCGGGCTTTACGACGAACGCCATGCAAAACTGTACGCAGAATTTGCCGACGATCTTATTGCCGACGGCAGCTTTTCTATCGTGCATGAAGGCGTAGCACACGCATGCTATACCCCAATCACAGTAGACACAGCACCACATTTGAAGTGCTATATATTGGCACCGTTAGCGGTATTGCCAGAGTATCAAGGCAAAGGTTACGCGACACGATTAATGGAAGAAGCCGAGAAGCAACTCAACGCTGACGTTATCTTCGTGATGGGCGACCCTATCCACTACGGTAACCGTTACAACACGCCACATAATGTGCTTCCACCAGTAAAAACACTAGCACCTCTAGAGTGCTGGTTCGCTAAAGCACTCACCCCTGGCGCATTAGATAACGTAGGTGAATCAACCTCAAGCATCACAGGCCCTTACGCAAGCGAGCTAATGTGGGGACACCCAAGCGAGCAAGTTTAAGATAAATCAGATAAGAAAAATGGAACGCTCAGGCGTTCCATTTTTGTTTTGGTAAAGCGCAACTCGTGTCTGAGTTGATATCGCATATGTTCGGTCTGATTTCGAACACCCTCCCCCTCTAACTCCCCCTCATGTTAAGTTCATCAACCCCTTTAGATCTGCGACCGAGGGGGAGAATCTTCTTTGGCGCTGAATATGTAATGGCACATGTAACGATCGGTATTCAGTTCCTCCCCTTTTCCAGAACCACAATGGATCGAAGATGCTGATTAAGGGGAGGTTAGGAGGGGATTTAATTATGAGCTAACACGGATTTGCCCGTGCGACCTGAAGTCGTATGAAGCGTTGTTCACCGCTTTATGAGTGAACCATCTGTATCACCAGATGAACCTATGAGCCTGAATAAAGCAGCGGCTCAGACAATGTAACGAAGAGCGGGAATATCCCGTTCGGGATTTGAATCGTGAGAAGAAGATCCTCCTGATAACCACAAATCGGGTGAGTGCTAGGTAGTCAGTATGATGAACGTAAGTGAATCCACGTAAGGTGCGTTATACGTTGAAACAGCGGAAGTGGTTATTACGCTGTAGCCAAAAGGCAACGGGAGCTGGAAAGGGATTGGGCAATGCTCTTTCGTGATCGATATGCTCCCCGCACTAGAGTGGGCATCTAACCTGATATTCTACGTGACATACGGAACAGGGTAAGCCCGTATTACTCCCTATGGGAAAGCCTTTGTGGCCGATAGTGATACGGGTAAAGGAGGTCGGAAAAAGCGAAAGCTGCATTGTAATGATGCAGATACAGGTTAATGCCTGATCACGAAAGTGAGCCCACTTCCGACTGGTCTCCCATTGCGAGAGAATTTGAAGAACTTTATTTAAGGAGAAAAGCAAATGATGATCTCGACAGAGATTAGTGCATCTTCTGACGGTGCTCAGTGGCAGTCTATCGACTGGAAATCCGCTGAAGCCCACGTATTAAAGCTTCAAATGCGTATCGCAAA
>AAZW01000138.1 GCA_000169995.1 Vibrionales bacterium SWAT-3 | reverse complement strand
ACATAGTCGGTCGGTCCTCCAGTGATGTTACTCAACCTTCAACCTGCCCATGGCTAGATCACCTGGTTTCGGGTCTAATCCTAGCAACTGTACGCCCAGTTAAGACTCGGTTTCCCTACGGCTCCCCTAAACGGTTAACCTTGCTACTAAAATTAAGTCGCTGACCCATTATACAAAAGGTACGCAGTCACACCACGAAGGTGCTCCTACTGCTTGTACGTACACGGTTTCAGGTTCTATTTCACTCCCCCTCACAGGGGTTCTTTTCGCCTTTCCCTCACGGTACTGGTTCACTATCGGTCAGTCAGTAGTATTTAGCCTTGGAGGATGGTCCCCCCATATTCAGACAGGATATCACGTGTCCCGCCCTACTCGTTTTCACTGATGATGAGATGTCGACTACGGGGCTATCACCCTTTATTGCGGCACTTTCCAGAGCCTTCGTCTGTCTCATTAAAAGCTTAAGGGCTAATCCAATTTCGCTCGCCGCTACTTTCGGAATCTCGGTTGATTTCTCTTCCTCGGGGTACTTAGATGTTTCAGTTCCCCCGGTTTGCCTCTTGCTGCTATGTATTCACAACAAGATACTTACTTATGTAAGTGGGTTTCCCCATTCGGAAATCCCAGACTCAAATGACTTTTACTGTCTAATCTGGGCTTATCGCAAGTTAATACGTCCTTCATCGCCTCTGACTGCCAAGGCATCCACCGTGTACGCTTAGTCACTTAACCATACAACCCGAAAGGGTCTTAATGTATGACTGTTTGCTTTCACTTTTCAAAGTGAAGACAAAATAGCAACCAAGGTTTTTGGTTGTAATAAGAAGGGTTAGTTCTTATTACGTGTTTGCCGGACTCAATGTGATTCAAACAAGTTTGAATCGAATACAAGACACTTGAATGTGTTTGTGTTGTGTTTATCCAAAGGATAAACATTGAGAACTTTTAATTTGATTAACTCTTAGAGTTAATCAGTCAGCTTTCCAAATTGTTAAAGAGCATAAAGCAAAAAGCTTTAATCAATAACTGTCGTTATTCATTAAAGCTCTGACTTTAACTGAATCTAAACCATCAATCTGTGTGGACACTTATCGTGAATATCTTCGTATAAGGAGGTGATCCAGCCCCAGGTTCCCCTAGGGCTACCTTGTTACGACTTCACCCCAGTCATGAACCACAAAGTGGTGAGCGTCCTCCCCGAAAGGTTAAACTACCCACTTCTTTTGCAGCCCACTCCCATGGTGTGACGGGCGGTGTGTACAAGGCCCGGGAACGTATTCACCGTAGCATTCTGATCTACGATTACTAGCGATTCCGACTTCATGGAGTCGAGTTGCAGACTCCAATCCGGACTACGACGCACTTTTTGGGATTCGCTCACTCTCGCAAGTTTGCCGCCCTCTGTATGCGCCATTGTAGCACGTGTGTAGCCCTACTCGTAAGGGCCATGATGACTTGACGTCGTCCCCACCTTCCTCCGGTTTATCACCGGCAGTCTCCCTGGAGTTCCCGACATTACTCGCTGGCAAACAAGGATAAGGGTTGCGCTCGTTGCGGGACTTAACCCAACATTTCACAACACGAGCTGACGACAGCCATGCAGCACCTGTCTCAGAGCTCCCGAAGGCACACCTGCGTCTCCGCTGGCTTCTCTGGATGTCAAGAGTAGGTAAGGTTCTTCGCGTTGCATCGAATTAAACCACATGCTCCACCGCTTGTGCGGGCCCCCGTCAATTCATTTGAGTTT
>AAZW01000139.1 GCA_000169995.1 Vibrionales bacterium SWAT-3 | reverse complement strand
AAAGCAGCTCACAAAGCTCCATGGCGAAACGCGTATAAGCACGAATTAAGAAAAAAAGGGCTTGATGCGTGTAATCGCACAATCCCTTGAAGATCTCGATGTTGATTGGTTTGAGCTTTGTCTAACCGCTAAAGTGAAAAAGTTTGGCTCGAATAAGCCGAAAGATGAAAAAGAAAAAGCTCAGGTGATCCGTTACTTGCAGTATAGGGGCCATCATATGGGAGCAATCCTAGAATCGCTAAGTTAATACAATACAAACCGCTTTTTATGACCTTCAATGAATACTTCGAAAAAATACAACGACAAATAAGTAGCTCAAGCTCACTAGAAGACCTTTTAGTTTGGCGTAAAAGAATCAATATTGGTATCGCAGGCTTACCTTACAAAGCAAATAAAGGGTGCTTAGTCGCTCATTGTTATACATCGAACAAAGAAGTATCTAAGAGGAACAATCAATATGACAATCTTGATCACACGAGGCGAGGTGATTCAATGTGTTAAACAAGAGCTTAAATTGGCAGGAATTATAGATAAAAAGCACGCAGCGCCCGATCTCAGCCAATTACTACCAGAACTGAAGTTCGTCATTGTAGAAGCGCTCTTACTACATACTCGTGGCAATCAAGCGCTGGCCGCCCGAATGCTTGGGATTAATCGTGGTATATTGCGGAAAATTTCTAAACAAGGCTTTAAGGATGGAAGCTATCTATTAGCAAGAAGCGGCTTTTGTAACGCCTATTAATTGCTGCATAAGAATGGAACAAAAGCCGCCAAAGAATAAAAACGTTTTCTATTCTTCCTTCAAGATGCCTCATCGAAAGTCTTGGACGGATCTTAAAAGAGCCATCAAGAAGGAATGCGAGACTAAAGTAGTTACAGCCAACCGTCAAGCATCTTCCATTAACCACTTTCATTTCTTCTTTACCCCATCCACTAACCTTACTAAGGCCACTTCTAAAGTTAGACTGGAGGTCAATTATGTGGACAAAGAAAGGTCACCTCACTGGGCAGAAAAAGCCCTTCAAGCTCGAAGATATCTGGCGAATTCGCACTAGGCTAGAAATCGAAGGCAACATCATGGAATTGGCTCTGCTCAATCTCGCTATCGACTGCAAATTGCGTTCATGTGATTTGCTCAGAATGAAAGTGAGGGACATCTCTTCTGGTGGGGTAATTCAAGAACGAGTACTTTACAGTCAGAGTAAAACTGGCAGAGAAGTACAATTTGAGATTACTTCTCGTACTGCACAATCATTAGCTCAATGGCTAATGCACCGCCAACTGACGGCATCAGACTATATCTTCCCTAGTCCTAGGAGGCAGGGGAAATCGATGAGTTATAGCAACTATGCCACTATCATTCGCCGCTGGGTAACCGAACTCGGCTACGATCCCTACCTCTATAGTACACACTCGATGCGCCGTACCAAGGCGACCTTAATTTATGCGAGAACTAAAAACATTCGCGCTGTGCAGTTATTGCTTGGCCATGTGAAGTTAGATAATACCATTCGCTATTTAGGTGTAGAAATAGAGGA
>AAZW01000140.1 GCA_000169995.1 Vibrionales bacterium SWAT-3 | reverse complement strand
TCTATCCAACAGTATTCGACCACGCTTACCGAGGCCAATGTTTCTGGAATTGAAAAGTGGATAGAAGGTCGTATTAACGTTGTAAATGCAGCGAAAGACGCGTTCAAATACACGGACGATCCAAAAAGCTATTTCACCCAAAGTACTAACGCAGGTCGATTCCAAATTGCGTATGCTGGACTTTCTGACGGCCGTTTCCTACAAGGTGTCGATTTGCCAGTACCCGAAGGTTATGACCCTCGCACTCGCGACTGGTACAAAGTGCCAACGTCTACAGGCAAAACAGTAGTGACAGAACCCTACGGCGATGTGGCAACCAATGACCTTGTCGTGACCATTGCCAGCCCTTTCAATACCAACGGGTATTCAGGTGTTATTGGCGCAGATCTTAACCTAAATACGTTGATTAACGATGTTGTAAGCATTGAGCAGCCAGGCGTTTACGCATTCCTTGTCGATGGAAATGGTAAAATTGTTGCCCACAGAGACCGTGACCTTACGCTTAAATCAGTTGCTAACGTCTCACAAAACCTCTCTGCGAATAAGATCAAATCGCTATCTCAAGATCCGGGTTTTGAGGAGATGAGCATCGACGGCGCGGAGTCTCTGCTTTCAGCGAAAAAAGTTCCTCATACAGACTGGTACTTCACTGTCGTTATCGATAAATCCCAATCTTTTGCTTCTTACCGCTCGTTGCTTCGCCAATCGGCCATCTTTGGCCTGATTCAGCTTGCCGTTATTGCATTTGTGGCAATGTTTGTCATTAAGAAAGCACTCGCCCCCCTAACAACGTTAAGTTCAGCAATGGAAGCACTATCTAAAGGCGATGGTGATTTAACCCAACGTATTACCGTCAACAGCAAGGACGAAATAGGCACACTGGCTCATCACGTCAATGCATTCATCGCTAAGCTGCAAGAGATTGTCCGTGATATCGCAGACTCTTCTAGCCAATTGAACGAGCAATCTGAAGTCAGTACCAATGTTGCTCGCCAAACGAGCGATGGCCTAACGGTTCAGTTGCATGAGATCTCGCAAATCGCAACCGCAGTTCACGAGATGTCGGCAACGGCAGAAGAAGTGGCAAACAACGCACAGATGACAGCAGATTCAGCGATCAGTTCTACTGAAAACTGTGAGCAAGGCAAGCGAGTGATTATTCGTAATCAAGATTCAATCACTAACCTCGCACAACAGGTAGAAAATGCATCGGGCATCATTCAAGAGCTTGAAAAGAATGCCCTAGACATTAACGCGATCCTTTCAACAATTTCAGACATCGCAGAGCAAACTAACCTACTTGCACTTAATGCAGCGATTGAAGCGGCACGTGCAGGTGAACAAGTCGTGGCTTCGCAGTA
Source organism: Vibrionales bacterium SWAT-3 (assembly GCA_000169995.1). Taxonomy (GTDB): domain Bacteria; phylum Pseudomonadota; class Gammaproteobacteria; order Enterobacterales; family Vibrionaceae; genus Vibrio. The sequence continues at coordinate 156 of AAZW01000140.1, read as the reverse complement.
GTTGCAGATGAAGTTCGTGTGCTATCTCAACGCACTCACAGCTCTACTGATGAGATTCGTGAAATGATTGAGACGCTGCAGAAAACAGTGTTAGTGCCGTTGATCAATGCAGCGTAGCCAGACTTAGCTCAATCTAGTGTTGATGATGCGACATGC
>AAZW01000141.1 GCA_000169995.1 Vibrionales bacterium SWAT-3 | reverse complement strand
AAATCAACATCGTAGTTTCGAAGTGGACACTGAAAAAATGATTACAACACCAACACACTGCCTTCTCCAGCAAAGCTGAATCTATTTCTCTATATCACTGGCCGACGTGATAATGGTTACCACGAGCTTCAAACACTCTTTCAGTTTGTTGACTTTGGTGATGAACTGACGGTTACCGCAAACTCAGAAACGAGCTCGATAACCATCACGCCAGAAATACCTGGTGTAGCGCTTGAAGACAACCTAATTTGGAAAGCCGCTACTGCACTTCAACAGTATACCTCAACCTCTTTCGGTGCCGATATTGAACTAAAGAAAGTGCTACCAATGGGTGGTGGTATTGGCGGAGGCTCTTCAAATGCTGCAACTGTGTTAGTGGCGCTTAATTACTTGTGGAAACTGAATCTTTCTGATGATCAACTTGCAGAGATCGGTCTGAAGCTTGGTGCAGATGTTCCAGTGTTTGTACGAGGCTATGCCGCCTTTGCTGAAGGCGTCGGTGAGCAGCTGTTGCCAGCTAATCCGGATGAAAAATGGTATCTAGTGGTTAAGCCTCAAGTGAGCATAGCAACTGTGGACATATTCACACATCCAGAATTAACCAGAAATACGCCAAAGCGAGCGCTATCAACGCTTCTAGAGCAAGAATACGTAAACGATTGCGAAAAAATTGTTCGAATGCTGTACCCAGAGGTTGATAAGCAACTTTCATGGCTGCTACAATACTCGCCGTCGAGATTGACTGGCACAGGTTCGTGCATTTTTGCTGAATTTAGCAGCAAAAAAGAAGCCGAATTGGTGCTAGAAAAACTGCCTGACACCGTTTCCGCATTTGTAGCGAAAGGACGAAACATTTCTCCTTTGAAAGAAACGTTGGCTGAATACCACTCAGCCCACCCACAATCTATTTAAAACTGGACGCAACCCGAGGTTTCCACCGTGCCTGATATGAAGCTATTTGCTGGTAACGCAACACCTGAACTAGCCCAACGTATTGCTGATCGTCTATACATCTCTCTTGGCGATGCTACTGTAGACCGTTTTTCTGATGGCGAAGTCGCTGTTCAAATCAATGAAAACGTTCGTGGTAGCGATGTATTCCTGATTCAATCAACTTGTGCACCAACCAATGACAACCTAATGGAATTGGTGGTAATGATTGACGCAATGCGCCGTGCTTCTGCTGGCCGTATTACTGCTGTAATCCCTTACTTCGGTTATGCCCGTCAAGATCGTCGTGTACGTTCTGCACGTGTGCCAATTACTGCAAAAGTTGTTGCAGACTTCCTTTCTAACGTTGGCGTAGACCGCGTTCTTACTATCGACCTACACGCAGAGCAAATCCAAGGCTTCTTCGATGTACCAGTTGATAACATCTTCGGTACTCCAGTTCTTCTAGAAGACATGGCTAACCGTGGCCTAGAAAACCCAGTTGTGGTTTCTCCAGACCTTGGTGGTGTTGTACGTGCTCGTGCAACGGCTAAAGCG
>AAZW01000142.1 GCA_000169995.1 Vibrionales bacterium SWAT-3 | reverse complement strand
AACAGTTTCGCTTTAGCTCTTCGTCAGAAAGCGCTTCAAACGTTGGCTCGTAGTTATTAATTTCTTTTACAATTTTCTAAGGCGGCGCAGTGTTCTGTCATTGCGACTGCCAATTACCTTTGTCAGCAGCTTAGTAATCATGTGCTTGGAATCTCTTCGTTCTCAGATCGTCCGCGATCTATTTTAAATGCCGTCAGTCTCTACTAGCGATGAACCAGTCTTCAGTTACTAACCAAGGATACTGAGATAAATCTAGTATTTCTGATATTGTACTTGAGAGTAGAGTTTTCAAGGCTTGAGTTAAAATTAATGCCCCTTAGTGTAAGTAATTTTCACACCAACAACCATTTATAACCCCATTTGTTTGATGTGCTTGGAACTTTTCTTTCTAATTGCTGATGGATTAGCCAGACTGGCGACCATTAGTCGATGACTTTCGGATGTTGATGACACTGTATCTGGAAAATAGATACAAAAAAACCAGGCCGATAGCCTGGTTTTCGAAATCTTACATTGTTGAAAACAACAATTACGCTAGAACCATTCCTGGTTCAGCAAAAGCCACTGGCGAGCCAGCTTCTTCTTCGAATGTTGCCCATTCCCAAGCTTCTGCGTCAGCAAGCACTGCACGTAGTAGTTGGTTATTTAGGCCGTGACCTGATTTGTATGCACGGAATTCACCGATAATAGCGTGTCCACACATATAAAGGTCACCAATCGCATCTAGCACTTTATGAGTTACAAACTCATTGTCAAAACGTAGACCTTCTTCATTAAGAATTCGGTATTCGTCTAGTACGATTGCACAGTCAAAGCTACCACCCAAACACAAGTTTTGTGATTGAAGGTATTCGATATCACGCATGAAGCCGAAAGTACGAGCTCGAGAAATCTCTTTCACAAAGCCTTGAGAAGAGAAATCAAACAATAGATGCTGTTCGTCAGACTCAATTGCAGGGTGGTTGAACTCGATCTCAAAGTCCATACGGAAGCCATTAAATGGAACGAACTCTGCCCACTTATCACCGTCTTCAAAACGAACTGGCTTTTTGATGCGAATGAAACGTTTTGGTGCATTCAGCGTTTCAACTCCCGCTTGCTGTAGCAAGTATACGAATGGGCTTGCGCTACCATCCATAATTGGGATCTCTGGTGCATCTACTTCAACAATAATGTTGTCGATGCCCATGCCCGCTAGAGCCGCGTTAAGGTGTTCCACTGTAGAGATACGTACGCCTTCGTCATTCACAAGAGCAGTACATAACATAGTGTCACGAACTGATGCTGGATCAGCTGGAAAATCTACAGGTGGATTTACATCAGTACGACGGTAAACAATACCTGTATTTGCAGCTGCCGGGCGAAGAGTAAGTGTGACTTTACGACCAGAGTGGAGACCCACACCAGTTGTTTTCACAATTCTTCAGAGTAC
>AAZW01000143.1 GCA_000169995.1 Vibrionales bacterium SWAT-3 | reverse complement strand
AATAATTTGGTGGTGGGTGACTTTGCAAATAATGGTGTTTACTTTACTGATAGTGCAACCACGACAGAAAAGCAGATGAAAACTAAGGGCGTAACATACGCTGATGCATCAAGTTTCCTTAAAAGTAGTAGTCAGGAAATGACTGCTAATTTTACGTGTAATTCTGTGTCACTGACTGCGGTTTTTAATGGAAGCAATCTAGCGTACTCAATGGATAAAACGTCTGATTCTTTGCAACTATCTGAGATTGTAGGTACTCATACAAACCTTAGTGATGGTAGTACATGGACAATCAATGCTGATGGCTCTTTTACTGTAAATGGTATTTGTACAATCACAGGAACCCTTGTGCGTAACGGCGCGTATTTCAATGTAAACAACGCAAACGCTGTGTCATGTGCTCAAGCTTCAATGAATGGTACGTATAGCGGTGTGTTTCTTACCGTTAAGCATGGCGGTATAGATTATGTGGCTGGCTTATTAGGAAATGATACTTCGTTGCTTTGGGGGAGTGCTCCAAAGAGTTAAAAAGAAAGCCCACTATTGCTAGTGGGCTTTTTTTGTGGTCATTTTGTGGTTTTGCTTTTTTTATTTTAATTTGAAAACAATGACTTAATTTTCATTAAAAGGCTCATTACTGAGCGTTTCCCAAGTTGTTTAGTATGGGTGGTAATGGTTCATAGCCATTAAATACAATCACTTAACAATCCGTCTTATGTGGTAATAGGTCGCTTTGGGTCGTGAGTGTGGTCATTTTGTGGATCTCTTAACCTGCTTAGTGGGTTAAGTTTTACCGCGTCAATTAGGTGGTCTGGTGCTAAATGAGCATAAGCCATTGTTTGGGTAATACTAGCATGGCCTAGGATTTCTTTTAGCGTAAGAATGTTACCGCCGTTCATAATAAAGTGACTCGCGAAAGTGTGCCGTAATACGTGAACCTTTTGCCCTTTCGGTAAGTTGAACTCTAATGAATCCATAATCTCGTATAGCTCTTTTTGCGGGTCATATGAAAACAAGTTTCCGCTTACATTGGTTTGCAACTTTTTATATAACTCTTCACTAATAGGAACAGTTCGAGGCTTGCCTGTTTTTGTGTTGGTGAATCTAATCCTATAGGGGCTTAGGTTCATTGGCTTTAGAGTTACGGTTTCTCTCCACCGTGAACCAGTAGACAAACAAATGTCTACTATCTTGGATAGTTCAGGGTGCGATTGTACCGCTGATAACAACGCATCTATTTGGTAGGTTGTTAAATAAGTCATTTCAGACCGATTAGGGGCGGGTTGTTTGAGGTCTTTTAACGGGTGAGGTGCGTTGAAGTCACCCGTTTCAATCAGTACAGTAAAACATTACTTAGACACGATGTTAATCGGCGGACTGTATTTGCGCTTTGCCCTTTAGACATTCTATTCAGTTGCCAAT
>AAZW01000144.1 GCA_000169995.1 Vibrionales bacterium SWAT-3 | reverse complement strand
TATTACTTACTCACAATATCGATACATTGGGACAAATGTCCTGCAACCCAGCTATCGGTGGTATTGGTAAGGGCCACTTGGTAAAAGAGGTCGATGCTATGGGTGGTTTAATGGCGCAAGCTATTGATCATGCAGGTATTCAATTCAGAACATTAAACGCATCAAAAGGCCCTGCGGTTCGTGCAACTCGCGCTCAAGCAGACCGTGCACTCTACAAAGCCTTTGTTCGTAATGTCCTTGAAAACACGCCAAATCTAACCTTGTTCCAGCAATCGGTTGATGACCTGATCGTTGAACAGGATCAAGTGGTCGGTGTGGTAACCCAAATGGGCCTTAAGTTCCGTGCCGATGCTGTGGTACTGACGGTAGGGACATTCCTCGGCGGTAAGATCCATATTGGTATGGAAAGCTCTTCTGGTGGTCGTGCTGGCGATCCACCATCGATCGCTTTGGCTGACCGACTTCGTGATCTTCCATTTCGAGTTGATCGCCTGAAAACAGGTACACCTCCTCGTATCGATGCGCGCAGTGTTGATTTTTCTGAACTTGAGGTTCAGCACGGTGATAACCCAACACCGGTTTTCTCATTCATGGGCAGCCGAGCACAACAGCCGCGCCAAATCCCATGTTACATCACGCATACCAATGAAAATACGCACGATGTGATTCGTGCCAACCTTGACCGCAGCCCGATGTACGCCGGCGTGATTGAGGGTATTGGTCCTCGCTACTGTCCTTCGATTGAAGACAAAGTGATGCGTTTTGCTGATAAAAACAGCCACCAAATTTTTATTGAGCCTGAAGGCCTAACGACACATGAGTTATACCCGAATGGTATCTCTACTAGTCTGCCGTTTGATGTACAGGTTCAAATTGTTCGCTCAATGAAGGGATTCGAAAATGCTCACATCGTGCGTCCTGGCTACGCAATTGAGTATGATTTCTTTGATCCTCGCGACCTAAAACTGACTTACGAAACGAAGTTTATTAAAGGCTTGTTCTTTGCTGGTCAAATTAACGGTACTACCGGTTATGAAGAAGCGGCAGCACAAGGTCTCATGGCTGGCTTAAACGCAAGCTTATTCACTCAAGGCAAAGAGGGCTGGAGCCCACGTCGTGACCAAGCTTACATGGGCGTTCTTATCGATGACCTATCAACTATGGGCACCAAAGAACCGTACCGTATGTTTACGTCTCGTGCGGAATACCGTCTGTTGCTTCGTGAAGACAACGCCGATATCCGTCTGACAGAAAAATCTCGTGAACTTGGTTTGGTTGATGATGCGCGTTGGGCTCGATTCAACGAGAAGATGGACAACATGGAGAAAGAGCGTCAGCGTCTGAAAGAGACT
>AAZW01000145.1 GCA_000169995.1 Vibrionales bacterium SWAT-3 | reverse complement strand
AGATGTCGACGGAAGCCGATAACTCGCGTCACCTTTCAGAAGAATTACGTGGCATCGCCCAACAATTGAATACCCAAGTTCAGTTGTTCAAGTACTAATAAGATTATTGGCCAGAAGCCAACAAAAAGCCCCCGACCACAGCAGTGCTCGGGGGCTTTGTTTTGTTCTGGTGGTGAACCATTAGTGTCAGTTCACCTACCTCAATCAGTCTTGCATTGTGACTGTTACAGGTTAACCATCAGCATCTTTTTCTGGTGATCTAGGTACTCTTCATAAGTACCTTGGAAGCTCACTAGCTGTTGGTCTTTTACATCAATGATGTGTGTTGCCAGTGAAGATACAAACTCACGGTCGTGACTCACAAAAATAAGCGTACCTGGATAAACCTTCAGCGCATCATTTAGCGCTTGGATCGCTTCCATGTCCATGTGGTTCGTTGGTTCGTCCATCACAAGAACATTGATGTCTTGCATCATTAGCTTACCAAATAACAGACGGTTCTTCTCACCACCAGAACAGTTACGTGCTTTCTTGTTTGCATCATCAGCAGTAAACAGCAGACGACCTAGAATGCCACGTACCATTAAGTCATCGTGCTTCGCTGTACGCCACTGTGAAATCCAATCGAATATGCTCAAGTCGTTGTCAAAGTCTGCACTGCTATCTTGCGGGCAGTAGCCGACTGATGCGTTTTCAGACCATTTTACGATACCTTGGTTTTGCTCAAGTTCACCAACTAGACAGCGTAGTAAAGTGGTTTTACCTACGCCGTTCTCACCGATAACCGCAAGGCGCGTGCCCGCCTCAAGTAACAAATTACCACCAGCAAATAGCGTCTCGCCTTCGAAACCGTGGCCTAGCTCTTGAAGCTCAAGCGCTTGACGATGCAGCTTTTTACCTTCACCGAAGTTAATCGATGGGCTCATACGGCTCGAAGACTTCACTTCATCAAGGGTGATTTTTTCCATCTTCTTGGCACGAGAGCTTGCTTGCTTCGCTTTTGATGCATTGGCACCAAAACGATTTACGAAGTCTTGCAGTTCGTTTATTTCTGCCGTCTTCTTCGCATTAGAAACCAGAAGTTGTTCACGAAGTAAACCCGATGCTTCTAGGAAGTACTCGTAGTTACCTGGGTAGATACGAAGTTCACCGTAATCGATGTCCGCCATGTGCGTACATACCGAGTTCAGGAAGTGTCTATCGTGCGAAATGATGATCATTGTACATTTACGCTGGTTTAGCTCTTCAGCAAGCCAGTTGATGGTGTGAATGTCCAAGTTGTTGGTAGGTTCATCAAGTAACAGAATATCTGGGTTCGCAAACAATGCTTGCGCAAAAGCACACG
>AAZW01000146.1 GCA_000169995.1 Vibrionales bacterium SWAT-3 | reverse complement strand
TGACATCACGGTGACGATCAACGGCACCAACGATGCGCCGGTCATCGGAACGGGTGACGGCGTGGATGCGGGCGAAGTGACGGAAGACACCAGCTTGAGCACGGGCGGCACACTGACGATCAGTGATGACGATGCGGGCGAAGCGACCTTCACGGCGCAAACCGACACGGCAGGCTCATACGGCACGTTCAACATCGGCACCGATGGCGTGTGGACGTACTCTCTGAATAACGACCTGGACGCAGTTCAAGAGCTGGGCGACGGGGATACGTTAACGGAAACCTTCACAGTGACGTCGGCAGACGGCACAGAGCATGACATCACGGTGACGATCAACGGCACCAACGATGCGCCGGTCATCGGAACGGGTGACGGCGTGGATGCGGGCGAAGTGACGGAAGACACCAGCTTGAGCACGGGCGGCACACTGACGATCAGTGATGACGATGCGGGCGAGCGACCTTCACGGCGCAAACCGACACGGCAGGCTCATACGGCACGTTCAACATCGGCACCGATGGCGTGTGGACGTACTCTCTGAATAACGACCTGGACGCAGTTCAAGAGCTGGGCGACGGGGATACGTTAACGGAAACCTTCACAGTGACGTCGGCAGACGGCACAGAGCATGACATCACGGTGACGATCAACGGCACCAACGATGCGCCGGTCATCGGAACGGGTGACGGCGTGGATGCGGGCGAAGTGACGGAAGACACCAGCTTGAGCACGGGCGGCACACTGACGATCAGTGATGACGATGCGGGCGAAGCGACCTTCACGGCGCAAACCGACACGGCAGGCTCATACGGCACGTTCAACATCGGCACCGATGGCGTGTGGACGTACTCTCTGAATAACGACCTGGACGCAGTTCAAGAGCTGGGCGACGGGGATACGTTAACGGAAACCTTCACAGTGACGTCGGCAGACGGCACAGAGCATGACATCACGGTGACGATCAACGGCACCAACGATGCGCCGGTCATCGGAACGGGTGACGGCGTGGATGCGGGCGAAGTGACGGAAGACACCAGCTTGAGCACGGGCGGCACACTGACGATCAGTGATGACGATGCGGGCGAAGCGACCTTCACGGCGCAAACCGACACGGCAGGCTCATACGGCACGTTCAACATCGGCACCGATGGCGTGTGGACGTACTCTCTGAATAACGACCTGGACGCAGTTCAAGAGCTGGGCGACGGGGATACGTTAACGGAAACCTTCACAGTGACGTCGGCAGACGGCACAGAGCATGACATCACGGTGACGATCAACGGCAC
>AAZW01000147.1 GCA_000169995.1 Vibrionales bacterium SWAT-3 | reverse complement strand
AGGCCGAAGGTTCGAATCCTTTCAGGCGCGCCATCCGGTCACTTACTTCGGTAAGCGAGAAATTGGCAGAAAAAGAAATTATGGTGGCTATAGCTCAGTTGGTAGAGCCCTGGATTGTGATTCCGGTGGTCGCGAGTTCGAATCTCGTTAGCCACCCCATTCTTTCTTTACAAATTATCGGTAGCTTCGGCTTCCAGTGTTGATTCACTATCCCAAGAATCGATACAAAACTAGTCGGTGAATAGCGCAGCTTGGTAGCGCATCTGGTTTGGGACCAGAGGGTCGGGGGTTCGAATCCCTCTTCACCGACCACTATTTCAATAATCGCTTGTTAAGCGGTTATACAAAAAAATTAGTGGTGGCTATAGCTCAGTTGGTAGAGCCCTGGATTGTGATTCCGGTGGTCGCGAGTTCGAATCTCGTTAGCCACCCCATTAATTTTGTCGGTGAATAGCGCAGCTTGGTAGCGCATCTGGTTTGGGACCAGAGGGTCGGGGGTTCGAATCCCTCTTCACCGACCACTATAAGAAGCCTCGTCAGAAATGACGGGGCTTTTTTTCGTTTGGGGTTTAGATTACAAGCAAACTCACCTCTTCGAAGTGTTGCGCGTTCAATGTGACTGCTCTTCTCCCTCAGCCTATCTATGAGTTCGCTTCCTTTCCACACAAAACCTCAATTCATTAAACCGCTCGATCTATATCTAATTTTATATAATTTACTAGTTAATAAATTCGACAGATTGATAGGTTTGGTCTAAAGACTTTTACGAAAAATGAAATCTAACCCCCAAATTGTCGATTAATGGCTGTATTTAGCATTTTTCCCCCTCCCAAATCGCCGAAAATTCCAACTAATTTATCCATCCGCTTGTTTTGTTATCTTATATTTCCCATCTCTATATTAGTGGTTGTAAATATGGATTAACCAACAATATGCAGTTGTTTTGTTTGATATAAATAGATAAATTAGGTTTTGTTTCTATAGTGTTAATTGTTTTTTGGAATAATTATTTGTTTTTAGTGATTGGTAGTGAGATCTGCTCTTAACCATGACTTTAGCTCTACAAGTAAGTTGTGGTAAGGGTTTTGTGAGTATTTATTACCACTAGTATGATGCTGTTTTTTCTTACTATATGCTTTTGTAGTGAATAGTTATGTGGTGGTTTTGCTTGTTAAGCGTTTAATGTCGACTTTTTATCCTATTTTTGTTGCTTTTCTGTGA
>AAZW01000148.1 GCA_000169995.1 Vibrionales bacterium SWAT-3 | reverse complement strand
AGCGTTTTACTACTGCTAATTGCCGTTTCTCGTAAAACCAAAGTGGTTGAGAAAGTCGTAGAAAAACCAGTAGAAAAGATCGTTGAAGTTGAAAAGCCAGTTGAAAAGATTGTCGAAGTAGAAAAAGTTGTTGAAGTAGAGAAAGTCATCGAAAAAGTAGTAGAAGTTGAATCTAAGCTGGCAACAGCACCAACAGATTCTGCAATGCAATTGCTGTCTATCATGCAGCAAGAAGCGCGTCTAATCGACTTCCTAAAAGAAGACCTGACTTCGTTCTCTGACGAAGAAGTTGGCGCAGCTGCACGTGTTATTCACACTGGTGGTCAAAAAGTACTAGCGGACTACGTAACGCTTGCCCACATCCGCAATGAAGATGAAGAGACTCGCATCACGGTAGCTGAAGGCTTCAATCCTCAAGAAATCCGTCTAACAGGTAACGTAACGGGTAACGCACCATTCAACGGCACACTTGTTCACAAAGGCTGGAAAGCAACGGACATGAACCTACCTAAGCTTGCTGAAAACTACGATGCATCTGTGATTGCACCTGCAGAGGTAGAGCTATAATGGAACACCAAACTCAGGCATCATCGCAAGAGCTACCTACTCAAGATCAAGCACCTAAGTTCAGCGTTGGTATCGATTTAGGTACTACACACTGCGTTTTGTCTTACATTGACACAACCAATGAAGATGCACGCGTAGAGGTAATGCCAATTCCTCAGCTTACGGCTCCCGGTACAGTAGAAACTCGCAGCCAACTTGGCTCGTTCCTATACCAACCGCACGAGCACGAAATGAACGACGCGTCACGTGTTCTACCTTGGTCTTCTGAGCCAAAAGCACTGGTTGGTGCGATTGCTCGTAACCTTGGTTCTAAAACCCCTATCCGTTTGGTAGCAAGTGCGAAATCTTGGCTATGCCACGGTGGTGTAAACCGTCGTGATGCTTTCCTTCCGGCAGGTAGCCCAGAAGAAGTAGAAAAAGTATCTCCGCTTAAGACAACTGAACTGTACCTTGAGCACCTTAAAGATGCTTGGAACCACGCGAACCCAGAACACAAACTGGCAGACCAAGACGTAACGATCACGGTTCCTGCTTCGTTTGACCCTGCCGCTCGTGATTTAACAGCTGAAGCTGCACGTAATGTTGGTT
>AAZW01000149.1 GCA_000169995.1 Vibrionales bacterium SWAT-3 | reverse complement strand
AATCCCTCGACGTTCGCGTTGTGCCGGTTCAAGTCCGGCCCGGGGCACCATCTACAAGTCTTTATCTCGATAAAGCAAATGCGACACTAGCTCAGCTGGTAGAGCGCAACCTTGCCAAGGTTGAGGTCACTAGTTCGAACCTCGTGTGTCGCTCCAATTTGGAAAAGGCTCATCAGAAATGGTGAGCCTTTTTTGCTTTTGGAATATGCTAAAGCTATTTGAGACATCAGGTCACGAGTTGACCCCGTGTCCTAGCCGGCCGCGTCGTTCCAAATTGAAAAGCCCGAACAGAAATGTTCGGGCTTTTTCTATTTCTGCTTTACGGTTTTGTTCCAATCTGATTCTAGGTCACGAGTTGACCCCGTGTACCTAGCCGGCCGCGTCGCTCCAAATTGAGAAAGGCTCATCAGAAATGATGAGCCTTCTTCGCATCTGAAACACACTAAAGCTATTTGATACATCAGGTCACGAGTTGACTCCGTGTCCTAGCCGGCCGCGTCGTTCCAAATTGAAAAGCCCGAACAGAAATGTTCGGGCTTTTTGGTTTCTGTCTTCAGCGTTTCCATATCAGCATTCTTCTTGTTCGAACCCGTACTTAAACTTCATTTCTATCACTTAGTTTTTAAAAGCGAGATTCCCTATGAACTCGTTCCTCGCTCTAGGGAATGACGAAGGAGGTGCAGCTTCAAAGCCTTTTATCAGGGTGTGTTACATTCGCTGGTATCCGTGTGAGGAATGAATGGCTCTGGAGCTATTTATCGTAGGCTTATAATAAAAACGTTGTTTGAGTACTAGATAAAAACCGGTTCAAAGAGATTCCCTATGAGCTCGTCCCTCGCGCTAGGGAATGACGGAAAGGTACAATAGCTCAAAGCTTCTCTAGCAACGTTTTATAACCCCTCACCGTCATCCTCGGGCGCGAGGAACGAGCGAGCCGGGGATCTACTTACCTTCTGTTGATTAGTTTCAGCTTAGTCTATTGCATCAGATAGTTTCTTGAATAAAGCAATACAATGACATGTTGTAGGGGATTCCCTATGAACTCGTCCCTCGCGCTAGGGAATGACGAAGGAGGTTGCGGCTTATAATCAAGTCGTTGTTTAAGTCTAACTATAT
>AAZW01000150.1 GCA_000169995.1 Vibrionales bacterium SWAT-3 | reverse complement strand
TCGCCAGGGCTAAAGGCCATGATTATATGACCGTCGTTTATGATCTCGTTTCAGGACAACTTATTTGGGTTGACCATGGGCGGACTTCAAACGTACTCATCAACTTTTTTGAACAATTATCACCGCAAACGAGAGACGGCATCCAAGCGGTATCAATGGATATGGGGCAATCTTACCAATCAGCAGTGAGAAACGCTCTTCCGAATGCAGACATCGTTTTTGACCGGTTTCACGTTATGCAGAACTACTCTCTTCTGATAAGGAAAGAGCGTAATAAAGCGTTTAGGAAAGGAACACATGACGAGAAGAAAATGCTTAAAGGGACGCTATTTTTACTCCTCAAAAATGCGCCGAAATTAAGCGATAAGCAGTCAGATAGGCTAGATGATTTACTGGAAAGCAATAAGACTCTTTGTACGATTTATATGCTCAAAGAGCAGCTTCAAGCCTTATGGGATGAACGTAATTTTGACTTGATGATCGCAGCGCTTGATGCGTGGTGCCAGCTTGCTAAAAAGACGAGGATCTTATCTCTCATCAACTTTGCAGACGCGCTTTGGGAGAGAAGAGTTGGGATCTGCAACTATGCAAAATATAAGCTGACGAATGCCCGAGTGGAAGCAGGGAATGTATCGATAGGTCTTCTTAGACGGAGAGCCCGAGGAGTAAGGGATACTGATTACTTTAAATTGAAGATTAGACAAACCTCAATCCTAGAAACTCACTCTACCATTTATCCGGAAATCAAGCTCATCTAAGCGGAGAAGAGCCGATTTCGTAAGGCAATTTCCGTTCAGTATCCTAAAGATTGATCGCGTCTTCGTGCAGAACATTTCAGACGAATCCAGCTTTGGTGTCCCTTTGCTAGAGTCCATGCTGCAACTGTCCCGCACTTTAGGCATGCAGGTTATCGTTGAAGGCGTAGAGTATGAATCGCAAGTCAAAGTCTTGTCTAAGTTAGGTGTCGACTATATCCAAGGTTTCTATTTCTATAAGCCGATGCCAATCAACCTAACTATCAGCCTGCTCAGGCAACAACAGCACATCACTGCGACTCATGAGTATCACATCTCGCCAACCTAACATAG
>AAZW01000151.1 GCA_000169995.1 Vibrionales bacterium SWAT-3 | reverse complement strand
TGATGTTACTCAACTTCAACCTGCCCATGGCTAGATCACTGGTTTCGGGTCTAATCCTAGCAACTGTACGCCCAGTTAAGACTCGGTTTCCTACGGCTCCCCTAAACGGTTAACCTTGCTACTAAAATTAAGTCGCTGACCCATTATACAAAAGGTACGCAGTCACACCACGAAGGTGCTCATACTGCTTGTACGTACACGGTTTCAGGTTCTATTTCACTCCCCTCACAGGGGTTCTTTTCGCCTTTCCCTCACGGTACTGGTTCACTATCGGTCAGTCAGTAGTATTTAGCCTTGGAGGATGGTCCCCCCATATTCAGACAGGATATCACGTGTCCCGCCCTACTCGTTTTCACTGATGATGAGATGTCGACTACGGGGCTATCACCCTTTATTGCGGCACTTTCCAGAGCCTTCGTCTGTCTCATTAAAAGCTTAAGGGCTAATCCAATTTCGCTCGCCGCTACTTTCGGAATCTCGGTTGATTTCTCTTCCTCGGGGTACTTAGATGTTTCAGTTCCCCCGGTTTGCCTCTTGTTGCTATGTATTCACAACAAGATACTTACTTATGTAAGTGGGTTTCCCCATTCGGAAATCCCAGACTCAAATGACTTTTACTGTCTAATCTGGGCTTATCGCAAGTTAATACGTCCTTCATCGCCTCTGACTGCCAAGGCATCCACCGTGTACGCTTAGTCACTTAACCATACAACCCGAAAGGGTCTTAGGTATGGCAACTAACCAAGGTTTTTGGTTGTAATAAGAAGGGTTAGTTCTTATTACGTGTTTGCCGGACTCAATGTGATTCAAACAAGTTTGAATCGAATACAAGACACTTGAATGTGTTTGTGTTGTGTTTTCTTAGTTAAAAGAAAACATTGAGAACTTTTAATTTGATTAACTCATAGAGTTAATCAGTCAGCTTTCCAAATTGTTAAAGAGCTTGATTTCTTTCGAAACCATTTTTAAAGATTCTACTTTCTATTCTAAAGAAATAAGAACCCTTAAAGATGGTGGAGCTA
>AAZW01000152.1 GCA_000169995.1 Vibrionales bacterium SWAT-3 | reverse complement strand
AAGGCTTTTTGACTCTGTTAGCAAAAATGCAATCTCGTAGCGATTCAACCGGCAAAGCACTGCTCAAATACCAATTATGTCGATCCCTCAACGAACAAGCTAAATATCATCAAGCAAACTACTATTGCTCGGGGCTTGAGTCCGACTTACATAATGCCATCGATCCTGTACTGCCCAAGTTCATTACTTATCGGGTCATCGCTAACAATCATCATTTTCGTAGTGACTACCATACCGCGTTAAATACCTATCTATCTTTGATCAAGGCATTCCCAAAAGGACATGATATCTCTGGGGTTTACAACGATATTGGTAACTTACTCAAAGAGCTAAAACAGTATGAAAAATCAACTCAATACCTAGAGGAAGCGCTTGCCCTTAGAGCCTATGCTTCAGGCCTAATGAAGGCTCAGGTACATCACAGCCTTGCTGATCTCTATTTAAATCAAAGCCAAAGCGACTTAGCGATTCATCACTTTGGACAAGCGCATAAATTACTAAGAGAATCATCCCATAACTATGGCATGGCACTCACTAGCTTAGGGTTAGGTAAAGCTTATACGCAAACACAAAAGTATGATTTAGCGCGAAGCTATTTAATAGAGTCACTCGAGGCTGCCAATGAATTGAACAATGATGGAATTCGTATCAATGCTTATCTGGCAGTGAGTGATATGTTCGAAGAGAAAAAGCTTATGGCTGAGGCACTTAATTACGCCGAGCAAGCTTTGAAGTTAGCGGAACAGGTATCAAGACACAAATACACAGCTCAAGCTCTACTTCAATTATCTGAGATACACAAAGCACTTAATGATTACCAACAAGCGTTTATCTATTATCAACGATATTCATCCATTCAGATGGAAGCGCGAGATACAGACAACCGACTCGCACTTGAGGCGCTCGATATTGCTCATACCAGATATGAACAAGAACTAGAGAGTTCCTTGTTAATGCATCAAGCGAACATTGACCGCCTTCATATCGAAAAAATGGAGCGCCAACGCTGGGTTTACA
>AAZW01000153.1 GCA_000169995.1 Vibrionales bacterium SWAT-3 | reverse complement strand
TTAGCAGGGGGAGAAAACAAAAGCCCAGCATATAGCCGAGCTTTGAACCACAATTCCAGTAATAAAACTGGGAGCGTGTACTTTTTCGTAAAGAAAAATTAACGCTTAGAGAATTGAGGTTTACGACGTGCTTTACGTAGACCAACTTTCTTACGTTCAACGCAACGAGCGTCACGAGTAACGTAGCCAGCTGCACGTAGAGCAGGACGTAGAGTTTCATCGTACTCCATAAGAGCGCGAGTGATACCGTGGCGGATTGCGCCAGCTTGACCAGAAATACCACCACCAGAAACAGTGATGTAAAGGTCAAGTTTCTCAGTTAGTTCAACTAGCTCAAGAGGTTGCTTAACAACCATACGAGAAGTTGGACGACCGAAGTAAACATCAAGGCTACGCTTGTTGATTACGATCTCACCAGAACCTGGTTTGATGAAAACACGAGCTGCTGAGCTTTTGCGACGACCAGTGCCGTAGTATTGATTCTCTGCCATTTTCATAATCCCCAATTAGATGTCTAGTACTTGTGGTTGTTGAGCAACATGGTTGTGCTCAGCACCAGCGTATACTTTTAGCTTACGGTACATAGCGCGGCCTAGAGGACCACGTGGAAGCATACCTTTAACAGCTAGTTCTAGAACCATTTCTGGTTTCTTGTCGATCAGCTTTTCGAAAGTGATAGACTTAAGACCACCTGGGAACTCAGAGTGACGGTAGTAAACCTTACCCTTAGCTTTGTTACCAGTTACAGCAACTTTCTCAGCGTTAACAACGATGATGTAATCACCAGTGTCTACGTGAGGAGTGTATTCTGCTTTGTGCTTACCACGAAGGCGAGAAGCGATTTCACTTGCTAGACGACCAAGAGTTTTACCTTCAGCGTCTACAACATACCAGTCGCGTTTTACAGTTTCTGGTTTAGCAACGAAAGTTTTCATGCTAATAATT
>AAZW01000154.1 GCA_000169995.1 Vibrionales bacterium SWAT-3 | reverse complement strand
TACTGACTTAGATACGTTTAGCTTGTCAGTAAGAGTGCGCATTGTTACTGGGATTGTCGCGTTCGAACTTGCAGTAGATAGTGAGAATAGAACTTGCTCACGAGTTGCACGTAGGAACTGCTTTGGAGAAATACCAGTGAATGAACCCACCATCATTGGGTAGAAGAAGAAGATCCAGAACACAAGCATTGCAACAACAAGCGCTACGTAGCCAGCTACTGACATTAGCGTGTTTGCATCTAGTGTCGCACCTAGTTGAATCATAAGAGCGAATACACCGTATGGCGCTAGGCTCATTACTAGGCCGATAAGCTTCATCATGATTTCGTTAGCCATCTTGAATGTCTTGATAGCTGGGCCACCACGAGAATCAAGCGCTTGAATAGCAAGACCAGTCAGAATCGCCATGAAGATGATTTGTAGCATGTCACCGCTTGCGAATGCTTGTACTGGGTTGCTAGGAACGATGTTCACAACCAGAGAGAAGATGTCTGGTGTTTCTGTTGTTGTAAGTGCAATCGTCTCAGAAACCGTACCTGCTAGATTTGCACCAGCACCAGGTTGGAAAATAAGACCAATAGTTAGAGCTGCAGAGATCGCGATGATGGTGTTAATAATGTAAAGACCAAAGGTTTTACCACCAAGACGACCAAATGAACGGATATCTTTTAGTTCAACGATACCGCAAACAATAGATACATATACAAGAGGCACTACTAGCAACTTGATAAGTGATACGAACATACCACCAGCA